>JAQSYI010000081.1 GCA_029256185.1 Paenibacillaceae bacterium
TTGGAATTGTAACGGACTTGAACGCTCTTATTGGACTACTTTGCCCCCATCCAGAGGGATATTGGCTCCGATAAGGTCCATCCAGTCCGTTAGCCGCGCCAACCCCCGTTTTTCCCCCGATTAGCGTCTCTCAGGTCCGTTGCAAGCCGGGAAGGACCGGCCTCAAGAATGGGGAACGAATTTACGAGACGTTATACTAGCTTGCTTCATCTTATGCCTTGGGACCACCTAGCTTGCTTTATCCGCGCTGGGGACCACCCTGCATTGGACAACCGAGATTGGACCAAGCTTGCTTCATCCCAGCTTGGTGCCTCCGTGCTTGGCGCCTTCGGCCTTCGACCGTGACGGTGCGGGTCCCTCTTGATACCTGTATTGCCCTGGAGTCAACCCGGTGACGCTCTTAAACGCCTTGCAGAAATAATGCTCATCGGCAAAACCGCAGTACTGGCTGACCACCTTGATCGGATAGCCGTTGCCCAGCAGCTCTTTGGCGTGGTCGATCCGCATCCCGAGCAAATATTGATAGGGGGTCGTACCGAACGTGGCTTTGAACAGCACATTGAACCGCGAAGGCGACAGTCCCGCCCTTTTGGCCATATCCGAAACGGCGATGGGTTCGGATATATGAAAGGCAAAGTAAGAGGTAATCCAATTGAGGAGCGGCCTCTGCTGTGTGGAGGCTCCCGGCGGTTCCAGCATATAATCTTCAGCAAGCAAAAGAAACCATTCGTATGCCAGCTTTTGCGCAGTCATCTTGCCTATGACTGTTTGCTCCCGCCAGGCTTCAATGATCTTCAAAGTCAGATCCCGCATCCGGCGCGGCTGGCTGACGTTCAGCTTGAGGGGAAGATTGAATTCCCCGCAATCGTTCAACCTGGGCTGCATAAGCGCAGCATATGGCTCCAGATCCACCTGTCCCGGCTTCGTAATAAAGCTCCGGGCCCGGGTGGGCTGATAGAAAAAGTCCAGATGGATGTACGGGTTGATCGTATTGTCGAGTCCCCGAATGGAATGCCTGTCGCCCGGTTGCAGGAAGCACAGATCCCCTGGCCGGAGCAGGTAACCGATTCCGTCGAGCCGAATTTCGAAGGTTCCTTCCTGTACATAAAAGATAATATAGTCCAACAAACGCCGTTCCCCGAGAAAGAAGGGAGGACGAATGGCATAATCCGCATTGCGGATATAAGGTACGATATCCAACTCCTCAAGCATCATCTTCCCTGTCCCCTTTATCAAAACAGTTGTTTTTTACACCGAATCCGCGGCGAATCTCCAAAGAATTTCCCGTTTCTATTTGCTATTATCTAAGAAGAAACACAGCAAATCAAGCGGGAATATCCCAGGGGGGAAGGATCTGTGAATATGAATTATACGTATACGGGGCGGAAAACAAAGGAAATATCTTTTCCACTTGGCGGCATCGGAACCGGCAGCATCGGACTGGGCGGCAACGGCAGTCTGATCGATTGGGAAATTCTCAACCGGCCGAACAAACGAAGCATTAATGCCTTCAGCCATATCAGCATCAAAGCGGAGCGGAACGGCCAGGTTATGGACGCACGTGTCCTGCAGGGTGATCTGCAGCCGCCCTATATGGGACAGTCGCGGCGTGGAGCCGGCTCCCACAGCGGATATGGCTTTGGGCCGGATATCCCAACTATGGCCGGTCTTCCCCATTTCAGAAATGTGGAATTTCAAGGACAATTCCCCATAGCCGTGCTGAGATTCAGCGAGCCGGGCTTTCCCGGCCATGTGTCCATGACCGCCTACAATCCGTTCATACCGTTGAACGACCGGGATTCCAGCATCCCGGGGGCCTTCTTCGAGGTGGAACTGGAGAATACGTGGGGTGAAGAGCTTCTCTATACGGTCTGCTTAAGCACGGGCAATCCGTCGGATGACAAGCAAACCTTGAACAGCTACGAGCGCTGCCGGAAGGAGGCTGGCGGGACGGTTCACTTGCTGAAGCTCTCCTCCAGACTATCCGACCCCGGACATCCCGGGCATGGCGATCTCTGCATGGCCACGGATGCGGCGGATATCAGCTATCAGCAATATTGGTATCGGGGAGAATGGCTGGATACTCTGGAGATGTTCTGGCGGGATTTCGGCGAACCGGGGAAGCTGGCAAACCGGGTTTATACCGACCATTCATCCTCAGATAAGGTGCGCAAGGATATGGCTTCCTTGGCTGCTCATGTTGCTGTTGGTCCCGGAGGAAAAAGGAAGGTCCGTTTTGTCATCTGCTGGAGCTTTCCCAACGTCCACAACTTTTGGAACCCGGAGCAAGAGGGAACCACTTTCTGGAACAATTACTATAACACGCTGTTTTCGGATTCAACGGCCAGTGCCAAGTATGCACTTGAGCATTGGCAGAGATTGTATGGGGAAACATTGGCGTTCAAGAATGCGCTGTTCGAATCTACCTTGCCCGAGGTTGTGAAAGAAGCTGTCTCGGCCAACCTGTCCGTACTGAAAACCCCGACCACCCTGCGCCTCGCGGACGGCTCCTTCTACGGCTTCGAAGGGTGCCTGGAGGATGAGGGCAGCTGCGAGGGCTCCTGTACCCATGTGTGGAATTATGCCTATGCGCTGCCCTTCCTGTTTCCCCGGTTGGAGAGAAGCATGCGCGATCTGGATTACCGTTACAACCAGCGCTGGGACGGTAAAATGTCGTTTCGCCTCATGCTGCCCCCCGGCAGGGAGGCTTCGCAGTTCCGGGCCTGCGCCGACGGGCAGTTCGGCGGCGTGATCAAGATGTACCGGGATTGGAAAATATCCGGCGACACGGAGTGGCTCCGTACCCACTGGGAGGCTATCAAGCAATCAATCGCCTTTGCTTGGGCAAAGACGAATGAAGACCGCTGGGATCCGGAGCAGACCGGCGTTCTCACCGGGAGGCTGCATCACACGCTGGATATGGAGTTGTTCGGTCCAAGCTCCTGGTTGAACGGCTTCTATCTGGGCGCGCTTCAGGCTGGAGCCCGGATGGCCCGGCATCTGGGTGAGACGGATACCGCTGAGTTGTATGAGAGGCTGTTTCGCTCCGGCAAGGCGTGGACCGACGGGCACCTGTTCAATGGTGAATTCTACGGCCACCGAATCGATCTCTCCGACAAATCCATCCTCCTAACGTTCGGCGAAGAGGCGGTCCGCCGGTATTGGCATGAGGAGCGGCATGAAATCAAATACCAGATCGGACAGGGCTGCGCTATCGACCAGGTGGTCGCGCAATGGCATGCCAATCTGTGCGGACTGGGGGAGTTGTTCGATCGGGAGCAGACCATAACCGCGCTCAAGGCGTTGTACCGCTTCAACTACAAGCCCTCACTCCGCAATGAAGCCAACACGTGGCGGCTGTTCGCGCTTAACGATGAAGCGGGCATGGTCATATGCAGTTGGCCGGAGGGAGCCTATAAGCCTTATGTCCCTGTTCCTTACGCCACGGAGATGATGACGGGAATGGAATACCAGGCAGCTTCCCACATGATCCAGGAGGGCCTTGTGGAGGAGGGGGTTTCCATCGTCCAGTCCATCAGAGACCGGTATGACGGGGAGAAGAGAAACCCGTGGAACGAGATGGAGTGCGGCAGCAACTATGCCCGGTCCATGGCCAGCTATTCCTTGTTGAATGCCTTTGGCGGGTTTCAGTTCGATGCCGTCCGGGGCATGATCGGGTTCCATCCCGTCAGGCTCTCGGAAGGCCGGTTCCAAACCTTCTGGTCCCTCGGGAGCGGTTGGGGGACATTCGAAATGTCGGACACCTGCGCCACGCTGCGGCTTCTGGGAGGCGGGCTGGGTCTGTTAAGCTTCGCCTTGCCGCTGGAGAGGCTCAGGCGGGTCCGTTCTGTCTCCATCGGGGGGCTTTCTATCGGCTTCCAAGTGGGCGGTTCTGTCATTCAGTTTAATGAAGAAGCCTTCATAGGCACGCAGCAAGCGTTGGTTCTCCATTTTCATACCAATTGAGCGCAACGGCCGAATGTGGTTCTCCGGTCCACATCCGGCTGTTTTTCTGCGAGAGCAGAACAACCATGCATGACCAAATATTCTATAAAAGACGTAGACTTTCAGGAAGGAAATTGAAGGAAGAAGAAGCGGGATGATCCTTCTTCTTCCTTTCTCTCTCCAACTAGTAGCGCGCTTCAGCTTCAGTCCGGATAAATGGCATCAACCAACCGCCCTGCCTTTCTGAAGAAATCAACGGGAAAATGGAGACTGTCCATCTAACTATGAGTGGCGGCAACAGCTGGCAAAATGCAAGCTGTTGGCGGGTGAGAGGAGCCTCAGGAGCGCAACAGCTAGCAAAATGCAAGCTGTTGGCGGGTAAGAGGAGCCCCAGGAGCGCAACAGCTATCAAAATGCAAGCTGTTGGCGAGTGAGAGGAGCCCCGTGTGTGCAACAGCTGTCAAAATGCAAGCTGTTGGCGAGTGAGAGGAGCCCCAGGTGCTCCGACAGCTATCAAGGGGGGTAGCTCATTTTTGTTATCGCAGTTTTACTCTACGGCGGCAAGCGGAAAAAGTCTATTCGGCTTGACAAATTAACAGACAAATATTATCATACGAGTGAAAATATCTGACCGTCTATCTGGGCATATGAAAAGGAGGCGGTTCGCGGTGAAGCTGGCCCCTGTGTTTGTTATTGAGGAGTATGAGCAGTTGAAGACGGTGAGTGATCCGTTCCGCACCAAGATTCTCAGCCACCTGATCGAAAAGGCTTATACCGGGCAGCAGTTGGCCCAACTGCTGGAGCTGGCCCGCTCCAAAATTCACTATCATCTGGCGGAGCTGGAGCGCAACGGATTCATTCAAGTGGTCAAGACGGAAGTCAAGAACGGGATTATCCAGAAGTTCTACCGCGCGGTGGCATGGAGCTTCGTTCCCGGCGACCGGCTGCTGCCCCACAGGTCGGAAGTGGAGGATTATTTCCGGGAATATACGCTCAATGCGCTTAACCGGGCGCGGCTGCGGGCTTTGTCGGCTCCCGAGGAGGCCTTCCAGGTGCCCAGCTCGGAGCGGGCTTCCTGGCCGCGGATCACCATGCAGATGGAGGTGCGGGTTCCCCCGGAGCGGTTCGCCGAATGGCTGGGCCGTTACCGCAGTCTGCTCTCGGAGCTGGACCGGATGGGGGAAGAGGAGCTGCCGGACAGCAAGCTGTTCTATATGGCCACGGTAGGGTTCCAGTTTGAAGAGCCCTGGTTTGAAGGAGACGGTCCGGAGGATGCCCCCCGGGAAGTCGGCCCGGAGAAGGCCGACCGGGAAGACAGTCCGGAAGATGCCGACCGTGAGAGCTGACTGGAGAGTACGACAGAGACAGGAAACGGAAGACCAACAATTTGAATAAGGATGGTGCGATCCATGGTAGATCCACGGTTAACGAAGCTGGCCGATATTCTGGTCAATTATTCCGTCCGCGTGCAAAGCGGAGAAAATGTGCTGATTGAAGCGTTCAACATCGACAATGCGCTGGTGAAGGAGCTTGTGCAGAAGGTTCATGCCGCAGGCGGCAACCCCTATGTCAATCTCCGGGACCAGGCTGTGACCCGCAGGTTGGTCATGGAAGGAACCGAAGAGCAAATCAAGACCTGGGCGGAATTCGACAAGTTCCAGATGGATAAGATGCAATGCTACATCGGTGTCCGCGGCAGCGACAATATCTCGGAAATGTCCGATGTGCCAGCCGACAAGCTGAAGCTGTGGAGCTCCCAGTACCAGACTCCGGTGCATCTGAGCACCCGGGTGAAGAATACCCGCTGGGTGGTGCTCCGCTACCCTACAGCCTCCATGGCCCAGCTGTCCAACCAAAGCACAGAAGGCTTCGAAGACTTCTACTTTAACGTCTGCACCCTGGATTACAGCAAGATGAACAACGCCATGGATGCGCTGCAGGAGCTGATGAACAAGACGGACCGGGTGCGGATTACCGGCCCCGGCACGGATCTCTCCTTCTCCATTAAGGGCATCGGCGCCATCAAATGCGCGGGCGAGATGAACATTCCGGACGGCGAAGTGTACACGGCTCCGGTCAAGGACAGCGTGAACGGCACCTTGGCTTACAACGCACCCACTCCTTATAACGGCTTCACCTTCGAGAATGTGGCGCTGGAGTTCAAGGACGGCAAGATCATCAAGGCCACGGCCAACGATACCGACCGGATCAACAAGATTCTGGATACGGACGAAGGCGCCCGCTACATCGGCGAGTTCGCCATCGGAGTCAATCCGTTCATCAAGAACCCCATGAAGGATATTCTGTTCGATGAGAAAATCGACGGCAGCTTCCACTTCACCCCCGGGGAATGCTATGACGAAGCCTATAACGGCAATAAATCGGCTATCCACTGGGACATGGTCTGCATCCAGCGTCCCGAATTCGGCGGCGGCGAAATCTGGTTCGACGATGTGCTGATCCGCAAGGACGGACGGTTCGTCATCCCGGAGCTTGCACAGCTGAATCCCGAAAATCTGGCATAAACAAGCAAGCAGCCTCCCGGCCCGGCCCTGATGTTCAAGGAGCCCGGCGGGAGGCTGCTGCTGTTGGTTGGCCGGGATTTTCCCCCGGGTGCTATAGAACGAACATGCCCACAATCCCGCTCATGATGCCGATGGCGACTACGGAGCCGGTCACGAACAGCATGACCTTGCGGGGATAGGCTCTATAAATCATCAGCAGGGACGGCAGGCTTACCGGCGGCAGCGTCAACAGCAGTGCCGCGGCAGGGCCGCCTCCCAGCCCGAAGGACATCATGGTCTGGATAATCGGGATTTCCCCGGCAGTTGGGATGACGAACAGCATGCCGGCGATGGCAAAGCCGATCACGGCGAGCAGGCTGTTGGCGGAGGCATCGCTTACGGAAGGGAACAGCCAGGCCCTGGCAAAGCCCAACAGCAGCACGGCGAGAATATACGCCGGAACGATATGGAGCGTAAGCGTCCAGATGCTCTTCAGCCAGCGGACCGCCCAGGAGCCCGTTTCGTCGGGCAAAGCCTGGGCCTGCTTCTCTGCAAGCTCTGCCGGAACTTTGGCGTCTCCGGCAAACCGGTTGGCCAGGTAGCTGACTCCAAAGGTGAGGATAAGCCCGAAGATCACCCGAATCAACGTGAATTTCCATGAGAGCACAAAGGTCATGAAGATCAGCGTGGCCGGATTGATGGTCGGATTGCCCAGCCAGAAGGCCAGGCTCGCCCCTACGGAAACGTTCTTCTTGCGCAGTCCCACCGCAAGCGGGGCGGCGCAGCAGCTGCACATCATGCCGGGAATGGAGGCTGCGCCGCCGATCAGGGTGCTGCCGAAGCTGGTTTTGCCCAAGACACGGACCAGCCATTGGGCCGGGATCAGCACCTGTACCAGAGAGCCGAGCAGAATCCCCAGCACAGCGGCCTTCCAGACGGAATTGTAATAAGCCTTGGTATAATCCCAGGCTGCCTGCCAGGAAGGATCGGGGGCTGTCTGGCCGGTGCCCGACACGATGGACGAGCCGATGGTGTGATTGGTTGCCGCATTGATCGTCTTGTGGTAATAGGGCATCCACTTCACATAAGTCAGACCTGCAGCTGCAATAAGCAAAAAGATGATAACGGATAATACCGTTTTCCTGTTAAGCGGCTGTGCTTGCCGCATAGAATTGCCGGTATGTGTCATATTCTCCTCCGGATGATAGATTTCAATTGGACAAATCGGTTATCATTATAGCATAAATCCAAGCAGAGAGGATCGGGTCAAAAAATGTCCATAACGGATAAAATCAAGCTTACCTCCTATTCCACCAAAGGCGGCTGCGGCTGCAAAATCGGTCCCGGAGACCTGTCCCAGGTGATCAAGCAACTGCCTCCCGCACCGGCCAATCCCGATTTGCTGGTAGGTATTGACACCAGCGACGATGCCGGAGTTTACAGGCTGAGCGATGAGCTGGCTCTGGTGCAGACGGTGGATTTTTTTACGCCCATTGTAGATGATCCCTATTCCTTCGGCCAGGTGGCCGCAGCCAATGCCATCAGCGATATATACGCCATGGGAGGAAAACCGTTGACGGCGCTGAATATCGTGGCCTTCCCGATCCGTACGCTGGACAAGCAGGTGCTGGCGGATATCCTGCGGGGCGCCGGAGACAAGATGAGGGAGGCAGGAGTTACACTGGTCGGCGGCCACTCCATCGATGACAGCGAGCCCAAGTTCGGGCTGGCTGTAACAGGGCTCATTCATCCCGGGCGGGTGCGCACCAATGCGGGAGCCAAGCCGGGAGACCGTCTGATTCTGACCAAGCCCATCGGAGTAGGCATCCTGACCACCTCCATCAAGAAGGACATGCTGAGCGGGGAGGAAGTGGAGAAGGTGACCAAGGTGATGGCCACCCTCAACAAGACTGCGGCGGAGACGATGGAGCCCTATCAGGTCCATGCCTGCACGGATGTTACCGGCTTCGGCTTGCTGGGTCATGCGCTGGAGATGGCCAAGGGAAGCGGGATGGGCATCCGGATTGAGGGGGAGCGGGTGCCGGTTTTGCCCCGGGTCAGGGAGCTGGCGGAAGCGGGATTTGTGCCGGGGGGGACCAAGAATAATTTTGCCCATGTGCAGGATTCGGTGGAATTCCCGGAAGCCCTGGATCAGATCGGCCGCTTCATCCTGTGCGACGCCGTTACCTCAGGCGGGCTATTGATCTCGGTGGATGGGAAGGAAGCGGACGAATTGCTGCACAAGCTTCTGGCCGCCGGGGTGGAAGCTGCCATAATCGGCACGGTTACGGAAGAGCATTCGGGACGGATTGCAGTTATATAAAAGGAGCGAAATCGATTGTTTCAGGATATAAATGTGGAGCAAATGCGGGAGCTGGCCCGCAAAAAAGAGCTGGTGCCGATAGATGTGCGTTCTCCGGCGGAATACAGGGATTCATCGATACCCGGCAGCTTGAACATTCCGCTGTTCGATGATGCGGAGCGGGCGGAGGTCGGCACGATCTATACACAGGTCAGCTCACAGGCAGCCAAGGAACGGGGGCTGGAACTGGTGTCGGCCAAGCTTCCGGCCTTCATCAAGGCCTTCAGTGAAATCCGGGAAGCCAAGACGGTCTTCTGCTGGCGGGGCGGTATGCGGAGCAAAACGACAGCCACTCTGCTGTCTTTGATGGATATCCATGTCTATCGGCTCAGCGGAGGTTACCGGGAATACCGCAGGTGGGTGGTGGAGACCCTCGGGAAGCTGGAGCCTCCTGCGCACACTTATGTAATCATGGGCAATACAGGCGTGGGTAAAACCGCCATTCTGCGGTCGCTGGAGGAAGAAGGCTATCCGGTTGTGGATCTGGAGCGAATGGCCGGGCACCGGGGCTCCATCTTCGGGGAGGTGGGTTTAAAGGCGCATAACCAAAAAACCTTCGACTCCCTTCTGGTGGAACGGCTTGAGCAGTTGAAGCCATCGTCTTGGATGCTGCTGGAGGGAGAGAGCAAGCGGATCGGCAAGATTGTCCTGCCGGATTTTCTGATACGGGGCAAGGAAGCGGGCATTCCGCTTTTTATTGAGCTGCCCATGGAGGAGCGGGTCCGCACTATTATGGAGGATTACCGTCCTTGGGAGCATAAGGAGGCACTGCTTCAGGCGTACCGCTTGATCAAAGAACGGATCCACACCCCGATTGCCAAGGAAATTGAGGGGTTGCTCAAGGACAATCAATTCCCAGCTGCAATCATGATGCTGCTGGAGCATTACTATGATCCCCGGTATGAACATGCCATAGATCAATATGAGGGAGAAATGGCCGTGATCCGGGCGGGAACAGTTGCGGAGGCGCTCCAGGAGGTTAAGGATTTTTTGCGGAAAAAAGTGTGGTGATAGCCTGAAGAACACAACAACCGGCCTGGGGGCGTTGGGGCCTCAGGCCGGTTGTTGTGCTGCTTCAATATTGTGCAAGGAGCATAGGCGGCCCGCTGCGTTACCGCAGCACCTTGAACTCGCCGACCGGCCACAGCCGCAGCACGGCCTTGCCTTCCAGACTGCCTGTGCTGATGGTTCCCAGCTGGCGGCTGTCTTGACTGTGCGCCCGGTTGTCGCCGAGCACGAAATATTCGTCTTCTGCAACAGTAACGGGCAGCTTGGCCCCGCACAGCGTTGTCATGCCCTGCACATAAGGCTCATCCAGCCGTTCTCCGTTGATCCATACCGCTCCTTCGCGTATGTCAAGGGTCTCTCCCGGAAGACCGATTATCCGCTTGACCAGCCTGCGGTCGCTCTCGGGACCATTAATAATGACAATATCCCCCCGCGCCGGTTGTTCAAAACGATAGATGAACCGGTTCTCCACCAGGCGCTGCCCTTCCTGCAGGGTATTGTCCATGGAAGTCTGCTGCACCTGCACCTGGGCGAAGGCATAATTCTGGATGAGAAACGAGATGGCAACTGCCGCGCCAAGGGTCAGGGCCCAATCCCGGAGTTCCTTGCGGAAGCGGCTAGCTGGTTTAGGTGTTGTCAATTTTGGTGCTCCTTTCATCCGTCGGCATCGAATGGTTAGACGCAGTGCTTCAAAAGAAGTTTCGCCCGGCTCTCCTCATTGTTTTACTCCGCCGCGGAGTGGGAATTCTTTTGTTTCGTATATTTGCATACCTTGTTCTTGCCGGTGGTTTTGGCCTGATACATGGCTTCGTCCGCTTGCTTGACCAGTTGGTCCGCATTGACGCCTTTGCGGGCCTTGCTGTATCCCACGCTGACCGTAACCCCTGCGTCGGACTCAATGCGCTTGCGGACGGCTTCGGCTAATTCGCCCACATGCACCTCGGGATCGGTGACCATAATGACCATTTCCTCGCCGCCCAGACGCCCGCTGATGCCGATCTCCTCCGACTCTTCCCGGAGAATGAGCGCCACCTTCTTCAGCGCCTCATCGCCTTTGTCATGACCCTGGGTGTCATTGAGCCTCTTGAAATTATCAATATCTGTAAAAATAACGGACACCAGCACCCCATGATTGAGATAAGCGCCCAGACGGGTCATGAAGAAGCGCCGGTTATACATGCCCGTCAACGCATCGGTGATGGACTTGGCGTAGGTAGCCTGGAGCAGCTCCACCACCCGTTCGAATACAATCAGGAACAAGGTGATAAAGTACAGCACCAAGAAAAGGTTAGCCGCGGCCAGCACAAGCGGGTAGCTGCGTCCCGTCATGAACACATCCGCCACGTGAATCAGCTGGTAGATGAAATAAAAGGACAGACTCAGCTGATATCTGCTCCACTGTCCCACCCAGGGGGATATCCACTGGTAACAGAGAAACAGCATGACGAACATGTAGAGCTCTATCCCCAGATCCCGCAGCAAGGCGATCTGCTCGGGATTGCCGGTAAAGCTCTTGAATGCAAACCGGGCCAGCGACAGCACCACCGCAATCCCGATTGCTCCGTACAAGAGCACGTATTGGCGGGTCCGCGAGGAATTATACAGCTGATACAGTCCCAGATTGAGCAGAATAAAGGACACGGCCTTCAGCAGCAAGGCCAGATATCCGATTATGCCGGAGGAGCCGCTGCCGCCGCCGTCTTCCGACAGGATGACCAGAACCTGCTGGGACATGACAACCAAGAGCGACAGGGAGAGGGAGAAGTAGGCTTTTTTGCGGCGGGTCAAAAAAAGCCTTGAAGTCATGATCAGCATCAACAACAGAATAACCAAAATAAGCGATGAGAAGTAAACCTGACTAAGAGGTCCTTTGAGCAGTTCAAGCAGCATGCTGTCCTCCAGGGTTGGAAACCGTAATAAGTATCGAAGCTGTGGGCTTCAACCCATTTTATCATGATACCAAAAACTTTGTCAGCCTGTTCTCTTTTCAGTAACTGCTTAACGAGCTACAATGAAAAGGTGAGGATAGAGAAATAGGAAAGTTAGTTTTTAGGAGGAGTCCCATGAAAATCTTGCAGGCGCTGTTTTTTCCACCTGAGCAGCCTGGCGGGGTATCGTCGATGGTACCGTATATCCAGGAGCGCTTTTTGAAAAAAGGCTGGGACATGGAGCTGTTTTCCCTGCCCAAGCGCGTGCGCAGCAAAGGGCGGGATGAGGTTCAATTCCATACCTTTGATTGGAAGAAATACGCCGGAAACCCCATCGTGGAAAAATATATTCAAACGTACAAGGATTACATATGGTGGACGAAGCTGCGGCTTAAGGGCACCTATGACCTTATTCATGCCCATCATCCCATCGCGGCCCTGGCTATGAAGGAGCTGTTTCCCGATACGCCGGTGATGATCACGGTCCACTCCAGCTATGAACGGGAGCTCATCTTGAACGGGCGGATCCGGGAAAACGGGCCGGAAGTGGAATTTCTCACGTCCATCTATGGAGAGCTGGAGGACCGGCTGGATAAGATCGTTACCGTATCCGAGTCGTTCCGGGTTTATATGTCAGGCTTTATTAAGAACGGCGAGAACATTACCGTGATTCCCAATGGCTTCGACCAGCGGCGTTTCCGTCCCTTTTCCCATGAAAATGCCGTGGCGCAGTTGATTTGCGTATGCCGTCTGGTTCCCGCGAAGGGCATTGATACGCTTCTTGAGGCCTGTTCCCACCTGAAGCGCAAAGGCGTCCCCTTCGTGCTTCATCTGATCGGAGACGGGCCGATCCGTGAGGAACTGGAGCAGATGGCAGTGGATCTGGGGATATATGAGGACACCATCTTCTACGGCTACATGCTGCATCCGGAAGAATTCATGCCCTTCTTTGATATCTTTGTACTGCCGTCCCGCGCCGAGGCATTCGGCTCTGTATTCGCAGAAGCGGCATTGTGCCTGCTGGCGCTGGTGGGTACAGAAGTGGGGGGAATTCCGGAGCAGATTGAGAACGGGCAGAGCGGGCTGCTGGTTCCGGTTAATGACTCCCTTGCTCTGGTGTCCGCGCTGGAGAAGCTGATCGCCGATCCCGATTACCGCTACGAGCTGGCGCGTTCTGCCCGGGAGAAGGCGAAGAGGTCCTATTCCCTGAGCAGAGTGATCCAGCAGTTGTCCAAGGTCTACCGCAGCTACAAGAAGGATGACGGCCATGATGTGTCTGCATCCGGAGCCGAGGAGGACGACAGCAGCGAAGATGGGGAAGCGGGAGTGTGACAGCTTCCTGCGGGTTCCGGCACACACCATAAAGCAACGAAAGAACCTCTTGTCCGTTTCGCCGATCTGTTCCCTGATAAGGGAAGGAAGCGAAACAACAAGAGGTTTTTCGGTCATCCACGAAGATCATTCACCGCGGCTTGATAGAACGCATCTGCTTATGAACGTGCTTCCACTTGGCCTTCTCCTGAAGCTGGAGGCGCACGTCCTCCTTGCGGGCCAGATAAGCCAGTTCCCTGCGCAGCTTCAGATAGCTCTGATAGCGCTCCTCATCCAATGCTCCGCTTCGCAAAGCCTCCTGAACGGCACAGCCCGGTTCATTATGGTGATTGCAATCATGAAACCTGCATTGGCCCGCCAATGACTCTACGTCCGTGAAGCCTGCGCTCAAGCCCTCATCGGCCTCCCACAGCTGCAGCTCTCTCATGCCCGGAGTGTCGACGAGCAAGCCTCCTTGCGGCAGGAGCAGCAGCTCGCGGTGCGTAGTGGTATGCCGTCCCCGCCCGTCATCCGAGCGGATCTCTCCGGTATCCTGCACCTCACTGCCCATCAGCCGGTTGATCAGCGTTGACTTGCCGACACCCGAGGAGCCCAGCAGCGCTGCCGTCTTGCCGGACTGAATATAGGGCGCCAGCTGCCCAATCCCGCTGCCCTCAAGGGCGCTGACGGCATGGACAGGCACTCCGGCCGCAGCGGCATACACTTGCGCCAGCTTGTCTTCGGTGTCGAGGCACATATCTGCCTTGCTGAGAACGATCACCGGAGCGGCGCCGCTCTCCCAGGCCAGGATAAGATAACGCTCCAGCCGCCGGATATTAAAGTCCTGATTCAACGCCTGAACCAGAAAAACCGTGTCCACATTCACCGCGACAATCTGTTCCTCCGTTACGGCGCCGGCTGTTTTGCGGGAAAATTTGCTGAAACGGGGCAGCAAGCCGTGGATCGTCCCGCGCCCTTCGGCTTCCCGTACACTTATTGCCACCCAATCGCCCACGGCGGGGTAATCCTCCCGGCCTGCAGCCTGAAAGCGCAGCTTGCCGGATACTTCTCCCAGCACTTCGCCATACGCGGTTATAATACGGTAGATATGCTTATGCTCCAGCACTACCCGGCCCGGCACATATCCCTCGGCCAGATAAGGCGCCATAGCGTCTTCAAAAAAGGGGCGCCAGCCCCATTGTTTTAATTGTTCATTCATTCGTGTTTAACCTCCTGCGGATTGTCGTTCCTAGGGCGTGTTTGCAAACACGGCCTAATGCATCCATACAAAAAAACTGCCGTGTGCTGCTCCTCCGCAGGAGTCCGGAACCTAAGCATTCGTCTGTCAGCAATCAGTTCCGGACGCCTGGAGAGGCACTTCCTGATCTGGCGGTATCATACATACAACATCATCCTTTCGGTTACGGTTCTTAATCAGTATACGCCAAAAAGAACCAAGCCGTTAACGGAATGGTTCATTATAATCAATATTTCCGGCTGTTCTTATCCGAACAATCTTAAGGCCAGGACGCCGCCAAAGGAAAATGCCATTCCGGCCAACTCCAAGGGCTTGAGCTTCTCCCGGAGAACCACACGGGCATACAGCATGATGATCAGCGCATTAAGAGCAATAATGGCCGAGACAAGCCCGGTCACCCCTGTTCGCATCGCAGGCATCATGAAGATCATGCCTGTAATATTGGTAATCCCCACTGCCATGCCCACCAGCATGGTCTTGGACCGTCCCCATCCGGGAGTCCGGTTTCCGCCTGCCGTCTCCTCCAGTGCGACTGCACTCTCCTCCCAGCCGGACCTATATCCGGCAGGCCCGGCTGAGGCTGCTGTTTCCAGCGAAGCCCTTGCCGCTTGCGCCTTATGCCGCTCACGGACTGCTGCTGCCCAAGCGCTCAGGCCAAAGAACAGACTGCCTGTCGCATACATCAGTACAAGCGTCGGCAGAGTTTCCCCGCCCCAGAGCGTGGCCTGCTTGCTGGAGAGGTCGGTCAGGGCAAAGGCCACCAGAGCAAGCAAGCCCCACTGGGCCCCGTTCATATTGCGGATGGACAACCCGCCTGCGCTCTTGATCAGGAGACCTCCTCCAAGAATGACGGCAAAGGATACGGCCTGTCCCAGGCTAAGCCGCTCCCCCCACAAAAGCAAGGCACCCAGTACGACGACAAGGGGCGGCAGACCGGCGAGCAGCGCCACCAGAGAAGCCTTGCCCACAGCAAATCCCTTGTGCATGGCTGAATTGGAAACGAAGGAAAAGAACCCCATGGCGACTCCTGCCCATGCGCCGCTTGTCCAGGCTTGCCCCAGCATGGCATTCAGAATTACGGATATGACGGCACCGCACAAATAAACGCCGAGCAGCAGCGTATTGCGTTCCGCAGGCTGCCTAGAGGTCCATTGGTACAAGATCCCTCTCAAGCCAAAACAGCACGCCGCGCCGGCAGCAAACACCAACCACACTGACAACCACTCCGTTCCCGAGTATCTCCATACACCTTTCGCCAATACGGCGGACGGGCCAGAGATTTATCTCAACTTACTCCTCGTAAATCATCTTGACGGTCATGCCGCCATCGATCACCAGATTCTGGCCGGTGATAAATCCGGCTGAATCCCCGGATAGATACAGGCAGGCTCCGGCGATATCATCGGGAATACCCACCCGGCCCACAGGATGCTGCAGCCTGTCTCTGTCCGTATGTTGCGGGCTCACGCTCCGAGTTGACAACTGCCAGTCCCCGGTTTCAATCCAGCCCGGGCTGACCGCATTTACGCGGATGCCATAGGGTCCCAGACTGACGGCCATGGCGTGGGTAAGAGCCAGAATGCCCCCCTTGGTGGCTGAATATGCCTCGGTGTCTGTTTCCGACATCAGCGCTCTGGTGGAGGCTATATTCACGATGCTGCCGCGGAGCCCGTGCTCCTTCATGGACCGGGCGGCCAACTGGGAGGCCAGGAAGGTGCCGGTAAGATTAACCGCCAGCACCCGTTCCCAATCCGCCGCAGACAGCTCCAGCACGGGGGCGCTCCTGCCGATTCCGGCATTGTTGACCAGAACATGCATAGGTCCAAGCTCCGCTTGCGTGACCTTGAACCATTGCTCAATATCGGCTTGCTTCCCCATGTCGGCATACATGAACAGAGCTTCTCCGCCAATCTTGCGGATCAGGCGGACCACTTCCCGCCCAGCCTCCTTATCTACATCGCATATGGACACCCTGCAGCCCGCTTCGGCAAAACGGATGGCGGCCGCCCGGCCGATTCCTTGGCCGGCGCCGGAAATCATAACGGTTCTGGACATGGGGGAAACCCTCCTAAGAGCTTTCCGAACGGAAAGCTGGCATCGAAAGCATAAACTAAGCAATCCGAACGGAAAGCCGGCATCGAAAGCAGAAGCTTAAGCTACGATTATATTACCACAACCGGGCAATTTCTTACAGAAACTCAGCCGAGAAAGCCCATCCCGTGGGATGAATCGGCTTAGGACAAGGGCTGTCTGCAGGACAGCTTAGTTGTCCTACATTCTTTTGTTGTAGTAGAATATTCAAAATGATACGATCTCCATATGGGACAAGAATATAGAAGAATAGCAACAACGGTTTCGCTCATTAACTATCATTTTGTGTTTTGTCCACGCTATCGCAGAAAAGTATTGGTCCATCAAGTAGAAGAACGGTTCAAAGAACTTGGGCTTGAGAGTT
>JAQSYI010000046.1 GCA_029256185.1 Paenibacillaceae bacterium
ACAAATGTTCTTATTTCAAGCAAAAAATAAGCTGTTAGAAATTTGCCGGGAAGCTGGAGGCTAAGTCGATTTATAGGAAAGACTCAGCTCATAAGGAGGCGTTGAACCAGGCGTTTTATAGAATGGACTAAGCTCGTAAGGAGATTTTGAGCCGTTTCTGATTAAAGGGGATAGTCTTTGGAAAGATGCGAAACCACTACAACCCGACTCTTCTGCACCCGGACTTTATCCTCATCAATATTTGCGGCCCCTCCAAGCGAGTCCTTACCAAACCCGATCATCCTGCTGAAAACAAAAAAACTCCGTATCAACGGAGTCATAATATAAAGCAAGAGCTATATCCGCGGCTCAATTGGGTTCTTCACCCTCCGCATAATGTTCTCTACAGAATGCATCTATTTGAATAAGTTCTTCCGGCTCCATCTCAAAATCAAGATACTTGCCCGTGCCTCTCTCCAGAAATTCGTACCGGACCAAACTCTGGGCCTCGTCCTCCACCTTAAAAATCACACGAAGGGATACGCCCTGTTCCGAGTACATTTCGTCATCTTCATCCACTTCAATGTCAAGCAAAAGCTCATATCTTTTGCCGGCAATAATCCCAAAGGGATCCTTAATCCATTCCACGCTGTAGCTTGATATCTCAAACATATATCGGCCCTCCATTGGTTGCAGCCAGTTTCCCGAATAGGGCAATACGGCCGTACTTTCAACTAACTACTCACCGCAAGCTCCAGTATGTCCTATGCACCCTGCCGTGTCAACCTCTCATGAATATGCTTCTACCCTGTTATTTGCCTCGTATGGAGCTGTGAGCAGCCGTTTGAAGCCGCGAATTCTCTTGGACGGTATGGGTCTTGCGGTTAAACTGGAAGTAGTAGACGCCGGCAACAAACACCACAACGGTTCCCATCACCAGAAAAATATTGCTGTAAATACGTGCGTCTCCGTACTGCATAAAAGGGTTCAATTGGAAGGTCGATGACTTCTTATCGAGCAGCTTGCCGATCAGACTGGTTGCAACAGCGCCGGCAATAAAATTCAGCATGGAGAACAAGCCCATGCCTACCCCCGTTTGTTCCCTCGTCAAAGTGCGGGACACAGTATTGGACATGGCAATCCCCATGAAAGATTGGCCAACATTGCCGAAGATGAGCAACAGCATAATCCAGTAAGGCGCCGTCCCTACAAACACCGAGAGAAGTGTAAAGCAAGTAAACAACAATCCCGAAGCCAGGAGCACCAGCATTGTATTCCCTCTGGAATCAGCCAGTCTTCCGCCCCACCGGCCCATTATTGCAGTAACGAGTGCCGCAGGAAACATCACGAAGCCGATAGCGGCGGGCGAAAGATCGTTGAACCGGTTAAGGAACTGAGGAGTAATAAACGGCATACCGAAACTGACTGCAGTGGCGGTGAAAGCTATCACCAGACCAATAGAATAGTTCCTGTTGCGAAAAATGGACGGCTGAATGAACGGTTCCTTAGCTGTACGCAGCCGGATAATCATAAGTGCTGTCAGTGCCAATGCACCCAGCAGCAGATAGAGGCTTCCTTGGGTAATGGACAACAAGAGCAAGGCCACTGTTCCCGCAAGCATGGCGCCGCCTATAAAATCGATGGATTGGGCCTGCCCCCGTTCATCATCCAGATATTTGCGGTAAAAGGGCAACGTCAACAAAGGGAGCACCGACAGCAAAAACAAAAATCTCCAGCTGGCAAACCCTGTTACCAGCCCGGATACAATGGGACCCATTGCAGATCCCAGTGCTAAGCCTATAGCCGATGTGCCCAAGGCTCTGCCCCGCTTCTCCGGAGGGAAATACCGGACGGGAATGATCATGCCGGTAGCCGGAATCACTGAAGCGCCGGAAGCCTGCAGCACTCTTGCCAACACGATCATCCAGTATTGATTGGCCACAAGCCCAACAATTGAACCTAATGCAAATACAATCAGACCAAATGCGAGCAAATCCTTCAGGCGGAATTTATCTGCCAGCTTGCCATAAGTCACAGAACCAATGGCATATACGATCATGTATCCGGTAGAAATCCAGCTCAATGAAGACGGCGTCAGATCAAACTCCTGTCCGATTACCGGCAGCACCACATTAAAGATAGATGCGTTCATTACCGAGAATATTAATGTGAAAACCAGCACTTTAAGCAGCTTTTCGCCGCGGTTCAACTGCTCATTACTATTAGTTTCGTCTTTTATAATAGTTTCTCCCTTATTGGTTCCCTGCCCCATTATTATCCTCCCTGCCTATCGTTCGAATTCTAACTGCGTTCCCTGAGCGCTGCTTACACAACGTTATCCCAATAATTCCGCACTTTCTTCAACAACTGCTTGAGGGCTTCTGTTTCCTCGCTGCTTAACGCTTGGTCAAGTCCGCCCTTTAACTGCTCCACAATTATCACAGTTTGCTCTGCCATGGCCGCCCCATGATCGGTCAGATAAATCTGCTTGATTCGGCCATCATCTTGATGCAGACGCCTGATCACCCATCCCCGCTTCTCGAGCCCATTCACCAGACTGGTAACGCTGGGTTTCTCAATATTAAGAATCCGCTCCAGATCCGTATGAGTGGAACCGGGATGGCAGAGCAGAATGCGAAGGGCTTGGCCTTGTTGGGGAGTTACGCCAAGCGGCCGCAATACCTTCTCAATCTGTCTCCGCATCGCTATGGAAACCATTTTAACCAATGATCCTATCTGCTCCTCAGAATCCCACGGGAACAGGCCCTTGTGCGGAGGTTGCTCTTGCATATAGTCCGCCTCCCGTTATCTTTTGTCATATAGTTAGAAATCTAACTATTTTTTCATCATATCGCCGGTTCCGGCGGTTGTCAATCTGTTGTGCCGGTTCCGGCTAATGAACTGCAGCAACTGCTGAGCAGTTACTCCGTTATCTCCTCAGGACGTTCGCTCCATGAATATTGTTCACCGAAGAGCAGGTCATATTGCAGCAGCTTATATTGCTCCAACTTGGATTCCTGGCTAGAGGACATGGTGTGGGCAAGATTGTGGTCCTTATCCACTGTCAAGTTCCGGATTAGCCCCGGAGCAGTCTTGTAAAGCTCGGTGTTAAACGCAAATTGCCCCTCCGGCTTCATCGACAAGGCGTTCAAAACATACGACCCTACAAACGAAGAGCTGATCACTTCCGCTTTTTCTTCCTTAACGGAAAAATTGGACCATGTAACAAACGGTGTGCTCCTCAGCCGCTCGTATTCTTCCAGACTCCAATCATCTGGATTGCTTGAGCCGACAAAGCCGGCCTGGCGATACAGGTCATATTCCAGCCCGAGGGTAGGCAGATGGTCCCCATAAAATACGATATAGGTGGGTTCATCCGAGTCCGCGTAATGGTCAATCAGCATCTGCAGGCTGCGGTCCGCGTCATGCGCCCCCTGAGTATAGGTTTCCAGCATGGATGCCGCTTCATCGGTCAGATCGCCTTCCACCCGGATCGAATTCCCGCCCTCTCCGTAGCGTGCCTCATCGGTGTAAGGAGAATGGTTCTGCATCGTAACCGCATAGATGAAAACCGGCTCCTCCGTTTCATCCACTTCTTTCATAATACTGCGGGCTACCTCTGCGTCGGAAATATAAGGTCCTTTGTATTCGGGATCAACAAAGTTATCCTTGCTTTTGAAATCTGCGAATCCCAGTTGCTTATACACTTCATTGCGCTTCCAGAACCAGCCTTCATACGAATGAATAGCCATGCTCTTGTAACCGCGGCTATTGAAGTAGCTTGCCAAACTGGGGACCGGCCTGTCAATGTATTGCAGATAAGGAACAGAGCCGGCAGGCAAAAGGGACATGGAAAAGCCGGTCAGCACCTCAAATTCCACGTTGCTTGTTCCGCCGCCAAATTGGGGGGAAAGCATGTAGCCAGTGGAACGCTCTTGCTGCAGGCGATGGACTGTGGGGACAGGATCAGAGCTAAAAGAAAGGTTGGTCAGCCTGGAAGGATCCCAAAACGCCTCGCTCATAATGAAAATCACATTAGGCTGCTTCCGGACAGGTTCTTGATCTGCAAGCTGGCCAAAAACGGGCACAGCCTCCTCTGTATGGTCAAATTGCCGCGTAATGCCTGCAATCTCGGCCGCATTATAGTTCTCCGGCTCTGTGATGATGGAATGCTGAACGTTCAGTGTAAAGGCGAGCATCAGGCCGTTGCTGTCATAATTAACCTGCTGGCTCCAAATGGATTCATCCACCCCGGCTGAAACAACCTGTTCCTTGGCCCAGGACACCTGGAGACCGAAGGACATCAACACGACTACCGCCGAGAAGCCGATTGCAAGCCGGCTAATCCATGAAACGCTCAGGCGCTTGCCCAACCGGATGTGCAGCATAAGGAGAATGCCGATTATGGCCAGAATCAGAACTGCCCTCAGCAAATCGCTGCTGCCGGTAAACAGAGGACCCACATCCATCCCTTCCTTGCGCTGGATAATATCCCACGGAAAGAAGGGTTCGCCTACCAGCTTGCTTTTATAGTAATTAATAAATGCTATAACAGAAAATATAATGGCTCCGGCGGCAACTGACAAAAACAATGAGCCTATGCAACTGTACAAAAACGCCAGAGCACTGCCTTCGATCAGCACATTCAGAGCGAAGATAGCCTTGTGGGTATTCATCCAGGACAAAGTTTCCGGGAGTGAGCCGCGGCTGATCCACTCTACTTCTATTCCTATTAAAACGGAGGCGATAATTAAAATAGCAGAAATTGCAATAGATTTGTAAATGATTTTCTTTGAAATGGAAATAGGGAACCGAACCATGACCCGGATCACTCCTGTCTTTCATTGATAAATAACTCATTTCCAGAACGCAATTTCTCCTAATCTTATCAACAGTTATTGAAGTAATCGTGAAGAAATTATAAAGATTTTCTTATTTTTTTGGAGAAAACGCATACAGTTTAAAAACCTCCTGTCCATGGTGAGGAATCAGGAGGTGCAGCGGAATTTGAATGGAATGATGCGGCTGCTACTTAAGGCCGTCCGCCAATTTCCGGCCGGTTGGAGTACCTGCGAGACCTCCCTGCGCGGTTTCACGGTGTTTCTCCGGCATGGAGGAGCCTACTTCCAGCATCACCTGAACGACTTCATCAGCGGGAATAACACTTCGCACTCCAGCCAAAGCCATGTCGGCGGCAGCCAAGGCGGTTACGGCACCAAAGCCGTTTCTGACAATACAAGGAACCTCCACCAGCCCGCCCACCGGATCACAGATGAGGCCAAGTGAATTTTTCAGGGCAAGGCCAACCGCGTGAACGGCCTGGGAAGGCGTTCCGCCGCGCAGCTCTGTCAAAGCTCCCGCAGCCATTCCTATAGCAGAGCCCACCTCCGCCTGGCAGCCACCCTCCGCCCCGGACACAAAGGAATTATTGGCAATGACATAACCGATTGCTCCCGCAGCAAAGAGACCGTACACCATCTGCTCGTCGCTCCAGCCAAACCGGTTCTGGCAGCTGACAAATACCCCCGGAATGATTCCGCAGGAGCCTGCAGTTGGGGTCGCAATGATCCGCCCCATGGAAGCATTCACCTCGGAAACGGCCAAGGCATATGCCATCGCTTCCGTTGCGGCCCCTCCCAAAATGGATTCCTTTTCCTTATTATAGGCGATTACGCGTTGAGCGTCCAATCCTGTGAGACCGCTTCTTGAGGTGGTATCCTCGGCCAAGCCTTTGTGTACCGCTTCTTTCATGATCCCGTAGTAGGACATCATCGTGGCAAACTCCTGTTCGGCAGGCCGGCCGGATTCGCGGCTCTGCTCATCTTGCATCAACCGGCCTATGCCCAGTCCCCGGGATGTACAGAGAACTGCAAGCTCCTCTAAGGTATGGAAATTCATACTTTCATCTCCTCTATGTTGATGAGCCCTTCGTCAAATCTATAGCATGAACAGAAGCAACGCTATCTGTAAGCCGCAGATCCGAAAGCAGTCCCTCATCAGGAGCGGCATCCAGCTCCAGTACCGTCAGGGCGGCGCCATTCCTGCCTCTCCGGTCAACGGACATATAGCCGATGTTCATATTATGCCGTTTCATGACTGCCGATATATTGGCGATGACGCCGGTCCAGTCCAGATGACGGATAACCAATGTGGGATACATTCCTGATATTTTCGTGCTGAAGCGGTCAATCTCTGTGATTTCAATATTGCCGCCTCCGATGGATATCCCGGCAACCGCAAGTGAACTCTCATGCTCTGCACCGTCTCCGCTGCCTGAAGCGTCCATGCTGTGAAGCCCCTTGTTTTCCCCGCCTGTTCCAGGAGCTGGAGCAAGGGCGGCTTCAGAGGTAAGGAGCAAGCGGACCGTATTGGGATGGGAAAACAACCCTTTCCCCTGCGTGAATGAAATCTCCATCCCGGAGGAAGCCGCTTGCTTCGGCGCTGTAGGGATGCGGACATCATCCGTGTCCCAGTCAAGCAGCCCGCCGGTTATAGCCACATCGGTTCCATGACCCCTGTAGGTGGCCGCGAAGGAACCGAAGAACCGGACGTCAACCCGCTGCGGCATGGCTGCGTACAATTGACGGGCAAATCGGCCGATTCGCACTGCCCCCGCGGTATGGGAGCTGGATGGACCAATCATTGCCGGTCCTATTATCGAGAACACATCCTTAAACCGCAACGGTAATTCCTCCCCATATTCCACTCATAGAAAAAAGCCCGCCGCTTGGGCAAGCTTTTTTCATTGTACTATAATTTTTACAGTTTGTTAAAAATGTCAGTCAGTACAGGCACGATCTGCGCTTTGCGGGATACAACGCCCTTCAGGAGCGCTTTGTTGCCATCCAGCTTCACTTCGTAAGCCTGCTCTACCGCATTGGTCTGGCTGCCGAGGGCAACGCCCACAGAATCGCTGTTCAGAATATCGGTTACTACGAACAAGAACAAGTCCAAATTCTTCTCGGCGATAATGCCCTTCAAGGCAGCTTCCAGCTCAGCTTGGCGGGAGAGTACATCGTTCACGTCCACGGCATTCACCTGGGCAATCTCCACCTTGCGGCCGTTCATCGTGAATTCCTTGGCATCCAAGGAGATCAGCTGTTCAATGGATTTGGCGGAGAGGTCCGCGCCGGCCTTCAGCATGGCAAGTCCGTATTCGGCCAATTCCACACCGGCTATTGCGGCCAACTCATAGGCCGCGGCAGAATCCTGCTCGGTGCAGGTGGGGGACTTCAGCAGCAGAGAATCCGAAATAATGGCGGACAGCATCAAACCGGCCATTTCGCGGCTGACGGCAACGCCCTTTTCCTTGTACAGCTTATTCAGGATCGTAGCCGTGCAGCCCACAGGTTCGGCACGGTAGTACAGAGGGGCGCTGGTCTCAAAATTTGCAATGCGGTGATGGTCGATTACCTCCAGGACACGCACTTGCTCAATGTCACTGACGCTCTGCTGGCGTTCGTTGTGGTCCACCAGAATGACATTCTTCACTTCATTGGAAACTGTGGACACCTGGCGGGGTGCTTCCACCTTGAAATAGTCCAGCGCATATCGGGTCTCTCCGTTGACTTCGCCCAAGCGCACCGCTTCTACATTTTCACCGAGAATGGTCTTCAGGTTGGCATATACAAGCGCAGAGCAGATGGTGTCCGTATCGGGGTTCTTGTGCCCGAAGATTAATGTTTTGTCCATAATATGACCTCTTTGTCTTATGTAATAGTCAAGAACCGGCCTATGGGGCGCGTCCTCTCCCTTCTGATTATAGCGTCAATTTCTGCTTATTCCAATTCCTTTACAGAGTTTAGCCAAAAAAAATCCGAAAACAGCCGCCGTTTCCCTGCTTTACGGGAGGATGGCAGCCGTCTTTCGTCACTCACTCTTCTCCTAAAATGGCTGGCAGCATCTCAAGCAAGCTGCCGTATTGCGCCTTCGCCAAGGGGCCTACACCGCTCTGCGCGATATTGCCTCCGGCAATTCCAAAAGCGGTAAAACCGGCCAGCCTAATAGACAGCAGGCCTGCGGAGGAGTCCTCGATCCCGATTACTCTGCTCCTGCTAGCCGCATCAAGTCCCAGGCCAACCCGGGCCGTCTCGGCATAAAGCCACGGATGCGGCTTGGGGGCAAGCTCCCCAAGCGTGCCCGCCTGCCCCTTGCGGATTGCCTGCCCGGCAGTGATAATGCCGTCGTACAGTTCAAGGGGATCCCCCAGCCCCAGGGTCTTGAAGGCTGAGAGCACCTCCGGCCAGGCCTTCTCATACAGACCCGAAGTCACCAGGCCGATCTTGACGCCCCTATCCTTTAACGTCAGCAGAAATTCCTTCAGCCCCGGAGCGGGAGTGAACGCTCCCGCTCTGCCGCGGCCGCACATAATCTCATTCATCTCGTAATGGGTGATCTGGAAGTAATGCTGCCGCGCCTCCTCCACACTGAGTCCGGGGCAATACTTGTCGATGCAATATTGCAGATGCTCCGATACGGAATGCCCGGACACATGAGGAACGTCTGATTCCTCCAGCAAGAAGGAGGGACTGCCCATGAGGCGCGCGATGGTCTGCTCAATAATCCACATCCAGAATTCCTCGCTGTGGACGCTGGTCCCGTCCAGGTCCATCAGGACTGCTTCGGCAGGCCCTTCATAGCGGGCTTCATGAAGAGGATATAAGGCCGGATAGCCCATGGAGGACTTGACGAAGCAAAGCGTCTTGTCCCTATATACAATAAAGTCGGTTTTGCGGTCCCTTGGGGTGAGGATGGCGAGGACGCCCTCCTCACCACGGCGGTACATCCCCTCTCCCCCATACTCCACTTCAGTAAAATCCGGCAGCAGCGCCGACAACGGCAAGCCGAACCCCGGCAAAATCCATCCTGCATCTCCCATGGCTCTCATCCCTTCGTTGCAACCTTGACGGTTACAATCTTCTTGGCGCCGATCTGTGCGGAGAAGGAGCGGCTGTCGGCAGCCAGGCCAAGCGCCGCCGCTTCAGCCTCGTCCATCCGGCAAAGCGCAGCCCTCTCCAGTTCCACTCCGAAGCGGAAGGAGACAGTCTGGGAGTTCTCTGCCGGATTGAACAGCCGGATAATCAGTCCGCTTCCGTCCTCGGCTTGTTTGACTGCGGTCACATGAAGCACGGAATTGTCCAGCGTAAACAAGCCCGTTTCCGAAGGCAGCCCGCCCTGTCCCCTTCCGGCGACAGCAACCCGCACCGGCGCGGCGTATTCGGCTGCCTGCCGAAGAAGTCCGGCCTGCTGCCAATCTCCTTCATGGATGCTGACCGCAAATTCGAAGCTCTGCACGCCCGGGCACTGGATGCCCTGGTCAGGCAGCTCCGTGAGCTTCTCCTCGCTGACGGCAAGCTTGATCCGGCAAGCGCGGATCAGCGTCAGCGAAAGCGTGCGGCTGTCGTCCTCGAATGCTTCGTACTCATAGATGCCCTTGGGCAGCAGCGCCAGTCCATCCGTCTGATCCGTCAGGCCGACGAAGGTTTGCAGCGGGTGGGTTCCTCCCGCTTGCTCCACCCAGCCGGTGGAATCGGGAATGGCAATCGGCCGCGACAGCACATCATAATGGCTGTCAGCATGGGATACATCCGCAGCAAGCCCTGTGGGGAAGTTAACCCGCAGCCAGTGATCCTTCGCCTTGTTGTCTACTGTAAGCTTCACCTTGACCAGCTTAGCGCCCTTTTCCAGGGTGTAAGTGATGCGGACCGGCAGATCAGCCAGAATGGCATTGCGGGAAGTGCCGTCGGCGTAGTCCAGCGGAACGTGGAAGGCATAGTCCGCTTCAATGGAGCAGGACAGGCTTCCGCTCTCAATTACGGCCACATTGGCGGCAACTGCCAGACTGTTGTACTTGCGGTCATAGCGGGGCGCCACATGCTTCCAGGCGTTGCCGCACTCTCCCTGATCCGTCAGATAGCCCAATCCGGCATAGAGCCGGCCGGTGCTCTTGTTCACTACATCCAAGGTTCCGTTGGGGTTGACCTTGACCCGGAGGTACTCGTTCTCCATGGTATTGGGTCCGGTGATCATCGTCTTGATATTCCGCAGCTCGGCAGGCTCCGCCTTCACCTGGTAGGCGCGGTACCCCAACCCGGGCAGAGCGGACAGCTCGGCATGCATTTTGACCCGATGGGAATCCAGAATGGTGGGCACCTCCCAGATGCTGTCCACAAATACGCTGGACTTCTCGAAGGCAATGTTCTGCCGCTCCACATGCCGGTCGTTATCATGGTGCAGGCTTACAGACAAGGCCCCTTCGGCGCGGGGAAGCTCCAGGTCCACTGTGACAACAGCCGTCCGCTCCACCGGCAGGGAATTGTAGACGACAAGCTGAATGGCATCATGGGATTGACCGGCGGGAGACAGGCTCCTGGCAATATGCGCCATGCTGTCCTCCGTCACAATGCCGCCGATATCGCTTGCCTTCCGGTAGCGGTATTCAATGTCCTCGCAGACCGCGTCCGGCGCACAGCCGCCGTTGGCGTCATGGGTATGGTTGGACAGCAGGTACTTCCACCCCCTCGTTAAATACAGAGACGGATATTCGGCTCCGAGTACAGCCGCCAGCGAGGCAAGAGGCTCCGCATAGGCGACCAGTTCGGAGGTGGCGCGGAAGTCCATCTGCTTCAGATACGTACGGGCGCTCACCGTGCCGGGGAACAGGAAGGTCCACTTGCCCTCCTTCAGATAAGAACGGCGCTCGCCGGTAAGCACAGGCAGGCCCGCCAAATCCAGATGCTTCTCCGCTTCATTCCAGAATTGCTCCAGATTGGCATGCTCAATGTTGAAGCGGTCTCCCAGCAGTTCCTTCGCATCGGCGATAATCCGGGATTCGGACGGATGGGCCACCGAAATATCATGGCCGTGCATAGCCAGGAAGACCTCTGTGGTGAAATGCTGCCCTTCGCGCTCCACCATGTCCAGGATGGCCTGCTTCAGCTTGCTCTTGTCATAGTGAACAGCGGGAGCAAGCAGCGCATAGGACTGATCCTCTCCCGACAGCCCGTCGGAGAGACGGAACGGAACCTCGTCGTAGGCCCCCCACACATGGGTCTTGTCAAACACCGTGCCCCGCGTCACCGCCCGGTGCACCTGATAGTACCAATTGTAGCGGGCATAGACGGCGAACCGGCTTGCCAGCACCCGGGTGCCGTCCGGCGCGCTCCAGATCCACTCCGCATCGGCCTCATGATGGGAGATGCCCCGGTAAAACATCATCTTGCCCAGGCCGAAATCCTGCAGAATCTGCGGAAGCTGCCCGGTCTGTCCCCAAGAGGAGGGGGTATAGGCAACGGTTCCCGTCTTCCCGCCATAGCTCTCCACCGTCTTCCGTCCGAACAGCAGGTTGCGCACCAGCGCCTCCTGGGCAATGCTGAACTCCTCCGCCAGGGTGTAATACGGGCCCACGATCAGCCGTCCGGCGCGGATCAGCCGCTCCACCTGCTCCCTGCGCTCAGGGCGCATCTCCACGTAATCGTCCAGCATGATGGAATGTCCGTCCATGGTAAAGGATGCGTAGTTCGGATCATTCTCCAGGATGTCCAGTGTAACATCCATCATGGTCAGCAGATTGCGCCGGGTGCGCTCGAAGGAACGCCGGAATTCCCGGTCCCAGTGGGTGTTGGATACAACCTTGATCTGCTTGATGTGCGAACTGTCCTGCTTCATCTGTCTCGTCTCCCTATTAATAAAATTAGTCTTGATAAGATTGGGTCTAATCACATCGCCTATCTATTACAAAACCTCTGAAAGCGTTTTATAACTCGTGTTATAATTTTTTAAAAAAATTGGCCTCATTTCAAGGCCCTAAACAGCTTGCACGGAACAATCTCCTTCCGGGCTGGCTTCATCTCCTGTTGGGCTTCTGCCCCATCCGGCTCCTGTCCGTCAGGCACCGGTCCGCGCGGACCCCCCGCTCCTCCGGGGAGCTGCAGCAATTCTTCCAACAGCTTGAAGGCCCTCCGGCCCATATCCACATAAGGCACTTCCACACAGGGAATGGGCGGGACCATGTGCCTGCTGATCCGTTCCGTGTCATCGCCGGACATAACGAACAAATCCGCTCCGATTCTCAGCCCCTGCTCATAAGCGAGACGATAAAGGAACACAGCGCCTCTTGACCAATTGGACAGTATAACAAGCGGCTTCGGCTGTCTGTCCAGCCATTCCCGCCACCAGCTCTCCCGGCTGTCCCAGGCTTGCTCCAGAATATCGAGAACCTGGGGTTCCAGCGTTCTCTCCTTCATCCAGTCCCGATAAGCACGAACCCGCTCCCGGTCTCCTGCCGTCGGCGTCCTCCCCGCGGGAAGCACATTGAGATACAGCGGCGCCGCTCCTGTCCTTTCCCAGAGAAATTCAAGAGCCTCCTCCATACTGCTCCCATAGTCTGTTCCTACCGAAGAAATACCGGCCGCTCCCGGCATTCCTTCCACTGACACATAAGGAACCCCGCACTCCAGTACCGACTGCTCCCACTGCGGCTTAAGGGGATCGGGAAAATCCAGCGTGATGATCCCGTCAATCCGGCCCTCGCGGTACAGGGAAATCAGTCCTTCCCGGGCCTCCAAATTACACCCTCCCCCATACATCAGAACATGGTAACCTGCCGGGCCGCTCTCTTGCGAGATGCCCTCGACCAATTGCAGCAGCAGCGCGTTGTACACATCGCCGTAAACCGCAATGCATTGGCTCCTGCCTGTCTTGATGCTCTTGGCCTGCACATTCACCGTATAGTTCAGTTCACGGATAGCGCTCACAATTGCCGCCCGGTTCTCCTCGCTGACCGAAATGCCGGGCGTGTTGTTCAGATAAGCGGACACCAGACTCCGGGAGACTCCCGCCCGCCTGGCAACATCAGTGCTTGTCACTCTCTTGCGCAAGTATCCATCTCCTCCTACAAAGATTATAACTCGTGTTATAAACCGATTCAAGAGGGATTTCTCCCCGAAAATTCTCCTGTACCGGCGCTTGGTCAACCGGTTTGCTGCGCCTCTCTTTTTTTACCCCGTTTCATCGCGTACATATTGTGGTCGGCGGCTTTGATCAACGTATCGGCTGAGGTGCCGTCCTCCGGATAGATGCTGATGCCGATGCTGGCCTGGACAAGAAACTCCAGCCCGTCCTTCAGGATCGGCTTGTTCAGGGAGCTGGTAATTTGTTCCGCAATGGACTGCGCTTCAGGGAGGCCGTTCATGTTGAAGAGCAGCACCGCGAATTCGTCCCCGCCAATTCTCGACACCAGATCAGACTCTCTCGTATACGTCTTGATCCTGCCCGCAAACTCGCTTAGGAGGTAGTCCCCGTTCTCATGGCCGTATGTGTCATTGATGTACTTGAAACCGTCCAGATCGATATAGAACAGCGCCAGCCTCCCGTCCTCCGGCTGTAGCCCGGATAACTCCGCCTCCACCGTCTCATAGAAGTGCTTCCGGTTCGAAAGTCCTGTCAGGCTGTCATGGTAAGCCAGGAAGGTGATGTAATCCTGCGCCTTCTTGCGCTCGGTTATATCATGGATGATAGCGAAGATAATCTGCCTGGAACCGAAATGAATAGGGGATGCATGAATCTCCACATCTCTTATTTGTCCATCCGCAAGCTTATGCTGCAAGCAAAAGGGCTCACTCCTGTTATAGGCCCCGCACCCGGCGCCTTCTTCGATTGCAGCCGCTTCTTGCACAGCCTCTGTCGTGAGGTGAAGATCATCCAGCGTCATCTTGGCAAATTGCTCCAGGGTATAGCCATAGAAGTGCTGCGCCGCGTCATTGGCCGATAGGATTCTGGATGTTTCGGGCTCGATCAGACACATAGCGGCAGTGTGCTTGTCGAACATGCCCCGGAAGCGTTCCTCGCTTTCTCTCAATCTGGCCTCCGTCTCCTGCTGAATGCGAATCTCCTGCTCCAGACGCTTGGTGATGGTCATGTCCTGTCCCATTACTACAATCCCCAGCAGCTCTCCGGCCTTGTCCACAATGACGGAGCATGAGAGACGCACGGGCAAGAGCTCCCCGGACAGCTTGACGCAGTTCACCTCCATATGACTGGGAACGCCGGCTGAGAGATTCCCCTTCGCGAGAAATTCAAGTCCCGTACCCTTTTCCAGAAAATTCGATAACGGCCGCTCCAGCAGTTCCCCGGTCTGGTAACCGAGCAAACTTTCCGCCCTGCTGTTTACTTTCATAATCCTGCCTTCAGGCGACAGCAAAAAAAACAGATCCATCATTTCTGTCATCAGCTCATCAAACAGGATATCCGAGGGAATGCTGAACAGCCTGTACTTCACATTCGCATAATAAATGCCGGCGATCATAATCAACGAGTAGAGATGCCCCACAGGCGGCAAAACATGATAATCCAGCGCCGGAAGCACGAACTGGGTGAGCAGATTCAACAGGAAAGGCACTGCGCCGGCAACGGCAATATTGCGCAGCAGCCTGCCTCTCTGCCCCTCTGTTTTGCGCGCCATCCGGATAAGAATCGCAATAGCCAGAAGCAAATAGATGAATTCATACAGAAATTCCCCAATATAAAAGAAATCGGACACCCATTCGGACGGTCCGGCATCAGGCTGGAACAGAAAGACGCTCATATACAAAAAAACAGCCGCAGGAAGATACAGCGCGGCTTGCCGCACCGGACTTAGGAAAGGCTTGCAGTCGGCAAAGCGCAATGTGGTGTGGAGCGCAATGGCGCTGTAGGTGCACCAGCCTAAAGCGGATATTTTCATCCACAGCAGTGAATCATCGGGAGCTACATAGACAAAGGCGTAGGCCAAGGACCAGATCGCCAAGCTGAGGCACAGCCAGATAAATATCTTGGCCACAACCGTTTTCTGGAAGCTTCTATAGGTGTATCCCCCGACGTAAATGTAGAATGAAAAAGCCATTATGGATATGGCAGACCATAAATTCATGATGTGAACACCTCAACACTTGCTTGTTATAGGCAAAATTCCTTTTCGTTTAAACCAGGTTATCCATCTAGGGTGTACGCCCTATTCGGGTTTCTCCTCCAGCCAGCTTATAAACGCGTCCACGACCTCTTCATCGAACTGCGTACCTCTGTTCAGCAGCAGCTCGCGGACAGCCGCTTCCTTGGAGAGTACGTCCTTGCGGTAAGGACGGAGGCTGGTCATGGCGTCATAAGCATCCGCCGCGCAGACGATTTTGGACAGCTTGTTGATCTGGTCTCCCTTCAATCCGTTGGGATATCCCCGGCCGTCCACCCGCTCATGATGCTCATAGACAATCTTCCTGCTGTTGGCAAGAAAATTAAGCTCCTTCAGAATATTGTCGCCGATCTCCGGATGCCGCTTCATCAGCTCGTAATCCTCCGGCAGGAAGCTTCCCTGATTATTCAGCACCTGCTCCGGTATGCCAATCTTGCCAATATCATGCAGGATACTGCCGAATCTCAGATCATTCCTTTCCTCCTCGCTTAAACCAAGCTTATGGGCAATTCCCATCGAATATTCCATAACGCGCTCACAATGTCCCCCCGTATAGGCATCCTTGGCTTCAATGGCATTGGCCAGTGCTCTGACTGTCTCGAAATAGCTGTTCTGGTTCTCCTTGAGCAGCGACGCCAGCTCATCGTACAAGGAGGTGATCTGTTCCTTCTGTGCCATGATTTCCACATTCTTGTTGGCAAGCATCCCTTCGTTCTCATAACGCTCCGCCAGCAACAGCCGGATCCGCTCCGCCATGCTCTCAAACTGTTTGCCAAGAAGGGCAAATTCATCATTGGACTCAATCTTCATATGGATCAGAAAGTTGCCGCTGGCCACCTGCTCAAACCCTGCTGTAAATTCCTCAATAGGCTTGGTGATGCTGCTTGCCTTGTATAAGCCGAAGGACCCGGCTAAGACCGCTCCCAACAGAACCACCGCAATGGCAATTTTCATGTTGTAAGCAAGGCTCTGCCTCATGCTGGCGTCATTATAGATAATCTCCACTACATTCTTCTCGTTGGCACCCCGGGCCTCCATGATTTGGTAGGGCACATATTGGCGGAAAGCCCGGCTGCCGTTGACCCCCGACATTACCTCCACAGTCTGCATGGAGTCCATCGCTTCTTGGAAATAAGCAAGATGACTGTCGTCAATCTGGGAATTGCGCCCATATTGATCCTGCTTGTAAGAAACCCCCTCATAATCGTAGAGAATCACACTGTCCACAAAACCGCTGTCCCTGATTACCGATTCGGCGAAATTTTCAAAGCCGATGCCTTCTGCTGGCAGGTCATTGGGCTTCATTTTGGTTCCGGTTTCAAATATATATTTGCCGTCTTCCGAAGGGAGATAACAATACTTCTTCATCTCCGAGCCCTTCAGGGACAGGCTGATTCTCGCAGGTGCAAACTGGTTGGTTTCACGGATCTCATCCAGATAACCGGCAAAATCGGAATAAGGCGCAAAGTTCAAACCCAGGTCCGCCGGGTCCGTGGAGGCAACCACTATGTTCTCCCGGCTGATTATATACAGATCAAGGAAGCCGTTCGTTCCTTCCAGAAACGGCTCCAGATCAAATTGAATGTTTCCTGCAGCTTCATATTTGCGCATGACGGCATCCAGCACGGATTTGGCTTCCTGCTCCAGCGGTTTCTCCATTTGAAGGTTCATATAATCCGCATCCCGGACAATATTAAGCACCCTGTCTCTGATAAGCTCCCGGTTTTGCCGGAAATGATCCTCCAGAAGATCGCGCACAAAAAAATATTGGAAAAGTCCCAGGAAGCCTGACATGAGCAGCACAACGGTAAACAATAGTATACCCAGCTTATATCGGAATGCAATCATTCTGTTGCCCACTCTCACCATGCCCCACCTCGTCAGGAACTTCACTTTCCTGGATGGATATTTCTACATCCTTCTTAAAATCCCTCTTTTCGACAAAAAAAATGGCGGCATCCGCAGCTAAAACCTGCAGATGCCCCCAAATACAAAGAATCAGACACGCAGGGCGGCTTCCTGCTCCCGGAGCACAACCCTCCTGATCTTGCCGGAGGTTGTCTTGGGCAGATCGGCAACGAACTCCACCTTGCGGGGATACTTGTAAGGCGCTGTCAACTCCTTCACATGCTGTTGAATCTCCAAGACCAGCTGCTCGTTTCCCACCACTCCGCTCTGGAGCACGATGAAGGCTTTGACTACATGGCCCCTGACTTCGTCGGGACTGGCCACAACGGCGCATTCCTTCACAGCGGCATGCTTCATCAGAGCATCCTCCACCTCGAACGGGCCAATGGTATAGCCCGAGCTGATGATGATATCATCTCCGCGTCCCTCGAACCAGAAATAGTCCTCTTCATCCCTCCAGGCCCGGTCTCCCGTTACGAAGTAGTCGCCCCGTATGCTGGCCGCAACCCGTTGCGGGTCCTTGTAATACGTGGAGAACAGGGCCGGCATCTGCTTATGAACGCCGATATCTCCTACCTGGCCCACAGGGGCCGGTTTACCCTCTTCGTCAATAATCGTCACCAGGCCAGGCACGGTGGGCTGTCCCATGGAGCCGATTCTCATGGGTGTTTCCTTCAGGGTGCCGATGAGCAAGGTGCTCTCGGTCTGGCCATAGCCGTCCCGGATCGTCAGATTGAAGCGGCGGCGGAAGATGTCAATCACCTCCCGGTTCAGCGGCTCCCCGGCGGAAACGGCGCTCTGCAGCGAGGACAGATCATAGCTGCCCAGATGCTCCGACTTGGCCATCAGGCGGTATTCGGTTGGTGTGCAGCACAACACCTGAATACGGTATTCCTGCAGCAGCTCCAAATATCGGTCCGCGTGGAACCGCCCGTTGTATACAAAGCCGGTGGCCCCCCGTCCCAGCACGGACAGGAACGGGCTCCAGATCCACTTCTGCCAGCCGGGAGCCGCTGTGGCCCACACCGTATCGCCTGGCTCAATATTAAGCCAGGCCGAGGCGGTGATCCGCAGGTGGGCATAAGCCCAGCCATGAGTATGGACAACCCCTTTAGGCTCTCCGGTAGTGCCTGACGTATAGGTGAGAATGGCCTTATCCTCCCGGTGAGTGTCTGCAGCAGCACGCTCTTCAGGCTGGTTGGCGGACAACTGCTCCATCGGGAGCCAACCCTGAACCCGGCCCGCCACGGAGATGCGGTGTTCCAGAGACGGGATGCCGGCGGCAGCCTTATCTACCTCTCCGGTTAGCCCGGCATAGGCGATAACCGCTTTGGCCTCCGAATGGCCGAGACGATAGCCCAGATCCTTGGCCCTTAGCATCTCGGAGGTGGGAATCACTACCAGCCCCAGCTTCAGACAAGCCATATAGATGACATAAGAGACAATTCTCCGCGGCACCAGCACCAGCACCCGTTCCCCTTTAGCCATACCCAGCTCCGCCAAGCCGCCTGCCAGACGGTTGGCAGCCTGGCGCAGAGCGCCATATGTGATCTCTTCATAATCGCCGCTTTCGTCTTGCCATTTCAGCGCGATCCTTTCAGAGGGATGATCGTCCATTTCCCGGGTCAAATTGTAACGCTCGGGGGCAGTCCAGTCTTGAAGCTTCACTTGCAAGCATCTCCTTCGTCAGATAAATAAGCTGTTTCTTCTCCTATTATAAGACGAATTACTAGTACCTAGTACTAAGAAAAGAGGCGATTTTATGACCATGGACGGACCGGCGGGCCCGCATGGCTATGATCTGCAGGATTAAGAGGTACCCTCAACGGTGTTCCCGGAAGCATCACTTTGGATAATACCTGTTTCTATCGAGATCAGATCATAATCTGCCTGATTAATAACGGTTAGCGAGAAGCTTTGGAACTGCCGTAAAATATGGGAACCCCCTTTTAGTGAGTTCAACCCGGCTACGATTAGGATAGTTAAAACTAGGCTTCCTGCAATGATGCTAAACAAATTTTTTTATTCATGTGAATGCGTCCTCCTTGCTGATTTCATTGAAGCACTATAGACATTCTTCTAAACTTTGGTAAAATTCAAACGGAATTAAACGGTAAAGGGTTTCACATATGCATGCCATGGTATAGATTGATTATTCAAAAAGTTGACGCCTTCTATGAAATAGAAGGCGTCAGTCTGCTTAATCAGGACGACAAAAAATATTCCAAATACTATCCTATTTTGCTGCTGAAGGTGTTCCAAAGTTTATTTGGGGACACCCCCTTTGAACTGCTGCACGTCTCTAGAACACGTTGCCCTGCCAGCCTGCCAGCTTGGCTACCGCTTCCACGTAGAAATAGTCACCGTAGATCAGCGAAACATCCACATTAGATTTAGCAGGCTTGTGTCCGGTTCCGTGCAGCAGAATCGCCTGATGCTGCTCGTTATCCCATGTGCCGTAGTTGTCTGTCAGCGACACCACAATCTTCTCGGCCTTCTCCTGGAAGTAGGCTGCCTCCGCGGCGGGCACATGCTTGACGATTTCCAGCAGGCCCGAAGCGACGAGGGCTCCTGCGGAGCTGTCCCGCGGCTCCCCGTCCCTGTTGTCCACCCGGAAGTCCCAGTGGGGAACATGGTCCTCGGGAAGCTGGGACAAGAAGAAGTAGGCGGTCCGCTTGGCGGCATCCAGATAGCGGGCATCGCCGGTATACTTGTACGCATTGGCAAAGCCATAAACCGCCCAGCCGGTGCCGCGGCTCCAGCCGGATTGGGGTCCGAAGCCCTGGCCGCCCAGCGACTCGATGTAAGCGCCCGTCTCCGCGTCGAAGCTGACGATATGATTGACCGAGCCATCGGGGCGCAGGAAATGTTGCAGCGCCGTATCCGCATGGCGGGTGGCAATATGCTTGAAGCGCGGGTCGCCCGAAGTCTGGCTGGCCCAGAACAGAATGGACAGATTCATCATGCAGTCGATGATTGCCCAGCCGGTCCGGTCGCCGTTCCACGCACGGATGAAATTGCCTGCGGGATTGAAGCGGCCCGCCAGAAAATTCGCCGCCGTCAAGCCTGTCACCAGCGCATCCTGGTCCCCGGTCAGGCGATGCTTGATGACTGCAGTAGGAAGGAACTGGAAGCCCACATCATGGTGAATTTCCCCCGTTGGCTTGGAGAGCCAGGGAGCCAGCTTCCGGTCCCATTCCCAGGCCGCTTCCTTGTAATTTTCCTTGCCTGTCGCCTCATACATGACCCACAGAATTCCCGGCCAAAATCCGGAGGTCCACCAGTCGGTTCCCAGGTTGTCGTAAATTCCGTCTTCCCTGGCCACATGGGGACTCTTGTCTCCGATCCCTTCTATCATCCTGTCTACCTTGGGCTGCAGCCGTTCCAGCAGCTCCTGATAATAGCGTTGCTCCATTCCGATAGCCTCCTGTATGCTGTTTTGCGCAATAACGTGATCGTTGGCCGTCTGCTCCGGATCTTTTCCTTCGTGTCCGGAATTAGCCTCTTCCTATTCTACCGAATTCGCGGAAACGTAAAAAGCGCGTCGGTTGTGCTATAATGTTGTTGTCTTGTCATTTTCACTTGCGGAGGAAGCTATGAGCCGTCTTGAGAATTTTGCCGTTGATATGGATCTGCTGGGATTCCATCATAAGAATACAACCAGAACCGCCTTCAAGGGGTATTATCATTGCCACCGGTGGGGGGAATGGCTTCTGATTCATGCGGGCCGTGGACAGATCATGGTGGGTGAGCGCTTGTATGAGCTGAAGCGGGGGATGCTGTTTTATTTTCAACCTTATCAGATTCATCGCATATATGTGGAGTCCGGTCCGGAGCAGCCTTATATCCGCTCGATCATCCACTTCAATCCGCAAGCCGTGGAGAGCAGTCTTGGCCCCTATCCGGGTCTCCAAGCCTTCTACCGGGGCTTATGGCTGCAAAAGCTGGAAGTGAATGCCTTCGACATCCAGGAGAAGATGACTTATATGGAAGAGTTGCTCCGTTTGTATGCTTCTCTTCATGATATGGCCGATGATTCATTAAGAATGGAGAACGACGGGCTGCTTGCCGCCCAGATGCTGGTATTCCTGAGAGAGCATTATCAGGATGTGCCGGGTGCCCCTCATGCCGTCCAGCGGTCGCTCCGGTATTCGGAAGCGGTCATTGCCTGGCTGGAAACCCGATATTGCGGCACTTTCCGTCTGGAAGAATTAGCTAAAGAGCTTCATCTGTCAAAATTTTATGTATCCAAGATATTCCGGGAGGAAACCGGCACCAGCATTACCCAATATATTGCCGCCCGCAGAATGAAGCAAGCCTGTATTTTATTGAACAGCACCAGTCTAAGCCTAGAAGAGATCGGCAGGAAGATCGGGCTAAGCAATACATCCTACTTCTGCCAATTATTCAAGAAAACATTCGGGCTTACCCCCAATCGTTACCGCGAACGATAGAAGCAGCTCTTGCCGCCTAAGCTAGCAGGAACAGGGAAACCGCACCTCGGTCATTCCTCCGTCAAATAAAGATCTCCGAAGCTCGGCTTCATGATGAGTCAGAATCTGGTTGCGGATAATGGGCAGCCAGCTCAGTGACGCCGCTTCGTCCGGCTCTTCATCTTCCTCGTCATCCAGAGGCGCGGCGTCCCAAACGGCTGCTTCCGGCTTGCTTGCAATGCGCAGACACACATGGCGGGATTCCGCTTGACAGACGGTCACTTCTATACAGCCTCTTCCCCCAATCGCACGAAGTTCTTCGATTATCAAGGAATGAAGCAAGGTCCGGATCTGTCCGGGAATACAGCGGATGAACTGTTCCTCGCCACTCCGCAGAACATAGCTTACCTCCGCAGCACTCTCCTCTTTCCTGAATGACTCCAGAACCGACTTGGCCAAATCTCCTAATGACATGAACTCAAAATTGCGGTTCTGATGGATTCGCGTCCATTCCAGCAGTCCCTGAATGGTATGCTCAATCTGCATGAGCTCCGTCAGCAATAATCCGACCTGATTCTGGCGGAACATGACAGAAGAGTTGTATTGCTGCAGGAAGCCTTTGACCGTAGTCAGCGGATTGCCGATCTCATGGATGACCGACCCCAACAACCGTTCTGTCTCCCGCCGGCCGGATTCGGCCAGACGCTTGTATTCCCGCTCAATCTCTCCGGTCACATCAAGCTGCGTGCATAAAAACTGCTTCTCCCTCCGCTGCTTGTCCCATACCGGGATAATCGTGGTATGAACCCAGTAATTCATCCCCGACCGGGTGCGGTTCTGAAAAACCCCTCTCCAAACCTTGTTGTGGTCAATGACCTTCCACAAATCTTCATAGAACGCGACCGGATGAACACCGGATTGGACTATCCGGTAGGTCTTGCCAATCAATTCTTCCCTGGAATAGCCCGTTGCCTTGCAGTACATATCATTCACATAAAGGATTCTTCCCGCCGCGTCGGCAATTGAAAGAATGGATTGATCGTACACAGCTATGTCTTGGACCACGCCGGGGCATTCCGGTGACAACGGCTGGCGGCGGCTCCGTTTTCTTATGCGGATTTTCATGACCCTCTCCTGTTTTCCCATTTTCATTCAAACTATCCAATACATCCTTAAAAAGGTCTTGCCTATGCTGTATAGGTCCCTTATACTCTGCTAATATAGGTCTTTATTCCTAAATACGATTTTTATAACCACTTGAATTTTCCAAAAGTCCCTGTATGGATGACAGGACCCGGCTGTCAAAAAACGGCTTGACAATATAGTCCTGCGCGCCTGCTTTCACGGCAGATACGATAACATGCTGATGGCTTACCGCAGAACATACAATGACCATGATATCCTGCCGCAACTCTTTGAGGGAGCGGATTATTTCAATTCCATCCATATCAGGCATCATGATCTCCATAATGACCAGTTCGGGCTTCTTCTCGGCGGCCAGACGGAGCGCATTCCTGCCGTTATCCGCCTCGCCGGCAATCTCACATCCGCACTCTTCTGCCAGACGTCTCAGCTTGTGTTTCATAAAGGGTATGTCATCAATGATCAAAACCTGGGCCACTTCCAACCTCTCCTTATATGATGTCCAATCTGCTGGGAAATAAGAACCTGCTTAGTGGCAGGCAGATTCCTGATCGCCCTCCAATTGAAGGCCTAATTCCTCGGCGATCTGTCCCCGATACCGTATCCCGGGTCTTAGTCCGTATAATATTTCCGTAAACCGGTTAACAGGAATACCCATTTCGATGCAAAACTCTTTCTGGGTGATTTGCTTATCAAGAAGCGCCTTTTTTACAGCCAAGCCGAACTTGGTAAGTTGTCTGGCCTTCTTCATATCTTTCACCTCCAATTTCGCTTATTTTCTCTCTTCAATCATCTCAGCATCTGCTATGATATAATCAATGTGGTAATATTACCCAATACTATTATCATATATCTGATAAAGTATATTTTCAAGCTATTTTCCTATATTTCGACATTTTTATATCTCTTATCAGATTTTTTACACTATCGCAGAAGAGGGGTATCCGATGAAAAGCATTGCGGAGCGATTCAAATACTTGCGACATCAGGCGCAGCTAAGCCAGTCGGAATTCGCGGACATCATCCATTTGTCCCAGGGGCGGCTTAGCGATATTGAGCGTGGAAAAAACAAACCTTCTGCTGACACTCTTCTGGCTGTGAGCGAATATTTTAACATCAGTACGGATTGGCTGCTTCTGGGGACAGGCAAACCTCCGGCGCTTGCTGACGGCTGCACGGATAAGCGGGCAGAGGAGGATCAATTGGAGCTGTCTGACTCGGAACGGTACCTGATATGGGAATACAGGAAGCTGGATAAGGCGGGAAGAAAACAGATTTGGGATTTTATCGATTATCTTCTATTCTTACAGAGAAGCAAGAGGGAACGGTTATCATCGGGGGTTCCTGAATTGGAAGGATAATCGGAGGGCTGCATTGTTTATAATGTGGTAATTTTACCGCTTTTTCTTCGAAATTACAGGTCGCATATGCTCTATACATACTATTGGCCGGAGCCGGAATAGCCTGCCGCCGCGAAGCGCACTTTAAGCTCCTGCGAGGATAAACGCCTGTCTGCGTCCTTTAACGCCGCGCGTTTGACAAGAGGTCGAGCCGCTTCCACGTTATACTTTCCGGGACTACAACAAAGCAGGCTGTTATGGCAGCCTGCTTTGTTGTACAATAATTTGGATACTTTACTTTACATAAAGGAGTCCCGCCAACTATGGCCAGAAACCGCAGATTAACTACGGACAAGGATTTTCAGGAAGCGTTGGACCGGGAAATCCCCGTCCGTGTATTCCAAAACGACCACATGGTTGATTCCGGAGGACTCATTATCCGGTTCGACGAGCAGATTATCGTCGTCCAATCCAGCGTCAGCCAGATTGCCTATCATGAGCGGAGGCTCTGCGAATTCTTCGAAAACGCCCGTTAGGAAATGGGAGGGGGCCGGCAGGATGGCCGCTCGAAAGCGTACTGCTAAAGAATGGGAGAGAGCAAGCGGACGAAAGATTCCTTCATCTTCTGCAGAACCGAACGCCGGGCATACTCGGATGCGGTCAATTCCGTGCATGCCTCCAGATCCTTCTCGAAAATCCGCTGAAGCCGCGCGCCCACCCCGCTGTCATAGACAAAGGCGTTGATCTCGAAGTTCAGCTTGAAGCTGCGGATGTCAAAATTTGCCGTGCCAACGGAGGATACTGCTCCATCCACCACAATGGTTTTGGCATGCAAAAAGCCGTTTCCGTACAAAAAGCAGCGGACGCCTACAGGAAGCAGCTCTCCCAGATAGGAGTAAGTGACCCAGTACACCATCTTGTGATCGGGAGTGGCCGGAATCATAATTCGTACATCCACGCCCGAGAGGGCCGCCATCTGAAGTGCATTGACCAGACTTTCGTCGGGAATCAGATAAGGGGTTTGAATCCAGACGCTTTTCTTGGCCTTATGTATCATCTTGATATAAGCATTGCGGATCTGCTCCATGGAATCATTGGGTCCCGAGGACAGAATCTGCATGCCAACCTTGCTCTCCGTATGGAACAGGGAAAAGAAATAATGGGGACTGGCCTGAAGCTTGTTGGCAGACGACAGATTCCAGTCCAGCAGAAACTGTGCCTGCATCTGCATGACAGCGCTTCCCCTGACACGCAAATGCGTATCCCTCCATAACCCGAAGCGCGCACTCAGGCCCAGGTATTCATCTCCGATGTTGTAGCCGCCAATGTATCCGATATTGCTGTCAATAATGGCCAGCTTGCGGTGATTGCGGTAATTCACCCGGATATTAAAGTAGGGAATCTTGGTGGGGAAAAAGGCGACCGCGCTGCCTCCCGCCTGCCTGAGCGGCTGAAAAAAACCGGAAGGCAGCTTGGTGCTGCCGATATCATCATACAGGAACCGTACCTCCACACCCTCTTTGGCCTTCTCCGTCAACGCTTCCAGCAACCGCCTGCCGATACCGTCATTATGGACAATATAATACATGAGATGAATATGCTTGCGGGCTCCCTTGATATCCCGCAGGAGCGCTTGGAATTTGTCTTCGCCGTTGATGTAGATATCCACTTCGTTGTCCTGCGTGTGCAGAGCCAAGCCCCCCCGCAGGTTCATGATCATCATATCCCGGTACTCTGCCGCCGCAGGATCGATAAACGGATAGCTGTTGGTTCGAATCTCCTCCAACTGGCTTTCCGTTACGCTCTGCACGAGCTGCTGCTCTCGCGCGCTTATCTTGTACAGCTTGCGGCGGCCCAGATTCTGCCCGAAGAACATGTACAAGATGAAGCCGACCACCGGTATGAACTGCAGAACCATCAGCCAGGCCCAGGTCACGCCCGCATTGCGCCGCTCCAGGAATATGACCGTAATCGCCAGCAGCACATTAATGATCGTTATGATTTCCATCAAATGGCCTAATACCGCTGTGGTCATGCCTTGCAAGATCCTTCACCTTCTTTACAAAAAGTCCTTCAGAAGCTTGCTGCGGCTGGGATGCCTCAGCTTCCGCAAAGCCTTGGCTTCAATCTGGCGGATTCTCTCCCTGGTCACACCGAACACCTGGCCAACCTCCTCCAGTGTCCGGGTGCGGTTGTCATCCAGACCGAAGCGGAGCCGAAGCACGTTCTCCTCCCGTTCCGTCAAAGTATCCAGCACATCCTCCAATTGCTCCTTCAAGAGCATGAAAGCAGCGGAATCAGCAGGGGCCAAAGCATCATGGTCCTCAATAAAATCTCCCAGCAAGGAATCATTCTCTTCACCGATGGGAGTATCGAGAGAGATGGGCTCCTGCCCAATCTTCTTGATCTCTTCAATCTTCTCCAGGGTCAGCCCCATTTCCTTGGCAATTTCCTCATTGGTAGGCTCCCTGCCAAGATCTTGCAGGAGCTGTCTGGATACGCGTATGAATTTGTTCAACGTCTCCACCATATGCACAGGGATCCGGATCGTTCTGGCCTGGTCAGCTATGGCACGGGTAATCGCCTGGCGGATCCACCAAGTGGCATAGGTGCTGAACTTGAAACCCATGGAATAATCGAATTTGTCCACGGCCTTAATCAAGCCCAGGTTCCCTTCCTGAATCAGATCGAGAAACTGCATGCCTCTTCCAATATAACGTCTGGCAATGCTTACCACAAGCCGCAGATTGGCTTCAGCCAGCTTGCGCTTGGCCAATTCGTCGCCCTCTTCAATCCGCTTGGCCAATTCGATCTCGTCTTGGGTCCGAAGCAGAGGCACGCGGCCAATCTCCTTCAGGTACAGGCGCACCGGGTCATCCACCTTAATATCGGCAGGCAGCTCGAAATCACCGTCTATCTGTACAACCTCTTCCCGCTCCAACTCTTGTATATCCGGAAGCTTCTCCTCCCGGGCAGTCTCCCCGGAATGCTTGCGGTCATGAAACTCCTGTCCTGCGCGTTCTTGCTCCTGCTCCGTTCCCGCATAATCCGTCATAGATTTCCCACTTCCTCACTTTTGGAAATGTCTGTTTGATTACTCTTTATTTACCCCGTTCCCCCCTGGATTCAACCCCCCAAAAGTGAAGTTGATTCTTGACAGCGATCAATATTTGTGTTAATATGATATTGATATGCAAACTGTAATCGTGTGATGAATGAGAACTTAATTATATCATGTTACATATATATTTTCAAGTGAATTGTGATAACTTAACAAGACTGCAAGCCTCTCTTAACCGGGAGGCTTGTTTTTTTACGTAAATGCAGGCTGTGCCGCATTTTCATTCGGGGGCTCCCCCAAAAGTACCCGGATTTTGCTTCGAAGCATCTCTTCACTTTTGGGGGCTGTTTTCTGCATCCGTATGACAGGGCGTCCCACCGGGGCAGAATGTCTGCCGGTACCAGGCGGCGGCCTGATCCGCCTCTGCTGCGGTTAGCCGGTGTCCTCCTTCTCCCCAATACGTGGTGACGGAGGCACCGGCTCCTTGCAGCAGCTGTTCCAACTCCGCTGTTTCCTCAGGAGGACAGATGGGATCCCGGATTCCGGCCGCGATAAACACGGGAACTCCCTTCAGATCAGGAAGGTCTATGCCTCTGCGGGGCACCATGGGATGAAACAACAGTGCGCCCCTCAATGCATGACCATAATGGAACAGCAGGCTGGCTGCCATGTTGGCCCCGTTGGAGTAGCCTACTGCCACCATATTGGCCCGGTTCCTCCCGTAATCCTGTGCGGCCTTGTCCAAATATTCCTTCACTTCACCGGTGCGGACAAGCAGATCCTCCTCATCAAACACACCTTCGGCCAACCGGCGGAAAAACCGGGACATTTCCCCTTCCAGCACATTGCCGCGCAGCCCCAGCAGAGAAGCGTCCGGATCAATCCTTTTGGCCAGGGGAATCAGGTCCCGTTCCGTACCTCCAGTACCATGAAAGAGCACCAGAGTGGGCGCATCCATGCCGCTGCCAGGCTCAAAAAAATGTCTCACCGCTCCACCCCCTCTATCCTTCTCACGGCAACAGGCAGGAGATTGGCCTCAATCTCAGTCCGCTGCGGTTCATACCACTCCGGCAGCATCAATCGTCCGCCCAAGGCTTCCGGGTCCTCATCCCGGGCAAAGCCGGGAGGATCGGTGGCAATCTCGAACAAAATCCCGCCTCCTTCACGGAAGTAAAGAGCATGGAAGTATTGGCGGTCAAGGATGTCCGTGACTCTGTAGCCTAGCTTCGCGATCTTTTCTTGCCATTGGACATGCTGAGCGGAATCTTTCGCCCGCCAGGCGATGTGATGAACAGTTCCCGCTCCGCCTTCTCCACGCGTCATCTTCTCTTGCCGGAGATCAATCAGATTGCCCAGTGCCCCGGCCGCCTGAAAACGGGCGAACCCCTTGTCTGCGGCTATCTGCTTCAAGTCCAGCGCTTCGGTTAATGCAGCGGCGGTGGCTTCGGGATTGACTGAGTGCAGGACGGCTCCCCCGAAGCCTTTGATCGCCTGATCAGCCGGCACTCCGTTGAAGGACCACTTGCTGTCAGGACCGGCAGAACGTTCAACCAATTCCAGCAGCATGCCTTCATTGTCCCTAAACTGCAGATATTGCTCACCGAATCTCTCCGTTGTTTTGGCTTCCACCCCGTAATGCTGCAGCCGCTTCTCCCAAAAGCCAAGCGCTCCGGCAGGCACGGCATATGTGGTGATTCCCACCTGGCCGCCGCCAGCTTGGCCCCTGCGGGAGCCGGCGGACGGAAAAAAGGTTATGACTGTGCCCGGACTGCCTTCTTCATTGCCGAAGTACAGATGGTAGACATGGGGAGCGTCGAAGTTAACGGTCTTCTTGACCAGGCGGAGCCCTAGAATACCTGCATAAAAGTCAACATTATCCTGGGGATTACCGGCAAATGCAGTAATATGGTGGATTCCTGCCGATTGCAGCTTCATCATCAATCCCTGCCCTTCCTGTTTAATGGTTTATTCCGCCCTTGCCCAGCTTCTTGAGCAGCAGGGCGGCAGACGCTTTCTCCTCAGAGGACAGGCCGGCCATTGCCGAATGGAGCACCTCTGCATGGAGGGGGAAGACACGTTCCATCAGCCCGCTGCCATCCGGAGTGATCTCCGCATAAATGACCCGCCGGTCTTCAGCGCACGGGACACGCTTCAGCAGTGCTTTTTGCTCCAGCTTATCAATATTGTAGGTGATGCTGCCGCTTGTGATGAGAATCCGCTCGCCAATCTGCTGCAACGGAATCCGGCCCTTGTGGTACAGCAATTCCATAATCGTGAACTCCGAAGGGGACAGGCCATGCCGCTTCATATCCTTTATGGCCTGGGAAGCAATTCTGTTGTAAGCTTTGGACAATACCACGAACAGTTTCAATGAGGCCGCCCGGTCCGGATCCGTTTCATAAGGCATACTCAAACTCCCTTCGTAACCATATTGATAATTATTATTATCTTAAATTTAAGATAATTTATTTTGAGATAATTGTCAAGCCGACTTCATTCGGACTCGCCGGACGGGAGGACTCACGGCAAAAAAACGTGATTACGCTTGGTCTAAAGCGCATTCACGTTTTTTGGGGCAAAGCTGCACAATAAGAGGACGTATTAATAATTCTGAAAATCAATCTCCAAAAACCGGTCCACTTCCGTCTTCCACCGCTCCTCCACAAATTTCACATGGGCAGGATGATTGTTGTACGCTTCGTAATCCGCCGCATTGTTGAATTCCATAGAGAATCCGTACTGGTAATCGTTCTTCGCGCTAACCTGGCGGAACACCTCGAAAAACCGGACCACCGGGATGGTCGTCAAGATTTTCTCCCCGTCCTTCAAGAAGGTCTCGGCTTCCGCAGAGCCTGCCGGATGCTTCAGGTTGAAGATCACCATATGACGCACTGCCTGTTTGTCCATTTCATTCCCTCCCTTCGGCTATCCTGAAAAACCAAAGTCCGAGCCGCCGGCCGGATGGCTATTCTCATTTATCATATCACAGGCCTGCCCGGAGAGCGACTTTGCCCCTGGGGTTTTTGCATCAATTTCATTGATCCGTACGATCGAAATATTTCGTTGTTCTGTGGAGCACCAATCTGTTACCATAGATGGATATCATAATCCGTCAGGAGACAATGCATCCATGGAAAACTCATCTCCGCTTAAGAAAACCATCGGCCTGCCCCAGGCCATTGCGCTGTATATCGGAGCCGTACTGGGCTCAGGCGTGCTGATTGTTCCCGGACTTGCCGCTGAAATCGCCGGCCCCGCCTCCTTGCTGGCCTGGGGGTTCATGACTCTGCTGATCCTGCCCCTTGCCTTATCCATGGGATTATTGTCGGCCCGCTTCCCCAATGCGGGTGGTGTATCCCACTTTGTGACCATGGCCTTCGGGCCGCGCACCGGGGCGCTGATCGGCTGGTTTTTTCTCATGTCCGTCCCCATTGGCGCTCCTGTAGCCGCCTTGACCGGGGCCGGTTATCTCACCGCCGCTCTGGGCTGGGGAGAAGGAATCCGCATCCTGATCGCCGCCATTATGCTGGTTGCCGGACTGGCCGCCAATATTGTCGGGATGAAGGTGGTCGGCCCCGTCCAAATAGCTGTGGTGCTCGCCATTGTAGCCGTCCTGGTCATGGCGGTGGCAGGCGCCGCTCCGCATATAGAGACAACCCACTTCACCCCGTTCATGCCCCACGGCTGGATCAGCGTCGGCCGGGCGGCCGCCATCTTGTTCTGGTGCTTCATCGGCTGGGAGGCGGTATCCCATATGTCGGAGGAATTTACCGATCCCAAGCGGGCAGCGGTAAAGGGTGTTACCATCGCCGCGGTTCTGGTGGGCGTGCTGTACTTTCTCACCGCATTGGCAACCGTAGGCACCCATAGCTATGAAGACGGCGGTGCAGACACCTCGCTTGTCCGGGTAATCAGCATGCTGTTGGGCCATTGGGGCGGGCTGGTGACCGGCTTCACTGGAGTATTCATCTGCACCGCAACGATTATTGCATATACCGGTGCTTCCTCCCGGCTTGCCTATGCCCTTTCCCGTGACAATCACGCCCCCCGTTGGATGGGGACGGTTTCCCGGCGCTATCATACGCCCATCGGCGGAATCGCCTTTCTCACCCTCTGTTTTATCGCCGTGCTGGTCTTCTACGGAACCGGTGCGGTTTCCCTGTCGTCTCTCATTCAGCTGCCTAACGCCACCTTCATTCTTACCTACCTGGGCGGTTGCGCGGCGGGCATCCGTCTGCTGAAGGACCAGCGTTGGGCCCGCCGCATCTGCTGGATTTCCTTTTTGACCACTGCGCTTGTGTTCCCCTTTGTGGGCTGGGCAGTGCTTTATCCTGTTGTGGTCATTGCCGTCTTCTTCATTCACGGCAAGCTGCGGCAGACCACCCGGCTGAAGAAGCAGCAGAACCTGGAGCAGGTATAATCCCGTTCAACCGGTTCAGCGCCCTTATTTGGCCAAAATCCAAGGGTTTGGAATTCTAGCGGACTCAGTCGCTCTTATATGACTCCCTTACCCTCCATCCAGAGGGGTTTCGGCGCAATAAGGTTTTTTCAGTCCGTTAGCCGCACTAGCCCCTGTTTTTCCCGCGAATAACGCCTTTCAGGTCCGTCAGCCAAGAAGGTTGGGGTTCTTCAAGTTACCGAAAGCGATACGAGCATGGCGATAACACGGGCGTCCGAAACAGACAGACTTCCGTTCCGCAAGGAAGTTTGTTTCACAGCATTGCGCCCAAAGCGCCCAAGTCACTTTTTCGCAAGAAAGCTCTCTCCCCAAGCCTGCGCCAAGCGCTTTTCAAACGGAAGCTCCCTTCGTAAGCAGCGCCAAGTACTTTTTCAAACGGAAGCTCCCTTCGTAAGCAGTGCCAAGTGTCTCCCGCGAGAATGCCCGCCCGACGTTCCCTTCCCCCATCTCAGCCGCCAACGCCTTTTGGGCGGGCCGTCAACCGATGGAGAATGGAAATCCCGGACATCAGGATTTATTTCCTTCTTATAGGATATAAATCCAAGTATTCAGCAATAAGCTCTTCCATACTCAGGATAACATGCGGTTGCTTAGGCAGGCTCCCCGTTACGCATACGGACAGTGAGTACCGCTCATCAATCCTGCAGCTGTGAAAAGCGAGCCGCGCCGGCGTAAGAAGAGTAGCCGATGCATCATCATGAAGCTCAAATTGCAGGCTGTCAGGTGCAATCAGTCCCATTCCCGTTCCCTGCAGCTTGATATAGGCCTCCTTAAGCGTCCAATAGCGATGGAACAGTTCCTGCCTGGAGCGTGAATCCGGCTGGGCATTCCAATGCCGCCATTCGGCTTCGGCCAGACAGTAAGACGCCGTCTCGTCCTGAACCTGGCCGATTTTCTCCATATCCACGCCAACCCTGCCGGCAGGCAGCAAGGCGCAGACTGCCATGCCGCCTGAATGGGCAAGATTAAAGTCCCCTCTCCACCCGGGACTCTCCACATAAGGTCTGCCGAAAACCGTTTGCTGCATGGGCGGCAAGGGCCAACAGTACGGGGCCAGCATGACCTTGGCTGCCAGAAGGGCCGCAAGACTGTTAAGACGGTCTTGACGGTTCCGGTATCTTAACACCCGCGTCCGTTCTTGCTCCGGCAGCGCGCAGCAGAGAAACTCCTCGTCGATCTGTCCGTCGGTACGAATAACATACAGCCAGCTCCTGCTCACAGGCTAATGCCTCCATCCGGCTTGCGGAAATAACCGATACCCACGGCATATTCAATCAGTTTGTCCAGCAATTCCCGGTCAGGCTTCTTACAGAATACATGGGATTCATCTAGATAATGGGATGTATGGGCACAAGAAAACCGCCAATTGGAATGCTTGGCCCCATCCCCTTCCAACTGGGCCATTGCCAGACTTAAGCCCTCCTGATCCTTGGCGCTCTCACCGTCAAGCAACCAAGATTCATAGTCTTGCAACTCCATAAACTCGATTCTATAGCCATAAGCCTGAAAATAACCAACCAGACCTTCATAAGATAATTGGACAGGGTTGCAGATATGAAACATGCCTCCAACACTGTCTTGCCTGAGTGCCAACGCCGCTATGGCGCTGCCTGCATAATCAACCGGTGTAATGTCCACGTGGCAGCAGGCCCTGGGAGCAGCCCCCAGAAGAATCATCGCCTTCAGCATCCGGTAGAAGGCGTTGTTGTCAATATTGGGCTGGAATAATCCGTTATCCGAACGGCAGCACAGATTGCCTGCCCGGTACACGGTAACCGGCGTGCCATACTTCTCGCAGGCCAATATGACGCGCCGCTCCGCTTCCAGCTTGCTCTGCGTATACACATTCTCCACGTATGCATCCTCCAGGTAGGAGGGACTGTCCAAAAATTCCTCCCATTGTCCACTCAACGCCAATTCCTCGGGAATGCCCAGCGTAGAGATATAATGGAAGCGCAGCTGCGGCTTGCGCCGGGCCAGCTCCAGCAGCCTTTCCGTGCTGTCCGTGTTCACTCTGGCGAAATATTCCGCATCCCCGAAGTGCTTAACCTCGGCTGCACAATGGATAATGGAATCCACATGCTCATCAAGCAAACGGCGGTCAGAGGACTGAAGGCCCAGATCCTCTTGCTCCAGGTCCCCCTGAATGATGATCACGCGCTCCTTCAGAAGTACGCTTATTTCTTCGCCATAGTACCAGGCCATCACCTCGATGAGGCGGTCCATGGGATCGGAGTAACGGTTGTTAGGCCGGACCAGGCAATAGATGACAGCACTCGAGCGATGCAGCAGCTCATACAGAAGATGGGAACCCAGAAACCCGGTGGCCCCGGTCAGCAAGATATGCTCCTGCTTATAAACCACACTTCGATCCACCGGCCCCTGGAACCTGACGGGGTGCTCGGCCAAATCCTTGACCATCTGCGGACTTGTCCATCCCGTCCCGGCCACAGCGGTCTCTTCCTTTTGGAGATAGCTGATTCTTGCCGACAATTGCTCCACTGTGGGATATTGAAAGAAATCGTTGATTTTCAGCTTGGGGTAGCTGGGTTTCAGCGCAGCCAGAATCTCCAGTATCTTCAGGGAGTGGCCGCCAAGCTCGAAGAAATTATCCGCAACCCCGATATTGGAGCGATGCAGCGCCTTCTCCCAAGCAGCGCATACTTGCTGCTCCAACGGACTCTCCGGAGGAGAGTAGTCTTCCCTCGGCTCTTCCGCCTGTTGAATGCCAATGGCAGCCAGCGCCTTGCGGTCTATTTTGCCGGACGGCATTAGAGGCATGGCAGCCAGCCATTGGAAGTGCTCGGGCACCATATACGCGGGCACCTTGCTGCCCAGGAAGCCAGCTAGTTCGGTCTTGGCAACAGCCGTCCCCGATGTTGTGGTATATAATGCAGCCAGGCTCTTCCCCCCGGCAGCATCCGTAATCACGATAACCGCCGCATCCTTAAGCGAATCATGCTTGGCCAGGTTATCCTCAATCTCGCCGATTTCAATACGATAGCCTCTAATCTTGACTTGAGAGTCCTTTCTGCCCATATATTCCAGCAGTCCATCCGTAGTCAGTCTCGCCAAATCACCCGAACGGTAAAAGATTTTGCCGGATTCCGGACAGACCGGATCATCAATGAAGGCTTGGGCGGTTTTATCCGGCAGGTTCAGGTATCCCTTGCCTACACCTACGGAACTGATCAGAAGCTCTCCTGTTACGCCGACAGGGCACTGGAGATTACAGGGATTAACAATATATACCTCATAGTTGGCCAACGGCGTGCCGATGCAGACTATGGAGACATGCTCCGGCAGAGGCTGGTCAATGGTATGTGAAGTGGCGGCCACGGTACATTCCGTAGGACCATACGCGTTGACAATCCGAATCCCGCAGCCCAGCTTACTCTGGAACTGGCGGACAATTTCTCCCGACAGGGCTTCACCGCCTACAACCAGACTCTTGATCCGGCTGTACTTGGGCGCATCCCCGGCAGACACATAAGCGGCTAATTGATTGAAGAACACAGTAGGCAGAATGGAGATGCGGGTTGCTCCCGTGATCTCTACCGTCTCGGTAAAGGAATCGATGGACAACCGCTGTTCGCTGCCAAGCAAGTGAAGGCGGCAGCCGTTCAGCAGGGAACCGAAAATATCGTATACAGAAGCGTCAAAGCTGAATGTAGAGTATTGCAGCAGAATATCCTGATCGGTGAGTTCCAGATCCTCTCTGATGGCCATAGCCAGATTAATGATCCCTTTATGGGCAATCAGCGCCCCTTTGGGTTTGCCGGTGGACCCGGAGGTATAAATGACATAAGCCAGATCATCCGGTTCGGCAGGTAAAGAAACAGGTTCCTGGCTGCAGGAGGACATATCCCGGTCTACCCGCAGCAGAGCCGGCCTCCAGAACGTATTTGCGGCGGCGGCAGCAACTCCGTCCAGCAGCGCCTGCACTTTGGAAGCCAATGCGGACTTGGTCAGAATAAGCCTGGAGGCAGTATCTTCGATAATATAGCCGTTGCGCTCGGTCGGGTGGTCCGGGTCCAAGGGAACATAAGCTCCTCCGGCCTTAAGCACACCCAGCATACTGATGATCGTTTCAATGCTCCGCTCCATGAAGATGCAAACAAATTCGCCCCGGCTTAATCCATTGGCAAGCAGCAGCCTGGCCACCTGATTGGATCTGCAATCCAGCTCTTCATAGGAGACAAGCTCCCCGTCAGAAGAAAGAGCCGTATGACGGGGATAAGCACTTGCGACCGCTGCGAACCTTTCAGTGACCGTGTGCTCCTGCGGCATTTGGCCAAAGGTCCGGTTCAGGGCGTCATATGCCTGCAAGTCCTGACCGCTGATAATATTCACGCTTCCCACAGAAGTATGAATATCATGAACGGAAGCAGCAACGATAGCCTGATAGCAGCCCATGAAGCGGAAGACGGTCTCCTCCCGGAAGGTGCGGCGGTCATAAGCAACCCGAAGCCGCCACCCATCCCCATCCTGATACACCGACCAGTGAAGCAGGCTCTCTCCGTCCTGGGACAGCTGTCCGTATGTGCAGGGAAGCAGCAGTTGTACTTCCACCGCATCTCTGACAAGAGCGAGGTCCAGCATGTTGTCCAAGGACATCATCAGCTTGCCGCTGATTCTGCCGATCAGTTGGGCGATACTGTCCTCGCCGGAGCACGCTACCCGTAGGGGCAGCATGCTTCCCTCGCCGGGCGCATAGCCGATCAACAAATCCGTTTCGTTCCCCATTCGATGCAGGAAGCCCAGATAACAAGCCAGAAGAACAGCCTCCATATTGTAGCTCAGGCTCAGACGTTTTGCTCGGAACGGGTCTATCTCAAGCAGATGCGAGCAAACCGCAAGCTCCCGGTCCATGCCGGACATAGCTGCATCCGGGCTGAGCGGCAACTCCTTCGGAACGCCCCTCAGCTCCTCTCTCCAATATTCCTTCTGCTTCTCTATATGCAGTACAGTTCTCATCGCTTCGCTCCCACCGTCTTTGATTTATACAACCAAGTCAACGACAAGACTTTCCAGTTGTGAGGATACTTCGTTCAATTGCTCTGCAGACGCTACAATCCGGGAGAAGGAAGCTTGCTGAGCCTGGGCTTTCAGTTTGATCGCTTCTGTAACATCGGAATTCTGCCCGGACATCACCGCAAGCTGCTTGAATGAAGCGGTCATTTGCTCCGAAACGGCTACCATCTCCTCGGTTGCTGCAGATACCTCCTGAATCTGGCTGGTTACGGAATCCGTTGCGGTATAAATGTTGCTGAACAGAGCACCTGTTTCCTTAACGATCTCAATCCCCTTCTCCACGTTCTGCTCACCCAGTGCAATCGCTGCGACTGCCTGGGAGGTTTCCTCCTGAATGGTCCGGATCAGCATGGCAATCTGGTCAGCTGAATGCTTGGATTGCTCTGCAAGCTTCTTCACTTCGTTGGCTACTACAGCGAAGCCCCTGCCGTTCTCTCCCGCTCTGGCCGCTTCAATGCTGGCGTTAAGAGATAATAAGTTCGTTTGTGTGGCAATCTGGGTAATTAACTGGACAATTTGCTCAATCTCATTGGAACGGCTCTGCAGCTTCTCAATCATCACCACAGAATCTTTGACCGACGTGCTGATGGAGTTCATCTGGCTGACTACCTGCTCCATATTGGTGTTGCCCCGCTCCGATTGATGCTTCATGCGGAGGGAGGTTTCCGACAGCTCCGAGGCGTTGTCTGCAATAGCATTGACACCGCTGGCGATTTCCTCCAGGGAGGTGACGCTCTCCGAGATGGTGACGTTCTGCACAACTGTTCTCTCCGACAGCTCCTCCATGCTTCTGGTAATAGCCGTCGTATCCGCATTGTTAATCTCCACTGTAGAGAACAGCACCTTCGACTGATCGGCTGAGGCGGATGAAACAGCCTTCATGGTGGAGATGAGATTGTTAATGGTCTCTATCGTGGCATTAAACTTGGCGTTTACCTGCCCCAGCTCATCACCGCCCTCTTTCAACCGGACGTTAAAATCCCCCCTGCTCAGCTTTTCCAGCGCATTCATTAACTCTTTAATCGGTGTAAATGTTTTTCGGTTGGTTATATATTGCAAGGAAAGGACAATGAGCAGGGTAATCAGGAGAGCAATCAGCGTATTCTTCAGCAAATCATGTTTGCCTTGCATAACAAGAGAAGCATCCACATCCATTCCCATATAGGCGAATACGGTACCACTGGCGTCCAGGTAGGGATGCAGCACGGTGACCCAGGTTCCGTAATCATCCGTGTAGGATTCTGTAAAAGTCAATTCCTTGGTCTTGAGCATCTTCTCCACGCCGGCAACATGATTCTCGGGCTGGTCAAAATAGTCACCCAGCTTCATCCCCGCTTCGTCGAACATCTGCAGCACCGCTGTAGGGAAGGCGATCATGCTGGTTTTGTTGCCGTCGGTCAGCTCGGGGCCGAATAAATAGCCTTGGGCGATATTGGGATGGGTACTGGACAAATCATCGAAGAATTGTATCATTTTCTTTTGAATGTCAGAACCGGTATCGACACTCGCCTTGGCTGCAGCCACCTCCTCCGAGGTCAGACCCTGTGCCCACTTTTCCATAATTTTCCCTGATTCCGAATGCAGCTGCTTAACCAGCACATCTCCTTGAATGTAATAGCTGTACGCAATTAATACGGCTCCTGTCAGAATGATGTACAGACTGGTCAACAGCAAATTTCTGGTTACGATGCTTCTGGGGCGCAGCTTGCCGAGAATACTCAGGACGGTTCCTTTCTTGTTAGCTCCCACTCGTCTCTCTCCTTTATTGGTCTTTCAAAAAAAAGGTGGTCTATGCGCCAAACCCCATAGATCACCAATTGTTTGCAACTGGCTGGCATTCCCATATCCGGATAAGCCCCTATAGCTTTGCGTCACTACTTTTCAGCAGTTTTGCCATTATATAGTTTAATTTCATTCCCACATGCAATAATTTACCACCTTTCGACAATTAACGCAATATTTTTACTAAAAATATAAGAATGTATAAATAATGACCTATTCTTCCTCTCCCGTATTATTTTTCTGCCGGCCGGATGCTGCGAAGACAGCAAAAAGCGGGATTTGCTCCCGCTTCGTTACTTCCTTTATCCGTTCTCACAATCCTCAGAGGGACTGGGGTGTACTCAATTCACGATATGAACCGGCTTCCCGTCGATAAAACTGCGCAAATTATCCACAGCAATATTCATCAGCCTGGCTCTCGCTTCCTTCGTCGCCCAGGAGATATGGGGTGTAATGATGCAGTTCTTGGCGGTGAGCAGCGGATTGCCGGCAGGGGGCGGCTCAACGGACAATACGTCCAGTCCCGCTCCGCCAATCACCCCCTCATTCAGCGCCCAGGCCAGATCCTCTTCTTCCACAAGGGGTCCGCGGGAGGTATTGATCAGGAAAGCGGAACGCTTCATCCTCTGCAGGTTCGCCTTATTGATGATGCCCTTGGTCTCGGGAAGCAGCGGACAGTGCAGGCTCACAATGTCCGAATTCCCCAGCAGCTCCTCCAATCCGGCCCAGGTGAACGGGTTTGCGGGGTCCTCTTCGCCGCAATGATGGTCATGTGCGAGAATCTTCATCCCGAAGGCGCGGCCCACAGCCGCCGTCTGTCTGCCAATCCGGCCATAGCCGATAATGCCCAGCGTCTTGCCCTCCAGTTCCATAAGAGGATAATTCCAGAAGCAGAAGTCCGGCGAGACCGTCCAGGCTCCGGCACGTACTGCCCGGCTATGCTCCTGCACTTGATGACACAGCTCCAGGATGAGGGCGAAGGTCATCTGGGCTACGGACAAGGTCCCGTATGCGGGGATATTCGCTACGGGAATATTCCTTCTGCGTGCGGCGTCCACATCCACCACATTATATCCTGTTGCCAGCACTCCGATATACTTCAGCTTCGGCAGCTGCATGATAAGAGCTTCCGCGAGCGGTGTTTTGTTGGTAATGAGAATGTCCGCGTCCTTGGAGCGTTCGGCGATGAGTTCCGCAGGTGTCCGGTCATAGAGCGTCACCGCCCCCAGACGATGGAATCCTTCCCAGCTCAAGTCCCCCGGATTCAGTGTATAGCCGTCCAATATGACAATGTTCATATGCTGCTCCTTATACTCTCGCCCAGGCAAGGTTTAATGTTCTTTTGGCATTGGCCACCACAATGTCAGGGTCCTCATCTCCGAAGGGCTTCACTTCGAAGCTGACGATGGGCGGCTTGGCGGTATTCAGGAAGCCGATGTCAAGCAAGAGCCGCAGATAATCCGTTAGCTGGTCTGTGTCGTTCTCCCCGCCGGGAAAGCCGAAGCGGGGATGCACATCACCGTAAGCGGGCAAGGAAGCGTCCCGCACCACACAATTCCCCATATGCGCATGAACAATGTAGTCCTTCACGGGCAGCAGGGATTCTTCCATCGTTTCCTTAATCAGCGGAATATGGCTCAGGTCTACCATCAACCCGAAATTATCATATTCCGCAGTTATGTCCTCCGCATACCGCTTGGCCAAGGCTGCAGGGCCTACCAGGCTTTTCTTGTCGATATCATAGTCGAACACTTCGTGGACGACCCGCAGATTTCCCTTGGATTTGGCATAACGGCACAGCTCCCGCGTAGAGACCAGCAGCGCCTGATAAGCCTCTTCCTTCCGTTCTTCATCGTAGCGGCCGCTCAGGAAGGCAAATCCGGCGGCGCCCATCTCGTATGCTTCATCTATTCCTTCCTTCAACACGGCTACCGCCTTCTGTCTTCCTTCTTCCTCCAAGTCGTTAATATTGAGGCCTGTGGTTAACAGACGCGGCTGGCCGCCGTAGGAGACGGTCATATGGGAGGATTCCAGCATGCTCCGGGCTTTCTTCCTCGTCTCCTGGTCTTTGATCCAGGAAATCTCCACGGCCTGGAAATAATCGTCTGCCGCCAGCTTGCGGATGGTTTCCAGTACCGGTCCCTCTCCCTTCATGGTAGCAGGATAGGCCATAAAATGGACAATGCCGACTTTCATATATTTGGTCATGGATTCAAACACGGGCTTCTTCCCCCTCATTCTTCTCCTGTCTGCCTAGGCCGTGTTTGCCTAGCACCTGATTTGCCGCCTTGATAATATGAGGCACGGTCAAGCCATACTTGTCAAGCAATTCGCCGTAAGCGCCGCTCTCGCCGAAGGTATCCCGAAGCCCTATCCGCTTCACGGGCACAGGACAATGCTCCGACAGGTGTTCCGCTATTGCTCCGCCAAGCCCGCCCAGGATGCTGTGCTCCTCGATGCTCACCACCGCTCCCGTCTTCTTCGCGTACTGCACCAGTGTTTCTCCGTCCAGCGGCTTCACCGTAGGAAATTCCACCACCGCCGCGCTCACTCCCAGCCGCCGCAGCTCTGCGGCAGCTTCCAGTGTCTGGCGCAGCAGAGTCCCCGCTACTGCCAGCGTCACATCACTGCCGTCCTGCAGCACTTGGGCCTTGCCAATCTCGAACTGCCCGTCGCCTCCGTGACAGGAGCCTACCTGGTCGCGGGACAGCCGCAGATAGACGGGGCCGTGATGCCGCAGCATGGCGGAGACCGCTCCGTAAGTGGTCTCTATGTCGGAAGGCACGAGCACCGTCATATTGGGCATGGCTCTCATGATGGAGATATCCAGCACAGACTGGTGGCTGGCGCCGTCGGCGAAATCGGACAGTCCGGCGTAGCCTCCTGCGAGCTTCACATTAAGCCGGTTGTAGGCAATAAGGCTCTGCACCGGATCTCCCGCCCGCAGAGCCAGCAGGAAGGCGAATGTGGAGGCAACCGGAATGATCCCGGAAGCGGCCATGCCCGCCGCTGCTCCCACCATGTTGGCTTCGGCAATGCCGAAATTAAAGAACCGCTCCGGGAACTTCTGTGCAAACAGCCTCGTCTGCGTGCTGCTGGAAACATCGCAATCCAGCACCGCCAGTTGGGGGAACTCCTCTCCCAGGCGGCATAGCGCCTCCCCGAATACAACCCGCATCGGTTTTTCGGTTGTCATCTACAACGCCTCCCTCAATTCCGCCATGGCTTGCCGGTATTCATCCGGACCGATGGGCTTGCCATGCCATGCCGACTGTCCTTCCATAAAGGAAATTCCCTTGCCCTTCACCGTCTCTGCTACTATGGCCACCGGCCCCTTGCGGTCACAGGCTTGCTTCAAGGCTTCGGCAACTGCCGTTGTCCGGTGTCCGTCGCAGGAAATGACATGCAGGCCGAAGGCCCTGAGCTTGGCATGCAAATCACCCAAGGGCAATACTTCCTCCACGGTACCGTCCAACTGGACATGGTTTCTGTCGATAATGAGCACCAGATTATCCAGCTGCCACTTGCCGATGGACATCATGGCCTCCCAGTTCTGTCCCTCCTGCATTTCTCCGTCTCCGCAGAGGACAAAGGTCCGGTAGCTTCTGTTTTGGAGCTTCGCCGCCAAGGCCATCCCCACGCCCACAGAAATCCCCATCCCCAGGGAGCCTGTGGACATTTCCACACCGGGAAGCTTGAACATGCAGGGATGCCCTTGCAGGATGCTGCCGGTCCGGCGCAGCGTATCCAGTTCCTGCGGATGGAAGTATCCCTTGCCCGCCAGAATGGCATACAATGCCGGGGCTGCATGCCCCTTGCTCAGCACGAACCGGTCCCGCTCTTCCCAGCCGGGTTTGCTCGGGTCCACAGTCATGAACTCTTCATACAAAACGGTCAAGATCTCGATGCAGGAGAGGCTTCCGCCTGAATGCCCGCTTCCCGCCTTATGGATCATGTCGATAATCGTGATGCGATGCTCCTGCGCTTTATGCTGGAGCCTGTCAACTGCTGTCATGCTGCCGGCCTCCCCTCAGATTTTCCCCAGCTGCTGCAAGTTGTATTGTTTAATACGCGGAAGGAGATATTCTGCCGCCTGGCGGGCAGCCAGATCAGGATCCGGCTTGGCCAGAATCTCCACTGCCGCCCAACCGTCGTACCCGGTCTCCCCCAAAGCCGTGAACACCTCGGCAAAGTCCAGATGCCCCTGCCCCGGAGCGAGCCGGTTGGAATCTGCCAGGTGAATGTACTTGATCATGGCTCCGTTGCGCTTGAGACTGGCCCCGATATGATCGTCCTCCATATTCATGTGGAAGACATCCGGCATCAGTCCCACATTGGGATAATGAAGCTTAGAGAGCAACCGGCTGCCCTCGTCCAAATTATTAATGAAATTAATTTCGTAGCGGTTCACCGGCTCCAGAATAATGGTGACTTTCTTATGAAGAGCCTGCCCGCAAACCCGTCCGGCCGTTTCAAGGAACAGTCTCTCCACCTGTTCCGGACTTTGTCCAGGCCCTATAAAACCCCGCACCCGGCCGATATTCACTACTCCGCCAAAGTCCTGCGCCAGCTCTATGAATCCGGCGAACACCTCCACAACCCGGTCGCGGATTTCCCTGTCGGGATGGGTGAAATACAGGCCCAGGTCGGCGAATACCTGCCCCGTGCTGATGCAGCTTACCTCCAGGCTGTACCGGGCAAGCCAATCCGCCAACTTGTCGCGGCTGACATCGGCCGCCGTTTTCAACGCCAGTTCCACCCCATGGTAGCCGTATTCCGCAGCCTTCCGCATGGAATCCTGGAACCCCCGCCATACCACGAAAGCCGACGGCAGAGCGTTCTCTCCGGCAATGGCCACCGACAATTTCAATACAATCACCTCTTTAAATTAGTTGATGCCTCCTGCTGCTGTACAACCCACACCGTCCGCCCCGCGAAACCCTGCACACCTCTCATGCCTCAGCCGGCGGATTCCAGAGTCCTCCTGTACACAGCGTCTCCTCCGCATTGGAGATCAGCTTAAGCGAAATATCATGCCTCCCTCCCTCGTACTCCGTTTCGAGCCACACCTCCAATATATCCAGCGCCTCCAGCACCCCGGTTATTTTGCCTCCCAGACAGAGGATATTGGAATTGTTATGGGCCCGGGTCATTTTCCCCATATAAGAGCTGGTGCACAGAGATGCCCGGATCCCCCTGAAGCGGTTGGCAATGATGCTCATCCCAATTCCCGTCGAGCAGATCAGAATCCCTCTGTCCGCCTCCCCCGCCGCAACGGCTTGGGCAACCTTGGCCGCATAATAGGGATATCTGACAATTTGCGCCGTATCTGTCCCCACGTTTTTAACTGGAATTCCCTTGCTGCCCAGATATTCCATAATGTGAAGCTTCAGCTCGCATCCTCCGTGATCGTTGCCGATCCAAATCGGTTTTGCCGCCATACCATCCTTCCTTTCCAGCTCTCGTTTGTTATGAAACGTTTCATATTATGGGTAAAAAAGCGCGCGGTTTTTTCCCTTCCGGAAATGTTCCGCACTGCCGCAGGCTGCGGCCGTGCCCCCTGTCTGCCTGTCCATGGCCGCTGGCAGTCTGGCCGCTGTGTCTTGTAGTCTGGCTACTGTGTCCTGCGGTCTATCTGCCGCTGTGTCCTGCAGTCTGGCGGCTGTATCTTGCGGTCTGTCTACCGCTTATCTTGCGGTCTGGCCGGCTGTGTCCTGCGGTCTGTCTGCCGCTGTGTCCCGCCGCCAGTCTGCCGCTCTACCCGCTGCTCTGTCTGGCATAACCGGTGCTTTCCCGCAAAATCAGCTCTGTGTCCAGGACAACGGTTCCCGGCTGATGGGCTTCCTTCTTCTCGGCGGCGGCGATCTGGCGAATCAATGTCTCCACACCCAGCACCCCGATTTCATATTTGGGCTGACGCACCGTTGTCAGAGGGGGAGCGCACAGGGAGGCCATGTCCACATCATCGAAGCCTACCAGGGAGAAATCTCCGGGAACGGACAGCTGCCTCTCCCGCACCGCTTTCATCGCGCCCAGCGCCATCAGGTCATTCGCCGCGAAGATGGCCGTGGGCGGGTCCGGATTGCGCAACAGCTCCACGGCGCACTTGTAGCCGCTGTGCCAATCGTAGGAGCCCCGCTTGACCAGCCTATCGTCTACGGGAATGCCGTGGCTGCCCAGAAATTCCAGATAGGCCTGCTGGCGGGTACGGCTGCTCATGGCTTCCAGTTCCCCGCTGATCAAGGCGATCCGCCGGTGCCCGAGGCCGTAGAGCAGCTCCATCGCCTTTAAGGCGCCGCCTCTGTCGTCCACATTGATGATATCGCATTCGGGAAGCTCCGCACCGTGCACATCCACCAACACTGCCGCGCATTGCCCGCGGATATCGAGGATTTCCTCTGCGCCGATGCCTGGCTTTACGAGAATAATGCCGTCTACCTTCTTCTCCACCAGGATGTTGATGTATTCCCGCTCCTTCTCCGCGCTACGGTCATTGTTGCACAGGAAGAGGGAATATCCGAACTGCTTGGCCGCATCCTCCGCCCCCCTTGCCAACTCGGGGTAGAATGGGTTCGTAATGTCGGGAATAATCAGTCCCAGACTCTTGGAGGTCTTGGTCTTCAATGTTCTCGCAGCCACATTGGGCCTGTACTTCAGCCTCTGAACCGCTTCCTGCACCTTCCGCCGGTTCTCTTCGGTAACGGACGGATGATGATTCAGCACATTGGATACGGTTCCAAGAGAAACTCCCGCCGCCGCTGCAACTTCCTTCATGGTCGTCATGATGTGAATGTTCTCCTTGTCTAACCAACTGCAGTTCATATGAAACGTTTCACGATTATTTTACCGCAATTGCCCTTCAATAGCAATCCTCAAAATGCTGCTCGTTGCTGCTTCACATGCTGCTTCGGCTACCCGTTAATCCGTTGCGCCCAAGGGCTCCATCACGCTGATATTGGAGAAATACGCAAAGGCATTGCTGGCCCGTCCTACCCCGATCCCCCCGCCGGTCAAGGACGTGTCCTGCACTCTGTCCAGGAGCTTGGTGCTCCCCCCTCTTCTCGTGCCGGTAAGGGAGATGTATCCCCCCGGCTCACACAGCAGCGAGAAGGTAGTCACCGTATTGTCCAGACCATAGCTTCCCGCATACCGGACAACGAGGCTGTCCACTCCCCCGATGCGTTTCCTTAACTCCACCGTTCCCGCGCTGCCGCTGCCTGCATTAATATAGTAGAAATGATTATGGTCCACATAGTGGAATACAATCCGCGCCTTGTTCCCGTCAGCCCCTGCGGAGGAGGCCACGTCCACCTTGTAATGGAAATTATCTCCGAAGGACTTTCCGTTATAGAAGGCATAGTAAGGTCCACCCCAATCGCTTGCGGAGCCCACCAGCAGCTTGCCGCCCGAGATTGTATACGGCTTGGACGGATCGCTGAGCAGCCAGCCGTCCGGCAGCGCCGGACCTCCGAAGCTCTGGGAATAGTAGGAGCGGGCGAATCTGGCGGTTAGCTCCATATCCCGGTTCATGAACACCGTTATGGTGTCATTGGGGGATGTATTGTCGCCGCTCCAGGAGGAGAAGGCATAGCCCGGTGCCGGAGCAGCCTTCAGCATGATGGTGGCATTCTCGCCCACAGGGATGCTGGAGCTGGTGACATCCCCGCTGCCGAAGTAGGCTCCCACGCTTAATGTACCGTATGTGCTCTCCCCGGCGGTCTGGCCGTAGACCCCCGTTGTCAGAGTGTACTGGTGTGTAGCCTCATACACTGCCCCGATGGTTTTATCCCCATCCAGAACAATATCGGTGATATTGTCCGTCACGCCGTCCAGCGCTCCCGACCAGCGGATGAAGCGGTAGCCGGGCAGTGGGTCGGCTGTTACCGTCACAACCGTTCCCATCCGGAACTGACGCTGGTTCTTGTCTATGCCCATCCCATAACTGACTGATATATGCCCCTCCGGCGATTCCTCAACCGTGAGCTCGGCATAGTCGAACACATGCTGGGGCTTATCCTGGATATAATTAGAAATAACAAGTGCATCCCGCTCATCATAGACCCTGTCCTTGTTCACATCCCGGTTAATAGCTGCTCCTGCGGAAGCATCGTAATTTTCCCCTGCTGCCACTGCGGCAATGGCCAGATCCAGCAGCGTAGTGCTGCCGTCTCCGTCAAGATCCACCTTGGTTGCCTTGACTACCGGAGCAGTGACATAGAAATCCGGCTTCGTTATTCCGAAGAAAGGATTGCCGCTCATGAACGCGTTGATTTCCTTTTGAATGGAGCTTACACCCTGATTGTTGCCGTCAAAGGGTACGTTCAGGTCCGTTCTCGCCGGGTTCTTCCATTCACTTGTGCTATTCGAAGCGTATTGCAGGAAGCCAGGCCCTCCGGATGATCCGGAAGCATCGATCAGATAATACCCGTACTTCTGCCAGGCCTGCAGAATCCGGTAACCCGGCAGACTTAATTTTTGCGCCGCATACAGCACGTCCAGGTCAATCTCCGGGTCCAACTGGATGACTCCCCCATAGGGTACCTGGCCTATATTGCCCAGAACCGACTGCTCAGGATTGTTCATAATAAAATGATCCATCGAGCTGGCAGGAAAGACCCGCCCGATCATCAGGGGAAAGCCTGCGCCTCCAATGGCATGGGTCATGGGCTGAACCGGATCGATAGTCTCCCCATTGCGGATGGTAACGGCGATGAGGGGGATATTGGTTCCGGTGGTAGACACCCGGCCCTCCGCACCGATTCCGTCCAGCCGGACCTTGGTGGTGGTGGCCAACCCGCGGTACTCATAGCCATACCGGGTTCCTACCGTATTGGAGGAGCCGGATTCCGCGCCCTTCCCCGATATTCCCCTTCCATCCAGCGGCGTGCGAATCTGCCAGGCATGGATCATGGACTTGTCGGTGTCGTCGATGAAGACCATATGCTGATCACCGCTGGTATTGAGTGTGCGGAAATCCTCGGCGTCGCTGCGGATATGGATTCTGGCGCCCATGGTCACATCATCATTTGGATACGCTTCCACAATAGCCTGCAGCGGATCATTCTCACCGGAGATCACGATAGGGATGCCCAAGCCGTCTCCGCCGGGAGCATTCTTCGAATGGATTCCGGACAGCTGGAAGGTTCTGCGGAAGTCCGCTTCATGCAGCTTGACCCTGGGCTGATTCCCGGGAATAAGATTATTCCAGGGCGCATCGATGGAGAAGGGCTGGTCATAGGTGCCAGACAACGGCTTGGGGGTCAGGGTGGACCAGCTCTGCGGCATGGCGTCGATGAGCACCTGGGAATTAAGCCAATTGTCCCGGTCCAGGGACACGTCAATTCCCGCCTGCCTGTACATCTCGATCACCTCCTTGCGGGCCGCTGCCACATCTGCGGGCAGGGCAATGCCGTTGGTGAGGGTACGGTCATAGATTTGCTCCATTGTTAGATATGCGGCAGAAGGCTGGGGATAATACACCTCATATTCATCCGAGAAGGCCAAGGCCCGTGTGCCGGAGCAGATCCCAAGCACCAGCGGCGCCAACAGGCACAGGCTCCTTATCCGGTACATCCTGCTGTTCCTTTGCAAGGAATTCCTCATTTGTTCCCTTCCCCCTCTGCTTGGAATGGACTGTCCGCAAGCATGATGCCGTCCAGCGCCACCGTGGCAAATACGCCATTCTCCAGTGTCACCGCTTCCCCGTCGCTTACCGTTACATCAGATATCCCTCCAGTGCTTCCGAGTCTGTTAAAGGTCAGCTTGACAAGGGATACCTGCGAACCGCTCCGCACATCCCCTTGCCCCAGCTGTGTTGCCAGATACGCAAGCTCCCCCGCTTCCTCATGCCAGGCTTGAAGGCCCGTATTTCTCTGTCCGTCGTTCCATAGACTGTTCCCCTGCTTCAGCTCCTCCCTCTCTCCGGTGAACAAGGCGGGCTCCGCCTCCACAAATTCCAGCAACCGGGCATCAAAGGCAATATCCAGCTTCACCGCATACACATTCCCTGCATTCTCCGCCTGAACATAGACATTCAGGGGGGCGCTCCGGCCGGAATCCGCAGCAGCGGCGTCCACCGGAACCACAAGCGCCGTCAACAAACAGGCGGCCAGGGCATACCGGGTATTCTTCATTGTAGTCATCTCCCTTAATCGGTATTGGAGGAGCATGTATCAACCGTGCAGGCCCAAGCACATCACACCTGCGGCATCCGCCTTGACCCGCACGGATTCAACCCATGTTACCGGGGCTGCGCCGCATACCACGCGGTGAACTGCTTCTGCATTTCGGCCATGTACTTATCCAGACCGGCATCCTTCATTTCCTTGATGGCTGCAGGATAATACTTGTCATACTCCAGAAAACCATACTGAATGGGCTTCAGCTTCTCCTGATATACAGCGGTCATCTTGGCGATTTCGGACTGAAGGGTGGAGGCGTCGAAGTTAAAGCCGAAATTCTTCGCTTTGACCGCCCCTTCATCATTCTTCTTGTAGCCGGCAATAAATTCATCTGAAATGTTAGTAGCGTATCTCTTGTAGGAGGTATTGGCGATCTGCCACTCGTCGAAGAAATTATCCGCGGTCAGCTTCTTGACCCGCTCCCCTTCCAGGACATAATCCCTGTCCTTGATGCCATAGGCAAGGAAATCATAGATTTCCTGGTTCTTGTTCATCCAGTTGAAGAGCATCAGATAGCGGTCCACGTATTTGGCTCCCCCGATGGAGATGATATAGCCCGCATTGGAATTGCTGGCATACATCAGGGGCATGGAGCCGAATTTGTACAGCTTCAGCTTGGCATTGGGAACCGCCTTCTGCAGACCGGGAAGCTCCTCCATGGGCCGGGCGGCACTACCCGAATAAGCCAGCGCCTTGCCTGCCTTCCAGTCGGCCAGCAGCTTGGAGGTATTGGCCAAGTCATTGGCGGAGAAATATCCCGCATCCTTCCAATTCTTGTGAATAGCGGCGAGATTCTTGAAGGCCTCCGATTCGAACCAGCTGTATACCTTGTCATCCTTGGACATGCTGTCCAAATAGGCGATATACTGCCCGTCGTCAATGGTGCTCTTCATGCTGGTCATGAGCTGATTGGGGTTGATCACCTCCCGCAAGTAATCCTTCTGCGCATTGAATTCGGTCATCATGGTATAGTCCGGATGCTTCGCCTTAACCAGCTTCATGGCATTCTCCAGATCCCCGAATGTCTTCAGCTCGGCAACTCCCACTTCATCCAGCAAATCCTGGCGCACCATCAATGTCTGGAACCCGCCTGCGAACGGTACCTTGCCGAGAGGGACACCATAGATCTTCCCTTTAAAGGTAAAAGTCTCGAAGCCGTAAGGCGCGCGGACCCGATTCAGATCCTGGCAATATTTATCGATGCTGGCCTGGGGGATTTCGGCAATCCATCCCTTGGCGATGGAATCGGTGAACGCGCCGGCCATGCTGCTGAAGGTGGCAAAATTTTCGCCCGACGCGATCATGAGCTGGGGATTCTTGCTGTCCCACGGCAGAATATCCACGGTCAGATCGATGTTCAATTCCTTTAATACCCGGTCATGAAGATCCTTGTTGAAAAATTCTGTTCTTCTTGGCGTGGTATCGCCGAAATTGACCAGCTTCAGCTTGACGGTTTCTTTAGGGATGCCGGAATCCGCATTTGCGGCAGAAGTACCGGAGGATGCCCCGGGAGTGCCCGATGCTTGCGTGCTGCCCGGATTGTCCTTGCCTCCGCTTCCTTCCTCCGAACTGCTGCAGCCGCTTGCCAGCGGAGCTATCATCAGAATAGCCGACAACAGGGTAATAGTTAGTTTTTTGGACATCATGTTGAACATGGTTTGCTCTCCCTTATTAAAAAGTTGATTGAATCAGACATAATTCCGGCCAGCTCTATCCCTTAATAGCCCCGACCAGCATGCCTTTGACGAAATATCTCTGGGCAAACGGATACAAGAGGATAATCGGACCGATTGTAAGACAGGTCATGGCCATCCGCGAGGTCATCAGGGGGATCTCCACCGCCTGGGCGCCGGACAAGCCCAAGGTAGCGGCACTGCCGCTTGCCAGGAACTGGATGTTGGACATCATGGCATACAGCAGCATCTGCACCGGATACAGGCGCTGGTCGCTGATCAGCATAAGCGAGAGATAGAAGTCGTTCCAATACAGCAGTGCATAGAATAAGCCGATGGTGACCAGCCCTACCCTGGAGAGGGGAAGCATAATGGTGAAGAAAATCCGGAAATTGCCCGCTCCGTCGATCTTGGCCGATTCCACAAACTCATAGGAAATCGACTTGAAGATATTCTTCATGATGAACATGTAGAATACATTGATGGCATAAGGTACAAACAGCGCAACCAGACTGTTCTTCAGATGATAATACTTGGTCACGAGGATATACCAGGGCAGCATTCCCCCATTGAACACCATGGTGAACCAGGCAAAAAAAGATAGGGCATTGGCAAAGCGGAAATGCTTGCTCGCCGCCGCATAAGCGTAGCAAGTGGTCACCGCCAGAGAGAACAAGGTCCCTGCAACCACCGTGAACAGAGTTATTTTGTAGGCATTCAACAAAACCAGCCCTTTGTTCTGCAGAATATACTGGTAGGTATATAGAGTAGGCTTCATGGGCAGCAGGGAAAATCCGTTGATAGCCACTTCACGCTCGCTGGAGATGGAAATAGAGAAGGCGATTACAACCGGAAGAATGCACAGCACCGCAAATACGGCTACGAAGAGATAGAATAGGCTGATGATGGTTTTGTCTGAAGCAATTGAGTTTCTCATTTTATCCTCCCGCCTAGAACAGGCTGTACTCCGGATCGTATTTTTTGACCAGCCAATTGGAGCAGACCACCAGCAGGAAGCCGAACACCGACTGATAAAGCTGCACAGCAGAGGCCGCTTCAAACTGTCCGTTCTGCACCGCCGACCGGTAGACAAAGGTGTTGATATTATCCGTAGTCTCCAGCAGCAGAGGATTCAGATTGGTCAAGCCGAGGATTTGTCCCAGATCTCCGTGCAGAATGCCTCCGATGGAAAGCAGAAACATGATGATGATCGTCGGCTTCAGCAGCGGAATGGTGATCTTGAGTATTTTCTGCAGGCGGGTGGCTCCGTCAATCTCCGCCGCTTCATAGAAAGTGGGATCAAACCCGGTCAGGGAGGCAAAATAGACAATGGAGCTGAACCCGGCGCTTTTCCAGATCATCAGAATGATCAGGATGGGCCACCAGACACCGGCATTGGAATACCAGGAAACGGGATTGCCGCCGAAGAAGTGAAGCAGGCTGTTCATCAAGCCGTCCTTCTCGTCAAAGAAGGAAAAGGAGATCATCCCGATCACAATCCAGGAGATAAAATAGGGAAATATCATCATGGACTGGGTGATTTTCTTGAACCACTTGCTGGAAAATTCGTTGATCATCACTGCCATGGCTACTGCGGTTGCAGTGCCCAGCACAATGTTAAAAGCGTTTACAACAATGGTGTTTCTTGATGCCCGCAGGGCGTTGGACATATTGGCGAAGAAGAAATTGAAATTGTCCAGTCCCACGAATTCACTCCCGAATAACCCGCCCTGGTACGTATAACGCTCGAATACAATGTATAATCCCGCCATTGGCATATAAGCGAACAGCACCAGTGCAGCTACCCCCGGCAAGGCCAGCAGATAAAACGCCAGATTGTCTCTCCCTTCTCTTTTTACTCTTGCCAGAATGCCGGTTTTCCTTTTCTTCGCTTCCACATGAAGCTTGTTGTTCTCCACTACAGCATGCATGTTCGGCAGACCTCCTTTTGACTGCCCCCAGATTAACATCCGGGTGAAGGCCTGCCTAGTTAAATATCTGCAAAAAGCTTAGAATCCTTGGCATGAGCTTGCTTAAAATTTTTAGGAAGCCTTAAAATATGTATGAGAACGCTAACCCACCGTATGATTTAGCCGGAATTTGGAGGGAGTGACCCCATATTTCTTCTTGAAGGCGGTGGCAAAATAGGTGCTGCTGCCGAATCCCACCTGCCGGGCAATCTCCTTAATATCCGCCCCCATATCCGCCAAGAGCAGCTCCCGCGCTTTCTCCAGCCTTATCCGGTTCACATAATCCGGTACGCTGCAGCCGGCAAAATCATTGAATATTTTGCTGAAATAGGGGGTGCTGATGGACAGGCGGCCTGCCAGCAGGTTGGACGACAGCTCCGGCTCATAATAGTGAAGGTTGATATACTCCACCACATCTATCATGATGTTCTGCACCTTCTTGCCGTTCACATCGTTGATGATGGAGCTGGTCCTGGCATATAAGCCGGTAAAATACCGCTTCAGCTCCTCCTCATCCTGAAATCCGGTGATGGTATTGTAAATATCCAAGTAGCTTGTTCCCGGCGGGTCGGATTCCTCACTGATGAAGCCGCTGGCCAGCCCGTTGATGGAAGCGGCGGCGGCGGACAGGAATCTGACCGAATTCTCATAGACAGATGTCCGGCAAATGTCCAGCAGCTCCTCCAGCGCATGCGAGAAGCCTTCGGCATCGGCCTGCTTAACCGCCTGCAGCAGGGCCTCCCCGTGATGCTCCCCGATGTCGCCCTGATTCAGCAGGGCCACTCCATGGGGCGTAACAACGGCTCCCTGGCCGAAGAAGATCCGGTACTGGGTATATTTCCCCGCCTCGTCATACCGCTCGTAGACGTCCCGGATTTCCTGGGAGACAGCGCTGAGGCCGATCGTCACCGGAGTATCCAGCAGCTGCAGCGCCGCATCCCGTGCTTGATGCAGGAGTGGGGTCAGGTCGTCTGCGCCGGGAGCCTCCCCCTTCTCCTTCGGGGTGATCACCATAATAATCTGGCCCAAGCCCGCATAATAGGAATGACAGCCGGCCCCAGTGGCGACGGAATCATGAATAACCGCCATGAGAGAATGGATGAAGGAGGACATGGACGCTTCCCCACGAGCCTGGGACAAGCTTCTGTAGCCTTCTACCCGCACAACGGCGATGAAATAATGATCGGAGGCTCCCGGGATTGCCCCTGCCTTCAGCAGAAGCCCGGCCAGCATGGTTTTCTCTTCTTCCGCGCCGGAGGAGAAGGCATTGACGATGGCATGGCTTTGCTTCTCCTTCTCCAGCAGCTTGATTCTCCTCTCCACCGGACTGGACAGCCTGTAGGCCAGGAAGGCGGATATGAGCACAGCAAATAACAGGATGAGGAAGTTGATGACCAGGATGGCATTTGTGGCTTTGACCAGATCGCCGATGCTGTGAATATTCTCCATCTGGGACACCATATAGAACTTGCCGTCATCCATGGGCGTGTAGCTGAACACATGATTTTTGCCGCCGAGCTTCATATTGAAGGTATCGTACTTCCTCTCCGAGCTTAAGATTCTCCGGATATGGGGCTCTGCCGAGAGGTTCTGCTCAAAATAGCCCATGTCGCCGCTGTGCAGAATGACGGTGCCGCTCTTGTCCATAATAAACAGTTGCTGCTTGCTGTCGATCCGGTTGGAAAAGATATTGGCCAGGAACGCATCCATGTCAATATTAAGCACCACCGCCCCGCTGAAATAGCTGTCTGTGGCCGCGCCTTCATGATAGAATACGGTCATGGTCCTGATGGGGCGATTGCTGTCATATTGATTCTTCTCCGTCCAGAACAGCGGACCCGCCGGAACGGTGTTGCGGCTGACCGTCTCGAACAGCTGCTTCTCCGCTTCCGGCTCCGCATGCAGCTTGGACATCTTCAGAATCGGCCCCCGGCTGTTCAGGATATACACCGAATTGATATAAGAATTCAGTGACAGAATGTTCTGAACCTGGTTGATCAGATTCATATTGTTCTCATCCAGATTCAGACTGTCCTGAAGCATTAGCTTCCGCACGTAGACATTCTGGAACAGCTGCAGGGTGAGGTTCTGAATATTGTCCATATAATTGGAAAATACCGCGCCGGTATTCAGGAGGATCACCTGATTGTTCTGGTTCAGATTATCCACCGTCTTGCCCCGGAACCAATAGAACATCGAGCTGGTCAGCACAATCACAAGAACCACCGAAACCATCAGCAAGGCGGCAAAAACCTTCACCAGCAAGGAATGCCTGCTTAACCCCGGACGCTGCCATTGAAGCGACATGATAATCCCCCTATTTTATGAAAACGTTTCCATTTATCTGTACAACAAATAAAGTATAGCCCAACCCATTTGAAATTGCTACCGTAAAACCAGGGGCAGCGGGGATGGGGGAAGCATGCAGCTCCTGCCGGAGGGCTTAACCACAGCTCCCTCAACCCCTGCTGTGGCTCACTGCATCCATGCCTCCCCCCTCCGTATCCCACTAGCAAACCGAGATGCCCCTAATTACCGCGAAAGGGGGGACCAAAAAAACAGGGAACCACTTTGTGACTATAATTCCTGTTTAATTACGCCGCGGCGCGGCGTCTTTCATTTTTACAGACTGGACATAAGCCCAACATCCGACACACCGATCTAAATTTATTTAGCCATCCACTCCAATAAATTCTTTTGTATTTGAGCGGCTTGCGCGCGAGTGGCAGAACCTTTTGGATCAAAGACGGCCAACCCAGCTACAGTTGCTGTAGAATTCATAAGTCCATCAGCTACAGTGATCCAGACCAGTTCACGATAATCTTTTGTGATGCTTGCAACATCAGCATAACTTTTAGAAAGATCGAATTCTTTCGTAGCATTCCCCTTTTTAAATTTGGATACATTTGCTAAAATAACAGCCATCTCTTCACGGGTAATAACCTGATCAGGCCTAAATGCTTCCTTGCCAGTCGCCAAGTTCTCAAAAAGTTTTGCCTCATAACAAGCGTTTATAGTGCTATTGTACCAAGCTTCGCTTCTTACATCTGCGTATGGGCTGGATTGTGCTTCCGGTAAACGTAAAACGTTCTGGACCATCTGCATAAACTCCGCCCGGGTTATAGCTCTGTCCGGTTGATAGAGGTTGTTGCCCACACCAGCCACAAGGCCCCGCGCTGCTGCAAACTCGATGCTTCCTTGCGCCCAATGCTCTGAAATATCCGCAAATGTAATGGGGTTATATCCTATCATATATAAAGAGAAATGCCCCGTGGTGAAAGCTACTGTGCCGGTTGTAACATCATATTGGCAATTGGGGACAAGCTCCAATTGACCTTCGCTATCCACATAGTAAATTACAATAGCATTTGTGTCCTCATTTTTTTTAGGTGTGTAAGGAACACTCACGGTCACCTGACCACCATTGAAATCAGATAACACTGTATTGCCAACTACAATTTTAAGATCAAATACAGGCCGTTCACCCACGGCAACTAACTGAGCTTCGGATAAACCGTATGCATTCGCTTTGGAAATAGATACAATTACCGTCTCGCTATCAGCACCAACAATCGTAGAAAGTGCTTTTTTATCGAATTTCATATCTCCTAACACACCGGCATGGATATCAAGTGAACCATTCGTTTTGCTTACTAAATTTTCAATGGCCGCGACTGGCATGATTATACTGGCGGTATCAACATTTACAGGCAAGTTGTTAATTGTGATTGCTACGACCATTGCTTTATTGGCAGTCTCGTTCTTATCCACATTAGTTAACATATCAATTGCAGCGTTAAGCAGCGCTGAAGAAATATTTACAGAGGCTGAATTGCCTGTTACTGTGGAACTTGCCTCCAATGTAGCAATGATGCGGTCATCTGTAATTGAAGTTGATGGAGTGAGTGACGGACTTATCGTTATGTCTGTCTGGCCATTATTCTGATCGCTATTTGAACCCACATCGTCACCAATATAACTGAAATTTGCTGTAACTACTGTTGCTCCTGACGGCATTGTAAATGTCGTTGAGGCAGCGTTAGCATCACCAAATTCTCCTCCATTGTTAGTAGTCCAGCCATCAAAAGAATAACTTCCGTTAGAAGTTGCCTGAATATTTATGACAGATCCAGCAGCATAATTGCCGCTGCCACTAACAACCCCTCCGGCTCCTGCCAGTATGGTAAGGGGATAGAGTTGGACGGGTGTTACAGTGAAACTGACATTAAACCGCTGACTATCAGCAATACCTGTCACTGAAACAACAGCGGTGTAAGTACCGGCACCAAGCCCTGTCTTCGGTACGATCGTAAAGCTGTCACTTACTCCCGCAGCCAGATTAGAGAGCTCCGTTTTAGACAATATGAAGTCACTGGCATTTGTTCCTGATAAACCGACTGTCACACTGCTGTTCGTGCTATTACCGTAGTTAGCCACCGTTACCGAATGAGCCGGAATCTGAGAGTATCCAACGGTCTGCGTTCCAAAGCTTTTGTCAGATGATGGAGACAATACAAGCGTATAAGTTGAAACATCTGTTACAGTGAACCAGACCTCAAAGCTTGAGCTATCTGCGGTTCCAGCTACCGTGACTGTAGCCGTATAGATACCAGCAGCCAACCCGGTTTTGGGAATTACCGTGAAGCTGTCGCTGGCTCCGGGAGCCAGATTAGCAAGTTCAGTTTTGGACAAGACAAAGTCGTTAGCGTTGGATCCAGACAAAGCAACCGTCACATTGCCGTTAATGTTATTGCCGTAATTAGCTACCGTTACCGAATGAGCCGGAATCTGAGAATATCCAACGGTCTCCGTTCCAAAGCTTTTGTCGGATGATGGGGACAATACAAGCGTGTAGGTTGGAGCATGATTCACAGAAAATGCCAAATTAAAGACTCCACTATTATCAGGTCCCAATACAGTTACAGTTGCATAATACGCTCCGGCAGATAAACCTGTTTTTGGAACAACCGTGAAGCTATCGGAGCTCCCCGCTACAAGTCCATTGATTCTGTCCTTTGACAATTCAAAACAATCCGCATCCTTACCTGCAAGAATAATTGAAATATCAGCACTGGGAATACTGCCCGTGGCTTGAACAACAACTGTATGATCAGCAAACCTATTATAACCTTCATTTTGAGTTCCGAAGTCTTTGTTTGCTGATAGGGGCACATTAATCAAAAAATAGTCCTGTTTAAATCTTGCTTCCAGCAGCATATCCCCAGTTGCCCTCATTTCAAAGGTAGAGCTGGAAGAAATTCGAACGTTGTCTTCATACCACCCATCAAATGAGTATCCTTCATTAGGCAGAGCATACATGCGAACCATGGCATTTTCGGGATACGTTCCTTCTCCCAAAGCTGTCCCGCCACTACTCGTCTGTATACCGATATGGAACTGGTTGACCGTAATTGTAGCAGTGGGCTGGATAGTACCATTTATTGCACCGGTTTCATCGGTTAATTGCAGTCCGGGAGCAAGACCCGTTTCCGATTGCATACCAATAACGGTAGTATCCGTGATTGGAACATCATTATAAGCATGTTGTATTAAAGTACCGTCTTCCAGATATTCTGATACATTAAGATCCATTTGACCATGATCAGTTCCTCTAATTACAACCGAATAATCATTTGTAAATAATTTTGCGGTTTTGACAAATTCGCCCGACTCATCTTCTTCGACATAAAAACTTCCATATTCATTATAGCTGCTGCCAACTTCCCCATTACCAAGCGAAGCTAATAAGTCACCTTTATCATTATATATATCCATAATTACTGGACACTGCGCAGAAATAATAGTTGTGTACTGACTATTCAAGCTTCGTTCAAGCTGATATGCGTATTCGGCATATTTGTTAAGCTCCGCTTGATTGGTGATTACCATTTGCATCGCCGTCGCTGACATAACCAAATCAAATTGCCATTTTTCCAAACCTGCCGTCCTGTTTTTCAAGTAAGCACTAAAATAGTTAAATTGATTACGTTTATAGGTGTGATATATTCCGGCAAGTCCATTTACAAGCAAATAAGTGCTCTCTACAAAACTTGTTGGCGTCACAGGGACATCAGCTAATTCATCAGCCAATTCGCCTAATACTTCAAGAGTAGTTTTCAGTGCATCACTGTCATCATCCATTTCATTTTCGACATAAAGCATTAAAGCTGTTTGCGCCAAGTTAATATTTTGCTCCGCATCGTCAACTTGATGCTGCAACATGACATACATAAATTGCAAGAAGGATATTTTGTCATTTAGTTCTTGCCGTGGATCTGTGTAGCTTTCATTGGATAGCAGTTGATAGTACCTTGGCCATTTTTTCTTTACATCAGCAGGCCACTTCGCATCTGTCAAAAATTTGAGAAAGTTCTCAGCCTCCTTTGGTGTCAATATGGTGCTTATCGGTTCGGCAGTTTCATTCGTTTTTCTAAATCTTGCTTCGATATCCTTGCTCTCTGTTGCTGCAAAACGATATACATCTCCCGCCCCCGCTATCTTCAAGCCCTTTTCGTACCAGCCATCAAATGAAAAACCGGCATTTGCTTTACCCGTAAGTGTAACAGTGCTGTTCAAATTATAATAACCACCGCCTTGTGCCGTGCCTCCGGCGCCTGACGAAGTAGATACTTTCGCTATTGTATTGCTTTGATTATTATAATCATAAATAAAAGTACATAAATTAATGTGTGGAGAGGCAGTGCTAGCTCCGACAATATATCCTGCCTCAATATAATATCTACCGCTCCTATTATTGCCCATCCATAGCAGGAGGGAAACCTGTCCATCGTTACCTGGACCACCCATTACATAGGATGAAGTTCTAAAAGCCCCCTTCTTTCCGTTCGTGTACTCGTACGCATCCACGAAAAGATAATCCGGAGAAATATTGCCAGGAATTATCAAACGGGCGTTGAGATACAGATGGTCAGGCCGATTGCCGTCCTGAGTAATATACGAAATATAGGAGCTGCCTGCCGCGAGTGTTGGAGATATGGGAATCGTAACAAACACCATTATAAATGATAAAATACATATCAAGGCTCTCTTATAAGCTCTTGGAAACACAATAATTCTCCCCCTACTCTTAACCGCATTTAATGAGTGCATAGTGAGTTGTGAAAATATTCCAAAAACAATGTGGAATGATAGGTTAATTCGACGATTACTATGTATTTCCTGCAAAACATAATTTAACCTTAAAAACTTCTAGATTTATTCACTTTTTCAATGTCCAGCCACATCACCTTTCTGCAGAAAAACAACAAAGAAGACCACGCTCCAATTATTCCTTCGGATGTGGTCTTCCCAAGCATATTTGTTGCGGATAATCGTATACGTGGAGCTCTATATTCTATCAATCTGTCAAATATCCAACTGGGCGTCTATTGTACCCGGTCCAGGCACAAGGCAGACAACCGATGAGTCATCCATTTTCGTATTGGCCCAGCCTCTGATATGAATCCTCTTGTCCGGCACGGAATTGGCCACCAAATCCAGAGAACCCTTATGATTGAATATGCATCCGATTAAATTGATCCGTGTCGGCAAGTAGTCCGCCATCGCTTGGTTGCCGTGGAACATGATGCTGTTGTTCTGAAAGCTGGAGCTGACTACGGTAATGACATCGACAGGAGTGTTAGCCGAGAGGAACGGCGTCTCGCGCTCATGGAGCACTCGAATGTTGTCAAATACCAGCTGCTCCTGGCTGGGAACCGGCGCCCCCGGATAATACGAACGGCTGAAGCGGTCATTGTCGAAGTGGATGGAAAACCCGATTCTTGCTTTTCTTAAGAATATGTTCTTGAACGTAACATTCCGCACGCCTGCTGTATATGTCACCGTATCCTGTACCATAACCCACTGGATGCCGTCTTGCACCACGGTTCCCTGGGCATGCTCCGGTCTGGTAAAAGATTCATATTGTTTGGAATCGGCATCCGCCTTCACCCGGTACAGACGGCCATTGGACACGACCGTATCCGATTTCTGCACCTTGATCCCCGGCTCCCAGTCCTTCCAGGCACCGGCCAGAATTCTGCAGAAATACCCGACGCAATCGTTATTGGCGGTGCTGCGGGCCGTATCATGACAGTTTTCCACAACACCGTCCTCGATCCAACCCAACTCCGGATTGCCTACATCATAATCATGGGCGTTCAGTGCAACAGCGTCATCATACGTCTCAAAAGTGCCGTTGCCAATATAAAATCGTTTGCCTCTGCCCAGGTGAACCCCGTCTTTTTCCCCTTTGATGATTACATCATCAATAAAAATATCCTCAAAGGTACAGATATGAATGCCGTATTGCAATTTCCCCAGATCCATACAACGGAACCCTGTCACTCTCAGGTCCTTGACATAAAAAAAGGCAAGCTGACCGTGCAGACCGAACACATCATGGAAGGTTCTGGCATCTACGCCGTTCACGACAATATGAAGGTTCTCGACAGCTATATGCTCGTCATACGTTTTGGTCAACGCTCCCTTGTTCAAGAGCACATGAGAAAACGCACCTTCTTCATCCGACTTTTGCACAAAAACCCCGTTGCCGAATTGCAGTGTTGTGTGGCTGGCGATATATACGGTTCTGGCCAGCTTGTATGTCCCGGGTTGGCTCACCGTAATGGTGCCGCCTTGATCAAGGGCTCGCTGCAGCGCTTCGGCGTTCGCCCGTCCGGAGGCATGGGGGGAAAATCCGTAAGACGCCGCATCCATATAGGTAGTCATAACAGTCTCCTTTGTAAAACAGCTGTACAACACATAAAGTATAGCTGAACCTATTTGAAAATGCTACCTGCAAATCCAAGGGCAACATGCCTGCGCCGCGGCAACCCAAGCAGCCGGTATGGATAATTTTTCTTTTCAAGATTTTCCTGCTCTGGTATAATCCTTAGCAAATACTCGTCAGGAAAAGGAAGACATTTATGGCCGAACAATTATTTGTCAGCCCATACGGAACACCACCTTATCAGCACTAGCTGGTTTGCAAAAATATCCGAACAGCAATTTTGTTGTTGATGCAAGGAACGGATTTGAAGATGAAAAAGAGGATGTGGAGTGGGGCTTTCATTACCTTTTGCCTGAGATGTCTAAAACCACTTGCAGCGCAGTCGTTTTTGTTATGAATACCGTGAACGATATCGAAGAAGAGATGGATATGTGGACGAAAGAATTCATGCGTTACTTTACGGTTGTAAAAGTCGATTCATATGAAAAAGCGGTCGCTGCTTTGTCAACGGTTGTATAACCATAACAATTATCGGGAAATTTTATGAGTTCAATTGATAGTCTGCCTGAGCGATTTTCTTGAATATATTCTTATTGCTCAATCTTAACAAGATGTTGTCCACCTCCTCCGGTGAGCAACGGCATTCTTCTTCATTCCGGTAAAGGCAGCGAATGTCATGATTAACACATTCTTTGCCGTTCTTGATCAATACATTTTTATTAACGGTTTGCTCCTTTGACAGCAATGCTTCTCTTAATATGCATGTTTCTCCATGCTCAGGAGAAATAATGGAGATGGTTTTCGAGGTTGACCCGGTCAGCCCCAAGAAAGTAGTTAGAACGCCATGTGTCAATGTTATGTCGAGAACAAATGCAATCATTATTAACGTTGTGGTTTTGACATTGATGTAATATAAACCGTTAGGCAAGAGAAGCTGTCTGTTGCTGCCGGTCTCATCCTCCATTGCTACCAAAGCATGGCTCAATAAGGAGGAGTCCGTCCCTCCCCGCAGGAAATTGAAGATTTTTATAGAATCCTCATTATCAATTTCCAAGGTATCGCATAGATCCTCAAGTATTCTATTCTTGTAATCACATTTGTTCAATGTCTCCATGTCATTGCCTCCGATAATCATCGACGATAATATCAACATAGGTACTGTAAAAAAACCAGGCTCCCGCCATCCTGAAATTAAATTCCTCTTCCGTCATTTCATATGATCCGGCAAAAATCTGCCTGACTGCCCGCTCCCGAATAAGTACCGGAGGATGACTATCTGACAAGGTAATCGTCTTTTTATTAAAATGCAACTCTTGCATCTTCATGAGGGAATAAAATAATCCTATGGAAATAAATACATCTCTTCGCTCCGCAGTCGTTGCGCATCTGTTAAATAGTGAATGAAAAGACATCATATCCGCAGCAATTTCTTCCGCCCATTTAACCAGAATGTCGTCTGACAGGTACATTTTTAACATATGATAGAGTTCTTCGTTCGATGTCCTTAACGAGTCAATATAGACGAGTAATTCATTCCGTGCATTTCCTATAAAAAAATCCCGCGTTTCTTTATTGAATTTGGATAAATGCCAATGTGCCATTTCGTGGTGAAAGATTAATTTGGCAGTGGTTAGTGTATACGGGAAATCACCATCCGCATCAAATAGGTTCGAGCTCCATATTAATGTAATTCCCTTCCTGTTCTTCTGTACCGAATATTGCCTCCACTTCTGCAATATTTGGTCTATTTCACGAATGCCTTCTTTTGATAGATGCTCATCCGTGAAATACTTCATAACAATCTCCAAATCGATTGAATCATTGCTTCTTAAAATATTTATCAGGTCTCTGAAAGTGCTCAATATGGATAATGAAGCTAATATATATATATTTATAAAAATGGTATTAGTTGAACTGTGTTCCCATGCTCTTATTTCGGGATGGAAGCCAATTATATACTCCATTTTTTTTATTTCATTCTTTATCGGCAAGTAGCTGGCTTCATATTTTGAATCCACGTATGTACCATGTTCATTGAATATTCCTGCAAATATGTCAATGATTTTTTGCTTCATATAATTGTTTTCGTCATCATCATGGCTGAAATAACCTTCGCATTTAATGTGATCTGCGATTTTGTATCCGTCTGTATCCATCTTGCCTCACCGCCCAATTTTTTGAATTTTTCAAAAGGATACCGGACTGCTTCCTTTGGGCCATTTGGGCAAGTGGGCTGACAGCTTCATCCCTTGGCCGATCCCCGTGTCCAGTTCATATTGGCCTCCTAACGATAAGATCCTGCTCTTCAGTTGCTCCAGCCCCATACCAGAGGCACGAACCTCTCCTCGGACTGCCTGCCGGCTTGGATCAAATCCGATTCCATTATCCTCATATTGGAAGCATAATTTATCCCGGTGCATATAGATGGACAGCCGCACTTGCCTGGCCTCCGAATGCTTCTTGGCATTATTCAACAACTCTTGCACCATCCGGAACAGATGACGCTTTAGCTCCATATCCTGCCCCTCAATCTGGGCAACCTCCGAGGTAAACAGTTCAATCTCAAAAGGACAAACCGCCTGCTCGGAGTGAATCAGCTTGTGCAAGGTGGCAACCAGTCCGATTTCCTTCAATAAATAGGGATGCAGCTCGAAGCAGCTTTGCCTCAGGTTCATGTTAATGATGTCGATGTAATCCATCAACCCCGACAGAGTGGTATTGTCTTCCTTGGTATAGGTATACCTGTCCAGCAGCGTCCGCAGCTTTCCCTTCAGGAAAAACAGATCCTGCATGGTGGTATCATGCAGATCAGAGGCCATCCGCAGCCGCTCCTTTTCCTGCAATTCAAACATCACTTTACGGAACCAGCTTATGTCCATCGCCGCTTCTTCATTGGGGAGCAAGGACGCCATCTGCTGCAGCTTCCGGTTCAGCTTGCGAATCAGGTGAACGTTTTCCAAAGAGACCGATAGATAGTGAATGATCAACCCGAGCCATTGCGTCTCTTCCAACCCAAGAACGGTACCGGAGCGTTTTTTACCCATAATTAGGTAGCTGGTATACTCCTCCTGCCGCGACACTTCAAAGCAAGTATAGTCGGTGCAGTCTTTCCATGACCCAGAGTGAATTAATTCCTCTACATCTTGTCTGGCTATGTCTCCCTCCAGAATCATTTCCGGCGCGTCTTCATACCAAAATACTATAGCGCCGCCAGTAACCTCCAGCGTTTGTACCAGATCAGCCAGGATGATGTCTTTCATCTCCTGAAAGCTGGAAATACTGCCCATGTTGGTAGAAAGCTTCTTCAAAGCAGCCTGCAGCTGATACTTTCGGGGAAACATAATCGGCATTATCTTCGTGGTTATATTTTCCAATGCATATAATACCAGTGTCAATACACTTAAAACTAACATGAGGCTCAGAGCCAGCCGTTCAAAAGAGATTTCATGGGGATAAATATATGCCAAAATTGCGGTTATGATCAGACTCGGCACTGCGGCAATCGCTATACTAAATAAAATTCGCCGCATGATTACATCCACATCATATAACCTGCGAGTAACTAACAAGTAAACAAAAGTCAAAGGAAACAGGAATATGAACCAGCTCATATGTAAAGATGCCAGCCACTCATGACCAAATATAATCCGGGGCACAAAGGAGAGGAAAACAATTGGCGCTACTGAGAAAAACAATGCCCAGAAGACCGTTCTGATAATAGAGGCTGTAACATTGTTCTCTTTGCGATACTTGTAATAAAAATGCAGAAGTATAATAAAGTCAAGTAATATGCCCGATATAGTAACGCCTAGCCCTGTCAGTCTTACTATTTGATTAATATAGTATGAATTTGTTTCTTGGCGAAAATAACTTAGTTGCAAGAGAACAGCCACGGTCCCAATCAAACAATAGCATTTTAAAAGTGTCACCGGCATCATTACAGAGCCCTTTTCATTCAAAAACACATAAAGGAACTGAAAAAAGATAGCAGGCAGTATCAACATAAAAACGCTAATAAAAAATCTGCCGGTTAAGTCTCCGCGTACCGATGTGACGAGCATAAGAAAAATGAAAGCAATATTACAAAACACAGCGGATAGCCATAATGAAGAATGGGATTTTCCGGAATTTCTGTACAACAGCACAGCAATAAGCAGACTGAGACTTTCCGCGAGTAAGGAAGTAATATCGTATGAACAGAAGGAAGGTATTTTATCAATTTGAATATTTTCGCGGGAGCCATCTTTTATAACGGAAATTGTGTCCGCTTGCTCTGCTGTTTTCCATTTTTGGACAGCCCAGTAATGATCAGGACTATCTCCGTTAATTTCGAGTATTTGATCACCGATCTTCAAGTCTGCTTCTGCTGAAATATTGGCGATGTCCATACTAATAATATGCCACTTGCCATCTGCATTTTCCCCTACATTTATACCGATGATAGGGTATCTAGCCATTAGAACAAAAGCCCAAATTTGATAAAATATAAAACAAACGACAAGAATACGTAAAAGGAGAGTTTTTTTCATAAATTTCCCTTCTTTTTCACATTCAAGATCACAAAAATTTGATATACTATAAATTGTAAACAAATAACGGTCAAAGGAGTTGAAAACAATGCAAGCGTTAACGTGGTCTCCTTCTTTATTCGAAAGTGTCAAGGCCGTAAAGCAAAAACTCAACCAAATGGGAAATCAGCAATTTGAGCTTAGTCAATCAGAAAAAAAGATTCTGTCTCAAATCATGAAGCAGCCAGATGACAAAAAAGTACAGGATATGTGGTAATTTTTATATCCTATATTTTACCAAATAAAAGAGTGACTGTCTACCTTTCCCTTTTTAAGGTAGACAGTCACTCTTTTTTCACTGCGCAATGTTAAGGTCCCGTGGTGTACAACCATATCTTTTACCGTTATTTTAAGCTCCATCAAATTAATAACGTATTTTCTTTAAAGGAATAAGTAATAAGATACACGATATTTCTTGAAGTCGAATCCATTGGTGTAGTATGACTTTTTTTATAGTAAGCACCTACCTGTCATTTCAGTTCCTATATCTTTCAGTAATTGCATAATGAAGCTACAAACTCAGGTAGTGTCAAGAAGTTTGTGTAAGGATGTTTAGGGTTGTAGGGTATCCATCGGGACGATGGATATCATTGGCTTTCAAGGTTCAGGGGGGGGATCCCACCTGGAAAAAATTTCCTTTCATATCCAGTTGTCCATGGGATTCTTTTTTCGGTTCTTTACGCTTGTGGATACTTCTTATCAAACATCTTCTTCAACGCTTGTTG
>JAQSYI010000047.1 GCA_029256185.1 Paenibacillaceae bacterium
ACAAATGTTCTTATTTCAAGCAAAAAATAAGCTGTTAGAAATTTGCCGGGAAGCTGGAGGCTAAGTCGATTTATAGGAAAGACTCAGCTCATAAGGAGGTGTTGGAACCAGGTGTTTTATAGAATGGACTAAGCTCGCAAGAAGTGTCGAACCAAGCGTTTTATAGAATGGACTTTGCAAGAAGTGTCGAACCAAGCGTTTTATAGAATGGACTAAGCTTGCAAGGAGGTGTTGAACCTTTTCTGATTAAAGGGGATAGTCTTTGGAAAGATGCGATACTACATACAACCCGACTCTCCTGCACCCGGACTTCTTATTCACCGACAGGATCTTCTGATCCACCCGCAGGTTCTGAAAAAGAATCATTGCCCACACCTATACTTTCTGGCAAATTAAAAAAGACGGCTTCTCCTATAATAAGGGAACCAGCCGTCTTTAGAGGGTTTCATTTATTGGTCCCTGAGGGGACTCCTTGATCCGGTAAGAGCATTTGCAACCGCCCTTGGTCATGCAGTCGGTACGCTCCACTTCCGCGCCAAGCAGCTTCTGGAACAGCATCAACTCACATTTGCAGGCTTCTTCATATTGATTGGCAACCTGCGTAATGGGGCAATTAAACTCATTAAGGGTATAGTCACCGCTTGCGTTCTTCTCCCAACTGGCCATATACCCGTTGGAGTTCTGGATTTCGGTCAGCTCCGCCACCCGCTCCTCCAGATTCTTGCCCTGCATTCTCGATGCATATCTATCTTGCATCTTCTGCTTGCGCCCCTCGAATAAACGGCCGACAGGATCATCTCCTTCACCAGCCTTCAGTTCTCCAAGCAGATCAAGTGTCAGCAGATGATAGTTCTTGGGGAACAGATCATCCGCGGCAGAGGTCAGGGAATAGAGATGTGAAGGTCTTCCCATGGCCTGCCGGGAAATTTTGGCTTCGATCAGGCCGTCCCGCTCCAACGTATTCAGATGCCTGCGTACAGCCATCTCCGTAATGCCCAACTGCTTCGCCATCTCACTGACGGCCAGAGAGCCCTTGGTCTTCATCATAGTCAAAAGCACCTTGCGAGTCGACGAATCCGGATCCTTGCTCAATCCTTCACCCCCCCTTGTCACCTTTATTTTATCTTATACTTGTGCATAAGTAAAATTATTATACAAAAAAGTATCATAAATTGGGCAAAAACGCCTCACGGCGTTTCTCCCAACTCTCTGGCAATAAAAATCCGGACATTGCGGGAAAAGATCAACAGCTCATTCCTGAAGCCCTGCGCTACATCCAGCAGTTCCTTATGATCCACGGTGAGATAGCCTTGTACCAGCGGTTTGCGGAGCCGGACCAGACGAATCAAATAATCTGCCTGCTCCTGCTCCACCACCCCTTCCTCCTGCAGAATCCGGATAATGTCCTCATAGCTTCCCGCATCCCGCAGAATAAATCCGTCGATGAGCAGACTTCCGATATCGGTGACAGTCTCCAAAGCCAGATGAACAGCCCGCTCAATAGCAGCTTGGAGAACAACATCCCCTTCCGACCATGTATTAAGGACGTTCCCGGCAAGCTCTGTCACCCGCGGAATGAATTGCAAGAGAGCTTCAATCTGCTGAAGATTCACATACAGCATGCGTTATCCTCTCTTCCTGCTGTAAGCCCAGTGATTGGTAGGCCCGTGCCCCTGGCCCAAGCCAAGCTCATCTTGGATAGCACAAGAGATGAACTCCTTCGCCGTGCGTACGGAGGACTCAAGAGAATCTCCCCTGGCCAGACAGGCTGTTATCGCCGCTGAGAAGGTGCAGCCTGTTCCATGGGTATGCCTCGTGTCATAACGTACTCCCTCAAGCAGCAACCATGAAGTTCCGTCATATCCTACATCTGTAGGCGCTCCCTGCATATGCCCGCCCTTGACAACGACGGCTTTCGCCCCGTACTCCTCCACGATCCGCCTTGCCGCCTGCTTCATCTCTTCCACATTACGGATCGGCCTTCCGGTGAGCACCTCCGCCTCGGGCACATTGGGGGTCACCACGCTGGCTACAGGCAGCAACACCCTCCGGAGTACGTCCTTGGCGGAATCAGCCAAAAGCGCCGCCCCTCCCTTGGCAATCATCACCGGGTCTACCACCAGATGAGGGAAGCTATGCTCTTTCACTTTGGCCGCCACCAGCTCAATCACCTCCGGCTGGGAGAGCATCCCGGTCTTCACGGCGTCCACACCGATATCGGTCACCACGGCGTCTATTTGTTGTGCTATTCCTTCCAGCGCCACATCGTATATGCCTGTTACTCCCAGTGTGTTCTGGACGGTTATCGCCGTAATAGCCGACATGCCGAATACATCCAGCATCTGAAATGTTTTCAGATCCGCCTGAATGCCCGCTCCCCCTCCGCTGTCCGAACCGGCGATAGTCAGTGCCCTTGGAACGCTTGGCATTGGATCATTCCTCCTTATATTATGGCAGTTTAGAACCCCGGCAATGTATATTTCGGATATTTTGGCAGGCAGCAGTTTTCCACCAGGAAAATCCGCCCCGCCAAACACCCTCTTAGTTTATCGGTGCCCCAATAGCCCCGTCAAGCTGTCTGCCAATGGACCCGCAATAAAAGCAAAAGCTGCCGAAAGAGTCCGGCAGCTCTGATCATGTACTGAGCATGTATGGCTGGTCCCTTCTATGTCATGCCCGTCAAGACTTCTATACCCGTTTAAGGCTGGACAGAAGCGCCCAGCGACGCTCTGACTTGCGCTTGTACTTGGGCAGGCCGCGGTAAATCCGCCTTGTCTGCTCGTATGCGTCTCTGGCAGCTTCCTTGTTGCCCATCGACTCATAGAGCTGGCCCATGCGGTAATACGCCTCGCAGGAGGAAGAATGCACCTCCCTGAGCTCCTCCAGATAACGGAGAGACTTGTCGGGATGTGCTGTCATATTCGCTTCGCTCAGCCAGAGATAAGGATCGCCGTAATGCACCCGCGGATTCCGCTCCAGTCCCTGAACGATCAGCGCCTCTCCCTCCCGGCTATCGCCAAGCTTCAGCTTGCACAACCCCAGTTCAACCATAACCTCGGCAGATTCATCCATCACCGGAAGCACTTGCTCCAGATAATCGTGCGCCTGTTTGTAGCGCTTCTTCTCCAGATAGAGACGGGCGGCCTCCAGTTTGCTTCTGGTATCATGGGGATGGCCATCCAGCTCTCTTCTCACCGCTGATAGTCTCCGGTTGCGTCTCAAGGGCTTCAGGATGCTGGGAGTAAGCCCGATAAACCGGCGCTCCAAAGCATAAGCCACGATCACAATCACGATAATAGCAAGGAAGGGGTTTCCTAGAAGGTTCCATAACAGGATGAATCCAAAAAATTTGCCCATATTCTCACCTCATTTGCCAAAAGGAATTCACTCCCATGATAGCACGATAGGACGGAAGGAATAAAGCATTCCTTTTTGCAACTCCACAAAAACGGTGACCGTTTCAGGGGAGGAGAAAAATTCGGGCATACCAAGGCAAGCCTCACAGGTCCGGTGGATGCCTGCCGTTACTTGCCGAATGTGCAGCATAAGGGCTGAAGATTGCGCTGTCCGCCAGTTCTTGCTTGGCTTCCCATAAGCGTTGCTCCATAACTGAAGCAACTTCGCCGTAGTCCAGTATCTCCCGCTCGAATTCTGTCCGGTTGCAGCCCCCTCCATTCACCGATTCCACGAACCATTCTTCCGTCACATCATCAAAAGCCTGCCTCAGATCATTGTCGTACCAATCCAAGTCCAACTCCTCTTGCTTGCGGATCAGCTTGGAGAGCGTCAGACAGTCATCTTCTCCCTGAACGAACCAGGCCAGCATGGGCAGCGTTTCGCGGACCGGCCAGACCTTTATTTCACCATAGAGCTTACCGTCGCTTGGAATCACTCTGGAAAATTCGGCTTTTTTAATATGCATACAACTACTCCCTCTCTTAAAACACTGTTCTTCCCCAGTAGGATTCCCGCTATTGTAGAGGATTATCATTATCTTCAGAATGGCAGTTGTTTTCGCTGCGTGATCCTGTTTACAATAGATCTGAAACATATTAGAGCCGGAACATATGCAAGAAGCCGCCGGCAGGCCGGAATAGCGAGAGGAGAAATGAAATGAGCGTATTGGAGCAAATTATGGGGATCCGCGAGGCATCTTGCAGATGGGGATTGCCGCCTGAAGATATCCGCCGCCTGTGCCGAGAGGGAAGACTGCAAGCCATCCTGCTGGATGGGGAGGATGGTCCGTGGGTACTGCTCAAAGACCAGCCCAATCCGGTTACCGGGGAGCCAACCCCGCGCCAGCAGCAGCGCACAAACGCAGATAAAGCATCCTACATGTCGACGAAACTGTTGGATGCTTTATATGAGTGATTATATTTTATAAGGAATAGCGGTTATCCGCCATACACACTTCGGGAGACGATCTCATAAAGCTCCTGTTGCTGGGCCTGATGGACGGAGGCAGTGATGCTTCCAGATGCCAGCCGTTCATCAAGCTGCTTGGCAAGCTGGGATATCTGAAGGGAAATGACCTGATCCACGTCAGCGCCGCGGGACAAAGCAATCTCGGCTAACGAATATCCTTCATACAAGGCGTCATAGATCTCAGCATCGGATGCAGTGCCAAGCGCCTTATGGAGAGGGTCGGAACTGGACGGGGAGAGCGTTTCGGAGGCAAGTTCTCCTGCTTCTCCACCGTCTGCCTTGTCCTGCAGGGCGAGCGGAGATGCATGGGCCGTATTGACCATTCCATTCCATGTTGCTCCGTTCAAGGTAACCATTATTGCTATAGTGCCGATTAATATGAGTTTTTTGGTCGTCATAGGGGTATAGCTCCTTTTCCCAAGAGTGCTGTATTTTATTGAATCCGTTTTCACATGGCGTACACTTGTAATACGAACTCGGGCCGGTTAGGTTTCACTTTCATACTTTCATTATAACTCCCTAACCTTAATCCCATATTAAAAAGCTCTGAAGAAAATCTGAAGCTGTCTGTGCACGAAAAAAAAACTTCCTCACACCCTTGCGGATAAAAGGAAGTTCCCTTGATTTATATAGGCCCGGTGGGGGTCGAACCCACAACCTACCGATTAAGAGTCGGTTGCTCTGCCATTGAGCTACGGACCTGAACGTTTTGCGCAAGAAGTAATATACCACGGGCAAAAAAAGATGTCAAACATTTTTTGACGTTTTTCAGCAAAAAAATCTGCGATCCGGCAGGCTGATCGTTATTCCCGTCACATGCCGGATACAGCGATGCAAATATTCCCAAGCTTCCTGCTATTCATGCTAATCTAAGTCCGCTCCGTACTCCAGCCCAATCTGCCTGCGGGCCTTCTCCATAATTTCTGTCACGGCCAGAGATACCTCATGGGAATTTACAGCGCTGTCCCGCACACCGCTTTGTATAAGATCAATAAACTCCTGCGCTTCGTAAAACATCGGCTGGAACACCTGGGAACGGGTAAGATTCTCAATCGTGCCGTCCTTGTAATATATTTTCACATCATAGGGCTGGCTGATCTTGTCGATGACCATGGTGCCGTTCTCCCCTTGAATCTCCGCCGGCAGATAAGAATCTGTAATCTTGGAATGCATGATGATTCCGTCCATATCGTCATACTGCAGCACCATGCTGCCTTGTCCATCCACTCCCGACGAGAGCAGCACTCCGGAAGCCTGGACGGTATGGGGTTTGCCGAACAGGCAGATAACGGGATAAAGACAATAGATTCCCAGATCCATCAAGGAACCGCCGGCATAAACAGGATTGAAGGCATTAAGAACCGTTCCTTCCTTGAAAGCATCGTAGCGGGAGGAATATTGACAATAGCTGGCGAAATAACGCCGGATGCGTCCAAGCTTGTACAGATTGTCCTTGATTGTCCTGAAATTGGGCATCAGAGTGGATTTAAGCGCCTCCATCAGCAGCACATCATTTTCTTTGGCTGACTCTATCATTTCCTGAAGCTCGCGGGAATTAACGGCGATGGGCTTCTCGCACAGCACATGCTTGCCGTGATTCATACAGATGATGGCCTGCCTGGCATGAAAAGAGTTGGGACTGGCTATGTACACCGCATCTACCAGATTGCTTGACGCCATTTCATGAAGATCTGTGAACACTTCAGGGGCATCGTATTGTGCCGCGAAGCTCCTGCCCTTCTCTTCTGTCCGGGAATATACCGCCGTCAGAGCAAACTGGTCGGTTTCCATAGCGCTTTGAATGAACCGGTCCGTAATCCAATTAGTTCCAATTACCCCGAATCGTATCATAATTATCCCCATTCTCTTTATATACTATGTTGTCTCTTTTAACCTATTTTCTCACGGTCTATTCTCTGTGTCCAGAAGGAACGGAGATTGGTGCGGATATTTCGTCTTGCCGCATCTTTTTATGCGAACATATGTGTGGTATAATAAATAAAACGAACACGAGTTCTCTTCGTGCAACATTGTCTACAAGGGAGGTTTTCTGTCGTGGAGGTTGTAGATAAGCTGGCCATCCTGTCCGACTCGGCAAAATATGACGTTGCCTGCACATCCAGCGGCGTGGATCGTAAGAGCAAGCCTGGAGCAATTGGCAACGCCGTGGGTATGGGCATCTGCCACAGCTTTTCTGCCGACGGGCGCTGCATTTCCCTGCTGAAGGTACTGATGACCAATTCCTGTATTTACGATTGCAGCTATTGTGTCAACCGCAAGTCCAACGATACCCGCCGGGCTGCTTTTACACCGCAGGAGCTGGCGGACTTGACTATCAACTTTTATAGGCGCAATTATATAGAGGGATTGTTCCTCAGCTCGGGCATCATGCGCAGTCCCGACTTCACCACCGAGCAGATGATCAAGGCTCTGGAGCTCTTGCGTGGAGAATACCGCTTCGGCGGCTATATTCATGTGAAGGCCATCCCCGGCGCGGACAGCGCTCTGATCGCGCGGCTGGGACTGCTGGCTGACCGGATGAGCGTCAATATTGAGCTGCCCTCCCAGGAAAGCCTGAAGCTGCTGGCGCCGGACAAGACCAAGGAATCCATTCTCCGGCCCATGGGACTGATCAGGGAGAAGATTCAGGAGAACGGTACGGACCTGGTCAAATACAGCCACGCGCCCCGATTCGTGCCCGCGGGGCAGAGCACGCAGCTGATTGTCGGAGCAACGCCCGAAACCGACTTCCGGATCTTGACGCTGACGGAAGGACTGTACAAGCGCTACAGCTTGAAGCGGGTATTCTTCTCCGCCTATATGCCCGTGGTGGAGCATGCCCTGCTGCCCTCCACAGAGGTGAAGCCTCCCCTGCTGCGGGAGCACCGGCTTTATCAAGCGGACTGGCTGCTGCGCTTCTACGGGTTCGAGGCCAAGGAATTGCTCGACGAACGCAATCCCAACTTCAACCCCCTCATCGATCCCAAGTGCAATTGGGCCGTTCATCATATGGAACTGTTTCCCCTGGAAATCAACCGTGCGCCTTACGAGATGCTGCTGCGGGTGCCGGGGATTGGCGTGAGGAGCGCCCAGCGCATTCTGGCGGCGCGCCGGACTGCCACGCTGGACTTCCCCTCCCTGAAGAAGCTCGGGGTCGTACTAAAGCGGGCGCAATATTTCATTACCTGCAAGGGCAGGAGACTGGAGGGGTTGCGGGTGAATGAGAGCAATGTGCTGCGGGCCCTTGTGTCCGACAAGGGACTGAATATGCTGCAGCTGCCGCAGCCTGAACAGCTGACGCTGTTCGATGAATCGGCCGTGACCCGGGAGAGTGTGATCCAATGCCTTACCGGACAGATCTAGCCTATACGTATGACGGCAGCTTCGAGGGGCTGCTGTGCTGTGTGTTCGAGAGCTACGAGAAGAAGGAGTTGCCCTTCGAAATTCATTCCGCCGCAGCCGATCAGGGCTTCCTGTTCGAATCCCGCTGGATCGAGACGGATTATACCAAGGCGGAGCGGGTGTACCGCTCTATCCCCGTGAGGATATCTCCGGAAGCGCAGGAGCTGGTGCGGCTGGGGTTCCTAACTTGCGCCCCGCACAAGGAGCTGCTGCTGCTGCGGTTCCTTAGGCTCGGGTTCACCCACGGCAGGAAGGTCACGGATATGCTCGCCGATGATACCGTTAGCGCCCTGACCAAGGCGGTCTATCAGCTCACCCACGAAAGCCACAAATTTACCGGCTTCGTCCGCTTCTCCATATACGGCCAGGTTATGGTGGCGGTGATCGAGCCCCGCAATCAGGTGCTGCCCGTCATGCAGGAGCACTTCTGCGACCGGTTCCACAATGAGGTGTTCCTGATCCATGACAAGACCCATGGCATGGCCCTGGTTCACCGTCCCGGCGAATCGGGAATCATCAGCCTGGAGCAGCTGGAACTGCCGGCTATGGACGCGGAGGAAGCGGAATACCGGAGACTGTGGCAGCGATTCTACGATTCCATTGCCATCCGGGAGCGGGTGAGCGAGCGGCGGCGAATGTCCCATATGCCCAAGCGTTATTGGGGACAACTGCCCGAGATGCAGAGAAATGAGAACTGTGCTCCTCCTTCCTCCACGCAGGGCAATAAAAGCTATCCCTTGCCGAAGCAGAACCACTCCTATGCGGCAGAATCCCAAGTTCGGCTGTCTCTCTCGGGAGAAGCCGATAAGGGGCAGCAGCAGCCTTAGTTGCTGATCCTGGGGGGCGGGCAACTTCGATGAAATCGCCAAATAGGGATTCCCGGTATCCTCCCGGGAATCCCTATTGTATTGTCGAAACCACTTTCTGTCTCCTTCCTCGATAATGGCAAAGCGTCCAGCGTTTTCACTTCAGTCGTGAACCTGCCTGCTTGTTACCACTTCACTGTTTATTAGGTTTGTACCCGCATGTCCGTCAAAGAAACATGCTTCGCCTCACGTCGTACATTGGACTCTACCCCTTTCACTTCATGGCTGAGTACCTTGCCAGGTGAGCGCCACAGATGATCTGCGGCCCCTTCTCAGATCCTCCTTAATTGATGTGATTGGGTATTGCTGTTTCTGACAAAAGCATAACATAGTTCAACATATTTTTCAATATTCAGAAAATTATATTTTTTAATCAGAGTCTGCAATTGGTCCTGCAAGGGCGGGTCCGGGATCAGCTTCTCCAGATTAGCTTCAAAGCCCGTCCGCGTATAGACATCGACGAACTCCAACCGGTTGCTGATCCGTGCCGCACACAACCGCCCCTGTTTCATAGTCATTGAGAAATATTATCATTCGGAATAATCTATCATACTATGGGGAGAATGGTCCATGGTCCATCAGGCAAGTTCCTTGACCCTACTGCTTCCCGGGAAAAATGGCCGACAAAGCCGGGCATGGCTGCCTGTCCAGGTAATCCCGCAAGGCCGCTGGCATGGTGTTGAATATCTCCTTCAGCACTGTCCCTTGATAAATGTTGCCAATAATCACCGGGTGGCACAGCTCGGAAATCAGCACATCGCCGTTGCCGTGAAGATGCAGCTGCTTCTTTCCCTCGATGCAGTGGGGGAAGTACACGCCGGGCTGCTCCCGGAAGCCCAGATCCTCCGCGAACCGGTCCATGCAGGTAAAGTACAGTGCCGTATCCTGCCGCCGGGCTGCTATCAACTCCGCCACCGCCCGCTTCAATTGGTCGCGCGCGGCTATATTTTTCCAACCCGTATGGTCCATGATGATGCTGTTCTGAATTTCGTGGGTCCGCACCCCCAGCTCATAAGCGCGGTCGCTGATCTCTGTCAGATGCTCCTGCGTCTTCTCAAACAGCAGGGTCTCCAGTACCGTATCAATGGAAGTAGCCGCACATAAGCGGATATTCTCAATGATCTTATGATAGGTTGCCACGGGGATATGATAGTAGTTGGAGAATTGGTCCGCATCGGTAAAATTGAAGGAGATATGAATAGTCGTTAATCCGGCTGCGGCCAGTTCCTGAATCCTCGCCTCATTCAACAAACTGCCGTTGGAGTTAAGTTGAGTCTGAATCCCGCGGGAAGCGCAGTAGGCCACTACTTCCACACAATCCTGAAACTTCAGCGTCACCTCACCTCCTGACAGCCGGACTCTCCGCAGTGTGGGGATATCCTCCAGAATGCGGATTACCTCCCTGGCATCAAGGTTCTGCCCGTCGTTTCTGTTGTATGCGCAGCAATAGTCGCAACGAAAATTGCAGTTGGAGGTCAAGCCGACCTCCAACCCTTCCAGTTCATATGTAAGGGGTCTGTTCAGCTCCAGTGCTTTGTACGCCATAACGATATAACCTCCTGATGTAATCGGCCCGCTGAAGCGGACCGCCCTAGTGATTATAGCCGTTTGTCGGAAGGCGTAGTATGACTTTTTTAACAACTAGCCCTGCAGGGTTTGGCGCACCAATTCCTTGAGCGGGGTTGGTTCACCGATCAGACGGTTCAGATCGTCGGACGCATCGGCAGTCTCCCCATTGGCCACACTGGCATAGATTCCGGCAAAGACAAGAGCCAAAGACTCCGGCATTCCGGCATTGACGAGCATTGCCTTCTGCTCTTCGAAAGAGACTGACACATGGGCAACCTTTTTGCCGGAAATCTCGGAAGCTGTCATGGCCAATTCGTCGAAGGTCCAAGGCTCGCTTAGCACCAGATTATAGGACTGGTTTTCATGCCCTTCTCCCGCAAGCACCGCGGCTGCCGCCCGGGCAAGATCTCTTCTGAAGACCGTATTGACCCGTCCGTTGCCGGAATTGGTCACGATTGCACCACGCTCAACGGATTGCTTCAGAACAGGGCTCACGAACAAATCCCCGTAAAACGAATTGCGCAGAAAGGTATAGGGGATGCCGGTGGTGCGGATCATGTATTCCGTAGCCAGATGGACCGCGGCCACAGGAGACGTGCTCTTCTCGGCAAAAGCAAATCCGGTGTATATAATGTGTTTGATTCCCGCATCACGTGCAGCCTTGACCACATTGGCATTCTGAAGCACACGCAGCGTATTGTCCCGGTCAGGGCCAGGAATGAACAACAGCCTGTCAATGGCTGTGAAAGCCTTGGCGAGAGATCCCGGGTCGCTGTAATCCCCTTGCCGCACTTCAATTTCGGCAGGAATACGGCCGGAGAGCTTGCCGGGGTCACGGGCCAAAGCCACGACTTGCTCCGCTGGCACTTCATACGTGTCAAGCAATGACTGGATAGCCGTTCCGCCAAGTCCTCCGGTAGCTCCTGTAACCAATATTTTCATCGATTGTTCCTTCCCTTCATCCGTAAGGTATGGGACGGCAATGCCCCTTTTCCCCATTAGACTGCCACAATTCCGGGGCGAATACAAGCAAAGTGAAGGTCAGAGACCATATTCTGCAAAGAAAGGGCAAAAAAGGCCCCTCTCAAAATCAAAATCGAGAGGGGCCTTTTCTGTGCGATGATTATTGTTTTTGCCAATCATCCGGTTTTTTAAGCCTTATCCAACGCTGGAGCCAGCTGTTTGCCCCCGTCCTTGTCCGCCGTTTGTTTCGTATGCCCAGCAGTCTGGTTGCTGGTGCGCAGCGGAAGCTCCTTCAGGAAAAAGACCAGCACGAATGAAAGAAAGGTTACGATCGCCCCCGTGAGGAACACCGTGGATAACGTATCGCCCAATGCGCCGCGGATGCTGTCAATCATCTGGATGAACAACGGCTGGGCATCGGCGGGCAACGCGGCTTGCGTCTGGTCAATCAAGGGTTTGTTCATCAGCATTTTGGGATTGGCGAAGGCCAGCATCTGCTGGGAAATCTTCGGGTCCATACCAGCCAGGCCGGCTAAACTCTCAGAATGCAGCGCACTGGCGAGATTATTGGTTAGACTGTTCGACATAACCGTTCCCATCACGGCAATGCCAATGGTGCCGCCCAGATTACGGAACAATTGGGAGGTAGCCGTGACGGCTCCCAATTCCGAATGTGGCACAGCATTCTGGGTAGCGAGCGAGAATACCGGCATGGCGAGCCCGAGGCCCAAGCCGAATACAATCATACTGAGCACAGCAAGCACAACACTGTTCATAATGACCATAATACCCATGCCCACGATCATAAAAGGGATGCCGATTAGCGCGTATCGCTTATATTTGCCGCTTTTGGCAATCCATTGGCCTGCCAGGGCGCTTGTAATCACCATAACCAGCGACATGGGCATCGTCACATATCCGGCATAAGTTGGAGAAATGCCCAGCACGCCCTGTACGAAGAAGGAAAGATAGACCAAAGCGCCCATCATGCCGAAGTTCATAATAAAGCCAATAATATTGGAGATGGTAACAACGCTATTCTTGAACAGGGACAGGGGCATAATCGGATTGACTGCCCGGGTCTCCACAAAGATAAAAATAGCACCCGACACAAAAGTCAGCGCCAGTAATCCTAGAATCTGCCAAGATCCCCAGGCATATTGGGTGCCTGCCCACGAGAAGGCGAGCAGCATGGGAACAATCGCCGTGGTCAGGAACGCGGAGCCGATATAATCGATCTTGACTCCAACTTTGCGGTCTACCCTGGGGAATAGAACCATGATCATAATGAAAGCAACGATGCCCAGAGGCAGGAACAGCCAGAACAGCCAATGCCAATCCATGTGGTCAACCAAATAGCCGCCAAGGGTAGGGCCCAATACACTGGAGAAGCCGAATACGGCTGTCAGCATCCCCATCCATTTGCCCCGTTCCCGCGGTGCAAACAAATCCCCTACGGCAATAAAAGCTATAGATTGAATGACGCCTGCGCCAATCCCCTGAATCCCCCGGTAAGTAATAAACTGAAATACGTCAGAGGAAGTACCCGTGAGGAATGCGCCAATCATGAACAGCAGGATACCCAGCAGCAAAAACGGCTTTCGCCCGAAGATGTCGGAGAGCTTGCCGACAAGAATGGTAGCGATGGTCGAGGTAAGCAGATAAATGTTAATGGTCCAAGTATAATAATCCATGCCGTCAAGAATGGCGATAATCCGCGGCATTGCCGTGCTCGTGATGGTCTGGTTAATGGATGCGAAGAACATCGCGGCCATAACGGCGATCATAATCGTAATCTTGCGTTTAAGCGATAAATGCTCCATTGTGTCTCTCCACATCATTATTTTTTATTCCAGGGAATCCCCTGGGGCAATGTTCAGCATTTTCTCCAACAAAGCAGTGACTTCCTCAATCTCTTCAGTCTCTAGTCTGGACAGATAATGTCCGATAATTCTGTTTCTGACCGCAGTAGCACGAGCAAGAATATCCATCCCCGCAGGCGTAATCTTCACTAGAATCGACCTTCGGTCTACAGTGTCATGCACCCGGGTGACATATCCCGATTTCTCCAGACGGTCGATCATGACTGTGACGGCACTGGGCTTCACTTCCATTTTATCGGCCAACTGGGTTAGTCTGCACAGCTTTTCTTTATTGATATAATTCAGCATGAACATCTGAGGAGGCGTAATCTGTGCGCCCATCTCCCTCATGATCTCCGATTCTAAGCAACGCTTTAGTTTGGCGTAGACCAGTTGAAACCGATGAACCAGCAAATCCAACTTCACACCTCCTCCAAAAGAATTTCAACAGTTATATATTTATATAGTTTAAATATTATACAGCTTCAATTTATTTGTCAAGGAATAAGAAATGACAAAAACCCCAACTCCCGCTCGTACCATTCATGATACAAGGGGTAGTGGGGTCATTGGGTTTATGCCGCTATAGAGGCCATTCTCCCGTAAACTCGGCTTGATTGTATGAATAAAAACGGTTAAGAATGGCTGCGCGGTCATCCATGAACAGTTGGTCAGCGACTGCGGCAGTAAGCTTGGGTATGGCATATTTGATGCCGGAGATCGCCGAAGCGGACAACCCGCAGCTGGCCAAGGCAGAGTAATTGAAGACGAATAATCCGTGCAAAGGCTGGCGGCCTTCCTCATCCCGGCTGATGAAGGCGAACCCGGGACTGAGATAGGGATGAGCATCCAGCAGAGCATTGGCCGTCTCCGCGGGAGGCTGGTAGCGGTCACTCCAGCGGGCGATATGCTGCTCCACAAGGGACAACTCCGGCCGCAGCCCGGGATCACTTAACAAGCCTGTGCTGATAATCAGATAATCGAAATGGAATACCCCCTGGGGGGTGGTTACGGCCGCTTGGTCACCTGCTCCCGCCACATCCAGCCAAGGGGCGCCCAGGTGCAGTTGGAAGCCGGGCCATGCCGCGGCACGGGCAAAAGTATCATTGGTCGGCGGCTGGTTATGCTTGAAGAAGTGGGAGATTACGCTGTATTTATCGGCGTCCTCCAACGCATGGAAACGCTCGATGATACCCGAAACCTCCATTTGGCGGATGGGGTTGATGCTGGGCAGCTTCTCCCGCCGGACGAAGAGATGAGCTTCGGACACTCCCTCTGCGAGTGCATGGTTGGCATTATCAAAAGCGGATGCTCCACCTCCGAGAATACCGATTCTTTTGCCGGCAAGGGCAGTAAAGTCAATGGATTCCGATGTATGCGCATAGAGACGCTTGGGAAGCTTGTTCGCAATGAACGGCGGCACATGCCACTCCCCGCCCCCCTGGATGCCTGTGGCCAGAATAACTTTGCGGGCCAACAGCTGATCCGAAGGTGCTCCCTGCCCGGTAATATGCAGACGCTTAAGGCCGTCTCCGGCCGGTTCGATCAGATTGAGCTTTACCTCATTGATAACGGGAAGACCCAGTACCCTTCGATACCACCGCAAGTAGTTCATCCACTCCCTGCGGGGAATTTTGTCTACCTCCTCCCAAGCTTGTGCGCCTGCTTGCGCTTCCCACCATGAACGATAGGTCAAGGAAGGTATTCCCAGGTCTATTGAAGTCAAATGTTTGGGCGTTCGGAGTGTGATCATTCTGGCGTAGGTATCCCAAGGCCCCTCAAATCCCTCCGGGTTCTCGTCAATGACCAGAATATTCGATATCCGCTCGCGCAGGAGCCCGAAGGCTGCACCCAGTCCGCTTTGTCCGGCTCCCACTATCACTGCATCATAGACATGTCCGTCGGGATGCTCCAGAGGATGCGTCCAGTCCGTACCGCCAAAGGCCAGATAAGACAGCTCGGTTTTTACACGGTCGTTCAAAAATTCCAGCCCCATCTTCCGTCACCCCTCTCCGCGAATAAAGCTCCTTCAGGCCGCCGATTGTGCCTGGCTTATTCTATGGCATCTATTCTAACATAGGAAAAAGCCGTTTGACGATTGAACTGCCCGTTCAATCGTCAAACGGCTGGAAGAAATCATCCATCAATGGATTAGCGCTGATCCTCGATGGAAGCAACACTGTTATTGGCCGACAGATCGGTCAAGGGATCATAGGGAGCTCCTGTGGGGGTCCCTACAAGCAAGGCAATATCTGTGGCATTCTCCGGAAGCCCCCATGAATTGCCCGAGAACATGAAAATGGCCCGATCCACAACAAAGCCGCGGCTGTTGTAAACAACATTATGGGCAATGGTCCCTGTTGAATTGGGATTCAGATAAGCAGGCTGTCTAAGGGAGTAAAAGATATTATTCTGAACAATGAGATTAGTAACGTTCGACTGGGTTAGAAATCCCCGGTTCACTACCCAGCCCGTAGAAGGACCGGCCTGAGGCGGACCAAATATGACATTATTGAGCAGCTTGTGGTTGGTTCCCGCCAATTGAATGAATTCCACAGCATAAGGATTATTGCTGGTAATGGTAATCCCATCCATTGTAACTCCCGAACCGGTAATAAGGAACGGGATTACTGCCGCCTGAAGCGATACAACGGTGTTAGGATATCCCTTTAGAGTTATATTAGCTTTATTCACTGCAATTGAGGTAGTCACCGGGTAAGTTCCGGCCAGGATGTTGACTTGCCCTGTAGGCAAAACTGCTGTCAATCCCTGCTGAATGGTTCCATAAGGTGTTGCTTGTGTGCCATTGCCTCCGGTTGCTCCAGCCAGAACATAAACATTAAAGGGATTGGGCTCAAATGTACCGGTAGGACCAGTCCCCCCCGTGAGACCAGTGGCCCCGGTGGCTCCTGTTCCCCCAGTGGCGCCCGTTGCTCCTGTGGCTCCTGTCGCCCCAGCTCCTGTTGCTCCCGTGGCCCCTGTAATTCCAGTGGCTCCTGTGGCTCCTGTGGCTCCTGTGGCTCCTGTGGCTCCTGTGGCTCCTGTGGCTCCTGTGGCTCCTGTGGCTCCTGTCGCCCCTGTTGCTCCTGTTACCCCAGTGATTCCCCCACCAGTAGCTCCGGTAGGACCGGTGGCTCCTGTATCTCCGGTAGCTCCGCCACCCGGTCCCGGAGCACCTGTAATCCCGGTGGCTCCTGTTTCACCCGTGGCTCCTGTCGCCCCAGTTGCCCCCGTCGCTCCTGTTTCACCCGTGACCCCCGTTGCTCCTGTCGCCCCCGTCGCTCCCGTTTCACCCGTGGCTCCTGTCGCTCCCGTTTCACCCGTGGCCCCTGTTGCTCCCGTTTCGCCCGTGGCTCCCGTTGCTCCTGTTTCACCCGTGGCCCCTGTTCCACCCGTCGCACCAGTGGCTCCCGTCGCTCCGGTTGCGCCTGTTGCTCCTGTGCTTCCCGCATCCGCAACTACCCGGCTCATGATTACCTCATCCACCAGAATCCCCCCGGCAGAAGAAGGCGGAGACATGCTTATGGACATCTGCGCATACGCAGCGCTTGGAGGAACGACAGCGGTGATTCCTTCGAATACCTGCCATTGGGAGTTGGTAAAAAAGCCGACAGGCACAACCATCGTTAATCCAGTCGTAATAAATGCAAAGTCTCCATTGAAATAATTAACTGTAATGACCACAGCAGGACTTTGGCCGGCGGCGATTATTCTGGCGAGGGACACGGATATGAAAAAACTCTCCCCCGGTACAACTGTGACCAGTTGTTGCAAAGATGCAGGCGGCGCTCCCCCAAGCAGCATCAAGCTTTGGAAACCCTCTTTGGAGATTGAACTTATGGATGCGTTAAACACTACCCAAGGTGCAACGCCTGATTCGAAGCTGCCATTTATTAATTTGTTCTCGAACCGGATTGCCACAATAACTCCACCTCTCCTTCACAAACATTATTTTAAGTAGGTATTTAATATAATATTTTCAAAGATTGCCAAGTGACACAAAAATCCGCTGGTGCGGTGCCGCCTTGGGGTCAGCCGGCCATAACGTAAAAAAGAACCTGGGCAGAATAACACTGCCAGGTTCTTTTTACGTTACTAAAGGAGTGATGCTCAACCTATGCCGGTTTTTTCAAAAACCGCTTCCTGTCCACTGCTATAATAATAGCGCAAACCACTCCGAATACGGCAATTTCAATCAATAGAAGAGTTGTATTGAATCTTTCCCAGACCAACATGCGATTAGCCAGATTAAAAAATGCATGAAAAATAATTGCCGTCCATAAGTTTCCGTTTGTTTTATGCAGGAAAAAACTAAAGATAATGGACAGTTCCACTGCAGTTACAATAAAGAGCAACCAAAAAATAACGTCGCCTGCATAGTTTAAATGCCAGAACCCCCACAAGCATCCTACAATTATACTGCCGGAGAAGGGAGCCGCCTTCTCATTTAGAGCGGGCAGCAAATAACCGCGCCAGCCAATTTCTTCTCCCACGCTTCCCAACACCATTGCACCAAAGTTAAGGAAATAGAATACGGGGCTTCCACCCCAAGCATGATATTGACTGTTAAAAAACACCGTAAGAACCACACTGCTGATTCCAAGTAAAGCAAAGGGAACGATGGTTGCCATCGCATACCAAGGTATGTTTTGCTTACGAAAGCATAATCCGGTCCGGATTCTAAACCAAGCATCCCTGTCTCCTGCAAGGAAGATAATTAGAAATGTCCCAAGCATGGGTCCGAATTGTGTAAAAGAAACCGAATAATCCCCTGCCGCTTTCCAGATAAAATGCAAGCAGAGCAATCCTCCGGTAAAGATTAATGTTGCAAGATACCAGGTTGGAATATTGTGCTTTATTATCTTTGCCATAATTCTCCCCAATTCGGTTAATCCGAGGCAGCCGCAGCCGCCGCGGCAGATGAAGCGGCAATAGCCGTTTGCTGCGCGATGATAATATTGGTTATGCTTGTTGAAAGCGCTGCTGTTCCAATGCCGTTTCTGACATCGTCAACACCCCCGAATGTAACAAGTGCCGCCGAGAGGATCAGCAACTCTTGCTTGGTTATAGACCACGAGCCAAACCCTTTTTGCTGCCGTAAAAAATCGTAGGTCTCCGAAGTATCGTTGACAATCTCCTCGATGCTCATGGGAAGCAAGGATAGCACACCAAGCGATGAGAGCGAATCGGTTCTGTCAATCCGGATGCCCTGCTCACGGAATGCGTCACGCAGCGCAAGCAAATGGGACACAGCTTCCGTTGTTTTCCCGGCAAGCACCAACACCTGCGTCAACGCCTGGACACTGTTTCCAGACGAAAATTCCGGTTTCAGCACCGCGTAAAGCTCTTCCATGCGGGCCACGCCAACCTCAATGCCGATGTCCGACAGTCCAAGCATGGCGGCGAATATATAGTCATCCTGTCCCGTAAGAAAACGGTGCTTTTTCTTCATTTCATCGTAGAAGGTTTTCGTTCTTATCACCGTGTTGGCATAATTTCCTGCATCCGTGTTGGACGCTACCTGGAAAGCGGCAAACACAAGAAAGTCCGATGCCCGCATGCCCGCGTCCTTCATCATGTCATATACGGCAAAGGTTTCTGAAAGCCGTGTCTCCCTGTTGTCGGTGAGAGAAAGCAACGTTGCAATACTCAGTGCCGAATTCCCCCGGAATGTTGAGAACAGCCCTGTATTTTTCTTAATAAAATCATAACTTTCACGAATCGCATCCCGTTCAATGACCTTATCTTCCGCTGCGTAGAATAACGCGGCCAACCGTTTGAGCAAGGCAGTCTGCCAGATAAAACCGGTTTTAATCCTTTGCACGTTGTCAACGAACAATTCCAACCTTGATAAATGTTGTTTTTTCATCGGATAACCAACCTTTCTGCTTTTAATTATATTCTATTTCTATTCATGTTCCCAGTCTCCCTTGCTGTTCCTTACTGTTGCTTCACATTTCCCAATGCCAAGCATCATATACTGGGAAAAATGGCATGGAGGTCCAAGGGCATGAGCGAGGTTGGACGCAGGATAGATGAGGAAACAGCGCGGCTTGCCGGCAGCGTGCTCCGGCAGCAGCGCGACGACGGGAGCTTCCGCTTCTGCTTTGAAAACGGAACAGGCATTGATGCTTATATGATCATTCTCATGCGCACGTTGAAGCTGGGCAGCGAGGAGCTGATCCGGCGACTGCATGACCGGATTGCCGCAGCGCAGCAGCCCGATGGCGGCTGGAGGCTCTATGCGGATGAAGAGGGCGGTAACCTGTCCGCTTCTGTCGAAGCTTACTATGCGATGCTCTGCTCCGGATTCAGCAAGCCATCCGATGAAGCGCTTGCGCGGGCGAAACGTTACATCATGTCCAAGGGCGGGCTGAAGGGCGCCCGCAGTATTCTCACCAGAGCCATTCTGGCCGCCACCGGTCAGAGCAGCTGGCCTCTGTCGGTCTGTTCCATCCCGCTTGAGGTGGTGCTTCTCCCCGTTTTTTCTCCTATCCATATATTTGATTTTTCCGGGTACTCCCGAGTCCACCTTATTCCCATGCTGATTATGGCCCACCGCAGATTTTCTGTCAGACTCCCTGATGCTCCCGACTTGAAGGATCTGCTCGGGGAGAAGGACGGCGACAGGGACGATCAAGAGCAGATTCCCCCGCAGCACCTGGCCTTGCTCCATGCCATCCATTCCGGCCTGAGCATACCGGGTGTTGACGGATCTTCCCGCACGGTTTCCCGGATGGCGGAAAAAAGAGCCGAGCAGTTTCTCCTCGAGCGGCTCGAACGGGACGGCACCTTGTACAGCTATGCCAGCAGTACTATTCTGCTGGTATTCTCCCTGCTTGCGCTGGGATACGACAGAGAGCATCCTGTGATTATCCGCGCTATGGAAGGATTGGCCGCCATGCGCTGCCAGGCGGCTGACGGGACGACAACCATCCAGAATTCTCCCTCTACGGTCTGGGACACGGCTCTCCTGGCATATATCCTGGAAGAAGCCGGGATTCCGGACGGACCTGCGGCTGTGGGCAAAGCTGTCCCCTATCTCCTGGCCAGACAGCATCAGCAGGCAGCAGACTGGAGTGTGCACAATCCCGGTACTCCTGCAGGAGGCTGGGGATTCTCGGAGAGCAATACGCTCAATCCCGACGTGGACGATACAACGGCGGCCTTGCGGGCGATCAGCAGCCGCTCCCGTACTGACCCGGCCTGCCGGGAAGCCTCGGACCGGGGACTGAACTGGCTGCTGTCCATGCAGAACACGGACGGAGGCTGGCCGTCCTTCGAGAAGAACACAGACAAGACCATGCTCACGTGGCTGGCTATAGAAGGAGCAAAGGCCGCGGCAACCGATCCTTCGGAGGCTGATCTTACGGGCAGAACCTTGGAATATCTGGGGAATTTCTGCGGGTTCGACACACGGCACGAATTCATCAGACGGGGCTGCAAGTGGCTGTTCCGAAAACAAGAGGCAGACGGGTCGTGGTACGGGAGATGGGGGGTTTGTTATATTTACGGGACCTGGGCGGCGCTTACCGGCTTAAGGGCAGCCGGAATCTCCGCGTGCCACGAGGCTGTGCACAACGGTATGCAATGGCTGCTTCGTGCCCAGAATACGGATGGGGGCTGGGGAGAATCCTGCAGCAGCGACCAACTGCAGCGTTATGTGCCTCTGGGAGAGAGCACGCCGTCCCAGACGGCCTGGGCGCTGGATGCCCTGATCGCCATTGAGCCAAGACCGACAGCAGCCATCGACAGGGGCATCCGCCGGCTGACCGCCTTCACGCAAGAGGAGCATGCGCCTGCCTCCTGCTACCCCACCGGCGCAGGTCTGCCCGGTTACTTTTACTCCCACTATCACAGCTACCGCTTCATCTGGCCGTTGCTGGCACTCTCTCATTACAAGAAGAAATATTCCTGAGTAAAGAAAACATTCTGATGGGGCCAAAAAAACGGCCCCTGCGCAGGCAAGCGCAAGGGCCGTTCTCAACGGCTCATTCAGGCTCTAACCGCATCCCAGCTCATGCGGATAATCTGCTGCAGCAGTTCCTCCGTAGCCTCGAGCTGCCCCTTGAAGTGCGCCTTGGCCAATTGCGCAACCGGCAAGTAGCAATACGCCAGCAGCAGCAGCGTGGCAAGCGGCTTTAACTCGCCTTGGCGCTTTCCTTTTTCCATAAGCTCATGCAAGGGGGCGAACAGGAGGGCTATATCCTCCAGACACAGCTTGTCCATCAGCGGAGAAGTGGCAAACTGCTCCAGAAACATGAAGTAATCCGGATTGTCCAGAATGAACTTCATGGAATTTCTCATATATCTCTCACAGACTGCCTGCATGGACATGCTGTCCAGAAGTCCCTCCACCGCCTGCCTGCCCATCTTCTCCTTGGCTTTGATGTACAGCTTGCCCAGCATATCCTCCTTATTGGCAAAATAGACATAGATTGTCGCCGAAGACACATTGGCCCGCCTGGCAATCTTGGACATGGAGATGTCCGAAAACCCAATCTCGTTCAATAATTGGACCGTCGCTTGAAAAATCGCTTCGCTTTTGTTCTCATCCTTATGTCTCATGCCCATATATTAAACGGACGTTTATTTAAAGTCAATTTTCACAAGGTCAATTTTTCTCGCGGACATGCTTCCGGTATTGGGAGGGGGACATGCCTGTTTTTTTGCGGAACATGCGGTTGAAATGGCCCAGGTTGTTGAAGCCCACCATAAAGCCGATCTCACCGATGCCGGCGCCGGAGTTGTTCAACAGCTCCATCCCCTTGGCGATGCGGATGTCATTCAAATAATCGATGAAGCTGGTCCCCGTCACCAGCTTGAACACATTGCTGAAGTGGGAGACGGACATGAATGCCCTGGCGGCGATATCCTCCAGCCGGTGGTTTTCCGTATAATGCTCGGCGACATGGGAGAGAGCTTCATAGAACGCGTTGCGATGGGTGCCGATGGACTGGCGCTGTCTGGCTCCTGCCCGGTAGTTGCTGAATTCCCTCCCCGCGATGACCAGAAGCTTCAGCAGATCTGCCTTGATAGCAAGCCGGTAGCCATGCTGCTGCTCCACCGCCTCCCGCTTCATGGATTCGAGAAGCGCTTCAATAGCCTGCTGGTTCCCCGACGAGATATTCAGCTTGGGAAGCAACTGGTCATCCACGCTCACCAAGGGCTGGATATAGGCAAAATCGAAGAAATGCTCCAGATGGGACAGATCCTGCATGCTTTCATTAATAATCGAGGGCATAAAATCAATATCCACCGCCTCGAACTCCATTCCCTCCATGGGCAGCAGAATATGCTCCAGATAGGGCGGAACCGAAAAGAAATCCCCTTTGACCAGCACGGCTTGCTTATCCCTGATGTGATGCACACAGCATCCCATCTTCACATACGTCAATTGAAAATGCTCATGGGCATGAACAACACGGTTATATTCATTGTGGCTGCGGACGCGGATGCGGAAGGGAAATTCTTCTCCAAGAAATTCCCGGTAGCTGTACACAGGATGCGGCATGAATGGAACCTCCCGAATATTTCGTAAAAAGCGTGCGATATACCGTAGATTCGTGCAGGCTTTCGGCTTTCAAAAGCGTTATGATGGCTCTGAATCCATTATACCTCTCTTGATAGAGAGGGAAAATACCATTTTGAAAAAGGATGCTGCCCTATGCCGATGCTTGACATGCCCCTTGAAAAGTTGAAGAAATACACAGGAAACACACCACAGCCTGATGATTTCGATGCGTATTGGGAGGAAGCGCTTGTGGAAATGCGCTCCGTCGATCCCTGTATAGAATTGGTTCCCGCTGAGTTTACCTGCCCTTTTGCCGAGTGCTTCCATCTGTTCTTTACAGGAGTACGCGGAGCCAGAATTCACGCCAAATACGTCCGTCCCAAGCATCAAGATCAGCCTCATCCCGCTATCCTGCAATTTCACGGCTATACGGCCAACTCGGGGGATTGGCAGGATAAGCTTGCTTATGCGGCTGGCGGCATTTCTGTAGCTGCCTTGGACACCCGCGGACAGGGAGGAATGTCAGAGGATACAGGCGGAGTCAAGGGAAACACCCATCACGGGCACTTCATCCGCGGATTGGATGACGAGCCGCAAAATCTGTTGTTCCGCCATATATTCCTGGATACCGTACAGCTTGCTTCCATCGTGATGGGCTTTGACGAAGTGGATGCGGACCGGGTGGGGGCAACAGGATGGTCACAAGGCGGAGCGTTGGCCTTTGTCTGCGCGGCTCTGGAGCCCAGAATCAAGAAAGCCGCTGTAGTCTATCCTTTCCTTAGCGATTACAAGCGGGTATGGGAGATGGATCTGGCGAAAAATGCCTATGCCGAGCTGCAAACATACTTCCGCCGGTTTGATCCCCAGCATCAGAATGAGGAGCAGACGTTCACCCGTCTGGGTTACATCGACATTCAGAATCTGGCTCCCCGGATTCAGGCGGAGACGCTGGTTGGCGTTGGGCTGATGGATGCCACCTGTCCTCCTTCCACCCAATTTGCCGCAATCAACAAGATGACTGTGGAGCCGCGCCTGGAGATTTACCCCGATTTTGGCCATGAGGGGCTCCCGGGATTGAGCGACCGTATTTATCAATTCTTTCAAACGCTATAGCCAGCCTGTTTTTCAGTTCTACTCTAATAATCAGGAGGACGCCAATATGAAAACTTTGATTACCATTGCCAATTCCGACTTGCGCCGGATGTTTTTCCGCCCCGAGGTCATCGCCGAGCTGGAAGCATTCTCGCAGATTGACTGGGTAGAAGAGGATCAGCCGTTTAAGAGCCACCAACTGGCAGAAATAATCGGCGGCTACGATGCCTGCATTACCTCCTGGGGCTCCCCCAAGCTGGACGCCGACGTGCTTAAGTGGGCAGAGCGCTTGAAGTTTATCGGACATGCGGCAGGTACGGTCATTCCTATTGTGAATGACGATGTTTTTGATACCAGCATTACCGTAACCAACGCCAACAAGGTGCTGGCTCAATCCACGGCAGAGTCGGCGGTGGCGCTGATGATGGCCGGCGCGTGGAGAGTCTGCCAGTATGCTGAGGGAGTCCGCGGCGGCGTCTGGTCGGTCAATGCCAAGGAAACCGTACTGGGCTTAACGGGCCGGACAATCGGCCTGTTGGGATTCGGAGAGATTTCGCGGCAGGTGATCAAGCTGCTTGCCGGTTTCCATCCCCGCATACTGGTCTATTCCCGTTATTGCAAGGAGTCGGAAGCCGCAGAATTGGGCGTGGAGCTGGTCCAATTGGATGAACTGCTTGCACAAAGCGATATTGTTTCACTTCATAACACGTGGACACCGGAGACGGAAGGAATGATCGGTGCGAGGGAGCTGGGGCTGATCCGGGATGGAGCGCTGTTGGTCAATACAGCCCGGGGAGCCATCATCAACGAGGAGGCGCTGATCAACGAGTTGCGGTCGGGCAGAATCAGCGCAGCGCTGGATGTCTACAATCAAGAGCCGCTGCCGGTCTCTCACCCTCTGCTTGCGCTGCCCAATGCTATATGCCTGCCTCATATCGGCGGTTATCATGGCGGCTTCAAGGAGAATATGGGCCGGTTCGTGATCCGTGATTTGAAGCGGTTCTTGGAAGGGGATGTGCCGGAAGGGCGTATTTCCAGGGAAATGTATAAGCGGCTGACTCCCCGGTAAGCTTATCCAGCAGGCCGATTTGACTGTCCGCCCGAGGACAACAGGCTGCATCTTGCTCTTGCAAGATGCAGCCTGTTATTGCAGGCGAGCCTGCTCTCAGATCCGCCGCTTGCCAATCATGGTGAACAGGCCCAGGGCGATCAGAACCACCGCTACCGTCGTCTGGCCGAACATGGTGAAGCTGACAATGGTCCCCAGTGTGAAGATAGCGAAGAAAATGGCTGATGCGCTCCCCAGGATGAATACAGGAACCAGAATCCACTTGTTCCTGCCGCCGAACCAATAAAATTCCAGCAATCCGAAGGCAACTGCCATCAGAAAACCGGGCCACGTATATTCCCACACATCAAACAACATAGAGATTTGACAGATAAGCCCCGCCACAAGCAGAATTCCGCCGGGAATCAGGAGTCCCGCTCCCTTCCTCTGAGTTGCGTAGAAGTACAGCCAATGAAGCAGAATGCCCATAGGAATAACGAACAGACTAGGCCAGAAATAGGCAAATACATATCCTGCCTCTATGGCATTTCCCCGACCGGCAAACATAAATACTCCGGCAATAATCAACAACAGTCCCAAACCCGCTCTTTTATCCACCATATACCTCCATTGCTTGCTCGATAATCAACTCTTGCCTCTTATTCTAAGAAAGTTTGCTTATACCGGCAAGATCCCCGGGAATGATTCCGCTATCCGTCTTGGGACGGATCTGTTGATTTGCCTTTAATGAAATAGTCCGGCGAATAGCTTCCCTTCAGTTGATTGAAGCAGCTCTTAAGGCAGCAGCGCAAGGAATGCCTTGGCGGCTGCGGACAGGGGCACTCCCCGGAGCGTGGCAATGCCGATGTGGCGCACTGGCATGGCGGGAATGAGGGGGATTTCCACCAGCTGCCCCGCGGCCAGTTCATCAGTCACAAAATCGCGGATGACGAAGGCCAACCCGAAGCCGCGAATGGCGAACTGCACCAGCAAGTCAATGCTGCCCAGCTCGAACTCAGGCTCAATCCTGACTCCATGTGAGGAAGCATATTTGTCGATAAAGCTGCGGGTGCTTCCGCCTGGCTCCAGCAGGAGCAGCGGGTAGCTGTTGATGTCGGCAAGACAGAGTCCACCCTCTGCCAGCTTGGAGAAATCCCTTCCGCCTGCCAGACAATCCTGAACCGGACTGCTTATGCGGAAGTCGATCTGCTTGTCCGAGGCGGGCAGACTGACGATGCCGAAATCAATTTTCCCTTCCTTCAGCAGCGCCAGTGTCTCCGGCGTGGTCCGGTTGGTGACGCGGATCTTGACCTCCGGATGACTGCCGTGGAATTGCTCCAGAAAAGGCAGCAGGTAATGCTTGCATAACGTGTCGCTGCCGCCGATGTTGATCTCGCCGCTGTTCAGGCTGTGCATATCCGCGATGGCCCTCTCCCCCGACTCCATCAGTTGAAAGGCCTGCTCCACATAACGGAGCAGCACCTCCCCCTCGGCAGTGAGGGTGACTCCTCTGGGCGTGCGGAAGAACAGCTGTCCTCCGAATCTTCCTTCCAGCTGCTTGATGGTATGACTGACTGCCGGTTGGGTAATATACAGCCGCTCGGCCGCCTTGGACAAGCTGCCGGTCTTGGCTGTCTGGTAGAAAACGCGGTACCACTCCAGATTGAATTCCATATTCATTACCTCAACTAATATCCAGTATGATTAATATTAATTATACTTATAATATCAATCCCATTATAATGGAATCCGCAGGCAAAAACAATTCAGGAGGCGATTGGTTTGACCGTAACCGCGATCGTGGGAGCGAATTGGGGAGACGAAGGCAAGGGAAAGATAATTGATGTCCTGGCGGCGGCATCCGCTTATGTGGTCAGGTTTCAGGGGGGAAGCAATGCCGGGCACACGATCATCAACGATTACGGCAAATTCTCCTTGCATCTGCTGCCGTCAGGCGTATTCTGCTCCGGCGTCACCAATGTAATCGGACCGGGCACGGCCCTTGATGTGGAGGTGCTGAAGGGAGAACTGGAGGAGCTGGTCAGCCGGGGCGTTCCTGTGCCCAGACTGCGCATATCGGAGCGGGTCCAGATCATGCTGCCGGTACAGCGGCTGTTCGATGAATTGGAGGAGGAACGGCTGGGGGCGAATGGCTTCGGCTCGACCAAACGGGGGATTGCGCCGTTCTATGCCGACAAATACATGAAGCTGGGCATCCAGGCCGCCGATCTGTTCGATCAGCCCCGGCTGCTGGAGCGGCTGCAGCATCTGCTTGCCGCCAAGAATGTGCTGCTTGAGCATCTGTACGGGCAACCGCCTATCCGGCCGGAGACCTGGCTCGACCAGCTGCGGGAGCAGGCTGAATGGCTGGCACCCTATCTCTGCGATACAACCGAGCTGCTGCATACGGCCTGGCGCAACGGAGAGGAAATTCTCCTGGAAGGGCAGCTGGGAGCCTTGCGCGACCCGGATCATGGCATCTATCCCTTCTCCACTTCTTCTTCCACGCTTGCCGGTTTTGCGGCGGTGGGTGCGGGTCTTCCCCCTTATGCCATCACCAAGGTCACCGCCGTCATCAAGGCTTATTCCAGCTGTGTGGGCGCAGGGCCGTTTGTCACTGAGCTTCATGGTGAAGAGGGGAATGAGCTGAGGAGGCGTGGCGGCGATGCAGGCGAATACGGGGCCACCACAGGCCGCCCGAGACGAATGGGCTGGTTCGATGCGGTGGCTACCCGTTACGGCTGCAAGGTGCAGGGAGCGACAGAGGCAGCGTTGACCAATCTGGATGTGCTGGGCTATCTGGATGAGATTCCTGTCTGCATCGGATACGAGTTGGCTGGCGGCAAGGTCACAGACCAGTTCCCGGCTACCGGCCAGTTGGAATCCGCCAAGCCGGTATGGCAGCGGCTGCCGGGCTGGAAATGCGATATATCCCAGGTCAGGCGGTTTGCCGATCTGCCCGAAGCCGCCAGGGAGTATATCCGGTTTGTAGAGGCCAGCGCCGGAGTCAGGGTAGCCACCATATCCGTAGGCCCCAGACGGGAACAGATCATTATGGCTCAGGACGCTGGCGGGGGGCTCATCTGATCCGTGGAATCTATATCCAATGCTTGCTCACATTCGGGTTAGAATCCATTTTTGCACATCTGTGCCAGCCGGTTCGGCCCATTCCAGGCGCGCTCCGTCCGCACTGCTCCCGCCCACTGGCTGCAGCACCTTTCTGTTAGCCGCATAAATCAGGAGGTAGGTTTCATCCGCTTGCTTTTCCAGAATCCATTGTTGGTTCGTGTCATGAAAGGCAAAGGTCTGTTGAATGGACAGGAAAGATGAATTGGGTGATAATGCCAAACCACTATTTTTATTAGTAATCCGCGTCCCGTTGATATACCAGCCAAACCGCCAGCGCTGCTCCGGATTCCCTGTATAGGTCGTTTGAATAACGCTGGCGGAAGTGTTCAGACTGGCGTTGGCAACGGAGATTACTTTTCCGGTAGCCAGATTTTGCAGCACATAATCCGTATCCTGTTCAATGGTTGGCGCAACATGATTCCGGGTGTCCTTCTGTATATACCATCTTTGATAGTCCTCCCCGGTATACGTTCCAGTCACCGCAACAACGCCTTCCAGCAAGCTCCCGTCTTTGGGCTGCAATACCTGCGAGGTCAGATTATTACGGATAATATAGTCGCCCTCCACCTGCTTCTCCAATGTCCACAGCTGCCGGGGCGGATCGTACCAGAAGGGGGCCTGGGTGACACGCGCCCCCGCCACCGCGTGAATAAGCATGCGGCTGTACCCATTGATGATCCGGAAGCCGGAGCCGCTGTCATATAAACTGAAGCTCCACTTCTGACTGGCCAAACCGGCATCATTCTGTAAATTGGCAATTGCCCCTTCCACTTTACGCGAATTTGAGATCTGCAGCACCTTGCCAGATGCTTTGTTGATAATCTGGTAGGAATGCTGCGCATGATCGATTATTTCCGTGCGCGGGCCCGCATACTCAAACAACCATCTTTGACGTGGAGCCACCGAATCGTCTTCCAGCAATACGTATTCATCCTGAGGATCACCGGAAGCTGACAGCACCAGATTAGTCCCCGGGGCCTTCAGCGCATAACCCTGTCCTCCCGCAGGCACCAGCTCCCATTGTGACGCAACGCTGTAGGTATTGTAGGTGACAGATAATACGCTGCCGTCGAGCTGGGAACGTATTTCATAGTGGTTGGGCCCAAGCTTCATGAGTACCCACCTTTGCTGATCCGTCAACCGCTTCGCTTCATGAGTGTACCGGTACGTCGTGTCCGTTACAGTCAGCAGCGTGGAAGTCTCCGCATTGGTGAGGGTGTATGGGATATGCTCAATCAATGATGCATTAGTGCCGCTGGTTAACACTGTTACCGAGTGGGCCGGCAATACCATCCCTGCCGAAGCCAGGCCGGTCCCGTCCACTCCGGACTCATGGGAGGAGCCGTTCTCGTCAATCCTGTACATCTCCCAGCCGGCTGGCGCTGAACCTGCCTGCTGCAGCTGAACCCTTTGTTCATCATCCGTACGATTGACAAGCAACACCGATTTCCGCTGATTCTGCTTCGCAGCAAACCCGTCCACCTTGGATTTATTGGAAAACAGGGGCTTTATCCGTTCACCATGGAAAAACCGGTTTAGCCAGTGGTGCAAATCAGCAGTATCATACAGCTCGTTGCGGTCATTCATCAGCCCCATAGAGGAGCCTTCCGCATGCCAGAAATTAACCCCCGTGCCATCGCCGCCAATCACATTGGATACCAACAAGGCACTGTACACGGCCTCCTTGTTGGTGTGCAGTCTCGGATCAGTGTCCCAGGTCATATTGTATTCATCCACAAATATGGGCAGATCCGCCTGGGGACCGATCGCCAAGAGGCTGGACCTGAGATGGCTGACCAGCGCCCCCTGGTTTTGGGCGTGATTATAGGCCGCACTGTCAGTGGACGGCCTGGATTGACCGCTGCTATAAGCATGCATGGAAACAAAATCAATGTAGGGCAAAGCTTGCTCAACCACACTGCTGAGATAGGGAACGTTGGCGTCGCTTGTTGCCGGTCCCCCGACAATAATCGTCGGATCAATTGCTTTCATCGCCATATAGCTTTCTTTGACCAGATTCGCCATAGCCGAAACGCTTAGTCCCGGTGTTGCAAATCCGCTTTCTCTTTCATTGGGAATTTCCCAATATTGGATCCCCAGCCCGTGATCCACATTGACGATCTTCACCAGTTGGGCGGCAAACTGGGCGAAAGCTTCCGCATCCTGATAATCGTTTTTGCCATTGGGCCCGTATGGAATATTGATCATAACCGGGTACCCCTCTTCAACAAGAGGCGTCAGAGCGGCAACAATCTTCGCCTCGTTCCAGGTCAGATCGCCATTCAACCAGCCGCCGGTACTAATCATGCTGGTGCTGTGAATACGAACAAGCCCTTGATTCCCATTCAAATAACGGATTTGGGTCATATAGTTGGCATCGCCCGTGGAGGATTCATGCAAAAATTTGTTGGCATTCTGCCCGTAAGCCAGAGGAGAAATAGAACTCCCCGTTTCCTCCCAATTGACGGATACCTGGGAAACCTCCAGCTCTGCTGCCGAGGCCCGGTAGGCTGCACCTTCGCCCAGCCACATGCTGCCCATCAGCAGACACAGGATTAATCCGATTATCCGGCTTTTTCGTTGATTCCGAATCCCCATCATACTTCCTCCATTCATCGTTAAATTTTATACGGATAAACGCCTGCAATGATGGGGGCGGTTCAGCCCCCATACAGTTGCTACCTCGCAATATTTGCCAGAATGCTGTTGGCCTCCTCCGTCAGGACCTGGCCGCCCGCCTTCTTCCAGCGCTCTACAAACTCCCCAAAGCCCGCATCCAGATTGACTTCACCGGTAATGAACTTGATGAAATATTCCCGTTCCAAGTTCGCCAGATCCGGGAAGCGTGTGCGGGAGGGAAGATTGAACTTCACCTGATCCGCCTGCATCGGAATGTCCTTGGTTACAGCAGCCCGCCATTCCAGATCTTCGGGCGGATTGCGCAGCGGCTCGAAGGCAAGGGACTTGCTGGATAGCAGACCGTAAAAAGCGCCAATGCCCAGATTTTGGAGCTTGCTCTTGAATTCCGGCTTGGTTACAGGGATGCCTTCCACCATATCATAATGAACCCCCTCTTCCCCGGAGGAAACATATTTGATCACTTCTTCATCCGAATACATGGCATTAATCATTTCATACAGCTTTTTCTTCTTGCCCGGCGTCTTCTCCACATCAATGCCCATACCGAGATAATTGCCGGTCAGTCCCCATGCTCTGGAATGGCCCACATGCCCCGGAGCGGCCGGCTGCTTGCCGGTAACAAGGGGGAAATAGCTGCTGTTGGTTTGCTTCTGATACTCCCTCGCCGAAGGCTTGATATATGGCCAGGAATATTGGGTCATGCCTACACGGCCATTCTCAAACTCCTGCTTCTTGCCGTCGGCTGTAATAAATTCGGGATCAAGCACGCCATCCTTGAACCATTTGTTCAACAGACGGAATGCCGCTCTGGCATCCTCCGTGGTGATGCCATATTCCACCCTGCCGTCCCCGGTTTTGCGCCAATAGTCCGGCTGCACGTCGAAAGCGCCGAATATGCCGGGGAAGCTCTCTCCAACGCTATAGGCGGCTTTGCCTGTTAATCCGTACGTATCCTTTTTGCCGTTGCCGTCGGGATCATCGTTGCGGAATTTGTACAGCACATCCTCCAACTGCTCCAGAGTCACCGGGGGAGAATCATATCCGATTTTCTTCAGCCAATTTTCGTTGTACGTATTCAGCAGCGGATAGGCGCCATCCAGGTTGGTGATGGGAATTCCATAATTTTTGCCATTGATCATCCCGTCGACCCAAGCTCCCGGCTCCTTGTCGTCAACTAGCTTGCCCAGATCAGGGATTTGCGCCTTGATTTCCTCCACAGGCAATTCAGCCAGCAGGTTCTGGGACGCATAGGCATTGACATCCGAGACGCCCCAAAGCAGCCACAGATCAGGCAGCTCCCCGGAAGCCAAGCGGACATTGAGCTGATCCTTCCAGTTGGCCCGGTCGATCCGGATGTTCTTGATCTTGACGTTGAACTTGTTCTCCAGGTATTTTTGGACAATGGTTCCATCCTCCTGGGGAAAATTGAAGCTAAGCCAGGAAATCTCGATTGGCGCCTCCTGTTTGCCTGCATTCCCCGGTGCTTGGCTGGCTTCCGACGCTTTGAGGTCTTCCCCGCTGCCTCCCGAACAGGCAGTGGCAACAGACAGAGCCAGTACAGGCATAAGCCACTTCTTGGTTAATCTCACTTTTTTGCAGCCTCCCTTTTATGATTATATTTCTGTTTATTTGAAGGCTTCTGCCGTCCTTGTGCAGGCGTAATCGCTTCCAAGAGGATTGCCCTGCACCTTAGGCGGCCTCCGCCCAAATAACACCTCAGCCCTTCAACGAGCCGATCATAATGCCTTTGACAAAATGCTTCTGAACGAAGGGAAATATCACCAGAATAGGCAGTGTGCCGATCATCAGCACAGCCGACTTGATGGTTTCAGGAGTTACCTGGGATACGTCTGAATTGGCCTGCTCCATCAGGAAGCGAATATCCCCGTCCATATTCTCAACAATCATTCGGCGCAAATAAATCTGCAGCACAACCTTGCTCTGATCCTGAATATACAGAAGGGCACTGAACCATTCGTTCCAGTGGTGAACCGCGAGCCACAAGGATATCGTGGCCAGAATCGGCTTGGAGAGGGGCACAATGAGCCAGAACAGCAGCCGCAGATCATGAGCTCCGTCCATTCTCATGGATTCCTCCAGCTCCACAGGAATGCTCATGAAGAAGTTCCGCATGATCAGCATATAGAAGGTGTTGAACAAGCCGGGGATAATCAGCGCCCAGCGCAGATCATACAGGCCCACTTGCTTGATCAGCAGAAAGGTGGGAATCAGCCCGCCGCTGAAGAACATGGTCACGACTACCATCATGGTGAGGAAGCCCCGGTGGGGTAGATACTTCTTGGACAGGGCATAGGCAGCCATGGTCATCACAACAACGGACAGGAGGGTTCCAACCACTGTTCTGTAGATGGTATTGCCAAAGCCGATCCAGATTCCGTCAAGATGGACGGCTTGCTTGTATGCGCTTAACGTAAATTCCTTGGGATACACATGAATGCCTGGCCTAACGGCTTCCGCCGGTGAGCTTAACGATACGGACAGAACGTGAATGAAAGGGTACAAGGTCAGGATGCACAAACCTAGCACCACGATAATGGCAATAAACTGAAAGGCAACTTCTCCCCGTGACATCAGACTGAAGCGTTTCATAGAATCCCCTCCTGGCCCAGCTTTTTCACTACATAGTTCGTCAGCAGCACCATGGAGAAGGCAATTACATTCTTGAACAGGCCGACTGCGGTTGTAAAGCTGTACTGCAGCTGCGTCAGGCCCACCCGGTATACATAGGTATCCAGAATATCCGCCACACTGTACACAGCAGGATTGTACAGGTTGAAAATCTGGTCAAAGCCTGCGCTGAGAATGCTGCCCGTTTTGAAAATGAATAAAATGGCAATCACAGACATCATACTGGGAAGCGTAATATGAATGGTTTGCTTCAGACGCCCGGCTCCATCCATCCTGGCCGCCTCATACAGATGGGGGTCAATTCCTGACAAGGCAGCCAGATAAATAATCGTTCCCCAGCCTATCTCCTTCCATATAGAGGAAATTACCAAGGTGAACCGAAAATAGTGGGGGTCCCCCAGGAAATAGATGGGCTTGATTCCCACCCAGTCCAGGACTGCGTTAACGGCTCCCGTGGTGGGGGAGAGGATCGTAATCAGCAGCCCCCCAAGGACAACCCAGGACAAGAAGTGAGGCAGATACGAGATCATCTGCGTGATTTTCTTGAACAGCTCTGAGCGGAGCTCATTGAAAATTAGGGCAAGAAGGATCGGGGCCGGAAAACCAAAGATAATGTGGTAGCCGCTTATAATTACTGTATTTTTCAAAATATGAAAGAAATCAGGGGAAGCATTGAACATGTAATCGAAATGCTTGAGCCCTACCCAGGGGCTGTTCCAGACGCCGTCGCGAATCATGTAGTCCTTGAAGGCGATTTGCACGCCATATAAGGGCCCGTATTCGAATATCAGGTAATAGGCAAGCATGGGAATAAGCATGAGGTACAAATATTTGCATCTCTTGTACTGCACCCAACGCGATGTTGCTTTTAATGGTACGGATATGAATCCTGCGGTTGTTGACGTTTTCATTTTGGAGTTCACCTGCGCCACCTCTTATTTTCGCTAGTCAGTATGGATATGCCCCAACTGTAGCATCGGCAGCGTCCGGTCTTCAATTGTTCATTTTGAAACGGTTGGGTACAATCTGAATATTGCCGTTGGCTTGACGATATTGCACAGGGGTTACCCCGTAATGGGCCTTGAACTTCCGGGAGAAATACTGGGAGCTGCCGAATCCGCTGCGCTCCGCTATAAGGACAGCCGGGTCCTCTGTCTGACACAGGAGCTCTGCGGCACGCTCCAGACGGCGAAGAGTCAGGTAATCCACGAATGTCGTCTGCATCTCATCCTTAAACAGCTTGCAGATGTACTGCTTCGAATAGGAAGTGATCTCGGTTAGCGTCTCCAGCGAAATCTCCTCATGAAGATGATTGTCCACATACAGCCTAATGGCATTAAGAATGCGTTCATAGCGGTCATTGCGCTTTTCCAGCCGCTCATAAGCAATCGCGACAGCCATTCCCTTCAGCTTGGCGAAGGAATCTCCCAAGGTGGCTCCGCGGACATAGGCCTGGGCTTCTCCGCTGCCCTCCAGCATCATTTTGGCCTTGGAGATGGACAGGTGCAGCTGCATCAGGGCAAGCTCTACGGCATCTATGGAATAATTCCCGGTCCGCAAATCCGTCTCGCATTCGGCGAGAAACTGCTCCAGAGCCGATGGCTCTCCGGCGCGCAGCAGCGTATCCAGCTGCTCCGGCTTCACTTGGGTGAAATAATCCTTTCGCTGTTCCACCTCCCGGTATCGAATTGCCATGCTCCCTTCCTCCAAAAAACCATAGCGCCGCGCAGTCTCAGCCTCGGCAACCGACAGATGGATATCCTCCGGCTTGCTGACGGCGCCTCCAATTCCTGCGGCATAGCGAAAAGGACCCTCGATCCTCTCCGCCACCTCATTGAGCTGAAGGATAACGGCCCCTTCCAGCTCATGGTCATCCGGCAGCTCACTCCAATAAACCAGAACGGCTTCTGTGGCGCTCATGGGAATATACTCGCCTTGCAGGGCAGCCTCCGATTGAAGAGCGCGCAAATATTCGGCGCAGGCTGCCTGATCCATGCCATAGAGCTCCAGAGAAACAGCAAGGAAGCTGTTGCCCTTGGGAATGAACATTTCCTCCTCGCCATAGGCCGCCGATCCTTGAATCAACTCCCTCCATTGCTTCATTAACAGATTGGAGGCATACTTCTTCTGCTGTTGATCCAGTCGGCGGAGCGCCTGATCCAGCCAGCCGATCTCGCTGACCAGACCGGAGGTCATAAATTGTCCTGTCAAGGCTCTGACCCTCTGGGTCATATAGCGGAATGTGCTGTAGCACCACCTGGATACCATATAGGCCAACGCTCCGCCCAGAGCGAAGATAGCGAGTGCCGCAAGGCCAATATCCTGCTTCATCTTCTCTGTGGTCAGTATAAGAGCATTCTGCTGCCTCAGCAGGACATAATTCCAGCCAAATGCGGATTCCGCAGCAGGCAGAAGGGAAATAACCTGCTCCTCTTGCTTCAGTATGCTGTAAATCCCTGCGCTGAGCTGCTCCCTCACCTGACCAAGCATGGACGTATCCCATGCGGAGGAAGCGCCTATCATCTGTCCGCTGCCGTCCAGAACTGCCAGCTTCTCGTTGCGGCTGCCCAGATGATTGCCCAGATTGCCAATGAGCTTCTCCGCATCCAGATCGATAATCATGTAGCCTTTGATCTGGCCGCTCTTAGCCATGTAAGGCAGCGTATGAATATACGTCAGCACCTTAAGGAGGGCGGGCTGCCCGGTGTCCTTGTTCGCGGTTGTATCGGCAACCGTCCGCAGGAACCACTGGTGCAGGGGAATCCGCCCACTGGCCAGCAATTCCGCCTGAGGGGAATTTGCGGGAGATTCATAGAAATACCGGTCCACCAGAAAATCATCCTTCATGAAATAATACGAAAGATTGTGCAAGGAAGGCAGCGAGATAGAAAGCGTTTTCAAATCTTGAGTCAGGCGATTGATGCGGTAATAATTGTCTTCCTTCCCATTGTCCAGAAAATATTGGATTTCACTCTCCGCTTCCTGCCGCACCGTACTCAGAGCTTTATTCAGCAATAAGGCATTATACTTCTCCAGCTCCTGCTGCTCCAGGCGCTCCTGAAGCATGGACAGCTGATTGACGCCGCTGCGCTGCATCTCTTCATCCATCATTGCTGCGGTGCGGCTGAGCAGCATGCCGCCGCCTACTGCAAGAATCATGCACATCAGCATCAGATGGGACATGACCAGCTTCATCAGATAGCTTCCCCTCAGACGGTCGACCATCCTTGTTCCCCCTTTTTTTAATAGGCTCGTCTTGTTGTTGCAGACAAGTGCCCCCGCGTTTTTCCATAAGCATAACCATAGAAGGCGACTTGATGCCCCCCATTCGTCTGATGGAAATATTTTACCATGCCTTCGCTTCACCAGCAATTCCATCGTTTGACGAATGGGGGGATCTCCCGGCAACGCAGGGCTTCAAGCTCAACGGCAATAACGGGCGGCGATGGAACGGTAATGCTCCGTGTTGGCAACCGGCTTGCTGCCTCTCAGATAGAAGCGGTCCGACACCTTCCAGGTATGGCTTTTCTTATTGGCCCTGCGCATATATACATAATTGTAAGGGGACGTGGCGTAGGTTTCATATCCTTTATCGCGGCATTGCTTCAGGAAGGCCACATCCTCCCCCAGAGAACGGTCGGGGAACCGCACCTGTCTGGACAACCGTCCGGTGAACAACAGTGTCCCTCCCTGCACAAAATGCACATGCTTGTTCGCTTCACCAGGCGACCGGATAATCAGCTTCTTGCTCGCCTCCAGGTATACGAGTGAGGCGTGCTTGCCCACGATATCGCTTTTGGTGCGCCTTAGCGCTTTCACCTGCTCCCTGAGATAAAAGGGCGAATAGTAGTCATCGTCATCGAACTTGGCGATTAGCGGCAGCCTGGCTTTGGCAATTCCACAGTTCAGGCATTGTCCCAACGAAATTTTCTGCGGCACCTGATACACCGAGATCCGGGGATAGGCGCGGATTTTGTTCCGGTATTGCCGGAGACTCATGCTGTCCTTATTCAGGATAATGATCAATTCCTTATGGGCATACCGCTGACTCAGGAAATTCCTCAGGATGTTATCAAAAAACTGCGGGCGATTGGTGCACACGATAACCGATACTCCATTTGCCGTCTCCGCTGGTTTGCTCAAGCCGGTCCCTCCCCATTTATCGTCCTTTCAACATATGAGAGGGACCTGACCGCGGTGCGGGCTTGGGCAGGCATTCATTCTTCGTATACGTAACCGTCCTGGAATTCAATGGCCAGCCTGAAGCTCAATTGATGCGCAGATTCCTGATTCAGCTTCAATTCCAGATAATCCTTGGCAAAGGTCACGGTATGAAAATACAGGTAGTGCGTTCTGCCGTCCGGCTTCTCCGGGGACGGGTTTTGCCTGGCGAATTGCTCCAGGGTCACGGAGGGGTCGATTTGGCCTGAGGCGACAGCCAGATTGTACCGGTCCCGGATTTGACCGTCGCTTCCGGACTGCTGAATTCTGGCAGTCACGTCGACTTCATCATAGAGCACATTGTTCTTCATCACCTGCAGACGCACCTTTTTGATGCCCATATCCGGAATTTCGGTATTGCTGACGGAAAATGAAAAGTCAGCTTCCAGCTTCTCCTTGGAGACGGCTGTGCCCCTGGTGTCTACGGTGACGCGGCGCGCGTAGATTTCATCATACAGCGAAAGCCGCTCTTCGTAAGCGTTCAGCTGACGCTGGTCGCCGCTTTCGCTTTTTTCCCACACTTGGAGCAGGTAGTTGCGCTCCGCGGAAACTTCGAATTGCGCTCCGTAAGTCAGGCCGCTGCGCAAGGTCAGCTCCGCTTCTCCCGAGGGCCCGTTCCCTTCGGCGCTGTAGGCAACCAGCACCTTGGCCGTTCCGGACACTTCCTTGAGCGTAACCGTCAAGTCGACCACAGCCGTTTTCCGCACCGGGTCAATGTCCTTGTACTCATAATTCACGTTTTCCACCTTGTTGCCCTGGGTTTTTATCTCATTGCCGATCCCGTTTATGATTCTGCTCTCCAGGTTCATCATCTCTCTTTGTACGTTGCTCATCACGGAAGCCGTTTCATTCCTTGTGCTTGCGACTTCCTTCTTGATGGAGTGGCCATAGTAGATAACGGCCAACAGGTTTGCCGTCAACAGAACCAGTGCCGCCTTCGTTTTATCCATATGCGCTCCCTTCTTCTTGCCAAATTAGCGTGACAAGCCCTCATGAACCATTCATGAGGGCTTGTTGTTAGGGTTGCTTAGGACGTGTCTGAAAACACGCCCTAGGACATTTTCACCAGGCTGTAATTTTTCTTGCCCTTGCGGATGATGATGAAGCGGCCGCCGATAGCCTGCTCCGCCGACACCTCCACTGCCAAGTCGCTGATGCGCTCACCGTTCATGGAGATAGCGCCTTTGGTTATATCCTCGCGCGCCTGCCGCTTGGAGGGCTCGATGCCCAGGTCAACCAGCCAATCGACAATATTCTTCGGCTCGCGGGCGGCTTCGAAGGTAGGCATATCCTTAAAGCCCTGCTCGATTTCATCGGCGGTCAAGGACTTGATATCCCCGCTGAACAGCGCCGCGGTAATCCGTTTGGCCTGCTCCAGCATATGCTCGCCATGAACGAAGCGGGTCATTTCCTCTGCCAGCATTTTTTGCGCCTCGCGCTTATGGGGCTCGGTCTGCACCTTGTCCGCCAGTTCCTCAATCTGCTCCTTGGACAGGAACGTAAAGTACTTCAGGTATTTCACCACGTCCCGGTCATCGGTATTGGCCCAGAACTGGTAGAACTCATAGGGAGTGGTCTTTTTCGGGTCAAGCCATACCGCCCCGCCTGCCGACTTGCCGAATTTCGTGCCGTCCGCCTTCAGCATAAGGGGAATGGTGAGGGCGAAGGCCTTGGCTTCGGGACCTTCCTTCTTGCGGATCAGATCCAGACCGCTGGTGATATTGCCCCATTGGTCGGAGCCGCCGATCTGCAACTGCACATCCTCATGCTGGTACAGATGCAGGAAGTCCAGGGACTGCAGAATCTGATAGGCGAATTCGGTGAAGGATATGCCGCTCTCCAGCCGGTTGGCCACCACATCCTTGGCCAGCATGGTGTTGATGCTGAAATTCTTGCCATAGTCGCGCAAAAATTCGATCACATTGATCTTATGCGTCCAATCATAATTGTTCACCATGCGGATCTGATTGTCCCCGTCGGTGACGAACAGCTTCTTCATCTGCTCTGTCAGAGCGTCTACGTTGGCTTGGACCTCCTCCAGCGTCTGCAGCGAGCGCTCGCTTTGCCGGCCGCTGGGATCGCCGATGGTGCCGGTCGCCCCGCCGATCAGGATCACCGGACGGTGCCCGGCCAGCTGGAACCGCTTCAGCACCATGAACGGAATCAGGTGGCCGATATGCATGCTGTCGCCGGTAGGGTCCACGCCGCAGTACAGGGACACCTCCTTCTGATTGGCCAGCTCCCGCAGTCCCTCCGCATCCGATTGTTGATTGATGGCGTCCCGCCATTCCAGCTCGTCGATAATATTCACTTTGCCAACACCCCTTCAATTTGTATACCCCATCCACCCGCTCAAAGACTCTGAACGCAAAAAACGCCCCCGGGTCCATTACAGACCACAGGGACGATTATAAACCGTGTTACCACCCAAATTGCACCAACGGACGGACAGATCAAACTGTGCGCCGTTCATGCCGCTCTCGGCGAGATATCGTTCACCATTCCGCCCGGCATTGCCCGGGATACTCCAGAGTTGTAATTCGCGCGCTTCATGTGTACCGGGTTGCATCACCCCCGGCTTGCTGGAACAGGGACAAAGCGGCTACTGGGCTCCTTCAACGTATGACGCTTATTGGATTACCGTTAGTATAATGAACCAGGTTATGAAAGTCAACAGTGCCCCCGGTATTCCGCAAAAACATTTCCTCTTTTGCGGAAGACATCGCAGAACTATGGATAGCCATGAAAAAAAAGCAAATAATACCTTAACAAGGAGACGCTTCAGGAGGGAATTGCGATGGATAAGCAAAGCATAAAATTGACAGCCCCCGAAATAACGGGACTATGGTCGACATATATGCAAAACAGTGCTACGGAATGCATATATAAACATTTCCTCACTTTCGTGAAGGACACCGAAATCAGACCTGTTGTAGAAGGAACGCTAGCATTAACCCAATCCCAATCCCAACAAATCCGGGATATCTTTGAAATGGAGCAAATTCCCGTTCCTCAAGGATTCTCTGATGCGGATGTTGATTTGTCCGCCGCTCCGCTGTATACCGATCTGTATGCATTAAGCTTTGTTTACCGGGTAGGCCAAGTCAATCTGCATCATTTTGGCGCGGCAGCCACCAAGGTAGCCCGGGATGATGTGGCCGCTTTCTTTTTTACAGGCTTGGAATCAGTAACAAAATTATATAAAGTGTCCCTGCATGTCATGCTGACAAAAGGAATCTATGACAGGCCGCCAAAGATGGTTTATTCGGACAAGGTGGAATTTATTCGGGATGAGTCCTTCCTGGGCAAGTGGTTTGGCGAGCAGCGGACCTTGAATGCCCTGGAGCTGGGAGAGATTTTCTTCGTCATCGAACGGAATTATATCGGATTGCTGCTGTTGTTCGGGCTTATACAAGTGATGAAGGACAAAGAAATCAAACAGTTCCTGCTCAAAGGAAAGGAATTAAGCGAGAAACAGATCAATATCTTCAACACCATTCTCAGAAATGAGAACTTGCTGGAGATTTCCCCCGTCACAATGGAGGTGACAAATTCCACCGTTTCTCCCTTCTCGGATAAATTGATTCTGTTCCTGATCACCACGACAACGTCGGCAAGCCTGTCCTTGGTGGCCTATGCCATGTCTGTATCCATGAGAAAAGACCTGATTGCCCATTACTCCAGAATTATGGCAGAGATTATGCTGTATGGCGAAGAAGGGATCAAGCTCATGATTAACCGGGGCTGGATGGAGGAGCCTCCCCAACCGTTCGACAGGAAGACGGTTATGAGAGTATAACGTTATGCCCAAAAAGAGGGAAGCTCCGGAGACTGTCCCTTCCGGAGCTCGCTTGCTATTTGCGGATTTTCTTATTCCATCTGGTGTACATCACCAACGCGGTAATGATCATGCCGATAAACCCCAGATTGTCGGCCGCCTCCGGACTCAAGCCCAGCATCATACCGCCATTGGTTATGATGCCTTTCACCAACAGCGCCGTAATAATCAACATCAACGGACGGATAAAATTATACCTTCTCAATGAATGTCCTCCCAAAGGTAATGGCCCAAATAAGTTCTCCCTTCAATTATACATAATCGCCAGGCAAAAATACATCCGATGGATCTCCCCCGCCACATTGCGTATCCGCTTCCAGTTGTCCTATAATTTACATCATGAACAGACAGACGGACCAAGTAGGGAGGCGGCGAATGCGATCATTCTGGATTTGGCTGCTGTTTCTGTCGGCGGCCTGGCTGGGCGCCTTGCTCAGCTTGCCTGACGGCCGGGCAGTGCTGCCCTGGCGGCTGGCGGTTATCGCCCTGTTCTTTGCACTGTACTTTGCCGCCCCGCTGCTGCGCAAGCATCCGCTCCGGCTGACCGTTGTGTTAAGCGGCGCAGCTGTCATGGCCACGGCTGCATTATGGCCGGAAGCAGGTCCAGCCGCTCCAACCGGTCAGTCCGGCCTGTACAAGCTGATCTTGTACACCCTGCTGGCCGGAAAAGCGGCTTATCGCCTGCCGCCTGCTCCCGCCGGCATTGCCGGCCTTGTGATCATGGCCAGCTTGATGGCTCCAGGCCTGTTGGGCTGCTCCTCCCTGCCCTTGCCCTTTCTCATCTTGTATACGCTGATTGCGGCAGCAGGCTTGGCTGTATTCAATCAAACGAGGAGGAGTCAGGATGAAATCCGTCTGCGTTATGAGGCGCTGCTCAGTGAATACCGCAGCATAAAGCGGCGAAGCATCTCCGATGAGAAGACGGCACGCCAGGAAGAGCGTACACAGATTGCCCGGGATATTCACGATTCGGTCGGACATAAGCTGACCGCTCTTCTGATGCAGCTGGAGGTGCTCCGGATGGAGGCCGACGGAGAACTTGCCCGCCGGGCGGCTGATCTGAAGGAATTGGCCAAGGAGAGCCTGGAGGAGACCCGGATTGCGGTCAAATCCTTGAAGCAGCAAGAGACGGGCGGGCTTACGGCGATCCTGAACATGATCCGCAGGCTGGAGGCTGAGCAGTTTATGCGGGTGCATTTTACAGTGAAGCATGGCGCCTTGTCCGTTCCCCTCTCCGCAGCGCAATCCTTCGCCATCTACCGGGCGGTTCAGGAGGCGCTTACCAATGTGATGAAGCATGGCGAGACCCGGGAGGCTGCCGTTACCTTCGAAGCGCCGGGCGGCGGCTTGTTCCGGTTCGAGGTGGCGAACAAGGTGAAGAACAGCATGGCAGTCCGCGACGGCTTCGGTCTGCAATCCATGAAGGAACGGATTCGCGATGCCGGGGGAACGCTTACGGCCATTGCCTATTCCGGCTCCTTCATCATACGCGGAGAGCTGCCGGTTGAAAGAGAGCAAGGAGGTGCCGGATGATCCGGATTTTACTGGCCGAGGACCAGGTGCTGGTCCGGTCCGGGCTGAAGATGATGATCGAAACCGACGGAGAGCTGCGCGTCACCGGCGAGGCGGCAACCGGCAAGGAGGCCGTTGCCTTATGCGAGACAAGCTCATTCGAGGTGATACTGATGGATGTCCGCATGCCGGAGATGAACGGGCTGGAGGCTACGCGGATTATCCGCTCCCGCTGGCCGCGCAGCAAGGTGCTGATACTCACCACCTTCAACGATGACGAGTATGCGGTGGATGCGCTGAAGAGCGGCGCAAGCGGCTACATGCTGAAGAATGCGGAGCCTGCGGAGCTGATCCGCGCCATCCGCAGCTGCCTGTCCGGAGGCATGGCGCTATCGGATGATGTGGCAGCCAAGGTGATTCCCCGCCTGTTGAAGCCGGAACAGCAGCAGATGCAAGTGTCCCTGACACCCCGGGAGCTGTCCATTCTCCGGCTGGTAGGCGAAGGCCGCAGCAACCGGGAAATGGCCGAGGAATTGGGACTTTCCATCGGCACCGTGAAGAATCACGTCAGCCAGATTATCGACAAGCTGGAGCTGAGGGACAGAACACAATTGGCCATTTACGCCATCAGGCACAATCTTGTCTGATCCGCCCATGACTGCAGTCATGGTTCTTTATAGAAAGAATGACGGAGGACAGTGGGTACACTGTCTTTTTCCATATACACTTTATCATGCAGGCGATGGCCCGTCAGCAAGCACAGGTCTGCTTTCGGACAAAGACAAGGAGGCATAAATCATGCTGGAGACAGTAGAGCTCGGCAAAAGCTTCAAAGGGAATACAGCGGTGGATAACGTCAGTCTGTACCTGGAGCAAGGAGAATCGGTAGGTCTGATTGGTCCCAACGGAGCGGGAAAGTCAACAACCATTTCCATAATCTCGACTTTATTGCTCCCCACGCATGGGGATGTGCGCCTGCATGGCAAAAGCGTCATCAAACATCCGCAGCATATCCGCCAGGTGCTGGGGGTAGTTCCCCAGGAAATCGCCCTCTACGAAGAGCTGAGCGCCTATGAGAATCTGCTGTTCTTCGGCAGGCTCTATAAGCTGAAGCAGCCGTTGCTCGACCGGAAAATTCAGGAGCTGCTGGAGCTGGTCGGCCTGCGCGACCGGCAGAAGGAGCAGATCAAAACCTACTCGGGAGGCATGAAGCGTCGTATCAATATCGCCGCGGCGCTCTTGCATGACCCGCAGCTGGTCATCATGGATGAACCCACTGTGGGAATCGACCCCCAGTCCCGCAGCCACATTCTGGAAACCGTCAGGCTGTTGAACCGGGAAAAAGGAACAACCGTTCTCTACACAAGCCATTACATGGAGGAAGTGGAGCAGCTGTGCGACCGCATGTACATCATGGACCACGGCAAGGTCATCGCATCGGGCACCAAGGAGGAGCTGGCCCGCATCCTGAGCAATGAGGATACGATTTCGCTGCAGCTTGATGTCAATAAAGCGGCATTGACCGAGGAAATTAGCAGGATGGAGCCGGTCAGGCAGGTGGAGGAGACCAAGCAGGGACTGAAGCTGATCGTGGACAGACAGAGCCGGATCTTAAGCGGCGTTGTGCAATGCGCGGAGAGGCATGGCGTGCAGCTGATCAGCATGAATGTGCATACGCCCAGCCTGGAGGATGTGTTCCTGCATTTGACCGGAAGGACCCTGCGGGATTAAATCGCATACGCGTACTGAAAACTCTTGCTTGGCTCCCCGCCCAAGCACCCGAATAAGCTTCGGAGGTTCGCGCCGCTTGGGCGGGATAAATGGAGGAGGAATGTGTGTGGGAGCCTTTCTGAGAAAGGATGTCCTGGTATATTGGCGGGACCGCCGGGAAAATATCATCTCCCTTGTGGTGCCGCTGATCCTGATCGTTATCCTGGGGCTGGTGCTGCCCGGATGGATTGAGAATCCCGCGGCTGCCCTGCAGCTGAAGGCGGCATATGTGGTCAAGGATGACGGAAACGCAGGACTGGACCAGTTTCAGTCCTCACTGGCCGGGAAAGGGATGAAGGAGTCCGAGGCTGCTGTGCTGGCCGAACTGGCAGAGCGGCACCAGCCCGCCCGGCTCCTGCGGGAGCTGCTCGGGGGCGAGCAGCTGTCCGGAGTGGTGCAGCTTGCGGAGATGGATGAAGAGCAGGCGCTGCAGCAGCTTGCGGCCAAAGAAATTCAGGCAGTCATAACGCTGCCTGAGGGCTTCACGCTTAATGCGCTGAACCGGATGCTGCTTGGCGAAGGAACAGGAGCTGCCATCCTGCTCACAGCCGACAAGCCCTCTGTGGAGGTTGGCGCTTTGCAGGGAATCATCAACGGCTTTGCCCGCCAGCTCAATACCGGCATGGCGATTATACAGGCTACACCCGGCAGGACGGAAGCAATGCCAGCCGAAGCGGCTTTACCGCCTACCGGCGGTCTGGAGCGAATCGAAGGCGTGCGGGCAATCTCCTCCTTCCAATACTTCACCCTGTCTATTGGAGTGATGTTCGCCATGTACGTGGCAGCTGCAATCGCCTACAAGGCGGTTGCAGAGAAGCGGCAGCATATTCTTCAGCGGATTCAGCTGTCGGGCAGCCATCCGTTCTCCTTCCTCTGGGGAAAAATCGGTTCAACGCTGGTCATGGCCCTGACGCAGCTGACATGCGTTATTGGCATCTGCCATTTTCTTCTCGGATTGTTTCCCGGCTTCCCGCTGCAATTCTGGCTGGGTCTTGTTTTACTGACGTTCACGGCGGGCTTGTTCATTGCTGCCATGTCCGCCCTGTTCACTTCATTTATGTTCCGTATCAATCCCGATGCAGCCAATGCCGTCATTCATACCCTTCTTATCATAATCGGGATAGTGGGCGGCAATTTTGTGCCGGTATACGCCTTGCCCCACAGCGTTCAACAGCTATGGGAATGGACGCCCAACGGGCTGTGGCTGTCCACAGTGATCCAGTGGATTCAGCAGGAATCCTGGACGGTGGCGGTACAGGGAATGCTCGGACTGGCATTGTTCGCAGCAGCGGCTGTGGCGCTCAGTATCTGGATTTTTCCCAAAAGGGGGCGTGCCTAGATGTGGACCGTGTTTCTGGCCCAATGGATGAAGGAGAAGCGCTCTCCGTTCATGGTGCTGATCTTCTGCGGCATCAGTATTCTGGCTACCCTGATGTTCGGCAGCAATATGAACAGTCAGATGAAGATCGGCGTGTTTCCGGCAGAGGGGGTAACAAGGGAGGAATCCGCGGGCTGGCTGAAACGGCTTAATGAGAACGGCTCCTTTCACTTCCAACTGCAGGACGAAGAGCAGGCTCTGGCCGATGTCCGCCAGGGGCGGTCGGCTGTGGCGGTCAGGCTGCTCCGTGACGATTACCGGCTGATCTCGGCAATGGAGAACATTAACGTTGATTTCGTGCGGCAGCATGTCCAGACGGTTTATACCGAGGAGTTCACCGTCAGGGCGGCTGTGAGCCACGCAGACCAGGAGACGCTTTTCCGCGAAAGAATGGCATTGTTTCTGGAGCAGCCTCCGCTTGCCGTACAGACCTCCACCCCATCGGGCGGTGAGCTTAAGAGCTATGATATGGGCTTGCAGCTGTTGTTCGGATTCTCTCTGTTCCTGGTTATCTTCACTGTGGGCTTCAAGGTGAACGCGGTCACGGCCGAGAAGGTATCCGGCATCTGGAACCGGGTGATCCTGTCTCCGGTGACCAAGCTCCAAATGTATATGGGCCATTTGATATACAGCTCCCTTATTGGAATTTTCCAGTTAGCCGTCATCTTTACTATCTTCAGATACGGCTTCGGCTACCATCTCGGCGGCAGCCTCGGCATGCTGGCTGTCATTATAGGCGCTTATATCATGGCAATCGTGGCCATGAGCATGCTGTTTACCGGATTGTTGAATACTCCGGAGCAGTTTGCGGCGATCTTTACCTCCGTTGTGCCGATTATGCCCCTCGTGAGCGGCATATATATGCCTCCTGGCACCATTACCAATAGCTTCCTGCTGTTTCTTGGCCAGCTTCTGCCGCTGCAGCACGCTATGGATGCGCTGATCGGCACCGCAGTGTATCAGCAGGGCTGGACGGATATATGGCTTCCTATGGCCAAGCTGCTGCTGATGAGCGTCATCTTCTTCGGAATCGGCGTCAACCTGGTGGAACGGCGGAAGGGGTGACGGGAGAGCGGTCAACCAGTTCGTATGATTGGGCTTAATCCCGCATTGATGGTATAGTGGAGTTACAAGTCATTTGCCGGAGGGGTGTCTTATGTTTTTTCAACGGCTCTTCCCGCCTCCTGTGCTGAGCCCTTACATTGAGAGCTTTCTTGTACAGGAAGACTTTAACCCGACCAATTATGCGAACCGCAATTCCGTCAAGGTCCTGCCTACCTCCATGACTGTAATTGGCATTCAATATGGAGAGCCTATGAGAAGATTGGAGAACCGTATAGCTTACGAGATGGGAGTAAGCGGCATAACCGGCATGCAATCCACCGTGAAGGAATATGTCAGCACAGGTGCCATCGGTACGCTCATCATTCAATTCAAGCCCGGTGGCTTGTCCCAGTTTACAAAGTATCCGATTCATGAGTTTAAGAACGCGAATGTGCCGCTGGAGCTGGTATTCCCTGCGAGAAGTGTTCATGAGATGGAAGAAAGACTGGCCTGCGCGGGCGCCGCCGCGGAACGCGTGGGCGTTGTTCAACAATTCCTTGTATCCCTGTTGAGGGACAAGGAGGAAGAACAGCCGGTCTTGCTGGCGGCGCGGCATATCATGACCCGCCATGGCGCGGTATCGGTTGAGGGGCTGGCCGCACAATTGTATATGAGCAAGCGCACCTTGGAACGCAAGTTTAACGCGCTGGTCGGCGCTTCCCCCAAAATGTACGCAAGCATCATCCGGTTTCAGCATGCGATTGCCCTTCGCAGCAACGGCTGTGACTACCTGGATATTGTCCATGCCTGCGGCTATGCGGACCAGGCCCATTTCGCCAAGGATTTCCGGGCGTTTGCAGGATGTACCCCGGAGCAATTCTTCCACAGTGAATTCCAACCGGAGTTAAAAAAGGTATTTAACAAGACCGAAGCTCCCTCCGGCCTGAATCAGAGTATGTACTATTAACAGCGCAGGCTTTCCCGGTTCAGCATTTACCGGGGAAGCCTTTTTTTGGCGGAGACGGCCGCTCATGCATTTGTTTACACACCACCTTGTCGCATTTTTACAATGAGCCGCCGTGGATACAATGATAAAATCGGGATATAGACCAATACTCTAAAAAAGGAGCTGGATTGCAAATGTCCACCTTTGAAACGAAGCCGGTCGGCAAGGAATATCCGTTCAACGCCCGCTACATCACCGTTAACCATCACCGCATGCACTACATTGACCAAGGAACCGGCGATCCTGTTGTCTTCCTGCATGGCAATCCCACCTGGTCGTATATCTTCCGCAATATCATACCCTATGCCGAGCCTTCCAACCGCTGTATTGCAGTGGATTTGATCGGAATGGGCCGCTCGGATAAGCCGGACATTGGCTACACCTTCCTGGAGCATGTGGATTATGTGACACGTTTTATTGAGACGCTGGGTCTTGATAACATCGTACTGGTAGGACATGACTGGGGAGCGGCCATTGGCTTGCAATATGCGTTGCATCATCCTGGCAAGATAAGGGCTGTCGCCATGATCGAACCGCAGGCCTTGTATCCCAATAACACATGGTCAGACTTCTCTCCGCCGGAAGCCAGGGAACTATTTCAGACGCTGCGTGATCCGGACAAGGGTTGGCCGTTTATGAGGGACAACAGCGTATTCATCGAGGGTATGACAACCACAATTGTCAACCGGCCGATTGCGCCGGAGGAGCACGGGCAGTACCGGGAGCCCTTCCGCAGCCCGGAGAACCGGAAGCCCATGTGGGTGTTCCCTAACCAAATTCCCATTGAAGGCAGCCCAACTGAGGTGATAGAGGCTGTGGAAGCACGCAATGCCTGGTTTACGGCTTCCCCCATCCCGAAGCTGCTCTTCTATGCAACCCCAGGCTGCACGGTTCGGAAGCCGCAGCTCGACTGGTGCCGGTCACACCTGCATAACCTCACCCTATCCCATATCGGGAACGGCTTTCATTATCTGCCGGAGGAGAATCCCCATGCTATTGGCCGGGAGCTGCAGCGCTGGCTGGATGAGATTAATGGAATTCATAGACCATCGGGAGAATAACGACTTGTTCACAGGACAAAAGACTGCCCCCTTCCGGGAATACTTGAAATTAATGGTTCATCCATGTAACGTTAAGGTTAAGAAAAATATCCATCATGAGGATGGGGAAGATTACCTTTTGGAAAAGGGGAGCGGCCCATATGGACGCAATCACGCCGGAACAGATTAGACAATGGCTGGAAGAGCATAAGCAATTATTTTACAGCGGCCGAACCAGAACCCGCGCCTTCCGGGAGCGGCAGCTGCTGACGCTCCGCAATGCTGTGCAGCGCCATGAAGAGGAGCTTCTGGCCGCTTTGCGCGCTGACCTGGGGAAGAGTGCGTTTGAAGGATATGCCACAGAAGTGGGCTTTGTCCTGAGCAGTCTGACCTACTCCCTCAAGCGCCTCAAGCGGTGGATGAAGCCCCGCGGGGTGAAAACTCCCTTGTTCCTGCTTCCGGCGAGAAGCCGGATTGTTCCCGAGCCTTACGGGACCGTGCTGATTGTCGGACCGTTCAACTATCCGGTGCAGCTGCTGTTGGAGCCGTTGATCGGTGCGATTGCAGCAGGCAATTGTGCGGTGCTGAAGCCGTCCGAGCATACACCGGCGGTTAGCGCTGTAATCCGGCGCATCGTGGAGGAAAGCTTCGAGCCCGCCTACATTCGGGTAGTGGAAGGGGAAAAGGAGGTGGTAAGCGCCCTGATTCATGCGCCCTTCGATTACATCTTCTTCACAGGGAGCGTACCTACGGGCAAGATCGTGATGGAGGCGGCCGCAAAGAATCTGACTCCCGTCACCCTGGAGTTGGGTGGCAAGAGCCCTGTGATTGTGGAGCGCAGCGCCAATCTGGAGCTGGCGGCAGAGCGGATCATCTGGGGAAAGCTGACCAATGCGGGGCAGACCTGCATTGCGCCGGACTATGTTCTGGTCCATCAAGACATCAAGGGTGCGCTGATCGGCTGCATGAAGAAGGCCATCGTGGCTTTTTACGGGGCCGATGCCCGGTTGAGCGAAGATTACGGGAGGATTGTCAACGACAAGCAGTTCCTGCGGCTCTCCAGCATCATCAGCCGGGACCGGGACCGGATTGTATATGGGGGCGCATCCGTGCAGGAGGAACGATATATCGAGCCGACTCTGCTCGCCGGTGTCACCTGGCAGGACGCCAGCATGGAGGACGAGATTTTTGGGCCGCTCCTGCCTATTCTCGGTTACGACAGACTGGAGGAGGCCGTCCACGCCGTCAGACAACGGCCCAAGCCGCTGGCGCTGTACCTGTTCACGGAAAACAAGGATGTGGAGCGGACTGTGCTGGAGCAGCTTTCCTTCGGAGGCGGCTGCATCAATGACACGATCTACCACGTGGCCAGCCCCTTCCTGCCCTTTGGCGGAGTGGGTCCTTCCGGGATAGGCGCTTATCACGGCAAGGCCAGCTTCGACACCTTCACCCACCGCAAGAGCATCCTGAAGCGCAGCACGCGGATACAGCTGAAGCTGGCCCTGCCTCCTTACGGGGACAAGCTGCGCCTGATCCGCAGGGTGCTGAAGTAGGGGGGCTTTGCGCCGCGGAGCCATTTGATCATACAAGCCATTTTATAATAAACTGACTGGAACAATAAGATTGTCACGGTCAAATGCGCCGAGCTTCTCTGCTGTGCAGATGATAGCGCCTGTTCCCCGTTTTAAAGGAGACTTTGCTATCACAGAGAAATTGGTTATCATTTTCTTTTCAGGCGTAGCTGTTTTCTTGATCTCAATAGGGTAAAGCTGACCATCACCCTCCATCAACAGATCAATTTCCTTTGCATCCTTATCTCGATAATAATAGAGATAGGATTCCTTACCAACATTTTGATAGCTTTTCTGTATTTCGCTTACCACATAGTTTTCAAGAAGTGCACCGTTCATGGCACCGATCATTGCGGTTTCTGCGCTACTCCATTTGGTGAGGTAGCATACCAACCCGGTGTCATAAAAATACAGCTTTGGGGTTTTGATCGTTCTTTTGAGAACGTTATTTGAATAGGGGTGCAAATAAAAAACAATCCCTAGTGTTTCCAAAATTCTAAGCCAACTTTTTGCCGTTACCTGATCAATATCGCAGTCATCGGCAATTCCTTTGTAATTCACCATCTGAGCAGTTCTTGCCGCCGCAGCAGTAACGAAATTTAAAAACTTAAGCGAGTCTATGGAGCCGGACAGTTCCCTGACGTCACGCTCCAAATAAGTGCTTAAATAGCTAGAGTAGAAAAAATCCCGATCATCATATTTTTTGCTGATGAGTGCTGGCATCCCCCCTGCAAAGATACGCTCAAATATTTGAGGCGTAGTTGCGGCTGGAGTAGCGGCCTGCCTTTTCTGTAAAGTTGCAAAGTCTAAGCTGAAAGCTCCCGGCTGCCCCATATAAATCTCATGCTGTGACAGCGGCGATAAATGCAATAGCGCCACCCGCCCTGCCAGAGACTCCTGTATACCATGCATCAGTTTGAATAACTGTGAGCCGGTCATCCAGAAATCGCCGGGTCGGTGATTCTGATCCACACTTATTTTGATATAGGTAAATAACTCGGGTGCATATTGCACCTCGTCGATGAATACTGGGGGCTGATGAATTTGAAAGAACATAGCTGGATCAGATTTGGCCAATGCTCTTACATTTAAATCATCTAGAGATACATAGTGTCGATTCTTACCCTCAAGCTCCATGAGCTTTTGCAACATGGTGGTTTTTCCGACCTGTCTTGGGCCGGTTATTAAAATGGCGGGGTATTGCTCATTGAGCTTTAAAAATACTTCCTCCATAAACCTCTTAATATACTCCATATCAAGCGCTCCTTTCGGCAATTACAGAACACAACCATATTTTAGCCGAAATAAAAAAAGTTATCAAGCACTTTTGAATAAACCTCAAATATTCACAGCCTAACCCGAAAGCACGCAAAAAGCTGTAGAATCAAGGGATTTGGCGTTTGAAGCGTCTCACCTAATAGGTGAAAAAACAGATGAAAAAGAGCCTGAACTCTGGTAATGTTAATGGCGTTTACAAGAATACAAGATGAACTTCGACCCCTTAAGGTTACCGGAAAGGTGCCCTCTGATTATCGTCACTCCTGAAGGACTCCATGACCGGCAGTTCCAGCGGTTGGCGGATATCCTTAGCCGGAACCGGGGCCGGTAGTATATGGGGCACTCTTCTCGTCACACCCCTCACTCCAGCGGCAGCAGCACGGTAAACTCCGCCCCGTCCCCCGGCCTGCTGCTCAAGGCGATGGAACCGCCATGCATCTCCACGATCTTATGGGCGATGGACAGGCCCAGGCCGCTGCCTCCCGCGGACCGGTTGCGCGACCGGTCCGCCTTGTAGAAGCGCTCGAAGATGCGCGTCCGGTCTTCCTCCGCTACTCCCGGTCCAGTATCGGCAATGCGGACGGCCGCCAGTTTTCCGGACTCTTGGAGCACAAGGGATATGGTGATTTTGCCCCCTTGCGGCGTGAACTTGATAGCGTTATGAATCAGATTTATCCAAACCTGGCTCATCAAATCCTCATCCGCCCTGATTTCCGCCTCGACCGTATCCACGTCCATGTCGATTCCCTTCGCCTCCCACTGGGGCTCACAGGTGAGAATGAGCGATATCAGCTGCTTATCCAGCCGATACCGTGCAGGGTGGAACGGCTGCTGCGCCGAATCCAGCACCGCCAGCTTCATGAGATTATCGCTTAGCCGCGATAAACGGACACACTCCGTCTCAATAATCGTCAGGTACCGCCGGCGTTGCTCCCGGTCCATATTCTCGTCCCTGAGCGCCCTGGCAAACCCGCTGATGGAGGTTAACGGCGACCCAATCTCATGGGACACATTGGAGATAAACTCCTGCCTCAGCTCCTCCATGATCTTCAGATTGGCCGCCATATCATTGATGCTGTCCACCAGCTGTACATAAGGATGCTGCCATTGCCTGCCCGTTCGCTCCGACGGCCCCGTATCCAGATTCACATGGAAATCTCCTCCGGATATACGCCGCAGCGCTTCAATCATCTCCATGAAATAACGGTGCTCATCGGGGCGCAGAAAAGGACCTACGACTGCAATTACCATTCCGAAGATCAGAAAGCCCAGGGTAGCGTTGATCAGCAGGGCAGTCAGGCCGTGGGGTTCCCAGGTTATTGCAGAATAGATGTTTCCCGTTATATAATAAGCCGCCGTCCAGCCGATGAACAGGGCGACCAAGACAAGCAGGACGTTGGCGGCAATATGGAGAAAACCCGGACGCTTCATGGCCTCACCTCCAGCCGGTACCCGAGCCCCCGGATGGTGCTGATGCAAAAGGCATGCCGTTCCTCGGGAAACCGCTCCCGCAGCCGCTTGATATGCACGTCCACGGTCCGTTCGTCCCCTTCGTAATCATAGCCCCAAATCTGCTCGATCAGCTGCTCCCGCGTGAATGTCTTGCCGGGATAGCTGGCCAGCTTGAACAACAGCTCGAATTCCTTCAGGGGAAGGGTAATCTCCTGACCGCCCTCCCGGCATTGGAAGGTGTCGCGGCGCAATGTAAGCTCACCCAACTGCACGAGCTGGGAAACCGCAATCCGATACCGCTTCAACAGCGCCTTGACCCGGGCGACAAGCACCATGGGATCGAAGGGCTTGGCCAGATAGTCGTCTGTTCCCAGAGAGAAGCCTTTGACAATCTGCGCCGCCTCCCCCTTGGCCGTAAGCATAAGCAGCGGCAGGTCGGTATGCTCCCGCAGCTCGCGGCACAGTTCCCAGCCGTCCATGCCCGGCATCATGATATCCAGAATAACCAGGTCCACCCGGCTGCTGTCCAGAAGGCGCAATGCATCCAGACCATCCACTGCCTCCAGCACATCCAAGCCTTCCTGCTTCATAAAATGTCCCACCAATTCACGGATATGCGGATCATCATCCACCACCAATACCCGGGTCATACCGGTCACCTCCCCTGCAACCTTGCCTGATCCACACTAATTTGTCAAGAACCTCCCCGTTAACCGCCGCCGCTGCTTCGGAAACAGCATGCCGCACCAAATGCCGTTCCTGCAACGCTCCCTCTGTACGTTTATGCCCGCCTCATATAAGCTCTTACGGTGATGGGCGCGAAGACGGCCACTACAACAGCGGCGCCAATGAGCGAGATGAACAGATCCCCGCCGATTGTACCGGTGTTGGTCAGCTCCCTGACTGCTGAGATGAGGTGGGAGATGGGATTGATGTTCACGAACCACCGCAGCCATCCAGGCATAGTCTCCACGGGCACGAAGGCATTGGAGAGGAAGGTGAGGGGAAACAGAATGATCATGGAGATCCCCTGCACGCTTGAAGCGGTACGGGCAATGACGCCGAAGAAGGCAAAAATCCAGCTGATGGCCCAGGAACAAACAATCACTAGAAGCGCCGCCACCGCCACGCTGCCCAACCCTCCGTCAGGCCGGTAGCCCATGACATAGCCCATGGTGAAGGTCAGTACGGTGGCAATGGTATAGCGGACGGTGTCCGCGAGCAGCGCGCCTGCCAGCGGGGCAATGCGGGCGATGGGCAAGGACTTGAAGCGGTCGAACACGCCCTTGTCCATGTCCTCCCGCAGCTGTACACCGGTGACAACGGATGTGGTGATTACGGTCTGAACCAGGATGCCTGGAATGATGACCGGCAGGTAGCTTGGGATATCCCCGGAGATGGCGCCGCCGAAGATATATGTGAACATCAGGGTAAAGATAATGGGCTGAATGGTAACGTCGAACAATTGCTCCGGCGTGTGCCGGATCTTCAGCAGGCCCCGGTAGGCCATAGTCAGCGAGTTGCGCAGCGTTTGGCCGAAGCCGGTGCGGTTTTTCAACTGACGACGTGCTGGAGAAGAAATGGATGTATTCATACTCTTGCCACCTCCGCTTGATGGGATACCTGTGGTTCCGGTGATGGTTTTCCCTCTACGCCATGACCGGTAATGGTCAGGAATACCTCATCTAAGGTAGGCTTCTGCACACTTAGCTCCAGCAGGCCAATCCCCTTCCCCCGAAGGGCGATGAGCAGATCGGTTACCTTGTCCGCCTCTGCCATGGGTGCAGTGATGATTCCCGCTTCAGCCGAGGAATTGGACTTCACCTTGAGAACCTGCTCAATCGTGCGGCGCGCCTCCTCTAGATCTTGCGTGTGTTGGAGCTTCAGATGCAGCGACGATGTGCCCACCGAAGCTTTCAGATCATCCACGGTTCCTTCGGCTACCACCCGGCCGCGGTCAATCACGGCAACGCGGTCAGCCAATTGATCCGCCTCATCCAGGTACTGGGTTGTCAGCAGTACCGTTGATCCGGTCTTCACCAGCCGGCGGATCGTATCCCACATCTGCGCCCGGGTGCGCGGGTCCAGTCCCGTAGTCGGTTCATCCAGGAAGATGAGCGGCGGCTGGGCAATGAGGCTTGCCGCCAAGTCCAGCCGGCGGCGCATGCCGCCAGAGAAATTTTTCAACGGGCGCTTCGCGGCTTCGGTCAACGCAAACTCCTCCAGCAGCTCCGCCGCCTTGCGCTTCGCCGCCGCCCGGTCCAACCCCAGCAGCCGGGAAAAGATAACCAGATTCTCGGTAGCGCTGAGTGATTCGTCAACCGAAGCGTACTGTCCTGTCACCCCGATCAATTGGCGCACAATCTGCGATTCCTTGACCACGTCATGCCCGAAGATCCGGGCCGAACCGCCATCCGGCGTAAGCAGCGTCGCCAGCATCCGGATGGCGGTGGTTTTTCCTGCCCCATTGGGGCCCAGCACACCATAGATCGTACCGGTGCGCACCTGCAAATTCACACCGTCCACCGCACGGTTATCGCCGAAGACTTTCACAAGCCCCTGCGCCTCCACCGCCCATTCTCCATGCTCTTGCCAGGCTTCCCGCCTGTAAACTTCATTCATTGTGATTCCTCCCCGTTTGTTTATAGGGGTATCATAAGGGGCGTTTATGAACTCAATATGAATGGGAATTCCGTCTGAGGCGGGACCTGCTGATTTTTTAGGCACAGGAAAAAGCCCGCTCCGGCGAACGGAGATGGCTTCGGCTGTACCATGGGTCTTTTAACCAAGCAGGCCTTCGTCTTCGATATACTCCTTCAGACGGGCGACCAGTTCTTTTTTGGAGCTGGCGCCGCAATCCGCCATCATTTTCTTCGTCCTGTACTTGATGCTGTGCAGCGAGAGGTAGCATGTCCCCGCGATCTCCTCGTAGGGCCGCCCGCGCATAAGCTCCTTCAGGATGACCCGGTCGGTCGGATCGGCACGGCTCAACAAATGCTCCACCTGCATCATGCGCATCAGCTCGGGATCGTCGTAGATCCGTTCCTCCCCAGATGCGGAGGTGAGTGCGTCCGTCCCTGCCGGCTGCAGCGCATACCCCCAATCGCCCGGCTCCAGGTCCATGTTCCACTTTACCTTGACGTTCATGGAGGAAATCGCCGGATTTTTCAGCATGGCGTTGCATACCGCCACGGCAGCGCTGCCGAAATCCTTGAAATTCATCGTTACCAGCAGCAGCTTCGAACGGTACATGGAGGTTAAGGACGCGCCCGAGTAACTGATAATCAACAGGTCACTGGACGGTATTTCCAGCTGCTCCAGCCTTTTGACCAGAGATATGGCGGCGAAATCATTGGCGCATATGACGGAGTCAAAGAGATGCGCATGCGCGGCAAACTGTTCAAAGCACGCTTCAAGGGAATTATGATTCCAAAAGACAGATTCGTCGTCTGCGCCAAACCACGTCCTGTAGCTTTCCAGCCTGTCCCTGTCGGCGAGAGAATGCATATGAATGCCGTAGAGAGCCGTACTCCTTCTTTTGCGGTCTCTCAGATAACCGGCCAGATATTGCATGGATTGCATCATATCCAGACACACGTAACTGTACTCTCCCTGAAAGGAGCGGTGGGGCTGGTTGCTTAACACCACCGGTTTTTGCCGCCTCATCTGGCATACATGCACGGCGTTGTTCAGCCAGCCCGGCGAAGAGCCGATGACAATGACGGCGGAAGGTTCTTTACCGGAAACCGGAATCTGCTCAATCGGCATCTCCATGTACAGCATGCGTTTGTGCCTGAGGGCTTGGTAAAGTCCGTCAAGAATCGACATGCACCAGATGCTTTGTTCATATTCCGGCTCCACCACAATGCAGACCGACATCTTAAGCCCACCCCATCCCTCCAAATATAAGCCGATTATACTGTACACCCAGGTTGAAGGCAAAGAATAATCTCCCAACCCCCCACCCTCAATTTATCCCCCCCACCGTGTAAAAAGCGTAATTTTGCATCTTTTTTTGCAGCTAAGTTGGTCTTTTTCCCCCGGGCCATTCTTGCTACTCTGAAGGCATAGCCATTTCAACCAACAAGGAGGCCATTATGACCGTATCAGCAAAAAAGCATGGCCAGATCATCCCCACCTATCCGGTGAGGCCTGCCCATGATCTGCCCATGTTCTTGGAAAACAAGCCCTATCAGGGCGCATCCGGCAGGCTGTATCCCATTCCTTATTCGGATGGCATCACAGACGAGAAACGCAATGTGGAATATCAGGTGTACACACTGGAGAATGAGTACCTCCAAACACAGGTATTGCCGGAGATCGGCGGCAAAATATTGCGGGGCTATGACAAAATCGGCAACTACGACTTTATTTATTACAATGAAGTGGTCAAGCCCGCACTGGTGGGTCTTGCCGGCCCATGGATATCGGGAGGCATCGAATTCAATTGGCCGCAGCACCACAGGCCGACCACATTCATGGCGCTGGAGGCTGCCCTGGAGGAGCATGCGGACGGCGGCAAAACCGTCTGGACCGGCGAAGTCGAACCCCTTAACCGGATGAAGGGAATGGTGGGAATTGCGGTGGAGCCCGGCCGCAGCTATATCAAGGCCAAGGTGCGCCTCTACAACCGGACCGCCTTGCCCCAGATTTTCATGTGGTGGGCCAACCTTGCGGTGCCGGTCAACGATAGCTACCGCACCATCTTTCCCCCTGATGTGGAATGGGTGAATGACCACGACCGGCGGGCAGTGCTGGAATGGCCCCTGGCAAAAGGGGTCTATCATACGGCCCGGCCATTTGATTATGGAGACGGAACGGACTTGTCCCGCTACAGCGCCGTCCAGGTTCCCTCCTCCTTTCTCGTATCCCAGGGACAGTCGGAGATGGATTTTGTCGCCGGTTATGACGGGGACAGACAGACGGGAATCGTCACGGTGGCCGATCACCATATTGCTCCGGGCAAGAAAATGTGGCATTGGGGCAAGGGTGATTTCGGGGACATGTGGTGTTCCAATCTGACGGATGACAACGGCCCTTATATCGAGCTGATGACCGGCGTGTATACGGACAATCAACCGGATTTCACCTGGATTTCCCCCTATGAAAGCCGTGAATTCGAGCAATATTGGTATCCGGTCCGGGACCTGGGGGATGTCAAGAACGCCACCATCGACGCCGCCATGAACATGGAGCAGCGGGAGAACAGCCTGTTCTTTGGCTTCCAGGCCACAGGCGTGTTCGAGAACGCCCTTATTGTGGTCAGCAATAAGAACGAGGTCATGTGGAGCGAGCGGGCCGGCCTCAGTCCGGACAAAACCTATGTAAAGACCATCCCTCTCGACGGGGCCGATTATAACGATTTGACCGTGTCCCTCTTTGCCGAAGACGGCAAGCGGCTGGTCTCCTACACGCCTTATATCCGGGGTCAAAAGCAGCCCATTCCGGTGAGAACGCCGGTTGTCCGTCCAAGTCTGTCGGTGACGGTGGAAGAGCTTTATATCAACGGTTATCATCTGGAGCAATATAAGCAGCATAATTATGATCCCAGGGATTATTATCTGGAGGGCCTGCGGCGGGACAGCGGCGATATCCGCTGCAATACAGGCATGGGACGCCTGAGTCTGAAGAACGGCGAATTCGCCCCATGCGTGGCTTACTGCGACAAGGCCATCGCCAGACTGACGTCGAGAAACCGGCATCCTGCCGACACGGAAGCCCTCTATTTGCAGGGAATTGCCCTCAAGTATCTGGGCGAATACGACAAGGCTTATGACATTCTGTTCCAGGCAGGCTGGAATTATCCCCACCGCAGCGCCGCTTATTACGAATTGGCCACGATAGACTGCCGGCATGGGCGGTATGCCGAAGCTCTGGAGAAGCTGGACATTTCCCTCGGGTTAAACAAAGGGCATAACAAAGCCCGCAATCTGCAAGCAGCCATCCTGCGGGCTGCAGGACGCTCTGAGGAGGCGGCAAGTCTCAGCAGAGCCACAGCAGAGGACGACAAGCTGGATCTGTGGGCCAAGATCGAATGCTCGCATCACGGAGACAATCGGCAGGAGCTGCAGATGTTCCTGGACAAACCGGAGAACCTGATCGATGTGGTCGGCGATTACATGTCGGCAGGCTTGTACCAGGACGCCCTATATGCGCTCTACCTGGCGGATAAGGACTACCCCCTGTTCCGTTACTACCGCATGTATGCCCTGGATAGGCTGGGACAAGACGGGCTTCCCGAAGCCAAGGCTGCCGAAGCTCTGCCGACAGGGTACTGCTTCCCGTCCCGGCTGGAGGATATCGCCGTGCTGGAAACGGCAATCCGGCTATATCCGAAGGGCGCCAAAGCTTATTATTACTTGGGCAATCTGTTCTATGATAAATTAAGAGTGGAAGAAGCTGCGGAATGCTGGGAGCAGAGTGTGGCAAACGATCCGTCCTGCGCCAAATCATGGAGAAATTTGGCCCTCTTCTATTTCGACAAGCAGGGGAACGGGGAAAAAGCCGCCGCCTGCATGGAAAACGCCCTGCTGCACCGGCCTGATGACCCCAGATTGCTGTTTGAATATCAGCAGCTGCTCAAGAACAGGAACATAAGCGTTGACGGGAGACTTGCGGTATACGAACGCTACCCGGAGTTGATGGAGCAACGGGACGACTGCTGCCTGGACTACATCGTATTGCGCAGTATGAAGGGCGATTATCAGGGTGCCATTGATTTGGCCAGAGCCAGACGCTTCCATATTTATGAAGGCGGTGAAGGAAAGCTCACCAAGCAGCATGCCTGGATGCATGTGCTCTATGCCAACGCACTTGCCGGGAGCGGAGAGGCGGAGCTGGCAGAGCGGACATATCTTGCCGGAATCAATATGCCCGCGTCTTATGGCGAGGCCAAGACCTTTTTCAATCAGGAGGCCCATATCCATTATTTCCTGGGCTTGCTGCTCGAATCGCAGGGAAGGAGCCTGGAGGCCCGGAACGCATATGCAGAAGGAGCAATCTACAAGGCGGCCACCTCGGAGCTGTCCCTGTTCCGGGCATTGGCGCTAAGGAAGCTGGACCGCGGCGGCGAAGCGGAGGCGGTTCTGGAGGAGATGCTTCATGCAGCGGAGGATCTGATCGTGAACAAGGATCTCCGCCCTTATTACGGTGTGGGAGCGCCGACGCCCATGCCCTTCGAATATAATATCGAAAAGAGCAATCTCCGTGACGGGCATATTTTGAAGGCCTACGCCCTGCTTGGCTATGGAAAATTTCAGGAGTCCGGTAAGGCGATGAATACGGCCAGAAGCCTCGATCCGTATGATTTTCGGGTGTACGTGTACGACTGCATCAGCGATAACTTGCGTGAAAGCGCGAAAGGATGAGTTCCTATGCATAAACAGGACACGGCAACACAGGCATACCCCATTTCCGGCCATAAACCGAGTCTGCTGCCAGGGGATAAGCAGTGGGAGCTGGTGTGGCAGGATGAATTCGACGGCGCCTTGCTGGACACCGCCAAATGGGATTGCCGGCTGCATATGATGGGCAAGCGGGTGCCCAACTGGGTGGATGACGCTTATTACCTGGACGGGAAGGGCCATCTGGTTTTTACCCTGGAGAACCGCGACGGTATCTATTGCACCACTCAATTGCAGACGGGATACAACTTTATGGATCTGCCCGGTAGAGAGTATGATTCCGACGCTGCAGAAGGGCAGCTGGCGGATAACAACCAAGGTTATTTTACCTGGCCCATCGGCGAAATCAAAGAACCGAAATTCATGCATCAGTACGGCTTTTACGAGTGCCGGTGCCGAATGCAGCAACAGGAGGGATGGTGGTCGGCCTTCTGGCTCCAATCGCCGGTGATCGGCAGTACACTGGACCCGCGCCTAAGCGGCGTCGAGGTGGACATCATGGAGCAATTTTCCCGGACGAATATGGTAAACCATAACAACCACTGGAGTGGATACGGCTGCCAGCATCAAAGCTCCGGCTCCGTCAACTCGCAATTGGCCGACACGCCGGATGGATTCCATGTATTCGGATTGGAGTGGACGCCCGATTGCTACCGTTATTATGTGGATGGAAGGCTGATGCATCAGATCACAGAGCCCATATCCCAGCGGCCACAGTTCATCATGCTCTCCACGGAGGCCAAGGGCTACCGCAAAGCGGGCTGGACGGGATGGGACGATTTGAAGGCTGCCGCCGATTTCGGTGATACTTTTACAGTCGATTATGTGCGCGTGTTCCGTGAAGTATAGTCCTTACCCTTATGTCTAAAGACGGTGCATTGGAGAAAAATCTCCGGTGCACCGTCTTTCTTGAAAAAACAGCCAATAATTAGTCTTTGTTTCATCCGCAATGACTCGGCCCCTTACTCCAGCTTGGACCGGTATGCCCGCGGAGACTCGCCGGTTATTTGCTTGAACAGCTTCGTAAAATGGTGAATGCTGCCGAAGCCGCAATAATCCGATATTTGGCTGATGGTGAGGATGCGGTTGCGCAGGAGCTCCCGGGCATGGTCGATTCGCATCCGCAAGAGATACCGATGCGGCGGCATCCCGAATTCCCTTCGGAACAAGAAACTGAAGCGGGATGCGGACAATCCCGCCATCGAAGCCAGTTCTTCGATCTGGATTTGCTCCGGCAAGTGAAGGGACATGTAAGAAGGGACCCAATCCAGGGCATGCTGATCGGTTGTCCGGGCTGCACCCGCCACGCCATGAGCCCGGATGATGCCGAGCACCAGCTCCGTGGCCAATTTCGATGCCTCCAGCTTGCTGAGAATATCCCGTTTGTTCCACATGCGAATTGTTTGCAGCATTGTTTCGCGGAAGTGGTCCTTCTCCCTGGGCATGATAGGCACCGGAACGTGTATGCCATCGCAGTCGTTCAGCCTAGGCTGCTGCAGCTTACGGTATTCCCCCAGATCTACTTGACCTGGCCGGGTCGGGAAGCTGTCGGTGCGAAGCGGGTTGTAGAAAAAGTCCAGATGCATGAAGGGAAGAATGGTCGAAGTCGTTCCTTCGAACCAATGGGTTTCGCCGGGTTGTACGAGGCAGAAGTCCCCTTTAGTCAGCTCATATCGCTTGTCCTCCACATACAGAATGAAGGTCCCCTCCTGAATGAAGATCAACAGATAGTCCAACAGCTTCCGCGCACCGAACTTGTACGGGTCGCGGACAGAGAAGCCGGCCTGGCGGATATAAGGCAATAGCGGCTGACCTTCCAGCAGCTCCGGCAAGGATGCCATGATAGGCCCCCCTCTCGTAAAGCAATCGTTTTTTATCAATTTTCGCAAGTTCTATCTAAAGATAAACCCACGCCAATCATAATATAATGGGTAAATCAATTACAAATATGAAGAGAGGAAAAAATCAATGCCCTTTATTACTTTACCAAAAGATTTCTTATGGGGCGTCGCAACGGCCGCCTATCAGGTTGAAGGAGGAACAAAGCTGGACGGCAGAGGACCATCCATCTGGGATCAGTTCTGCAAACGTCCCGGCGCCGTTATGGCGGGTGAAAGCGGAGACGAAGCCTGCGACAGTTACAACCGCCTTAAAGACGACATCTCGCTCTTGAAGGAGCTGGGCGTAAAAGCTTACCGCTTTTCCATCGCATGGCCACGGATTTTCCCGGATGGCGGCACGGTGAAGAATGAAGCCGGTCTCCGGTATTACCGCGAGTTGGTGGGCAGTCTGCTGGAAGAAGGAATTGAGCCGGTTTGTACGCTTTACCATTGGGATCTGCCCCAAGCTCTCCAGGACCGGGGCGGCTGGAACAACCGCGCGACCATCACCGCTTTTGTTCATTATGCGGAGGAAATGTTCAAGGAATTCAACGGTAAAATCCGAAAGTGGATTACCTTCAACGAAATGTTCTGCACCGCATTCCTCGGCCACTATATGGGCATGCATGCACCGGGAGAACAAGACCTTCAACTGGCCGTGAACGTAGCCCACCATCTTCTCCTGGCACACGGCAGGACGGTCCAGGCTTTCCGGGAAGGCGGCTGCAAGGGCGAAATCGGCCTGGTCATCAACATGGAGTGGGTCGAACCTTACAGCAAGCGGGAAATGGACGTCCAGGCCTGCTGCCTGGAGCGGGCTTGGATGAAGGAATGGTATCTGGACCCGGTATTCAAAGGACAATATCCTGCGACTGTTCTTGAGCAATTAAAACGCCATGAAGTGGCGCCTCCCGTTCTCGACGGAGACTTGACCGGCATGAACCAGACTGTAGACTTCATCGGCATCAACTACTATACAGGCTTCCATGGCAGATATTCCAAGGGTCACGGCCTGTTTGATTGCGAGAAGCTGCATTTCACCGCAGATCGGATGGATGTTATTGATTGGGCTGCCTATCCAGAGGGCCTTTACTATTCACTGGTGGAACTAACGGAGCGCTACGGGCCCGTTCCAATCTACATCACCGAGAACGGCTACGTCAGCTCGGACAAGGCTGCCGACGGCAAGGTCCATGATCAGCACCGGATCGATTATATAAAACTGCACCTGGCGCAGCTGGATCGGGCCATAGCGGACGGAGTCAGGGTATCAGGTTATTTCTCCTGGTCGCTGATGGATGTGTTCGAATGGAATTACGGCTATACATGCGGACTGGGGCTTGTCCACATCGACCGCCAGACGTTGGCCAGAACGAAGAAAAGCAGTTATTACTGGTACCAGAAGACCATTTCCAACGGTTGGGTGGAGCTGTGAAATGAGGACAAATAGCTTTGGATGGGCGGGGTTGACAGCCGCTGCTGCGCTTTGGGGATGGAACTTCTCCATTGTGCGGTTGGGAATCAACGTAATCGAGCCTGTGCTGTTCACCTTTATACGGTTTGGCCTGGCAGTCGTTGTTTTCTTCTCGTTCCTATGGTTTCGGGAAAAAGGAGTCGCTGTAGCGTATAAAGACCTTCCCGTCTTCGCCATTCTGGGGATACTGGGCTTTACCGTCTTCGAAAATATGCTTTTGCTGGCAACCCAATACACAACGGTCGCCAATGCATCCATACTTTGTGTCGCGCCATGGCCCTTTTTTACGATGCTGCTTGCTCCTCTTTTTTCGAAAGAGTCCCGGCCCGCCCGATTATGGTCCGGCGGCTGCTTTGCCCTAACCGGTGTCATTATCGTTATTGCAGGCGGACCGGGAGGGCTGAAGCTCGGCGGGGGATATATGCTGGGTAACTTGCTGGCGCTATCGGCGAGCGCAGTCGGCGCTGTTTTTAATGCTGCTTCCATGCGGCTCTTGAACAGGTACTCCCCGCTCCGGGCCACGGCCTGGATGATGCTGTTCGGCGTCGCCGGGATGTTGCCTCTGGCGGCATACAGCGGTGGACTGGGCACACTGCCACGAATGACAGGAAGCCTCTTGTTTGCCATTGTGTTCAATGTTGTGGCCGCAACATTTCTCGCCTTTCTGCTATGGAACAGGTCCATGTCAACAACCGGAGCGGCGAAGGCTAATTTCTTCCGGTACCTTACTCCGGTAGTGTCAGCTCTATCCGGATTCTGGATGTTCGGCGAGCAAGTAACCCTATTCCAGTTGGCCGGAAGCCTAATCATGTTGAGCGGCTTGATTTTGCTGATGAAAAGATCCAGGCCGGACCTGGGGTGCGTCAAGTGAAAGTAACGTTGCAAGGGGCGAAAAGGCGGTGAAAGATACCCTCAAGCGATTTTTTCAGACACACCCTAATAAAAGACATTAAAGTGGCTGCGGGATATCAGATGAATCCCGTCGATTCCCGAGTGATCGCACCAAGTGCGACACTACAAAGAAGGGGTATGGGAAAAAGGTGGTGCTCCTGTGGTAACGAAAAAAGGACCTGGCGATGGTTCTTCCGCCAGGTTTTTCTCAAAATCTCAGAAAGTATAAACGTGGATGATTGTTCGATTTCTGGGTAAACGCGTCAGCGTCAAAGGACGCCTTCAGGCGTTTATCCTCGACATATCAGAAAGTATATCATTCTGAAGGAGGAGAGCCCTTTCTCAACAGATCAGACTTCCATGCCGCTTACGCGGCTCGATTGATGAATGAAATGACGGGATCCGGTTATTTCGGGACAGGAAGGATCCGATTCCGAGGAAGGGAATGCCTTTCTCCGTAGATCAAGTAAGAAAGGAACTGGAAACAAGGGGCACATGGGATGAGGTTAACGGAAATTTTTTCCGTTAACAGGACAGTTTTCGGTATTTACCGAGATTTAGCGGAAAAAATTTCCGTTAACTCCTCAAAAGCAGGTCAAAATGCCTGTTTTGGGGAGTCCAGGAGGAAATAGCGGAAAAAATTTCCGTTAAAACAGCGGGGAATGATGAATTTGCAGAGATAACGGAAAAAATTTCCGTTAGGAGTAGGCGGGGTGGGAACGCCGGAAGAGGTTACTCCCTTGGCAATAAGAAAAACCTGGCGGTCTTCCGCAATGTCATTAAGATAAGGCGCAGGACCAAAATCAAGAAAAGAGCAGGTTATCGAAATAGATAGCCCGCTCTTTTTTTGTATAAAAAAAGACTTGACAATTCGGTGGGAATGTGTGGCGAAGCCCCTTGAAAACGAGGAGGTTTTGCCAATGAATGAGTTCGCAAACTCGCTAAAACAAAAGCTGACATCCCTCATACGAG
>JAQSYI010000048.1 GCA_029256185.1 Paenibacillaceae bacterium
GGGGGATCCCCCCCTGAACCTTGAAAGCCAATGATATCCATCGTCCCGATGGATACCCTACAACCCTAAACATCCTTACACAAACTTCTTGACACTACCTCATCTATTGCCCCTAATTCCCCAACTATAGCCCTATTCTCTCTTAAAATAACGATTTTATTTTCATTTGAAATCGAGGTAGGAATACTACTGTTTAGTTGACTAAGAAATTGCTCAAAGTTAAATACATTCCCTTTTTGATTTAATTGTAATTCTTCAGTCAATTTACTTTCTATTTCATTAGTTATATAAATATCAAACACACCTTCTTTGTGGTTGCCATACATTTTAATTCTCAATATATAGTTAATATTCCTTAAATAAATAAACAGTCTATCTTTCGATTCCATATCTTCATCAGAAACGAACATCATAAATATAAATCTTCCTCTTCCAATATTGATCTCAAAAATAAGAGTCTTTTCATCAGATGAAATTGCTTCCATGTATATACTCTTTAATTTATATAAATTAAATTTGCTATTCATTTTCAAGTCCTCTCTACTTAGCTTAAAATAACATTCTTAATTCCTACATTTACGAAACACGGGTTGTCTGAATTGCCAACTACTTTACCAAAATCTCTACTGAAAAACAATCAGCGATGGCCGAGAAATGAGAAATATTATGTTATAAGTTGTTGAGGATTCATTAGAATTACTCCTCATCGTTATTTCTTTGTAAAATCAGCTCTATTAGGCCCTTACATTCACCTATATCCGTAAATCCAACTGCATTTAATTCACCTTTAATAGTCAAGTCATTCCCCAATAAGATATTTAATGCATCAATTTTCGCACTTTCAATCATTCTTTTTTTATCTTCAGTCACTACTATTTCCTGAATAAATAATACAAACCACCTTCCATCAGCCAGCGGCAACGAAGCTATATGATTATACGGGGAACTAGCAGTGTCCGGTGCACTTAATAGAGGCTGAGTAATATAACATTCTATTTGAACTGCATGTCCAGTTCGAGGAAGTGGAAGCCATCTTACTTTTTTCAAGTTTTCTTCTATATTAATTTCCCTTAATTCACTTCTTGGAATGATAATTCTAAATATATGTTTTGCTTCACCTTCATTAACTATAGGTAGATTCCACTTAACAATATGTCTATCTCTGTTTCGAATTGGAGCGTTAGTGAATTTTGCAACTGAGTCAAAATTCCGGGACCATTGGCATTGACCAGATTCATGTAAACTGACTTTAGAATCCGAGCCTAACATCCTTGTTAAAATATATATATCGCTTTTATTTACCCAAACTTTCCATACCGATGATCTAATACTCTTTGGTTCTCCAATAGAAAATCTTAGTTCTTTCATTCCCTATCTGCCCCTTGAAATTCTTTTAGTTGCAACAGTCCCTGAAAGCTGTAGTTTTATAATGCCATAATACGGAAAATTATAAACCGCTACTGCTCTTCTTTTCAATGAAATTTATTGAATGGTAAAAGCTCCAAGAATTGATTCACACAAACTTCCCCTCAATGATAGAGAGTTACTGGGATACCACAAGTGTTACCTTGCAGAATTGTCCCAGTTTCATTGGGTCTAGATGTTAATAAAGATATATTGATTCTCTTCTGGAATTCAATTCTGGTCATTAGGGATATCATAGAGGTTATATTGCTTTATGATTTAAGCTTCTATGTATTAAACCAACAGGTTCACAGCATGATAATGTGTTAGTCTGAATTATTGCCTTCTTTGAAAATCCCAACATAAACTGTTCTCTTACCAATTAGTTCTATGCCTTGGTTGAGTTAGTCCCCCTCTTTTATTTTTCGAGAATTTCACCCTACCGTTTCTGCATTCACGACACCTGGCGAATACCATGTGTGTCCGACTGCCTCTGCTTCCCCCGAAATTCCCCTGCCGGGCCAAAAGACGTGTGCCCGATGTGCTATCCAAAGTTACCTCTTCCACGATTACCCTATGTTCAAGCGACTTAAGACACGTAGTGCTGGGTGGCTCTGCCACTTAGCCGGTTGAATGTATCCGGTGAATATACTCCCCAGAAATGCCTCTTCCTAACAAGGACTGGGCTTGTCCTAGTCCGCAGCGTTGAATGCGATGTTATAGGAAGCAGTTTCCATCCTGAATTACAAAAGAATTATTATTCTTCTATAGGTCTTTGATTTTCATAAAACCATAATTGGGGGTGGCAAATATACCTAGGATGCTGCTCTTCAAATTTTCTATTTGTCCAAACATCATCTTTCTGCAAAAATGTATCGATTATTGCTTTACATTTCTCAACTGATAGTTTTTTCGAGAAAATTATCAAATATTCAGCACCTTGCTTATTGATTTGAATCGATAAGATACAGTCAATAATGTTTTTGTATTTTTTAAGCAACTTAACTCCACTAGGAAAAATATTAGGTCTATCAACAGGCAAACAAGCAAGTGTATACAAATATTCGTTCTCTTCAATAAATGCCTGAAATTTCCCCCAATCGTTTCCTTCCATTTGTAAATTAAAATACTCACCTACTTCATTGGTTTCATCATCCCAAATTATGTTATAGTCACCATTATATAATATATGTGTTTTAAATTTATCGATAGCAAGATGCATTGATGCAATGATCCCTTTAACAATCATCCCTGTTCTTTCAGAGAGCGCACGGTTATGTGCAAGAATATTTCTTATTTCTCTTAGTTCATTTAGCTTCTGAGAAAAACGTTCTTTAGAAAACCCAATTAAGTATTGAACCCTATCATAAATATTATTTTCCAAAAGAAGTTGAGATAACTCAGCATGAGTTAATGACCATATTAGATTATCTTCATTATCAGCGTCAAAATAAAACAATTCTTGATTCCTGTTTGTTCTTTGAATGTAACCCTCAAAGACTCTCTTTGGTACTGACTTTAACCAATCATCACCATATTCAATCATATATGCAGTTAAACAAATTCTCCTTAACCAATTCTCTAATTCAAAAATAGAAAAATAAACATCTCCGTTTATTTTGGGTATTAGCATTTCTTCTTTAAATTCCAGCATCATAGAATAACCTCCACTAATATGTAATCGCAACTATTTCCTATAACGTTATATTCACGAACTTCATGAAATTCCCAGCTTCATCTCAATATTCAAATGTAATTCGGCTAAACGGCTTGATGAACTATAGTTCTATTATACTATTAAATGGAAGAATATAACGATTACTAAAATCATATACTTTCAAACAAAAAACTCCCGCCAGTACCATCGGCAGAAGTTTCTAAAATAATTGATTCACGCGAACATCCCACCAATGGCAGGTATGTGTAAATCAACAAAATGTATTTCTTAACTAACTTTGTACTTACACAAATAGCCCAAGGAGTTTTCTCCGAAGGCTAGATTTTTCCCCTATAAGATTTTGAACTTCCCCTACTCCCCAACAAACTCCTCTTTTGCGGCCAGTACTTCCAGCATTATCAGGCCTCCCAGCTTGAAGCCTTGGGAGAAGGATGCTTTGCTTTCCATGGAATTGGACTCTGCTAGCAGATCGAGCATGTCTTCGACTAATTTGAAGTCCTCCTCGGAGAACTTTGTGCGGCATGCTCCCATCATGGCGACGATTTTCTTGTTTATGGATGAATATTCAGGATCACGGGGCCGGATTAGCTCCTCTGGGACTATCTTACCAGCATACAAACCATCGAGAATTCCGCTCATACTTCCCCCTCTTCTCTCTCCAAAGATGGTAAAGGTTTCGACTATATCGATAGTATACCTTCATTTAGAACTAAATCTGATTTTTAGCGGTAAAATCGCTATTGTAGGCAATAGCAATGCAGCATCTAAACTAGTTTACTATATATGAGTATCGTATGATGAGTTTTATGCATTTTTCGCATAATCTGTATCTATAAAACTTGTTTGGGTGTTTATTACTGTATAAACGAATCAGGGATTTGCGCGAGGATCGTGATGTGACGCAAGCGACGATAGCGGAGTATCTGCATATTTCTCAAGCGACTTATTCCCGCTACGAAAGCGGTGGGCTGGATGTACCGAGTACGGTTCTGATCAAGCTGGCCGATTATTATCAGGTGAGCATTGATTATCTCTTGGGGCAGACGGATCATCCGGGCCGTGCCGGGAGCAAGAAGCATAACAGGAACAGCCCTGGAGATATCTCCAAGGCTGTTCCTGTTATGCTTCTTTCCCACCACGATTAATTCGAAGCCAGGAAGGCGTCGATCTGGCTCTGTATTTCCGCTTGAATCTTATCCACTCCGGCTGCCTTCAGCTGGGAATGCAGCTCCGCCAGCCCTTTGTCCAGATCCTTCACGAGACCGTATTCCAGCGGCACGCCGTAGCGGACCATGACATTGCTCACATTGGCCACTTCGTTGACCACCTTGGAATTGTCGAAGACGAAGGTTTCCAGCTTGTAGTGATACACCTTGCCGAGCCATTGCTTCTCGATATCCTGCGCCGCCTGCGGGTAGGAGGTGTCCACCCGGTTCAGCGGGGAGCTCCATCCCCAGTTGGTGAAGCTGTTGAAGTTGGCGAATTTATCCATTTTGGTGAATTTGTCGTTGCCGCCCGCTGTATAATGGGTGCCTTCAATCCCGTACATGATCAGATCGTGGATCTGCCTGTCGTTTTGCAGCAGGTCCAGTACCATCAGCGCCCGCTCCGGATTCTTGGAGGTAGCATGGATAGCCACGCCGTTCTGCGTCGAGATCGCCGATGTTTTATGGCTGTTCGGCACCAGATCGGCCAGCGCCACCTTCATATCCGGCTGAGCCTTGTTCATATCCGCCATAATGGAGCTGACCGATGACAGGGTATGGGCCATGGCCGCGATTTTGCCGGCCTTGAAGTCGTCCTTCGCGTTGCTCTTGTTGGTCAGCACGTTCCTCGACCAGCCGCCGTTGTCCGCCAGCGTCTTGTAATAAGAGAGCAGTTCCTTGAACTCGGCCGTTTCGTAGATATTGAACACCTTGCCTGCTGCGTCCTCCGTCTTGAAGGCAAACGGCCCTTCCACCATATCCCAGTTGTTCTTTTGGACCAGGAGCTCCGTATCCAGCATGTGCATGGTAGCGGTGGTGGATTCCAGCCCGAAGGGAGTAACACCCTTTTCATTCTTGGCGATGGTCTCCAAGTATTGTGCGAACGAAGCGCCGTCGGTAATCGGAGGCAGGTTGTACTTCAAGCGCCAGTCCTCGCGGTACAGCACGAGCTTGTCGATGAATTCATTGGATTTGTTCTGCGGGATCATGTAGACCTTGCCCTTGACCCGCGCTTGATCCCAGCTTACCTTGGGCATGGCCTTCCATGTCTGCGGCGCATACTTGGACAGCATGTCATCCGTCAGCTCCAGGAAGCCGTCTTTATTCGCTTGGTTGGTATACAGGGCCCAGTTGGCCGTGTAGATGATATCGAAGTCTTCGTTCGCCGCGAATTTCAGCGGATACTTCTGCTTCCAGTCGGACCAGTCCAGGAACTCGGTCTGGAGGGTGGCATTCACCTTGGCCCCCAGCACCTTGTTGATCTCGCCGAATACCAGGTCGTAATCCACCGGCTTCGGTCCCAGCATCACCATCTTCAGAGTAACGGCCTTGGAGGTATCGATGGCGTTAGGGCTTGCTGATGCAGCTGCTTCAGGCTTGACGGATGGGCTTGCAGACGGGCTGTTGGATGCGGTGTCGTTGCCATTGCCGCAAGCGCCTAGAATCATGGAGCCTGCCAGGAGGGTGGTCAATGCCGCTCCCCATTTTTTGTTTTTTAACACGTGGTGTTCCCCCTATTAAGTTAATGTATGAGATCAACCGGGCTGCCCCGGGATCATCCTTTCACTGCGCCGATCGTCATGCCTTGTACAAAATACTTCTGAATGAACGGATAAGCGAATATGATGGGCCCGGTGGCCACTACTGTCATGGCCATCTTCAGGCTTTCCCCGGGAACAGAGGCAGATACATCCGTACCGGAGCCGAGCATGGCGTCGCGCATGCCCTCCAGGTTGCCCAGCATCTGATATAGGTAGTACTGCAGCGGCATCAGCTTATCGTCGGAGATGAACAGCAAGGCCGTATACCAGTCATTCCAGCGGCCAAGCGCGAGGAACAAGCCGATGGTCGCCAGCGCAGGCTTGGACAAGGGAAGGATCAGACTGAGGAAGATCCGGAAATCCCCGGCGCCGTCGATCTTGGCCGACTCCGCTATGGCATCGGGAATGCCCGCCATGAACGACCTCATCACCAGGATGTAGAAAACATTCAGCAAGGTGGGAATAATCAGCACGCCCAGGGTATCCTTCATCCCCAGGAAATTGACGATCAACAGATACCACGGGACGAGCCCGCCGCTGAACAGCGTGGTAAAGAAGAAATAGAAGGCGAACTGGTTGCGCCACTTGAAATCCTTGCGGCACAGCACATAAGCGGTCATCGCAGTCAGGAACAAGCCGGCCGCCGTTCCAATGAGCGTAATGATGATGGTGACGCCGTAGGCCTGAAGAATGGCATCGGGAAATTCGAAGATGATCCGGTAAGCCTCCGTCGAGAATAGCTTGGGAATCAGGGTGTAACCATCCATCCGGATCGCATGCTCGTCGTTGAACGAGGAGGCCACCACGATCCAGAACGGTACGATGCACAGGATAGCCATGATGGTGATGGTGACGTAGCCGATCGCGGAGAGAAGGAGCCGATCCTTCTGCGGACCGCGTCTGACAGCTGTTTGGTTCATGTTGTAGGTCCTCCCCGCTTTAGAATAAGGCGCGTTCCTGATCGAATTTGCGCACCGCATAATTGGCCAACAGGATGGTTACGAAGCCGAGCACCGACTGGTAGACGCCCGCTGCAGCCGACATGCCGATTTCATTGGTGTTCATCAGCAGCCGGAACACGAAGGTATCGATGACATCCGTCGATGAGAACAACAGGCCATTGTTGCCGATCAGATTGTAGAACATGCCGAAGTCTCCCCGGAAAATATTCCCGATCGAGAGCAGCACCAGAATGGTGACTGTCGGCGTCAGATTCGGCAGAGTTACCTTGAAGATCCGCTGGAACACATTCGCCCCGTCGATCTCCGCCGCCTCGTACATTTCTGTGTCAATGCCCGTAATGGCGGCCAGGTACATCACTGTGCCGTAGCCGAGAAACTTCCAGGTATGGAAGAACATCAGGATATACGGCCAATAGGCGGGAGTGTTGTAAATGTCCAGCTTCTCCATGTTCAGGGAAGCCAGCACGCTGTTGATCGTGCCCACATCGTAGTTGAAGAAGCTGTACGCGATGGAGCCGACCACAACCCATGAGATGAAATAGGGCAGGAACAGCGCCGACTGCATGATCTTGCGGAACCATCTCCCCCCGACCTCGAACAGCAATACCGCGGCGGCCAACTGCAGCACATTGCTGAGCACGATGAAGCCCAGGTTGTACAGCGCCGTATTCCGTGTAACCAGCCAGGCGTCACCGGACAGGAAGAAAAATTTGAAGTTGGCGAAGCCCACCCACGGGCTCCCCAACACGCCGCCCGAATAGTTGTATTGCTTGAAGGCGATGATAATTCCAGCCATCGGAACATAGGAGAACAACAGGAATAATAGCGCGGCAGGGGCAATCATCAGCAGCATGGTTCTGTTCTTCCCGACATCGTTCCAAAAGGTGTTTCTCTTGATCATCTGTTTCTACTCCTTTCTCTTTGCTTTCATTATAAAGAGAGAGGGCATTTCAGATAATTAAGCCAAACAACTAAACCTAATACTCATTCCACGATCAGGGTCAAATGTTATTCTTCTTCCGGTATTCCCCCGGTGTCATCCCCAGCATCTGCTTGAACATCCGGTTGAAGTAAATGATGTTCTTGTAGCCGATCCGGTCGGCTATCTCATAAACCTTCAGCCGCGGGTCGCCAAGCAGGGTGCAGGCGCGCTTCATGCGCACCTCGTTCAAGTAATCGCTGAAGGCCATGCCCGTTTCCACCTTGAACAGATGCCCCAGATAGTTCGGAGAGAAGTCAAAGCGCGCGGCAACATCCTTCAGCGTCACCTTATGCTCCAGCCGCTCCTCCACATAGTCCATCATCTCCACGATCAGCCTGCGGTCTTGCTTGCGCCGCTTCATGAACAACAGCTCGGACAGCTCGAAGAACCGTCTCCGCAGCCAGGACACAATATCCTGCATGGTCTCGAATTCGAACAATATATCCGGGCGGTGGGCTCCCCAATTCAACAGCTCATACAGACTCTCCCCCATCCGCTGCAAATCGCTGTGCAGCTTGGACGTGATTCTAATAATTCTGTCGTAGGCCTCGCTCTTGCTAAGGGGCCCGGATTTCAACTGGAACAGGTTGATCAGGCAGTCATCGATCTTCACCAGATCGTAATCCAGCATCGCCTGCATCATCTCGTCTATGAACCGCCCGGCATCCTCCGCCGCCTTCACCGGACGCCACGGAGCCGCATCGCGGATCACCCGGTTCTTGCCCAACACCCACTTGATGCTGAGCGCCGCCTCCGCTTGCCGGTAGGACTCGTGAAGCGCTTCGCGGGTATGGGCCGTGGCTCCTGCCCCGGCGGTAATCGTCAACGGAAACGCTTGTCCGAAGGAACGGATCATCTCCCCGAGTTGGGCCTCCTTCCCGGCTTCACCCAAGGCCAGCAGCACGAACCGGTTGTCGAAGCCGTTCATGAGATGGCCCAGATCAGCATCCTTCACGAAGCCGCGCAGAAAAGCCTCCACTTCCGTCAGCAGCTCCCGCCGCTCATCCACCGTCTTCTCCTTGGCATGCCGCTCCCAGTCGTCCGCTTCAAGCAAGGCGACGAAAGCGCCTTGCTCCAGATACGGCGCCAGAAACGCTTGCAGCCGTTCCTCGCCCGGGCCGGGCGCAGCCTCGCGGAACCAGCGCAGGAGCAGCTCCCGCTGCACGTAAGGGAGCGCTTCGGTGGCGGTGGAACGGCTGCGGCGCTCCTCCCTTATCTTCGCGCACAAGCCCGCGACCGTCCTCGCCAGTTCCCCATCGTCTACCGGCTTCAGCAGATAATCCACGGCATTCAGTTGAATCGCTTCCTTGGCGTAATCGAAATCCTTGTGCCCGCTGATGAACACAAGATGCACGTCCGGATTGATTTCCTTCGCCTTCCTGGCAAATTCCATCCCCGACATGATCGGCATGCGGATATCCGATACAATGATGTCGATCCTCTCCTGCTCCATGACCGCAAGGGCGGTGAAGCCGCTTTTGGCGGTGCCTGCGATATGCAGTCCGGGATACCCGCCCTTCTCTATCCTGACCCGCATCCATTCCAGATCGATTGCCTCGTCATCTACGAGCAGCATCGTGATGTCCATCCCTAGTCCTCCCTTTTACTTCCAATACCGGATAGGGCCGATCCGCCCGGCTCGGGGAAAGCGTCGGCGCGAAGGGGCAGCAGCAGCCTCACGGCGGTCCCTCCGCCGAATACACTGGCGATGGTCACCCCGTATTCCGCACCGTAGCGGAGCTTGATCCGTTCCTCCACGTTTTTCAGCCCATAGGCATTGGATTGCGCATCCCCGCGAAGGATATTCTCCACAGCCTCCGGCTTCATCCCGATGCCGTTGTCGATCACCTTCAGCTCCAGCCTGTCGCCCTCACGCCTTGCGGTAATCCGGATGGCGATGGTATCGCCGAACCACGCGTGTTTAAACACATTTTCCACAAAGGGCTGCAGGAGCAGCTTGATGATCCGCACCTCCCTCACCTCCGGCTCCATCTCCACGTAGGCCTGGAAGGCATCGGCATACTTCACCTTTTGGATAGCCAGATAAGCCTGAACCTGCTCCAATTCCTTCTCCAACGGAATGAGCAGCCGCCCTTCATTCAACGTCAGCCGGTAAAATTGGGACAGCCCCTTCACCATCCCGGTCACCTCCTGCGTCTTGCCAAGATTGCTGAGGCTGCTGATGGTGGACAGTGTATTGTACAGGAAGTGGGGGTTAATCTGGGCCTGGAGCGCCTCCAGCTCCGCCTGCTTCTTCTGGACGCCTTGGTCGTATACATCACGGACCAGCTCCTGCATGCTGGCGGCCATCGTATTGAACGAATGGGCGATGAGCACGAACTCGTCATTGCCCCGCAGCTTCAGCCTCCGGTCGAGATGCCCCTCCTGAAAGGAACGGATCAGCAGGACGATCCGGTTCATCCTGCGGCCCGAGAGCATCGCCACCGTCCAACCGATCAGCCCCATAACCGCGAAGCTCGCCACGCAGATCAATCCGATCAGCCCGCGCAGCCGGTTGGCATCCTGATTCAGATATGACTTGGGCACCACTACCTTAATGACGAAGCCGGTGTTCTCGATCTCTTCGCTTAGCGTCAGATCATCGCTGCCGCCTGCGGTATGCACATCGGATGTGCGCTCGAACAGCACCGCCCCGGTGCGGCTGTCGACAACGCTCAAGCCCATGCCCCGGTCCTTGGGATATTGGGTTAGATTGCCCAGCAGGCTGTCGAAGTTAACGGCAATCCGGATATAGCCGATGACTGTCTGATAGTCCGCAAAAGAAACAAGCCTGCGGAAGTGGGTCAGATTGCCCTTCTTCCGGTCATTGTCCACTTGCATCCACCGATTATCCCCTCCCGTGGACTTCAGGGATTGGAACCAGGCGCTGTCCTCCAGAGTATCCACAGACTGGACGAAATATTGGCTGCTGGTAATGGTATCATCCGAGAAAGCGAAGCCGGCTTGTCCAATGTCCGGATTAAGGGTATAGAGCGTCAGCCGGATCGGACTGCCATACAGCTCCAGGGGAGTCTGCAGCTGCGGGAAGATTTCATCGATGATCGTATAATACATGCTGAGCCGATCCCCGCGCTTCTGCAGCGCCCGCTGAAAGGACAAGCTGCCGAACAATTGGTCGGAAATGCGCCGGATTTCCGCCATCCGGTATTCCGCATTGTTCCTTGTCTGCTCAATAGCCGCCCGAATCCCCGTCTCCGTCACCTCCGTCCGGGAGGAAACGAGCATGGTATAAGAAACATACCCGATGATTGCATCCGTTACGAACACCAGAAGCAGGTAGGGGATCATCATTTTATAAGTAACGGGGAGATACCGCCGAACAGAAAACCATCGCCTCATGCTTTGTCCTCCCATAGCCGCCGGGATCGGCTTGCTGCCATTTTTTCCTCCAGCATAAACGAATCCGTCCGCCGAAACAATACGGTCTCCCTCTCCCGGGGAAAGGGGGAAAAGCGCAGGCCAGGGCGTGCCTGAAAACCCGCTTGAGGGTTCTGCCCCCTGAGTTTTCAGACACGCCCTCTAGGCATAGCTTGCCCTGACCGCGTTTTTTCAATTGCCGGCATGGAAGTGCCTTCTATTCAACCTTACGGTAAAACGGTGAAGCTGAAGTTCTGGGACCATTGGTTCTGATCCTTCTCTTGGTTGATAATGGCGCCCTCCGCCCCGCTGCCGCTATTGCCCAGCACCAGACCGCTGCCCCGGTTGATGAGCTTGTAGTAACCGCCGCCTGCCGCTGCGATCCTGAATTGCTGGCTGGTGGAAGAGCTGGGTGAGTATTGGGCGACCTGGGCTCCCACTGCCGTGGATGCACTGAGCGTCAGGTTCTTGCCGCTGTTCACGTTGCGGATATTATAATATCCGTCGCCCGCATCAATGAAGCGCCATTGCTGGCTGGCCGAACCGTTCGCCGTGCGCTGCTCCAGCTTGGCATAATCCGCCGTGGACTCTCCTGCGATGCCCAGTGCCTTGCCTGGCCAACGGTTGGCGATGGTATAGGTTTGGGTCACATCTACGTATACAGGAACCGTCGCGTCGGCCGACCATGTGCCTGCCGCCACATCAATCTTCCACTGCTCATGACCGTTAATGGTCACCTTCCCGTTCACATCGAACAATTCGAAGGAAAGGGGGTACCACTGATTGCGCCCTATGCCCGTGCTTCCCCCCTTGTTGTTCCACCGGTCGCCGATATACATGTAAACCGTCCCGGCTGTGCCTTGGATCGGAAGCACCTGATCCAGCTGCGTATCGAAGGAATTATCCGAATAAGGGCTCGTGCTGCACCACTGTGCAGTCGTCCACGTGCCGGACAAGCTGCTTGCGGAATAACAATAGGTAGCGCTGGAGGTCCAGCCGTTGGTAGTCGATGCCAGCATGTGATATTTGCCGTTGCGCTTGAACAGCGAGGTCGCTTCCTTGAACGGCCCCTGGGACACGAACGTCTTCGTGATCTCCCCGATATTCAGGAAGTCCGTCGTCAGCTTGCTGATTTGCAAACCGGCATTGGTCTGATTGTTGTAATCGGTGGTGTACGAAATGTACGTTTGACCGTCATCATCGGTGAAGATGGAGCCCAGATCACCCATTCCCCAGCCGCCCGGCTTCACGATATGCTTCTCGTAAGTAAACGGCCCTTCTGCATGATCACCGGTAAAGAAGGTCAGCTTGTTGCGGTTGGGGTCGTTGCCCCATTCGATTAACATGACGTACTTGTTCAATGCGCTGTTATATTGGACCAACGGGCGGCCCGCCCAATTTTTCACATTGTGGACGAACCGAGGCGTGGTTGTATCGCCTATCGCATCGAGCTTCTCATTGATGGATTCGAAGTTCACGATATTCAGATGCGGCTGCCAATTGATCAGGTCCGTGGATGTGTACAGATTGACCTTTTTTACCCCGGACACGGAGAAATCCATGCCGTACCAGTAGAATGTGCCGCCCTCCTGCATGATCCAGCCGCCCTGCGCCCAGATGGGATTGCCGGCTGTATCGTACTTATCCGTATTATTGACGATATCTACCGGTGCGGCCTGCGCCGGACGAACGGATATGAACATGGAGACGATAAGTGCCGCGGCCAGAAACAGGATCACCAGCCTGCTTGATTGGGACATCCTGAGATGATGAGTCATTCTTCCACTCTCCCTTTTTTCATGATTAAGATTCATTCGTAATGCCATTATCGAATCTGCAGCAGCAACAACTCCAAAATTATCCCCCTTTCCTTAAGCGCTTACATTTTGGCGTATTCAGTATACCTGACAACTCCTGCACCTGAACATGCAGGCAGTCAACGAAATCGGTTACTTTTGCAACGCTGTCTGTGTTATCGGGCGGGCATGGATGGGCTGTTGAGCTTAGGCGGACCAAACAGGCCGTTGCGAGAGCAGGAGAGGCGAAGATCACCGCTTCTTTTTGAAGTGAGGCTGACGCGTTTGTCAAGAAGTCGAGCCGCTTCCACTGTTACACGCTCGCAGCTCCCCCTAGAAAGCCGCTTCGGCAGTGGACGTCCAACCCTAGCCCGCTTTGGGGCACGCGGAGCATAACGGATTTTTTCGCTAAAGTGGCGCTTGGGGTACAGGTTTAACTGCAATTATACATTTGTTTCGTTTGATTCCATGCCGTTGACACTACATAACTGCAATTATGCAGTCCACAAGACCCTTTTCACCTTCTTCCCCCTCCAATAGACCCCAATAACTGCATTTTTGCAGGCCGTGCCGCTGTTTCTCACCGAACTTGCAAAAATAACTGGATTTTTGCAGGTAGTCGAGCTGTCCCGAGTCGCCAGTTGGCCTAGACCAGGTTGTATGTATGCATACATATGTCCAGATTTGTTTGTTCGTCAGCCTACAGTAGGCTCTCCCTACCTTACCCAACACCCGATTAATCTTGCTATTGCTCGGCTGAGGCTCCTTCGGTCCGCCAACAGCTATCATTTTGCTAGCTGCTGTGCCGCTCAAGCGCCTCTCATCATCTAACTCGGAAACAAAACAGCCCTGGAGTCATCTCCAAGGCCGTTCCAGTTCTTGTTATGCCGGGAACCGTCGAGCTGATTTTAGTCATAGTTCCAGGTGAGCTGTCCCTTTCTCATTTTGGCAATGTACATCATTTGTCCGGTATGATAGTGAATCTCCCTCACCATGGCAATCATGAGATTCAATGCGGTTGTGTCATTGTTAACCTGACTGTATGTCAGAGGCGGCAAATGAACAAAAGGCCGGGACAACAACAGCTCCGGATTGGAGTGAAGATGCTCCAGATATTGGATGATGATATCGAATGCTTCCGTTGTCTTGATGACGGCGTGCTCCTTGGACATGCGGAGGCCGCGTTCGAATTCCTTGGCCCTGTCTCTTGTATCCGGTATATCGAAGAGGATGGTTTCCACCCGTGAATGGACTGCACCTCTAATATGGGCAATTAAATTGGCAATGCTGTTCCCCTCTGGAGTGGGCGACCACATAATATCTTCTTCTGACAGCTGTTCAATCGCTTGAAGCGTCCACTTCTTCTCAGACTTGAACTTCACTAACATGCTCTCAACCAGCTCATTCGCGATATCCATTAGTCAGCCTCTCCATCGTCTGCTTTCATCCCATCTTACCAAACATTTGTTCCCCATGCAAGCTTGAACTTTTCCAGCAACCATATGCAATGAAAAAACCTTGAAAAAGTGCCAAGCTATTGCCCGAATCCAGCAAATCGCTTATTCTTAAAGAACAAGTTTCGAACCAAGGAGGGGCTCCTAATAAACAAAAAAGAGTTGCTCCACGCTATCCTGCACAAACTGGAATTAACGGACGCCAAATTGACCGCCACGCAGGACGAGCTCATTCACTTCCGAAAGGAAATGAACCAGTTCAAGGGTGAAATGTACGAGTTCAAGAGTGAGATGCTTGAGTTCAAGAGTGAGATGCTTGAATTCAAGAGTGAGATGTACGAGTTTAAGGGCGAGATGCTTGAGTTCAAGGGTGAAACACAAAGCGAGTTTAAAAAAGTTAATGCAAGGCTCGACAGCCTCGAAGAAGCCGTTCAAATCAACAAGGATTTGCTAATCGCTGAAATCCGCGCACATAAGAACGAGATGAACGATCAATTCCGCGAGTTAAAAGACGAAAGGCGAAATGAACGCCGTCTGCTAAAAGGAATGGAAGCCGATCTGAACAACACCATGGAGCGGCTGGAGCAAGTTGAAGAGCATATCAACCACTGACATCCATAATCCCAAAGTCCGGAGACTGCCGGACTTTTTTCTTTTTCCTATGGCTTCGTTAAGCCTCAATGTTGATATTGATAATCGCGAACAAATGTTCTATGATAAATGTAGATATTCCTTATGAACAAAGGAGAACTGAACATGAGAAAACTCATTCTATTCCTGCACGCATCGCTTGACGGTTTTGTAGAGGGGCCGAACGGTGAAATGGATATCGGCTGGGTTTCCTACGATGCTGATTTGGAGAAACACGCCAAAGAAATTCTGAGTACTGCCGACACTGTCATTTGGGGACGCGGGACTTATCAGATGATGCACAGCTACTGGCCATCTGTGCCTTCGAACCCAGCAGCTTCGCAGCATGAACGGGATCATGCCGAGTGGATCGAAAAGACGGCCAAAATCGTTTTTTCCACGACGCTGGAGAAGGTCGAATGGAAGAATTCCAGACTCGTGAAAGAAGGCGTCCAGGAAGAGATCAATGACCTCAAGCAGCAACCAGGCAAGGATATGGTCATCCTCGGCAGTCCCAGGCTCGCACACAGCCTTATGCAGTATGGCTTAATTGATGAGTATAAAATTACGGTCTCTCCCGTCTTGATCGGTAAGGGATTGCCGTTATTCCAAGGTCTCAAGGAGAAGATCAATCTTACGCTGATCGAAAACAAGACCTTTGATTCCGGAGCCATAGGTCTCGTTTACCAGACGGTAAGATGACCTTGTATAGCCTTTCCTATAGAAAAATCAACGCAATCACCCGTGAGCGGAATAGCGGGCCGGACCCTGAAAGACTTCCCGGATATGCCAGCCCATATAACGCGCTTCCGGCTGATATTCAGGGCGAATAGGCCGCTTTATCTCATGATCGTGAAATCTCATCAGCCACTCCTCGAAGCCTTTTGTGCCATGGGCCGCTTCAGCAGCGATCAGCCTTCGCTCCTCGTTAATGGAGAACACCCCACGGTCAAACAGCTTATGATGCAAGGAGCACAGGGCAATTCCGTTATCCACCGTATCCGGTCCGCCCGCCTGGTGCCATTGGATATGAGCCGCATCAATGCCCACCAGGTGATGGCCCAGCCTGACGTTAAAGCCGCACACGGCGCAGCTGTATTCATACGCTCTCAGGATGCGCTCCCGGAACTGGGGATCACGGGGCCTCTTCTTGCCGACGGTGAAATCCAGCCCTACCTCTTCCAGAATATCCTGGTGCATGGACTCCGGAAAATGATCATGGAGCAGCAGCTCCGCCAGCTCTTGAATCAACGCATGATTGCCCTGCAACAGCCATATCACTTCAGAACTGAAGCCTCCGGCCACCTGATCCGCCAGAAGCTGCCTGTCGGAAAACTGCCTCTTATCTATCCAGGAGTTCGTCTCCCATATTCCATCTGTCACCAGTCTGACAAAGGGCTCCTCCGGATGGTAGGATTTCCTGGGCGGGCCGAATTCCATAAGAAGCTGCTTCAATTTCACCCGAACCTGCTCATAGGGCAAACTAACCGCATGCTGTTGAAGGCGGGCCAGAGCGTACAGAATCAATAGCGGTTTGTGCGGGGCGCGCTGCCCGTTCTTTTTCCAAATACTTAAGTGCCCCATTCGTTTCTTAAGTTCGTCTGCTGTCATCGGCGCGCTCCTTCACTGCCATATCAACAATCCTACCAGGATTATACTACTCATAGGCCGGGAGCTACAACAGATGAGGCCGCGGTGCTTCAGCTGCTCTTCGTCTTTTACCGGATCGGCTGCAGACGCAGGTGTGGGTCATTTGCGGAAAAATCAATTATATTCTATGCATCAGGTTCCTGATTCTGTAAAATAAATGTGGAGCATACCTCAACGTATCTCACAGGATGCAGCATGCAGAGGTAGTATTGCTGTCCATAAAAGGGTGGTTTCATATGAAAAAATATTTGTCCGTTGCCCAAAATCTAGGAGGGTGACTATTGTAGCCCTCCTGCATCAAATGGAGGATAAAGATGGCATATAACTGGATTAATCCGCAAGATTACACAATGGATACTTTGTTGCTGTTTGACAGATGGATTATTCGTTATCTCATGAATGAGAACAACTGGTACAACCACGCAGGGCGTGACTATAAGACCGATCTGGCCAAAGCGCTGAGCCGTTATCCGCATGTGATTGCATTCTGCCAACGCAAGGCTCCCGAATGCACAAATTTCATAAGTCAGCTCCCTTCACTTCTGCAGGCACATGTAAGCGCTGAAGAAGCCCGCTTGGCTGAGGTATCGCTGCTAACGGCATATGAGACCTTCATTGTGTATGCATATCCGGAGGTTATGGATCAGGTGAATTATATCCGCAACTGGAATCCCCAAAGCCTCTATAGCTTAGTGGACCTGACGGATAAAATCGTGTTGGATGTGGGAGCCGGAACAGGCAGGCTTGCCTTTGCCGCAGCAGACAGGGCCAGGCGCGTATATGCAAGTGAGCCATGCGACAGCCTGCGTGAGTATATGCGTGACCGGATAAAGAGCAGTCGCATTCAAAATATGAAGGTTCTTGACGGTATGGCAACGGAGCTGCCGTACGAGGACAGTACCTTCGATGTGGTTATGTCCGGTCATGTTGTCGGAGATTCCTATGATCAGGAAATCGCTGAGCTGACCCGTATAACCAAAAGCGGCGGATGGATCGTCTGCTGCAACGGGGACGATGAATTCAAGAGAACGGCTCCTAATAAGGAGCTGCTGGACCGGGGGTTTGAATCTTTCAGTCATGAAAGTATGGAGGGCGGCATCATCTACGATTACCGCAAAAGAGTAGTCAAGACATAAAATCCAAGTTTGCCGCGGTGCCCTGTCCTTCTTATCTTGCAATTTTTTCCTTTAAGAAAGACCTGGCGGAAGAACACCGTCAGGTCTTTTTTACATTTCTAAAGGAGTAACGCCTTTTTCCTATGGCGGTCCCGCCCCGCTTACTCATAACGGAAATTTTTTCCGTTATCCCTGCGAATTGTTCATTACTCGCTCATTTAGCGGAAATTTTTTCCGTTATCTCCTACTAAACTCCCCGAAAAAGGCATATTGACCTAGTTTTGAGCAAATTAACGGAAATTTTTTCCGTTAATTCTTCGCAATTACCGAAAAATCTCATGGTAACGGAAATTTTTTCCGTTATGCTGTTCCACTCCCTTTATTACCATATCATTCACCTTGAACACTTACCTCACTTAAAATTTCTTCCCTCATATACGGTTTTAACGCGTTTATGGTAACTAGATCTACAGGTCCGTTGAATAAAGATTCTAAGTAATCCTTCAATTCAACGAATTGAAATCCTACAGGCCTTGTGAATTCAACAAGAAGGTCAATATCACTTTTTTCGGTTTGTTCTTCACGAACAAATAAGCCGAAAATACCTATCTTGCTTACACAATACTGCTCTGATAAAAAATCTTTTGATTTTTCAGGATTTGTTCCACATCTTTTCGCTCCACTCCAATCACCCCATGAAAAAGATATATCTACATGATATCCTAATTTTGTATTCTTGGTCTGTATCATTTAATAAAGGGTTAGCTGCATGCCCTATTCCTCCCAGACCACTGTGCAGATGCATTTGACTTCTTCTGCGGCAGGCTTCCTCAGGCAACCGTTCCTGAACAGGAGCCAGAGGATTGTGATATAAGGGCTGAAGCCGGACAACAGGTGATTGCGCTCATTATCCTCCACGAAGTCCGGGATCTCTTTGTTCATGGCCGTCATGTACCGATGGAATGTGCTGCCTATCCCCTCCCTGTCCAGCAGCTTATCCGAGCAGGCCTGCAAGAGATCAGTCACCGCTTCCATCCGGTCCGCAGTCAGATAGGGAATCAGAATTTTGAGGCTTCCGTCCCTATGGGCTGCATAGCCTTCTCTGATCAGATTGGAGATGATTTCCCGGTCATAGCTGTTGGGAGCCTCACCGCTCACGATAAGCTCATGCACCCGGTTTAGCTGGGCAAGCTCAGCCGGCCCAAATTCACGGTGCCCACCCAGGAAGCCCAGATCAAACTGCAGGGCATGCATTTTCCCGGCAGCAGGCAATTTTATCGCATTACCGCCCCCTTGCAGACAGAACTCACGAAGCTCCTCGGTAAGCCCGGGATGCTCCTCCACAATATCCGTCATCCGAAGGCTGGCGCTCGCCCAGTAACGTCCCCCATCCTTGCGCCTCGGCGATGCGTGCTGAAGCCCATGGCGCTCAATCATCACCCGGTCGATCTGCTGAATGGTGCGGAAGATGATCAGGGGAATGAATTGCCAAATCAGAAAGTCGTCTGTGAAATCCCCACTGTTGCCAACAGCCTCTTTGATCCCCGGCAGCGCTTCCGTAATAACGTGATGGAACTGTTCGGCCATCGGCCAGGTATGCTCCAGATGAAATTCCCTCTCGGTCAGTTGGTAACGGGCGTCCGGGATGAAGAAGCGGGTTTGGTACTTGTTCTTCTGCACCCTTCTCATATAATCCAACTCAAGCAGCCTGTCGAGCTTATCTTCGAGGTATACGGCGGCCACACCGAGAGTCCTTGCAATTTCCTCCACGGTCAGCGCCCTGCCGTGACAGACCCAGCAGATATTCTGCATCAATACATCGGTATGCAAGCCGCATGGGTCAACCTGCTCTCCCCAGCCATTCCGTCCTGTGCTAAGCCGTACAGGCTTGTAAATACCGCTATTCTCCGTTGGCAATCTCAACCGCTCCCTTAGATCTGTTTTGGCCTGACTCAGATGCCACCTGACAGTGGAGGCAGGAATACCGAGAAGACGGGCTATGTCCTCCCCTCTCTTGTTCTCGTAATAGTACATGACGGTAATGTCTCGTTTCATTTTGCCGAGATACATGATCTCCTGCCGCAGCTTCCCCATCAGCTCGTTGTGAATGAGCGCCGCTTCAATATTGTCCCCGCTCTCCATGTATTGGATTGTGCCCCCGTTGTGCAAGGCTTCCCACCCGGGCTTGTTCTTCCGCAGATACTTGGACCAGGTATAGCAGCAGATCCGGTAGATATACCCATCCATATTGTCGATGCCCTTATCCGCCAGTGCCCCGTCACAGAGCGCCACAATAATTTCCTGGGATAAATCCCCGGCGTTGTGAACATCATTGGTTTTGGCATAGGCAAATCCCCATATTCTCTTGGCGTAGTCTTGAATCAGACGTTCCGTGAAATCCATCTTCTCACCTGCCCTTCATTAGCATCCCTCTTATAAGTACCGGCAAAATCAATTTTGTTGGGAACCATTGGGCCGAATGGCGTATTTCATTGTAAGATACCCATCTTTAACTCTGCATGTATTTCCTATATAATGAGCTTTATTTGTCTAAAGGCAGGGATATCAAAGCAACCATACCTATTCCCACAACCGGATGGTTTTTAAATCCCCGTCCTATATCAAGCAGGAAATTGAGGATACGGACCGCCTGATCAGAGAGACCGGGTACAAGGGTACGATTCAGTTTAGGCCTCCGTATGGTAAAAAATTATTATTCCTTCCCTATTACCTTAAACAAAACGGCCGGAATACGATTACATGGGACCTGGAGCCCGAAACCGATCCGCGGGTCAACGCAAGCTCCGAAACCATAATCCGGCACGTGGTGGACAATGTCAAGCCAGGCTCCATCATCCTGTTGCATCCCATGTATGATGGGAAAGGCAATACCCTTAATGCCATTAAGGGTATTATTAAGGGACTCCAAGATCAAGACTACATTTTCAAAACGGTAAATGAATTATTGGAATACAGGAATTAATTCTAGGGCGCGTCCGAAAACTCGCCCTAGATGCCGAACTCCCGCTTCCGGTAAAAGAAGTAGGTGAAAGCCGAAAAAAGGGCGGTAACCAGAAGGGAAAAAAGCGCAATCGCGAGACTAAGCCCATGGCCATCGGCAATACGGCTGTAGTCGAAATATTTAAAGGGGGAAAGCACATTCAGAAAACGAAGATCATCTGCCAAATCCGTAATTTTGGATATGACGAACGAACCGAACAGAATCCCGGTGGCCAGAGCACCCGAGGCTTTGGAACTGCGGATGAAAGCTGCGAGCAATGCTCCAAGCGACAGAAAGAGCAGTTGAATGATAAGCATGCTGAACAGAAACAAGACTATTTCACCGGTGATTGCCTCTCCCTTATTGTATGCATCAACCATAATAATGGAGGAGAACAGGCTGACGAGGTTCAGGATGATTATGTTCACCAGAGCGGCAAGAAGCTTTGAAGTCATAATGGCTGTCCGCGACACCGGCTTCACCATCAGGAATTCGGCCGTCTTATCCCGCTCCTCCTTGGCAATGATGCTGCTCCCCAGCAGCACGGCGTGGATGGCGGCCGTAAGTTCAATATACAGAAACAGAAATGCAAAAAAACCGCTCATGACAGTCACGTCCAACGAGCCCATCCCCAAAAGGGCTTTTAATGAATCCGGCAATTGGTTAAAAACTTCACTGCTCGCCCCGCCTGAGGAATAAGCGGTATACTTGCCCATGCCGCTCGCTACCAACAGAAACATGCATACGCTCCATATGATCAAGGACTTTCGGTTGGACTTAAGCTCTCTTAAGAAAATATTCATCATCAAACCTCCTCACGGGTTACAGCCGCATGCAGCTCAGTTCACCGCATGAATATCCTTCCTATTGTAGATCACATAGCTGGCTGCGACGGCTGCCGCGATAATGATCCCGCTGATAATCAGATACTGGACCTCATAAGCCGCATTGTCAATAATATAAGGAATATCAAAGTATTTGAACGGAGAAGCATAACGGGCCGCCTCATCCTTGGTGCCGGTGGCAATCAGCGCCCCAACCATGTAGAATCCAAAAACAACACCAAGTGAAAGAGGAAGCACGTTTTTCAATTTGTTGAAGAACACGGAAATAACCATGCCTACTGCAAGAAAAATAAGCTGGATAAAGAGCAGGACGAGATTAATCATGAAGAATAGCTTATGGCTGTAATCGGATGTTCTGACGGCGTTGGCTATGACAGCCGATGCGGTGTAGAATACAATATCCGTGGCAAGAATCATGGTGAAAGCCGCCAGGAGCTTGGCACTGACGATGCTTGAGCGTGAAACGGGCTTGACCAGGAGAAAATCCGCCGTCCGCTCCCGTGATTCCTTGGATAAGATGGAAACACCGAAGTTCATGGCCTGAATAGCTCCGCACAGGGAAATAAAGGAGAAGATCATCGAATAAAAACCCAGGATGGAGGTGATGTAATCCAGATTAATTCCCAGCATGGCCCGTATGGATGCCGGATAGCTGCCCAGCATGGTTTTGAACTCCGCCGCATCCCTCGCCATACTGGGATAGATGGAAAGAAACAACGCTGCCAGCGCAATCATGGAACACGACCAGATCACAGCCGCTTTCCGCAAGGATTTCAGTTCGTGCAGGTACATATTCATGCCGTTCCATCCTCCTTGCCATAATAGTGCATGAAGATTTCCTCAAGGTCGGGTTCTTCGATGGCAATGTTGCGAAGCTCCATACCGGCGATTTTCCGGATAATATGATTAATATTGCCCTTGAATATAAAATGGGCCGAATTGCCTTTGATCTCAAGATTGTTCACTCCGTTGATGGTTAAGGCTTCTTTGGTGATTTCGGACTTGCCCTCGATACTGATCTTCTTGTAGTTGTTTTCGTGCAGGGTGCTCATCTTCTCCAGCTTGATGATTTTCCCTTCTTTAATAAAGGCCACCCGGCTGCACATTTTCTGTACCTCGCTGAGAATGTGGGAGGAAAAGAATACGGTTGCGCCCTTTTTGTTTTCCTGCAGGATGATCTCAAAAAATTTTTGCTGCATCAGCGGATCAAGGCCGCTTGTAGGCTCATCGAGAATAATCAGCTTCGGCTCGTGGAGCAGCCCTTGCACGATACCGACCTTCTTCTTGTTGCCGAAGGAAAGGTCGTCGATCTTCTTGTTCAGGTCCAGATCCATCATGCCGGCAAGCTCCTTTATGCGGTGCATGCAATCCTTCTTGTAGAAGCTGGCCGAATAACGGAGCAGGTCGATGACCCGCATATCATCGTAATAGAACACTTCGGACGGCAGATATCCTACCTCCTTCCTGATTTCGGGATGCTCGCTGCAACTTTTACCGAAGATGGCAGCGCTCCCGCCGGTGGGATTGATGAGGCCAAGCAGCGTCCGGATGGTGGTGGATTTCCCGGCACCGTTAGGCCCGATAAACCCGAATACCTCTCCCTGTTCAACAGCCAGGTTGACATCCATGATGCCTCTTGCCTTGCCGTAATGTTTGGTGAGGTTCTTTATTTCAATGACGTTCATAAGACATCCTCCTCAAAATTCTCCCAGATATTCCTCTTTATATAGATTGTTTCTCAGCAAATTCATACTCTCATCGAATTCTTCGGATATGACCTTCATATCGAATTCTGCCCGGTTGGGTAATTCACTGACGAATCCTTCGGCGTACCGGACCAGGATTTTCATGACCAGCTTGGGGTCAACGCCTTCTTTGAATTTGGAAGCGTCCATGTTGTCAAAAGCGATTTTGCTTCTGAAATTTTCACCCGCGGCAAGCCTGTGTTTGATCTCTTTCCGCACTTCTTCATCCTCTTCAAAATAAGCGCTGGTTAAAAAGGAAAGAACGGACGGGTGTTTTTCCATAACCGAAATTTTGATTATTGTCGCAAGCTTGATTCGTTCAAAGAAATCGGTGACCCCCTGATCAAACCTCTCCTCCACTTCATTCATCAGAACACCGCTGCAAAAATCCATTAAATGAAGGTATAGCGTCTTTTTGGTGCCAAAATAATGGAATACCATCGCTTTGGAAATTCCCGCGGCGGCGGCAATGTCACTTACGGATGCCTTCTTATAACCGTTGGCGCCGAAGGCTGTAAGAGCGCCCGCAATGATTTTATTTTGTTTATCGACAGGCAACCCTACAAACTTTTCCAACCCCTTCACCTCCGCAAATACAAATCGACCGAATCGGTTTACAAGAACAGTGTAGTCCTGTAAACCGATTCGGTCAATAGCTTTTGGAAAATAGATTTAAGGGGCCCTCCGTAATTATGGCGCTTGATCTGCCGCTGCGGGATCGAAGTCGGCCACGATCAGCATATCCACATGGCGGGCGTTGCGGAGCAGATAATGGACGGCGCTTTCTTTGAACAGGGTGTACCAGAGGGGCTTGCGGGACTGCCCGATGATGAGCTGCGTGGCCTGCAATTCATTCAACCTGTCGAGCAAGTCCCTGTGTATCCTGCGGCGGCTGCCGGCTTGGGCCACTTCCATCCTCCCGCCGAGACGCTCTGTCAGCTGCCGCAGCACCTCCAGCCGCTTCCGGTCGCTGCCGGCGTCCACCGCGCCCCAGTGCACATAATGGACATGCCATTCCGCCTTCAACCGATGGGCAATCCGGAAGCCGCGGCGGATCAGCCGCTCCGCTCTGGGCCCCATGTCCACGCAGACGAAGATGACCTCGCGCCTGCGCCACGGCCCCCGCAGGGATGCATCCCGGTCCCACGCCTCCAGCCGCTCGTCCACATCATCGGCGATTTCGCGGAGGGCCAGCTCCCGCAGGGCGATGAGATTGTGCAGCTTGAAGAAGGAGGCCAATGCCTGATCAACCTTCTCCAACGCATAAATCTTCCCGTCGCGCATCCGCTCCTGGAGCATCTGGGGCGTCACATCGATCAGCTCCACCTCATCGGCCATTTTCAATACGGCATCCGGCACCGTTTCCCTCACCCGGACTCCCGTCAGCTGCTCCACCGCGTCATTCAGGCTTTCCAGGTGCTGGACATTCACCGTGGTAATAACGGAAATGCCGCTCTCCAACAGACGGGTGACATCCTCGTAGCGCTTCTTGGTCCGGCTTCCCGGTACATTCGTATGGGCCAATTCGTCCACCAGCACCACCTCGGGATGGCGGGCGATAATCGCTTCGGTATCCATTTCCTCCAGCTGCGTCCCCATGTACATCGTTTTTGCCCGGGGAATCGCCGGCAATCCGCCTACCTGTCCGGCCGTCTCCTTCCGGCCGTGGGTTTCCAGCAGTCCGATCACCGCATCAATGCCTTTATTCAGGAGCATATTGCCTTCCTGCAGCATTTTGTACGTCTTGCCTACGCCGGGAGCAGCTCCGATGTATACCTTGAAGGCGCCGCGCTTGATCGTTTCGATCTTCCTCTCGATTTCCTGGTGACTCAGCCGATGGAATGGATCTTCCCCGCCTCTTGACGCGGCCTTGACAGGCAGGATGCGCTCCCCCTCCCGCTCGGCCCGGTCAGCCATCACGAACACATCGATATTCCGCGTTCTTCTCAGCACTCTGTTCACGATGGAGCCCTGCCACTGCTCCTGCCAACGGCTCTTCTTGGAATGGCCCATGACAATGCGGGTTGCATTATTGGCAATCGCGTAGCGGACAAGCATGGATGGCAGCTTGCGCAGATGCGGCAGAGGAAGCTCTTCGAATTTGGCACCCACCTTCTCCGCCAGCTTGCTGATGGAACGCTTGAAGGCCTGCTGTTCCTTCGTCAATGGCCTCTTGGACAAAACAAAGGTCGCCACCAGCAAATCCCCGTTCAGCCGCTTGGCAATCTGCTGCCCTCTCCGCACATAGAGCGAGCCGTTCCAATGATACTGCACCGAGACGAGAATCCGTTCGATGGCCCCTGAAGGACCGATGAGCCCGTGCTCCTCCCGGTATTTCTCCAGGGTATCGTTGACCCCTTCCGCCACCAGCCGGAGGGAGATTTCCCGAAGCACGCCGAGATTGCCCCGGCGGGAGAGGGCGGGATGAGTCTCATCCCCCAGCACCCCGTCGTTGATCCGGTTCAGGATGGTTTCCGGAGACACATCGATCAACCGGATCTCATCCGCCAGCTCCAACGTATCCATAGGCACCGTCTCCTCGGCGCGGATGCCGGTCATCCTGAAGATGATTTCCTCCACACCGGCCAGCTCGTAAACATTGATGGTGGTAATCACGCCGATGCCGTGATCCATCAGATAGCGGATATCCTCCAGCCGGGTCCGGAAACGGGCACCCTCCCGGTTGCGGTGGGCCAGGCCGTCCACGAGCAGCACCTCGGGATTGCGGGCCAGCAGCGCCTCCAAGGGCAGATCCTTCTGCTCCTTGTCTCCCCGCCGCCAATGGATGCTGGGCACCCGCTCCAGCTCCGACAGCTGCCGGACAGTCTCCGCTCTCTGCATGGTGGACACGGCGCAGGTCACCACGTCAATTCCCCGCTCCTTCAACAGCCTGCCCTCCTGCAGCATATGATAGGTCTTGCCCGATCCGCTTACCGGTCCGATCATAATCTTCAGCCTGCCCCGGTGCAGCCGGTAAATCGACTGGAGAATGTCTTCCGGTGTTTTCCGTTTGTATGGCGGCATGGACCTCCTCCTCCCCGGGCTGATGCGCTCCCGTCACCCGCAGCTCCTCTGCTGCCTCTCTACTCCGCCAGCCTTGCCGATAAAGCCAGATTGAGCTTCAGCACATTCACCCGCTTCTCGCCGAACAATCCCAAGTCCCGGCCTTCCGTATACCGGTCGACCAGAGCCTCCAGGTCCGCGCTTGGAATTCCCGTCCGTTCACTGATCCGCGGAATTTGCACCAAGGCCGACTCCGGTGTAATATGCGGGTCCAGACCGGAGCCGGAGTTGGTCGCCAGATCAACGGGCAGCCGCTCCAGCGCTACGCCGGGGTTATCCTTTTGCCACTGGGCAATGAACTCTTCTGTACGCTGCAGCAGGTCCGGATTGGAGGGCGCGTAGTTGTTGGAGCCGGAAGCCTCCGCCTTGTAAGCAATGCTGGACACGCGGCCATGAAACAGACGCGGATCGGTGAAGCTCTGCCCAATCAGCCCGGAGCCTACCGCAACGCCGTCTTCATTCTCCAGCAAGCTGCCATTGGCCCGGGACGGCATCAGCAACTGGGCAAGCCCGGTACTGGCCAGAGGATAGGCAATGCCGCACAACACGATGAGTACCAGACAAAGCCGCAGGATACCGAAGAAATAGGAGCCGGCTGCTTCCTGACGGGTCTCTGCCGCAGTTTCGGAGGAATGAATCATTTATCCTCACCTTCCCATATTTATTATGACGCAGTTGATCTGTCTGTCAGATCCAGATGTTGACGAACAGGTCAATGATCTTGATCCCTGCGAACGGGACCACAATTCCGCCAAGCCCATAGATCAGGATATTGCGGCGCAACAGCCGCGTGGAGCTCATGGGCTTGTAGGAAACTCCCCGCATGGCCAGGGGGATCAGCAGCGGGATAATCACCGCATTGAATACCAGCGCGGACAAAACCGCAGAATCGGGAGAGCCGAGGCCCATCACATTGAGCGCCTCCATCTCCGGAACAGCCAGCATGAACATGGCGGGTATAATCGCAAAATATTTGGCGATATCGTTGGCGATGCTGAACGTTGTCAGCGCTCCCCGGGTCATCAGCAGCTGCTTGCCGATCGCCACTACCTCGATAATCTTCGAGGGATCGGAGTCCAGATCCACCATGTTGGCCGCTTCCTTGGCGGCTGCCGTACCGCTGTTCATCGCCAGCCCTACATCTGCCTGGGCCAGCGCAGGCGCATCATTGGTGCCGTCACCCGTCATCGCCACCAGCTTGCCCTGCGCCTGCTCCCGGCGGATCACGGCGATCTTGTCCTCCGGCGTGCTCTCGGCGATGAAATCATCCACTCCCGCCTCACGGGCGATGGTGGCTGCGGTCAAGGGGTTGTCGCCGGTGCACATGACCGTCTTGATCCCCATCCTCCGCAGCTCATCGAACCGCTCCTTCATGCCCGGCTTGACGGTATCCTTCAAGTAGATCAAGCCAAGAATCCGCCCGTCCACGGCAACGGCCAGCGGCGTCCCCCCCTGCCGGGCAATCGCTTCGGCATTGGAGTCCAGATTGTCCGGCCAGGTCCCGCCTTGGGCAAGCGTCCATTTCTTGACTGCGTCCACCGCTCCCTTGCGCACGCGGCGCCCGTCGGGCAGATCCATCCCGCTCATCCGCGTTTCCGCTTTAAACTCGATGAAGGCTCCGCCTTCGGCAATCCCGGCATCATAGGGATGCTCCAGCCTCCGGGCCAGCTCCATAACCGACCGCCCCTCCGGCGTCTCGTCCTTCAGGGAGCTGACGGCGGCCCAGGCAGACACCTCCTCCGCTGTTTCCCTCCCTACCGGGATGAATTCGCTGGCCATCCGGTTGCCGAAGGTGATTGTGCCCGTTTTGTCCAGAATCATGGTATTGATGTCCCCCGCCGCCTCCACCGCCTTGCCGGACATGGCAACCACATTGAACCGGGTGACCCGGTCCATCCCGGCAATGCCGATGGCGGACAGCAAGCCGCCGATGGTGGTGGGAATCAGGCAAACCAGCAGAGCGATCAGAACGGGAATCTCCAGTTCAATCTCCAGGTAAGCGGCAATCGGCTTCAGAGTGACAACGACGATCAGGAAGATCATAGTCAGACTGATCAACAGGGTGCTCAGGGCAAGCTCGTTGGGCGTCTTCTGGCGCTTGGCCCCCTCCACCAGCGAGATCATCCGGTCCAGGAACGACTCTCCGGGATCGCTTGTGATGCGCACCTTGATCTGGTCGCTCACCACCCTGGTTCCTCCGGTTACGGAGTTGAAGTCGCCTCCCGCCTCCTTGATCACCGGTGCAGATTCACCGGTAATCGCCGACTCATCGATGGAGGCCAGACCCTCCATTACCTCGCCGTCTCCGGGAATAAGCTCTCCCTGGGAGACGATCACCATATCCCCCTTGCGCAGCTCGGAGGCTAAGACAATACTCACCGTTGTCCCTGTTACTTTATTGGCCTTGCTGTCCTGCTTCGTCTTCTTGAGGGAATCCGCCTGGGCTTTCCCCCGCCCCTCCGCCAGCGCTTCCGCGAAATTGGCGAACAGCACGGTAAACAGCAGGATGAAAAATACGGCGATATTGAAGCCAACTGTCTCCTCCGCACCGAAATATCCGGGGATAATCACCATCAGCAGTACGATCATCGTACCAAGCTCCACTACGAACATGACCGGATTTTTCATCAATGTAACCGGATTGAGCTTTATGAAGCTGTCTTTTACCGCTTGGCGGACGATGGGGCCGCTTAGCAGTTTGTTCCGTTGTCCAGTACTCATCTTCTTCTCCCTCTCCTCCAGCTTGCCTGTAATGTCCAGCCTACCGCAAGGTCAAATGCTCCGCGACGGGACCCAGCACCATAACGGGCAAAAAGGTCAAGGCCCCGATGATCAGCACCGTGCCGATCAGAATGCCTGTGAACAGACCGTTATCTGTCCGGAAGGTGCCGACGGTTTCCGCTGCCGGCTTCTTCTTCAACAAGGAACCGGCCACGGCCAGCATGGCGATAATCGAGATATAGCGGCCCAGCAGCATCACAATTCCGGTGGTGAGGTTCCAGAACGGCGTATTATCCGCCAGCCCCTCGAAGCCGGAGCCGTTGTTGGCGGCTGAGGATACGTATTCGTACAGCACCTGGGACAATCCGTGGAAGCCGGGATTGCTGATGGACCCCTGCCCCAGGTCCGTCAGGAAGGCCGCCGCGGTTGGCGCCAGAATAATCAGCGGGTGGATGAGGATGGCCACCGCGATGAGCTTCATCTCCCGCGCCTCGATTTTGCGGCCCAGAAATTCCGGCGTCCGCCCCACCATCAGCCCGCACAGAAACACGCCGAGCATGGCATACATCAGCATATTGATCAAGCCTACCCCCTTGCCGCCAAATACATTGTTCAGCATCATCAGAGCGAGCGGCGTAATCTGCCCCAACGGTGTCAGAGTATCATGCATATTGTTCACGCTGCCCGTTGTGGCGGCGGTGGTCACCGTGGTGAACAGGGAGGTTTGCGCTATGCCGAAGCGGACCTCCTTGCCCTCCATACTGCCCTGGGACACGTCGATGCCCATATTGTTCACGGCAGGATTACCCTGCGTTTCCGCGTAATAATTCAGAGACAGCAGCAATACGAACAGCGTCATCATCCCGGTGAAGATCACCCAGCCCTGGCGCTTGTTTTTGGCGAACAGCCCGTACATATAGGGGAAGGAGGCAGGCAGAGTCCACATCAGCAGGATCTCGAATACATTGGACAGCGGGCTGGGATTCTCGAAAGGATGGGCTGAATTGGCTCCGAAAAACCCGCCTCCGTTGGTTCCCAGATGCTTGATCACCTCAAGCGAAGCTACAGGACCAATGGCGATCTGTTGCGTGCCACCCTCCAGAGTGGCCACTTCCAAGGTAGGGCTCAGCGTCTGCGGAACCTGCATGGCCACCAGCACCAGCATGCCTGCCAGAGCGCCGGGGATGAAAATCCGGGTATGCGCCTTGACAAAATCCGCAAAGAAGTTGCCTACGGATTCTCTTCCGGTAATGCCTCTGACAAAAGCCGCGGCCACGGCAAATCCGCTGGCGGCGGAGGTGAACATCATCATGGTGATCACAGCCATTTGCGAGAAATACGAAAGCCCCGTCTCCCCGCTGAAATGCTGCAGATTGGTGTTGGTGATAAAACTGATAACCGTGTTGAAAGCCAGTGTCTCTTCCATCCCGCCCGTTCCGCCCGGATTAAGCGGCAGTCCCCCCTGCAGACGGAGAATGCCATAACCGAAAGCAACGAGCACAATATTGGTGGACAAAAAGCTGACGGCATACCGCTTCCACGACATGCCCCCGAGCCGGTTCAGCCCGCTCAGCCTGTAGATGCCCCGTTCCACTCCTCCGAAGATCCGGTCCGTCCGGTTCGGCTCATTGGAAAATACATAATAGAGATAAGTTCCTGCCGGTTTTACCAGCAGCAACAAAATGGCAATAACTGCGGCGATTTGCACAATGCCCACGAATGACCCTCCTCAACATAGGTTAAAGTGTGTTTGCAAACTATAGAATAAGCAACCGGGTGCGTATGTGATGCGTATCCGACGCTTACCCGATGCATATCTGGTAATTGTCCGGCGCTTATCAGATGCGCATCCAGCGCTTATCTGGTGCGTATTCGATGCTTATCTGGTGTGAGTCTCCAGGGATTCCCCGTTCCCTGTATCTGATGTATGGCCCGGTGCCGCTACCCTAGCTAGCCCATTCTGTATGAAATTTCGTATAGAATGGGCCGCCGGGCAAATTCCATTGTTGCCCATCCTTCCTTATTGCTCGGCCTTCATCACTGCACTGCCCTCATGATGGCAGTTGAAACATTTAGAACTTTTCCGGATGAATCAAGGCGTAGACCAAGTAGAGGAATACCAGCAAGGTCACCGCAATCACCACAGTCATTGCCCTTCCCCTCCTTGATTGTCCACTACACGCCCGCACCAGCATGTGAACCCATAGAACAGACCGAAGATTGCAGCTAACGACACGGCCATGTACACATCGATCATATCCGCAGTCTCTCCTCTCCACTAACTTGCATCTCGACTTGCATCTCGAACACCTATCGCTTCCCCATCCGCATAAGCAACAGCTGCTTGTTGTTTAGCGTATCATTTCTGTCATTAATTCAGGATTAGAGTCTCTGGCGAAAGGATTAAGATGACATTAAGATATCCGGTCCGAGACATCTTCAGCGGTACACCTCTTCTTCCAGCACTTGATTTACAGCCTGGATAAATGCCCGGTAGCCTCCATCGACGCTGTTCCGGTAGGGCAGCGCCAGGGTCAGCGTCTGCCCAATCCGCCTGCGGTCGAACTCATAGCTCTGGTCCAGCATGGCTTCAACGGTTTCGGCGGGCGCTCCCCGCGCAAAAGCTTCGGCCGCTTTATAAACACCGGCGTCTTCGTAGTAACCCGTGGTTTGCAACGTCCTTAGAGCATGGCTACCGCACCATTTTTTCACTACATACAGCCCGGATACTAATAGCGAGATCAGACCAACAGCTGCCAGTATTCTCATCTTCTCCCTCTCCTCTCCTTTGCTTCCGACAATAAGCGTAACACTCTCACCATTAGCTTAGGATTAGAGTTTGTTCGAAGAAATAAAGATCAGCTTAAGAACATAACCAGCGGGATGAGCCATCTTCTACTTTCCTTGATAGGACAGAGCGCCTCAACTCCAGCCGGGAAGCCAACAGCTATCATTTTGCCAGCTGTTGGCTTCCCATTGAATTAACATTCTTTTAGTTCCATCTATTCCTCCAAAAGAGGCGGGTTAGGTGATAATATCGGGAGATTCTCCCTCTAGTTGCGCGAAAACGGATCGAAGGCCAACTGGGGAACAGTTACTGTTGGAGAGGACAGCCGTTCTTGAGGGATAGCTATTCCTGGGAGGATTGGCCGACTCATTGGGCTGCCGCACCAAAAAACCATGCTCCATAAGAGCATGGTTGCGGCAATCCGCTCCTGACCGGAGCGGGATTTACCCCTCATCCCCCACTTGCAGCATCCGGTAGCCGATGCCGATATGGGTTTGAATATATTTGGGATGCGGGCTGGATTTTTCTATTTTCCGGCGAAGGGTAGCCATAAATACGCGCAGGGCCGACACATCATAAGGATGGCTGCCCCAAATTTCATGCAGGATATGATTGTGGGTCAGCACCTTGCCCACATTTTTGGCCAGCAGGCACAACAGCTTGTATTCGCTTGGTGTGAGGTGAATTTCTTCCCCGTCCAACCACACGCATCCCGCCGCATAATCAATTTTGAGATGACCGTTGATGAATAGGGAAGCTTCCTTCATGAGCTTGTCGCTGTCATAGCGGATTCGCCGCAGACTGACCCGCAATCTGGCCAACAGTTCCTCCACACTGAAGGGTTTGGTCAAATAATCGTCTGCTCCCGCATCCAGCGCCTCGATTTTATCCCGGTCCTCGCTGCGCGCGCTGACCACAATAATCGGCAGATTGGACCATGTCCGCACCTTCCGGATAATATCCACCCCATCCATATCCGGCAGCCCCAAATCGAGAATCATCAGGTCCGGTTGCCTGGATACCGCTTCCATAATGGAAGCTTGGCCGGTTTCCGCCGTCTGATACCGGTATCCCTGAGTCTCCAGAGTGGTCGTAATCAGCTTGCGGATGGGCTTGTCGTCCTCCACAACAAGAATAAAGGGCTTATTCATACACACTTACCTCCTCTGCCTGCAGGGTAAAATAGAATACCGTGCCCCTGGGCTCATTGTCCCTTACCCCGATCATCCCCCCGTGGGCATTAACAATCGATTTGCACAGAGAAAGGCCCAGCCCCAAGCCCCGGCGCCCATCCCCGCGGCTGTTGTCTGCGGTATAGAACATCTCGAACAATCTGGCCTTGGCTTCCGCTCCGATACCCGGGCCATCATCGGACACCTCCACTACCACCATGTTCAAGTCCTGTCTGGCCGACAGCGTAATGTGCGATCCGGGTTGGGTATACTTAATGGCATTATCCACAAGGTTGATCAGCACCTGGACAATCAGCCGGGAATCCATCCGGGCCATCAGCAATTCGCCGTTTAACACAGTCCGAATGATATGCTTCCCGCTGTTGCGGTTAATATGCTGCAATGCTTCAGAGATAGCCTCCTCGATCAATTCAGGCTGCAGGTTCAGATTAAGGGTGCCGTTCTCAATCCGGCTGATGGAGAGCAGATTCTCCACCAGATGAATGAGCCACATGGAATCGTCATAAATGTCCGTGTACAGCCCCTTTTTCTGCTCCTCGCTCAGCACCTCCAGATTGCCGATGAGAATGCCTGCATTGCCGGAGATACTGGTAAGAGGAGTCCGCAAATCATGGGAAATCGCCCGGAGCAGATTGGCACGGAGCTGTTCTTGTTGAATCTGCATGGAGATTTCCTTCTGCTGGTCGTTCAGCTTCTCCTTCTCCAACGCAAGGGCGCATTCTCCCAGCATGGCAATCATCAGGCTTTTCTCAAACACCTCCAGAGGCTCCTCCTGATCCATGACAACAGCCGCCACGGCAAAAACTGTCTCCCCGCCGCGCACCGCATGATACAGGCAGCGGGCCTGGGAAAAGGTATCCGTTGTAGCTCCGGCCCGTTTATTGTTCTTCAGCACCCAATCGGCCACCATACGTTCATCATCGGCTGAGTAAACCCCGGCGGCGGTCTCCACCCCTTTCTTGGGATAGATCAACGGCTCCCTTAGCGCCTCTTGCGACACGGAGTAAAAAATGACCGTTCTGTCCAACAGCTTCACCAGTTGATGTGCCGTTTCATCAATAATGGCGGGTGCGTCCTTGGCCTGCTGCAGCTTCCGGCTGGTTTCCAGCAGGACCTCCGTACGATAGGCTTTCTGCGCGGATTGGCGGGCCTGCTCTCTGACCTGCATGGTCAGGGTGCTCATGATGAACGAAGCGGCCAGCATCACCACGAAGGTGATGGGATAACTGGAATCATATGCCCGGAGAGAATAATGGGGCTCGGTAAAAAAATAGTTGAACACCAGCACACTCATAATAGAAGAAACAACACTGTACAGCCTTCCTTTTGTGACCAATGCGTTTATCAGAACGCCCAGAATGTACACGGTAATAATGTTCGCTTCCCGCAGCCCCAGATAATCGAACCCCATGCCGGTAAGGGTGCAAGCCGCCAGTATAGACAAAGTTTTGGCCATATCGGCCAGGGACAGTGCGGGAGCCTTTACGTATAAGGGCAATGTTTGATGGAATCCCGGCTCGGTGTAGGGAATAATATATGTCTCGACATGAGGGACCAAAGCGATCAGCTTATCCACCACCGCGGATTTGGACAATCCCCGTTTTTTGTGGGGAGAGCGTCCCAGGACAATCTTCGAGACATGGCCCGTCTTAACATACTCTGCAATCTGCCCGGGAACATCTTCCCCGTACACCGTTGCCACTTGTGCGCCCAATTGCTCGGCCAATCGCAGATTCTCCCTTAATCCCGCTTGGTTCTTCTCCGTTAATTGTCTGGTTTCCGGCGTCTCCACGAACAATGCCGTGAACTGGCCATGAAAAGCCTCAGCCATTCTTGCTGCGGTCCGGATCACCTTTTTATTGGAGGCAGCCGAAGATAAGCAGACCAGAATATGGTCTTTGGGGTCATATCCTGTACCCTTCGCCTGTACGCCCAGCTTGCCCGCCATTCGGTTCAGCTGGTTTGCTGTGATGCGCAGAGCAATCTCGCGCAACGCACTCCGTTTCTCTATGGATAATGTTTGTGTATTCGCTCCCTCTGTCTCCAGACCGCCGCCGGTCTTCCCCATGCCCCAACGGTCGATCAACGCATCCGGTTCAATATCCACCAGCTCAATCTGGTCGGCACCTTCGAATACGCTGTCGGGAATCCGGTCACAGGCCGGCATTCCGGTAATGGAAGCGGCAATATCGGCCAGGCTTTCAATCTGCTGGATGTCAATCGTCGTATACACATGGATTCCGGCGCGGAGCAGCTCCTCCACATCCTGGTATCTTCTTTTGTGGCGGCATCCCGCCCCGTTGGCATGGGCCAGATCGTCCACCAGAATAAGCGCGGGGTTTCTTTGCAGCGCACCATCCAGATCAAAGGCATTGCTGCCGGACCCGGCGCCCGCATGCCCCACATGAGGCAAGCACTCCAGGCCTTCCAGAAGAGCCTCCGTTCCAAGGCGGGCATGGGATTCAATATACCCCACCACCACATCCGCCCCCGCCCTCTTCAACTGATGACCCGCAACGAGCATGGCGCAGGTTTTGCCCGCACCCGGGGCATAGCCCACAAAAATCTTCAGCTTCCCCCGGACTTTCTCCGGCGGCATATCAACGGCATGCTTGAACGCAGACCCGGCTTCCATCGTTTTTTTTGCCATCTCCAGCCCGCTTTCCTTTGTTGTAGTGGCTGCTCCAGCGTTTTTGCTGTTAGGGCGTGTCTGAACACTCGCTTGAGGGCATCTTTCACCGCCTTTTCGCCCCGGGCTACGTTACTTTCCCTTGGCCCGGGGTCCCCGGTACGCCTGCGCAAAAGTGCCTTGCCAGAAACGAAAAATCGGGGAAATCTGCTCCCCTCGGAGTTTTCAAGCACACCCTAGTATATCATGGGGCATATGAATATCGTATTATAACTTTGTCTTCAGTATTAAGATGGCATTAAGACGGCATAAGATTGTACCAAGGGTTCACAGGCGAATAAGGAGCCGTCGTTGCAATCACCTTGCGACACGCCAAAAATGAACGTCTTGTGACATGTGAAATCCATAACTTGACAAATAAAGATATTTAATAAATAATTATTATTAATCAGCTATTGGCTGTACATAACAGTAATTAAAAAAAATAAACCTGATTATAGGTGAGGAGGATTTTGAATATGTCCCTTATTGGAAAAGAAGTACTGCCGTTTAAAGCATCTGCCTATCACAATGGTAAATTTATTGACGTTACGGAAGCCGATTTCAAAGGAAAATGGAGTGTAGTTTGCTTTTATCCGGCTGACTTTACATTCGTATGCCCTACTGAGCTGGAAGACTTGCAGAACGAGTATGAAACGCTGAAGGGACTTGGTGTAGAAGTGTACTCCGTTTCTACCGATACCCACTTCACACATAAAGCCTGGCACGATACCTCTGACGCTATCGGTAAAATCACCTATATCATGATCGGCGATCCTTCCCATGTTATCTCCCGCAACTTCGATGTCCTGATCGAAGAGGATGGCCTGGCCGACCGCGGTACGTTCATCATCGATCCGGATGGAGTCGTTCAGGCGCTTGAGATTAACGCAGGCGGGATTGGCCGTGATGCCAGCATCCTGGTTAACAAGATCAAGGCTGCGCAATATGTCCGCAACAACCCCGGTGAAGTATGCCCGGCTAAGTGGCAAGAAGGCAGTTCCACGCTGAAGCCAAGTCTTGATCTCGTAGGCAAAATTTAAGGAGCTGAATTGGATATGGCGCTAGACGCAGATATAAAAGCGCAGTTAGCCCAATACCTTCAGCTGATGGAAGGCAATGTGCTGCTCAAAGTAAGTGCAGGGTCCGATAAGATATCCAATGAAATGGTGGCCCTGGTGGAAGAATTGGCTGCAATGTCAGCCTACATACAAGTTGAACATGTCTCATTGCCCAGAACCCCCAGCTTCAGCGTTAACCGGGTTGGCGAAGAAACGGGAATTACCTTTGCAGGCATCCCGTTGGGGCATGAGTTTACCTCCCTGGTTCTGGCCCTGCTGCAAGTCAGCGGCAGAGCTCCCAGAACGGAGCAGAACATCATCGATCAGATCAAGGGTATCAAAGGCGAGTACCATTTCGAGACCTATATTAGCCTGACATGCCACAACTGCCCTGATGTGGTGCAGGCGCTTAACATCATGAGCGTGCTCAATCCGGGCATAACCCATACGATGATCGACGGCGCAGCCTACAAGAGCGAAGTGGAAAGCAAGAATATCATGGCAGTACCCTCCGTTTACTTGAACGGGGAATTCTTCACAAGCGGCCGGATGACCGTAGAAGAAATTCTCGCCAAGCTGGGGAACGGTCCGGACTCCTCCGCGCTCTCCGACAAGGAGCCTTTTGATGTGCTTGTGGTGGGTGGCGGCCCCGCGGGAGCCAGCGCAGCGATTTATGCGGCCCGCAAGGGCATTCGTACCGGCATTGTCGCCGAACGCTTCGGCGGTCAGGTTATGGATACGCTGGGCATTGAGAATCTCATCGGTGTTAAATATACCGAGGGCCCCAAGCTTGTCGCAAACCTGGAAGAACATGTGAAGGAATACAACATTGACGTCATGAAGCTGCAGCGCGTCAAGCACCTCGAGAAGAAGGATCTGGTAGAGGTTGAACTGGAAAGCGGCGCAGTGCTGAAGAGCAAAACCGTCATTATCTCCACTGGAGCACGTTGGCGCAATGTGGGCGTACCCGGTGAAGCCGAGTTCAAAAACAAAGGGGTCGCCTATTGCCCTCACTGCGACGGTCCTCTGTTCGCAGGCAAGCATGTAGCCGTCATCGGCGGAGGCAATTCCGGGATCGAGGCAGCTATCGATCTGGCCGGTGTGGTCGATCACGTTACTGTTCTGGAATTCATGCCGGAGCTGAAGGCTGACGCGGTCCTCCAAAAACGTCTTTACAGCCTGCCGAATGCCACCGTTCTGAAGAATGTCCAGACAAAGGAAATTACCGGAACCGACAAGGTAAACGGGATTACTTATGTGGAGCGCGACAGTGGAGCCGAGCATCATGTGGAATTGGCAGGCGTCTTTGTCCAGATTGGTCTGGTTCCGAACACCGACTGGCTTGGCGACACGCTGGAACGTACCCGCTTTGGCGAGATCGTTGTGAACAGCCACGGGGCAACCAGTGTTCCCGGAGTATTCGCTGCAGGTGATTGCACCAACAGTCCCTATAAGCAGATCATTATCTCGATGGGATCGGGCGCCAATGCCGCCTTGGGCGCGTTTGATTATCTGATCCGGAATTAAAGAATATATTTCCTTGCCAAATACCGGCTGTGCTTCCGACCTGAATATGGACGGATTGCACAGCCGGTATTGGCGTTGGTTCCATGGAAAAGTTTCGATATCCAGCCTGCGAATATTGTGCTATAATTTGCTCGCTTCCCTCCTTGGGCATGCCCTCATTCCTCTATGAAAGAAGACATAATCGAATCATGAAACCCACTTTATCCACTATGAGACCCTTGATTTATAAGAACGCCTCCAGATTTTGGCCCGTTATTAAGCAAGAGGCGGTGCTGGTGACCGCTTTTCTTTGTGCCGCACTGTCCATGTTTTTTGTTCCGCCATCCGCGGCCTATTTGGACTATATCGATTTTAAGGTGCTGGCTCTGCTTTTCTGCCTTATGATTGTTGTCGCCGGAGTACAGAACTGTGGACTGTTCGATGTTCTCGCCCAGAAGCTGTTATCAGGGCGCAAGCAGATCCGCAGGTTATGCCTTCTGTTAGTGATGATGCCGTTTTTCAGCTCCATGCTTATTACCAACGATGTAGCGTTGATTACCTTTGTGCCGTTCGCCATTGTTGTGCTTACCATGATTGACCGCTTGCATTACCTGATCTACATCGTTACTTTGCAGACTCTTGCCGCCAACCTGGGGAGCATGGCCACTCCTGTGGGGAATCCCCAGAATCTCTACTTATACTCCCGCTTTCACATCTCCATCTCCGGATTTTTTTCCGCTACGCTGCCATACACGCTGATCAGTCTTGTGGTGCTGGTTATTGGCATTTTATTTATCAATAAGGAAAAGATTGAGGTCCAATTCACCACCCGCCAAACCATAAAGAATACCAAGCAGCTCATCATACTGGCAGTTCTGTTCCTCCTCTGCCTGCTGTCCGTCTTTCATCTGGTGCATTACGGGATCGTACTGGCCATCGTGCTGCTGGCCATGCTTCTCTTCGCACAGGATTTGTTCCGCCGCGCGGACTACAGCCTGCTGCTGACCTTTGTTTTCTTTTTTATCTGTGCAGGCAACATAGGGAACATTCCGCAGCTGCAGCAGCTTCTTGCGGGGGTTATGGAGCGGAGCACATTTGTTTCGTCCTTGCTGGCCAGCCAGCTGATCAGCAATGTACCTGCCGCTGTCCTGCTTTCCGGCTTTACAGATCATTGGCGGCAATTACTCATCGGCACCAATATCGGAGGTTTGGGAACCTTGGTTGCTTCTCTGGCCAGCCTGATCTCCTTCAAACTATACCTCAAAACACCCAATGCCCGTCCGTTCCGCTATTTGCGCGTTTTTACCCAAGCGAATGCGGCGGGACTGCTCGTTCTGGTAACAGCCGCCTGGATCTGGGGCCATCTGTCGTAGCCAGGACTGCCCCCTCTCCCATCCATTCACTATGGAGGAATAGAGCGCGGCCGCCTCTGCTTTACCAGTCCACTTTACTTATAACTCCATATTTACTTACAGTTGATTTTCTGTTACAATAAACAAGAACAAACGTTCCCAATCCAGACAATTTCTTCAACTCTTGTCCCAATTGTGTGGTATCATAATAAGAAGTCGGGCATCTAGAGATTAGTACCTGACACTTGGGCTGCCTTCACGAAATACGACTAGAAGGAGCGATGATCATGAGTGAACAGTTATTGCTGCAAATTCTCGACAAGCTGGGCGGTATGGAAACCAACATTATTGAGCTGAAAAGCGATGTTAGCACGATGAAGAGTGACATTGTTGTGCTCAAAAACGATGTGGGCACGATGAAGAGCGATATTGATGTGCTCAAGAGCGACGTGGGCACGATGAAGAGCGATATTGATGTGCTCAAGAGCGACGTGGGCACGATGAAGAGCGATATTGATGTGCTCAAGAGCGATGTGGGCACGATGAAGAGCGATATTGATGTGCTCAAAAACGATGTGGGCACGATGAAGAGTGACATTGTTGTACTCAAGAGCGATGTTGCTACACTGAAGAACGACGTTAGCACGCTTAAGAGTGATGTCGGCATACTCAAGAGTGACGTTACCACGCTTAAGAGCGACGTGAGCATACTCAAGAGTGACGTTGCAACACTTAAGAGCGACGTAAGCACACTCAAGAGTGATGTTGACACGCTTAAGAGTGATGTCAGCATACTCAAAAGTGACGTTACCACGCTTAAGAGCGACGTGAGCATACTCAAGAGTGATGTTGATACGCTCAAGAGTGACGTTGACACGTTAAAGACTGAGGTTGTCAATATCAAAGAAACCATGGCAACCAAGCAGGATGTGGAGCTTTTGCCTGCTATCCGGCAAGCCTTGTGGGAAGTAAACGCAGAGGTTGTCGCATCCCGCGAAATAACTCAACATATTGAAGCTACATTAATAGGCTATGATAATATGTTCGATGTGTTGTCCAGACGCTCCATTGAGCAGGAAGCAACATTGAAGAAGTTCAAGCTGATAGCGACCTGATCTCCGCCGCGATACATACAAGAGTGAGCGCCCCTCACTCTTTTTGTGTATTCTATTTATCCATCAAGGTAAAAGTAGTCGAATCCAGCCGATAGGTGTTCATTTCGTTATTGGCATAACCCGCTGTAAAGACTCCCTGCCCGCTGTCATAACCGACGCCTTGTTCAGCTTGCAGCGCCCTATTGACAAGCAGCTCCTGCAGACGGTCCTCTCTCCACTTCAGAATCGATAGCTCGGAATATGGATTGCCGGTCTGAGTCAGCAACTCCGCTTCTCCATCATGATCCACATCGGCAATCGTGACATCTTTGCCAAGATGAAGAAAGGGATATACCTCTCCATTCCTTTTCTCCACATAATCCGAGACGATTGCGCTGGCGCCTTCAAGTCCTTTGATCCAGATCAGCGATTTCCCGAAAACAGTTGCTTCCCCTGCCGTAATATGGTTCAGGTATGGTTCGGACCCGATGGGACCAATCTGAACAAATGCCCCTTTGTCATTTATAAAACCATACAGCAAGACATCCTTCTCCACCCTGCTCTCAAAAACGATCAAAGCTCCTCCGGAGAGCTCAATCTTCCTTAGAATAGTCTGCGGCAGCAAGGTTTTTTCCGGTTTTTGCTGAATGTCCTTCACCTCACTGTACGCAGCTTCAATGATACGCGGTTCCCGGTGATTCCCAATCTGATGCGGGAGGGATGAAACGCCGGGCCCGGCAGATGGAGAAGCTGCTGGAGTCTTGCCTTGACACGCCGGAATCCATAGTAAAATGAGAGCAATATAGACAAGGAATCTTTTTGGAACAACCCGCTTCTTATCATTCATATGATTTGCTCCCCCGTCAAAATAGCCTCCTCCTATATAGACAGTAAAATCCCTTTTATAGTTGCGTGTCCCCGGGCACAAATCACTGATTCTTAAACTACGTCAGCAGAATAAACCTACCATATACAACCTGTCCCTCAATAAAGAACGTAAACCAACGAATTAACTCAAATTAACTGGAGTCAATGGGAGCCGGAATTGCTGCTTTCCATGATGATCCAGCCCAGGAAATGACGAACAGCCAGAGGTCTTGATCAGCGAGATTTCGGGGAAAGGAAAGGGGGAATGAGCATTTCCGGGAGCGGGCTTAACGGACACGAGCGCTTACAATAGGCCACTTCAGCCGCTGGTAAGGCCATTCTGTATGAAATTTCGCATACAATGGGCAAGCACGGCCGCTGGCACAGACGGCCACATCTATGGCAATGCTTGTTGCTTCATAACGCTCCTCAGCGCAACGGCTTGTATGGTGCAAGCTGTAGCGTGCGATGGATCGACAGAAGATCGACAGAAGATCGACAGAACTTAATGTATTGCAACGATCCATGATCCGTGATATTATTGGGAGCTTCTCTCTCTCGGTGTGCCAAAGCGGCTCGGGACGCGCTCCTTTTATACATGCAGGGATGTCTGTGGCCGGGATACCCCATGCTCCAGAAGCAGGAATGAAGCCTCCTCCGCGCTCTTCAATTCCGGATAGAAGGCCTCCATTTGCAGCCTCTATTTCTATAGTCTCAATCTCTACTTCAATAGTTTCAGCATCCATTCAATAGTTTTGCACCATCTATTTCAATATTCTCGGCTTCACATATTTTTGCGGGGATGTGCCGGTGTATTTCTTGAACAGGGTGCAAAAATATTTCTCCGTCTGTATGCCCACCGATTGCGCCAGCTCCAGATTGCTGTAATCCCGCGAGCTGTTCAGCAGCTGAATGGCTTTCTCCACACGCAGCCGGTTCACATAATCCGTGAAGTTCTCCCCCAGCTCCTTCTTGAACAATTCGCTGACATAATTGGCGTTCATCTTGATATGCTCGGCGACCAGCCCAAGGGAAAGGGGCTCCGCCACATTCTCTGCAATAAAGGCGACCGCTTTGCGGATTTCCGGATGAATATCCGACTCCTCCAGCAAGACGAACGCTCTCTGCCAGGAAGCGTCCAAAGCCGCCAATGCCTGCTCCCAATGCAATAAACCGGCGATATAGGCTGTGGGTTCAGCAGAAAGTCCGGTGGTCCCCGGCAGCTTCCGGTCCATATCCGTGATGAACTCCCTCAACGCTTCCAGCAGCGCAGCCGGGGGAACCTTTCCTCTGAACGAGCGCATCAGCTGCTCAAGCTCCCTCCGGGAGGCCTCCGCCTGCAGCGGCGTCAGCCCGTCGGCAATCCGGCGCACGCTTTTGCGGAATTGGCCTGCCTCTTCCTCATCATAATGAAACCGCCGCGTCTGAGTGATTACCGAGCCGCATCCTGTATAGAAGGAATCCCCAAGCGCCAGCAGCGCTTGCCGGTAAGCCCGGCCTGCTGCGTCCCACCCCGCATGGACCTGGCTGCTTCCTACCGAAACGAACTGCCTCAGATACTTCTTGATATTCACCTGCATGTCCAGGCCAGTCTCGTACATCCGCTGCTCCAGAGCGGATGTGCTCTTTTCCTTCAAAGCGACAAAAGCGGTAAACAAATTTGGCTCCAGCTCACAAGCGAATCCGTCTCCGGCCTGGGATAAAACCTCTTCGATAATATTCAGCATGCCGTACTTCAGCTTCTTCTGATCCTCCCGCCCATACATGGAGCGGAATTGCTCCTCTTCATCGATGCGAACGGTGAGGCAGCAATAATTGGCAGGCTGGAACGAGGTGAGCAATTCCCCTGCGCGCTGCTCCATCGTTCTCGGCTGAATGTCTCCGCGCACCAATTCCTCGACCAGCTGCTTGCGGATACGGTGCAGATTATCCTTGACGATATAACTCAGGTTGTGATATTTCCGTTCCTTTTCCTCCCGCTGGAGCACAACGCTGCGCGCTTTCTCCAGTGCGGCATAGACATCCGCTTCCTTCAGGGGGATTTTGACCAAATAATCCGATACATTGATTTCAATCGCCTGTTTGGCATAATTGAACTCCGAATAGGCGCTTAAAATAATGAATTCCGTGCCAGGCAGCGCCTCCTTAAGCATCCGCACCAATTCAATCCCGTTTAACTCCGGCATCACCATATCCGTAATCACAATATCCGGCTTCAGCTCCAAGCCCAAGCGCAGCGCCTCGCGGCTGGAGCAGGTTGCGCCGGCCAGAACAAAGGGCGTTCCCTGTCCTCTCCACTTCTCGAAGAAGCCGGAGAGCCTTTGCACGAACGGCGGTTCATCGTCCACGATCAGACAGCTTATTTGACGCATCCCTTATCCTCCTCCATCGGCCTGCCATTCCCTTCTCCGGGAAAGACCAGACGCACACATGTTCCCTCATCAGGCGTGCTCTCCACTTGTACTCCATACTCCGGACCGTAATACAGACGGATGCGCTGATCAATATTGTATAAACCGATACGCTTGCGGTTGCGGGGATGAACGCCCTCCTTGGGGCCGGGCGCCAACAAGCCGGGAAGCTTATGGGCGGCAATGCCGCATCCGCTGTCGCGCACCTCCACCACCACATGGCCCTGGCGCCTGCAGGCAGTGATGGCGATCCCGCCGGGAATCCTCCCTCCATTATACCCATGGAATATGCTGTTCTCGACAATAGGCTGCAGAATCATCTTGAGCACGGGATAATCCAGCAGCCCTTCCTCAATCTCCTCCGTCCAATCAAACACACAATCATAGCGGATATTCTGAATGTACAGGTAGTTCCTGACATTGCGCAGCTCTTCCTCCAGCGCCACCTTTTCCGAGAAATTGGTGATGCCGTACTCCAGAATGGCAATCAGCGCCTCAATGACCGGGTCCACATCGTTATGCCGCCCCGAGGCCACCGCGTTGCTGATGGAGCCCAGCGTGTTGTAGAGAAAATGGGGATTAATCTGGGATTGCAGCACCTCAATCTCCATCTCCTTCTTGAAGCGTTCCGTGCGGTTCAAATTTTCGATTAACCTCCGCAGTTGTCCCAGCATATCGTCAAAGGACAGGGCCAGCTCGCCAAACTCATCCCTTCGCGCATGGCTGACCGATACCTGCAGGTTGCCGCTCCGCACCAGCTGCATCTTGCGGATCAAATAATGAACCGGCACCCGGATATATCGGGCAACAAACAGCGCCAGCGCCAAGCTCAGCATCATTCCCAGAGCCAGCAGACCGGCAAAATACAGGTTCATGCTGTGCAGGGAGCGCTGCAGCCGCGTATTATCCGCTATGGCAAAAATCACCCATTGGTATTGGTGGTCAATGGTCTTCAGAATGGTCAGAGCCGTCTCTCCCCGGGAAATCTCCATAATATCGTTTGCTGACGTCACCAGTTCCTGAGAGGTCATTCCGGCAATGCTCATATCCCGGTTGACCGCCGTAACCGAAGAAGCGTTAAGGGGAAGCGCAATTACCTGTCCCTGCAAATCCAGAATGCCCAGGCTCAGGTCGCTGCGGCCGCTGATTTCTGCCAGCTTCTGCTCCAACGCCGACAGGCTCAGATCCATGGCCAGCGCCATCGGCTCCCCGGCAAAGGACAGGGGCATGGCGAAGGAAACGGTCCACCCCGACAGGACAGACTTGTACAAGGGGCTGATGGTAACCGCATAGGGACGCTCATAGATGCTGTCATACAAGGCCTGCCTCTCGGGCGAGGGCTCATTGAATGCGCTGGAGACAATTCCTCCGCCAATGACAGACAGGTCCCGGCGGATCACGTACATGTCGGAGAGCAGGGTTGCATTCCTGTCATAGAACCGGGTCAGCAGGCTTCCCAGCGCTTCTTCTTGGGGCGGCAGAGCCTCGATGGAAGAAGACAGAGAGCTCAGTGTATTTTGCAGCGTCAGGAAATACAGGTTTAAATATTGTTCTTCCTTCAATAGCGTCATCCGCGCACTGTCCAGCCGGCTTTGGGTGATTTCATGCTTGATGTACCGGTAAGACAAGGCTTCCAGGATGGAGACAGCGAAAAAAACGAACACAAAACAAATGAGGAAGAGCTTAAAGGAAATATTATGCAGCCATTTCATCAGGAAGCCTCCCCCACTATCAACAAATAGAAGGGGAAGCCCCCTTCTACTGTTGCGTTCAGATGATTCAACTCATTTCAATACGCCTTCGGCCTGCAGCTGCTTGGTATAGTTTTGCAAGGCATCATTCTGCTTGAACTTATCCTGCAGCGTCTTCACAAAGCTGTCGAAGTTGTCCAATGGTTCCTTGCCCGTGATAAAGGCCAGCATAGTGGAATTGATATATTTGATCCGGTCCTGCGCCAGGGTATCATTGGCGTCATCGAATACCCGGGGATGAATGCTGTTGTCGCGCAGGAAGGAATTATTCAGCTTCTGGTTGGCATTGGTCAATTCGGGCTTCTGAAAGTCGAAGTAAACCGAATCATTGGCCTTGCGCACGAAAGCATAGTTGTATCTCCACTCCACTTCCTTCTCATTATAAGTGGATTTGTCCACCAGCTTCGGTTTTCCGTCGATTTCGTTCCACGTTTGACCCTTGAGGCCGTAAGACAAGGTTTTGTAAGCCTCCTTGTTTGTGTAAAAGTATTGCAGCAACGCCATGGCGCGTTTGGCCTTCTCCGTATCCTTCAGCGCTTCCTTGGATATTCCCCATAGGCTGCTTTGGAACGCTTTTGTATCGAGAATTTGATCGCCATGAGGTCCTTTGGGCGGAGCAATCTGGATCCAGTCGGGCGTAGAGCCGCCGATGTCCTTCATCTTCTTCTGGTCAGCCGGCTCCATCCGTCTCCAGTCCTCGATCATGATGCCCACCTTGCCCTGGTACATCTTCTGGTCGCGCTTCAACCCGTCGTCGATGGTCACCCAGTCAGGATCAACCACCTTCGCTTCCAGCATGGCACGGATAAAGGTCAGAGCTTCTTTCATGCGCGGGTCCGTGTTATGGGAGAATACCTTGCCATCCTTCACGTCAATGTAGTTGGGCTGGACACCGAACATCCAGAAGATTTGCTGAAAACCGTTTCCTCCGCCCCCTGAAGAGCTTACGCCAAGAGAGCCATCCTTGGGCAGCATGCCCACAAAGCCGTACGTATCGTTCTTGCCGTTGCCGTCCGGATCATCGAACGTAAAGGCTTTCATCACCTTGAGCAATTCCTCTGCCGTTGCCGGCACTTGCAGGTTCAGCTTCTTCAGCCAGTCATTGTTGATCCACCAGCCGTTAACGCCTCCCACCGGCTCTACTCCGGGCACGCCGATGGTCTTTCCCTTGTACTTCATCGGCTCCCAGCGGGATGCATCGAAGGCCCCTGCCAGCTCGGGTGTGTTCTTCATCAAATCATCCAGATCGGCCAGCAGCCCCTGATCATAATATTTGACAGCGGACGCCCTGTCGGGAAATCCGATAATATCGGGAATCTGATTGGAGGATATGAGCACATTCAGCTTATCCCTCCAGTTCTCTCCCCCGAGAATCGTCTCTAATTCAATGTTGTTGTCCTTCTGGATCATCTGCCGGATCGGGTCCTTGTCCAGAGCAGGCATGGGTGTGGTCTGCCGGTAGCCAAGGGAATTGTAGAAGGTCAGCTTGACAGGCTTGCTTGCTGCTGCAGAAGGTGTGCCTGTTGCCGCAGAGGCTGTGCCTGTGATGGCGGGATCAGACGTGGCCCGGCCTTCCTCATTGGAGCCGCAAGCAGTGGCGGCCAGTGAGCCTGCCATTAACAGGGACAGGGCAAGCAGGGATTTTTTACGTAAATGCCCGATTGTGGCATTTTCACTCGGGGGCTCCCCCAAAAGTACCCGGGTTTTGCTTCGAAGGATCTCGTCACTTTGGGGGGATTGTTTTTTGTTGCTTTTTCTCATGTCGTACACTCCCTTTTTATCATTGTATTGTATATCAAGAGTTTCCTCAAGATATTGCGGCGGCGGGCGGACAGCCTATTCTCCCCATAACCGGGAGTGCTATCCCTTGATTGCACCCAGCAGGATGCCCCGGGTAAAGTGCTTCTGAATAAACGGATAGACGCACAGAATCGGCAGGGTGGAGAGCACAACAGCGGCCATCTGCATCGAGATGGGATTGACGATGTCGGCGGCGTCTGCGGCCGCATCTCCGCTTGATGCCAGGGTGGCCATGAGAATATTGCGCAGAAACAGCTGCAGCGGAATTTTGGCGGAATCGTTAATGAACAGAACGGCGTCGAAGAAGCTGTTCCAATGGTAGACCGCATAGAACAAACCGATGGTCGCAATGATCGGAGTGGACAAGGGGATCACGATCTTGAACAGAATGGCCAGCTCCCCTGCCCCGTCGATCTTGGCCGCTTCATCCAGCGCTTCCGGCAGCTGCTCGAAGAAGCTCTTCATGATCAGCAGATTGAAGGCGCTGATCATCGTGGGAATGATGAGAGCCCAGACGGAATTCAATAGTCCGAACTGCTTGACCACCAGATAATGCGGGATGATGCCTCCATTGAACAGCATGGTGAACACGATGAAGAGCAAGAATACATTCCGCCCCGGCAAGGACTTCCGCGAGAGGGGCAGGGCCGTAATCATAGTGAACAACAGGTTGAGCGAGGTGCCCATGACCGCCCGGAACAGGCTCACTTTATAGGCGTTGGCCAGGGTCTCCCCGGTCAGAAGCTGCTCATAGGCGAAGAAGGTAATTCTCTTCGGAATAAGCACCAGCCCGTTCTGTCGAAGCACCTCGGTAACGGGTGTCAGGGAGACGCTGATGACATAGAAGAACGGCACAATGCATGAGCACGCAAGCAGTGCGAGCAGCGTATAGTTGAGTCCTTGCGCGATCCGCCCGGACGGAGATAATGATTTCATAGTAAGCAGTCCTCCCTTTACCAGATTTGTCCGTCAAAGTGTTTGGCGGCACGGTTCGCGCCAAGCACAAGCACCAAGCCGATGACGGATTTGAACAGTCCCACAGCCGTTGCCAGGCCAACGCGCATCTCCTGGATGCCCACCCGGTATACCCATGTCTCGATCACATCGGATTTATCCATGTTCAAGGCGTTGGACATCATGAACACCTGATCGAATCCCACATCGAGAATGGTGCTGAGCCGCAGGACAAACATCAGGATGATCACATTGCGGATCCCCGGAAGCGTAATATGCCACAGTTGGCGCCACTTGGAGGCTCCGTCCACGGTAGCGGCTTCGTACAAGCTGGGATCAATTCCCCCCAGCGCGGCCACATAGATGATGGCTCCCCAGCCGATGCTTTGCCACATATCGCTTGCCACCAGCAGGCTTCTGATCCAACTGGATTCTGTCAGGAAGGAGATGGTCGGCAGATTGTATTCTCTGAGCAGGGAATTCACCAGCCCGTCTCCAGGCGCCAGGAAGGCAAGCATCAGGCCGTAAATAACCACCCACGACAGAAAATGGGGCAAATAGGTGATGGTCTGGATAATCCGCTTAAACCAGTTATGCCGTACTTCATTGAGCATCAATGCGAGGATAATGGGAGCCGGGAAGACGAAAAACAGCTTATACATGGAGATCAAGAGCGTGTTGCCCAATATCTGGCCAAAGAACACGCCATTGAAGAAATCTCTGAAATTGTCCAAGCCTACCCAGGGACTGTCCCAAATCCCCCCCACAATATTGATCTGCTTGAATGCCGCAATGATATAGAGCATCGGAATGTACTTGAAGATGGAGAAGTAAACCAGTCCGGGAATCAGCAGCATATACATGACACTGTGCTTCCTGAAGGTTTTCATAACAACAGCCATGGCATCGGGTTCCTTTCTTTGTGTGCGTTCATTTTTGGTGTGATTGATTGTGTATGCCCCCATTGTAAAGAAGGCGGGCAGCGTTTGTTTCTAAAATTTACGGATGTTCTCCTACTTTTTTCGGGCTCTGAAACCGCGCAAACAACCAATCGACAAATGCCGAATATATTGGATGAATTCCTGAAAAATGAGGATTTTTCTTTCCGATAACCCCTGTTAGAATGATCAGCATCTTATGCACGCACGCTTTATAATGAAAGAGAAGCTGTAAAATAAAGGAGAAGCCTTATGAAGATGAAACCAAAACCGGCAGCCACCGCCGCCTCTGCTCTATTCCGAGCGGAGCTCTTCCAATCTCCTCCGGCCAGTCACCACAGTATTCCATTGTGGTCATGGAATGACCGGCTCGAAGAACAGGAAGTCCGCAGCCAAGTCAAGCAGATGAAGCAGGCCGGTCTGGGCGGCTTCATTATGCATGCCCGCTCCGGACTGGCTACGCCTTATATGGGAGAAGAATGGATGGCAGCGGTTGGCGCAGCCGTAGAGGAAGCCTCCGCACAGGGAATGGAAGCCTGGTGCTATGACGAGAACGGCTGGCCCAGCGGGACGGCCAACGGCGAGGTGCCCGCATTGGGGCGGGCTTATCAGCAGAAGTGGCTGGAGTATGAGGAGCTGCCCCGGGCAGCTTCAGATTCGACGGCTGGCTCAACCGGATGGGATGACCCTGAGTTGCTCGTTGTGCTGGCCCGCAGTGATGAAGAAGGCTGGCGGGTTTGTAGGGCGGGGCAAGACGGCTGGAAGCCGCGAGGCTTGGACGATAGGATATACGATGGGATGGATGATGGGATGGATGATGGGAAGCAGAACCGATCAGACCGTGGGGAGCATGGCGGAGCGGATTGCGGGGAAGACGGTCCGTTGCTTGCCGTTTATGCCAGAGTCAACCCCCACTATGTGGACATCCTTCATCCCCAGGCGATCCGCGCTTTTCTGGAAGCCTGTCACGCCCGTTACGAAGCGAGGTTCGGACATCTGTTCGGCGGGGTTCTGAAGGGGATCTTCTCCGACGAATTCAAGTTCAAATCCGTCCCCTGGTCGGATCTGTTCCCTGGGGAGTACACAAGCAGATTCGGCCGTGACCTGTTCGCCGACTTGCCCTACGTGCTGGGCTTACTAGACGGCCATGAGATCCGGGAGGATGCGGCCTATGCCGCCCGGTACCGGTTCTGGAGCATGGTCAGCGCCATGTTCAAGCAGAGTGTCGGCCTGGTGGGCGATTGGTGCCGGCAGCGCAGCTTTCTCCTGACCGGCCATATCATGGCCGAGGATGATCTGCAGCAGCAGATGGGCTACTCCGCCGGTGTTATGCCCCTCTATGAAGAGATGGATGCTCCCGGGATCGATTGCCTGGGCAGGAAACTCCCTTCCGTCATGCTGGTCAAGCAGGCATCCTCCGTAGCCAGGCAGTTGGACAAACCCTTTGTCCTGACCGAAACCTTCGGCTGCGGCGGCTGGAATCTGACCTTCGAGACGATGAAGCATATCGGGGAACGGCAGTTTGTGCTGGGGGTCAACCGGCTTTCCCCCCATCTGCAGGGCTACTCCATGAAGGGCATCCGCAAGCGGGATTATCCGCCCTCCATCTATGTGCAGCAGCCCTGGTGGCCGCATTACCATCTGTTCGAGTCTTATTTTGCCCGCCTGTCTTATGCGCTCACCTGCGGAGAAGCGGACTGCGGCGTGCTGGTGGTCCACCCGATCCGTTCCGCCTGGCTTCATTACGCTCCCGGCAATGACGCTGTGGTCAAGCAGTTGTCGGATCATTTGGAGGAGCTGGCCCATACCCTGCTCTCTCTACCCTGCGATTTCGATTTCGGCGATGAGGAGCTAATGGCCGGACACGGCAGTGCCCGGGATGGCTTGCTCCGGATTGGCAGATCCTCCTATCATACGGTCATCCTGCCCCATCTGACCGGGATCAGCCGCCCCACGCTGGAATTATTGCGGGCTTTTGCAGCCGCAGGCGGGAAGCTGATTGTGCTGGGCTGCGCGCCCAGGTATCTGGACGGCCAGGCTGACTCTGCGCTGGAACGGCTCTGCGCCGGTCCCGGAATCATCCGCGCAGAGCAAACACAGCAACTGGCTTGCCACCTGCAGCCCGTGGTTACTGTCAATCCGCTTGGAGACAATGAGCAATCAAACGGCCGGCTATGGGTGCAAAAGAGGATCTGTGAGGACGGGGAATTGCTGTTCTATTGCGTGAATATGAGCGAAAACGAGGGGCTGCGGACGGAGTTGGACTTCGGTCCGTTAACGGGAAATTGGTTCGAGCTGTGCGCGTTAACCGGACAGATTATCCCGGTAAGCGGACCGCTTATGCCGGAGGTAACCTTCGCGCCGGGGCAATCCCGCGTGCTGCTGTACCAAAGGGAGACTTCCGGCGGATTCGCGGCAGAGGCGGAGGCCGAGACCGAGACCGAGGCTGCGCCCCGTCAGCGGCCATTACATCCCCTCTCCCCTTCCCTTCTGCCTTCAGGCGGCTTGGCTCCAGTCACCGATTTGGGCGGAGGCTGGATGGCGGAAGCTCTGGAGTCCAATGCACTGACGCTGGATTATGCCAAATACCGGTTTTCCGGCAATGCAGCCTGGTCCCCTCCCGCCTATGTGCTGAACATTCAGGCTTTGTGCCTGTCCCGCAGAGAACCTGTCCCGCTGGAGCTCGAATATGAGTTTGAGCTGGAGGAGCTGCCTGAGGAGCATAGTCGGTGGCAGTTGGGGATGGAGGACCGTAGCGGCTGGACCGTCTTAGTCAACGGCGCTCCCTTGCCTGAAGAACCATCCGGCTGCTACAGGGATCACGCCATTCAGACATTCGGGATTGGCCAGCTGCTCCGGGAAGGCAGGAATACGGTCCGCATGTCAAGACTGTTCCAATGCAATGAAGACGCCTGCCGCTTCTTCGATAATGCCGATCCCAATTTCGCTCCGGTCCGCAATAAACTGATCTATGAGACGGAGATCGAGAGCATCTATATCCTGGGTCCCTTCACAGTCAAGCCTGCTGCCTGGGGCCATACGCCGCAAGGAACGCTCGCCGCATACGGACCGTTCCGTCTCCAGCCTTGGCAGGACCGGGACCATACGGCGATTGACGATCTAACCGCCGGCGGCTATTGGTTCTATGCCGGCGCCTGGAGGCTTACCCGCAAGGTTGAGCTGACTCCGGCGGTCAAGCAGGCCTTGGCCCGCGGCGGAAGCGCCCTGCTGCGCTGGGACCGCATGACAGTCCCGCTTGCGGGGATTTCGGTGAACGGGGGGCCGCGGCGCTACTGCCTGTGGCAGCCATTCGTCTGCGAGATAACGGAAGAGGCTCTCACTGGAGAAGGATCTCTCACGCTCACCATTGAGCTTGTATCCTCTTGCCGGAATCTGTTCGGCCCGCATCATCATCTCAAGGGAGAATTGGGCTTCGTGGGTCCAACCAGCTTTACAGACCGGATCGGCTGGGTCGATGCGGGAGCAGCGGAAATTTGGACTGACCGCTACAGCTTTGTCAAGAACGGATTGGAGAACCTGCGGCTGGAGATTGTCTGATTCCAACAGGCCAGCGGGAGATAAATGGGAGGAATAACACAATGAGCATTAACTTTGCGTCATGGATGCGGCCGGTTCCGCGTCAGGCCGTGTTCAGGCAGGAAGGGTATCATGTGTGGTGCGGCACCGTGCTCCAAGGTCCCGAAGGAAGGTATCATATGCTGTTCTCCCGCTGGCCTCAGGAGCTGGGGCATCAAGGCTGGGTCACTCATTCGGAGATCGGTTATGCTTCCGCCGACAATCCGTTGGGGCCATTCCGGTTTGAGCGGGTCATCATGACTGGAGCCGGAGGAGAAGCGTGGGATCGGGATGTGGTCCATAACCCGGCTATGATCGAGCATGAAGGGGAATATTACTTGTATTATACGGGGAATTATGGAGACGGCAGCTTCTGGAACCACAGGAATCACCAACGGATCGGCGTTGCCGCGGCCAGTCATCCCTCCGGCCCGTGGCGGCGGTTCGCAGAGCCCTTGATTGACGTCAGTCCCGGCGCCTGGGATACGCATATCACCGCCAACCCTACAGTTGCCAGAGGGGGGGACGGACGGTTCTATATGGTGTACAAAGGCGTTGGCCCGGGAACGCTGCCCCGGGGCGGAGCCGTGGTTTGCGGGGTAGCCGTTGCCGATCATCCTGCCGGTCCGTTTTGCAAGCTGCATGGCCCCATTATGGTGAATCCCGGTAACGACTGGTCTGTGGAGGACCCTTACATCTGGTGGCAGGAGGACCGGTTCTATGCCCTGGTCAAAGATTTTCAGGGTTATTTCACCGGGACCGGAGAAAGCTCCGTCGCCCTCTTCCACTCTTGCGATGGCATAGACTGGTCTGCGTCACAGTGTCCCTTGGCCTTCAAACGGGAAATTCATTGGGAGGACGGCGCCATTACCCGGGTGGATGCTCTGGAGCGTCCTCAGCTGCTTTTTGACCGGCAGAACCGCCCCGTTGTTCTTTATTGCGCCGTCGGCGAAGATCCGGAGCGAAATATTTCCTATAATATTGCCATTCCGCTGGAAGGGACCGGAGCAGGGGAATAATTCGCCTTGCGCTTTCCCTCTCCGGATTCCTTAATATCATATACAGCCCGATCAAAGCTGCCAAAGTGCCAAAGATAATGCCGGACATTCCGTTATAAAAGCTGGTGTCTCCCTCGTGCGTGAAGGACATGATAGCCGTTTGCGTCAGCACCAGTGAAATCAGAGACGATGCCAGGTTCGTCAGCTTAATTGCCTCAATGACCGGCTCTTCGTTGCGCCTCGCCGAAACTGCACCATGCAGGGATACGGCAATTTCGGTAAAAGTAACCGCGGCAATTGCGATGGCAATGTATTCGTGATACCGGGTAACGTCATCGCCAAAGAACAGAATTTTCAAGCAATAGACCAGATATACGATACTTGACGCCAGTACTATAACTCCAATAAGCCGGTAGGCATTGTGCTGCATTCTCCGAATCTCCGCCGGATCGGCAGCGGCAAGATGAGCCTTGGCATCCTCATGCGCTTTTACTGCTGAATATTTGGCGCAAGCGATACCGATGTTATAAAAGGCGTTTACGCATAAAAAAACGGAGAACGAAAAAATTCCCAATACGATCTTTCCCACGGCCATTACTGCGTTGAGCGGCACGGACATTCTGGCAAAATAGATGCTGCGGCTGTATTTGGTGTGCAAGGCTTTCTCCTTTTCTCTTACGCGGCGGTGCATCCGGTTTGCCTCACAGGCTTCTGATGCACCGCTCAATGATTCGCCGACTTGCGGCCCTTGATAAGATCTATAATCCAGGCTACAAAAAAGGCCAGGGCTACTCCTATGATAATCTCCATCTGCAACCACCTCCATTCAGCCGCCGAAATCCGGCACCGTTATGCCGTTTAATCCCAGAATATAAAATCGATCCGCTCCACCCCGCCGCAGGCGGTTCCGATTGCCCCAAGAATAAGTCCCGCAACGATGCAGCCGATAGATCCCCATTTCACCCATTGTCTAGATGGAGTCATACTTTGCCCTCGCCTCCGCCTTCAGCTCTATGAATTTTCTGGTTATTTCCTGCGAGAGAGTCAGATAGCCGTTGAAAAATTCCTTGGCAATTTTGAACATGGGCATAGTCATGCCGAAGCCGATAAAGCCGCACCCCAGCGCCAGCGTAACCGCACCGAACCCGTTGGCAGTATTGGCAACCGCGCCCGCTATTCCGCAGATGCCGATGGCGGCCGCGGAAGCTGACACAAAAAAGGTCATGCCCACCAGAAACCAGCCGCAGCCGATCAACATCCCCATCATCGCAACGGCAACAATGGCCACTGGAATCAATATGGGCCAGCCCAGAGTAATGATGGCAAATTTGCGTGTGCTCATGGTGCTTTTTTCCGCGGCGGCAGCTTCGTGCTGCGGCTTATTGTCTTTCTCTACCCCTTGTGCTTCCATCCCGCTTAAATCTCCTTTCCTGGGCCGTGTTTGACATACCCGGCCCTAGCCTGTTGATGCCATTGTATCCCGGCAAGGTAACACCATCGTAAACTTACCGGGTTATGCTCACAGAAGTTGATTGGCCGCATAATATGTCATCATTGACATATAAACTGTGGTATTTTATGATGGATATATCATAACTGACATATGAAACTATGATTCACGCAACCGCTGTGCGGACCAAGCAAAACTTAAGGAGGTGAACCTTTGAATAAATTATCTTACGGGCTTCTCAGCCTGCTATCCACACAGCCGATGACCGGTTATGACCTGACCATGAAGATCAACAGATTCTGGCGTTCTACTCACAGCGCTATCTATCCCTTGCTATCCGAATTGGAGGACTTGGGATATGTGGAATTCGTATTAGAGAAGCAAAGCGGCAAACCGGATAAAAAAACATACAGCCTGACTCCTCAAGGGAAGAACCTGCTGCATGAGTGGTTCATGTCCGATACGGGCGACGAAGTGATCCGGGATGAGATGATGCTTAAGCTGTATTGCATAAAATGCGTAAGTCCCGAGGCTGCCGGCAAGATTCTCGATGAGCTTGAAGCAAGATGCAGAAGAAAGATTGCAGAATACAATAGCCTGATTAACAAGTTCAGGTCCATGGAGCATTCCGAAGCTGCGGCTTCCTCCTTGTTCGGCTCTTACATCTTGACCCAGCGGGCCTTGAATGAAGCCAAGCTGGATCTCGTCTGGTGCGAATGGGTCAGAAAGCTGTATGAGGACAAGGCTTCCCGCTTCTGGATTGATGATTTTCACTACGAATAGGTGTTCATAGCAGTTTATTCTTATACAGAAACGGGGAATGAAAGAATGGGCCAATCAAGCGGAAGACTTGCAGGAAAGGTTGCATTAATTACAGGGGCAGGCAATGGGATCGGGTACGCCACGGCGAAGCTGTTCGCCGAAGAGGGGGCAACGGTGATCGCCGCCGACATCTCGGAGAAAGACCTCGCCCAATGGGACGGCGTAGAAAATGTGATTCCGGTCCTTGCCGACATCACCAAGCTGGAGGACATTGAACGCATGGTTGGAGAAGCGGAGAGCCGGTTCGGCCGGTTGGATGCCCTGTGCAATATTGCCGGGATCAACGATCTGAGCTATCCTCTTGACGAAACAGATGATGAACGCTGGGACCGGGTGCACAATATTGATTTGAAAGCTCCCTTCCGGATATGCCGCCGGGCTGTTCCCACCATGATTCAAGGCGGCGGAGGCGCAATCGTCAATATCGGGTCATACGCTGCGCTGCGGGGAAACCACGGTCCCAGCTATACGGCTGCAAAGGCGGGAGTAGTCGGATTAACCAAGAGCATCGCCGTGGGATACGGGAAACAGGGAATCCGCTGCAATGTGATTCATCCCGGCGGGACCAGAACCGACATTGGCCAGCATTCGGGCGGGAATTATCATCCCGCCGGACAAGCGCTATCCAAAACGATCATGACCTTCCCCGTGAACTGGTTTGGTATGCCGGAGGATATTGCCAGGACCTGCCTGTTCCTGTGCAGCGACGACTCCAAGCAAATCAACGGAGCCGAGATTGCGGTGGACGGCGGCATGAGCTGCTGCTAGATGGCAGGAGCCTGTCCTGCGAAAGGAAAACGGTGAATACCTATTCTGCAACATGACCTGAAAGAATAGGGATGGCTTTATGCACCACATGACAGGAGAACTGGACCGGTACCTCATTGCCGCGGGGTAGCGGTCCGCTTTTTCCTCCGCTGCAGTGAGCGCTGCAGCCGCGGAGCGCGCTCGCCCAGCCCGGCCGGTACGGAACCTGCCGGACTGTCAAACCGTAAACAGACCAACGGATTTTTTCAACCGTTCCGACAAGTCGTTTTGTCTCTCCGTTGAAGCGGCTGTTTCGTCCATCGCCGAAGAAATCTCTGACAGATTGGCGCTGATTTCCTCGACGGAGCTCAGTGTTTTTCCCGACATGTCCGATACGGCCTCAATCACGGTGCCGATATCCCCGATGGATTGGTTGACCACCTTGGCACAGGCATCCACATCTGCCGATATGTTATAGATAAACTGGGCGTCATGCTCATATTTCATCCCTGTTTGAAGCAGCAGCTGGAACTCCGACTTTACATCGGTGTTGATATAATCCAGCACCTTCTTGGAGCTTAGTGACAGATGACCGAATACTTCTCTGATCCGGGCCAGAATATGATCAATGTCGGCGATGGCGTTGGCAGACTGCTCAGCCAATTTCTTCACCTCCTGGGCCACCACTGCGAAGCCTCTCCCCTGCTCTCCCGCCCGGGAAGCCTCTATGGAGGCATTCAATGCCAATATATTGGTTTGGGAGGCTATGCTTTTGATCGTATTGGCGATAATTTCGATTTCATCTATGATCTTGCCGTCTTCGATTGCTTGTAAAATATCCTCCTGCCTTTCGGTGTAGATTGCACCGGCGACGCGGATTGACTCCATCATTTCATTCTTCATCTGCAAGGCAGTGGCCTGCATGCCGCGGGATGACTCCATCACGTTGTGCGCCTTTTCCAGGAGAGTGCCTGTTACCGAACGGATTTCCTGGGCGGAGGCATGGGCTTCCTCCATATTGGCGGTCAATGTTTCGGTTTCCCCGGACAGCTTCATGGAAGAAGTATTGATGTTGCTGATGGCACAAGAGGATTCATTCACCGAAACTACTAAGCTGGAGCTTGAACCGCTGATAATCCGGGCAGCATCCGAAATATCGGACAACAGGAGCTTGATATTCCCGACAGCCTTGTTCAAGGATTTTGCCAATTGGCTGATTTCATCATTTCCTTTAGACACAAGCTCCCGGGAAAAGATGCCTCTGCCCATTTCCTCCGTATAGGCCATTACCCGTTTGAGCCTTCTTAACACCAATCTGTCATATACAACTACAATAATAACGGAACAGATGATAATGTTTAACACTGTGGTAACGGCCACACCCAATGAGCCATCCAAAAACCGCGTGCCGATACCCATGTCATCCAACAGCTGTCTCCCTTGATAGATGGATACGTTGATGGCTCCTCCTATATTGGCGCTTAATATCTGAACAATAACCACTGCTAATACCAGCTTGAATGTTATGGAATTTACGGTCATCTTTAATAGCCGTTCCTTGAATGTCTGTTGTTCCTTCTCTCTCATGCCACAGCCTCCCCATTCGTTGTTAGCGGTAAATTCAAGCCTTCCCGCTTGGTAAGGCCAGTTTAACCGGACAAGGTAAATTAAACGTAAACATCCCGAAAATCCTGATTGGCAAGGATAGCGGATAAGGAGAATCCAGATGGCCACCATCCTGATTGTGGAAGACGATAAAAATACGCAGCTGCTGACCGCTGCGCGCTTGAAGCCCCATTTCCATGTGGTATGCGCCAATGACGGGCTGGAAGCATTGGACAAACTGCACACCCAGAGCATTGACCTCGTCATCGCCGATGTGATGATGCCGCGGATGGACGGGTACTCGCTTTTGAAGACACTGCGCGCAGAGCAGCGCCATACACCGGTATTGCTGCTGACCGCCAAGCAGTCGTTCGAGGACAAGCGGGAGGGATTTTCTGCGGGAACCGACGATTATATGACCAAGCCCATCGACTATGAGGAATTGATGTGGCGCATCAATGCGTTATTGAGAAGATCGCAAATTGCAAGCGAGCGGAAAATCGTGATCGGCTCCATTGCCGTTGACTCGGCCGCTTATTCGGTGATTATGGACGGCAAGACCATCGAGCTGCCAAAAAAAGAATTCGAGCTGCTGTTCAAATTGCTCTCCTACCCCAATATGATCTTTACCCGAAACCAGCTGCTTAATGATATATGGGGCTTCGATTCCGAGAGCGGCGAGGACACGATAAAAACCCATATCAGCAGACTCCGCAATAAACTGAAGGATTGCAAAGAATTTGAGGTGGTCACGATCAAGGGGTTGGGATACAAGGCGGAGATCCGGGAGGGGCGCAAGCCATGACCAAACAAGCCGCGGATACCACCACCCAAAAAGTGACGGCCTGGCTTGTCCTGCAATCCTTCATCATTATTGCCGCAGCCGTTCTGTCTTTTATGTTCGTGGAATTTGCCGCCAATCTGGATTCACTGGGCGACGGGGGCGGATTTCAGATCTTCAGCCATGCCATAGGCATCATCATTCCCATGGCAGCGGTCTTGGGGGCGCTTAACTACTATTTGTCCAAGTTCATCTATCAGTATGTCTCCATCCTTGCAGGCGGGATTGAAAAAGTGGCCAACGGCGATTTTCAGACTACATTGGATGTGAAGAAAGCAGGTCCCTTTGCACCCGTGTATGAAAACTTCAACAAGATGGGCGCAGAATTGCAGAATGTGCAGGCGCTGCGCAACGACTTTATTAACAACTATTCACATGAATTCAAAACGCCGATCACCTCCATCAACGGGTTTGCCGAACTGCTGCTGGAAACAGAGGTGACAGCGCAGGATCAGCAACGGTATTTGAGAATCATCGCCGAGGAATCGGCGCGGCTGACCCATATGGCCGACAGCACCATTCTCCTGTCCAAATTGAATGCCCAGCACATTATCCCGGATCAAAAGCTTTATTCTCTCGATGAACAGTTGAGGCAATGCGCCATTCTGTTATCGTTCGAATGGACGCGCAAGGAAATTGAGTTCGTTGGCAGCTTCCAACCGGTCATGTATCACGGCAATGCGGAATTAATGAGCCATCTATGGATCAATCTGTTGAGCAATGCCATCAAATTCACACCCGAGCATGGAGAAATCACGGTCACATCGTCAGAGTCCAACGGGAAAATCACCGTTCAAATATCCGATACGGGCGTAGGCATGAGCGAGGATGTGATTTCGCATATTTTCGATCAATACTATCAAGGGGAAACTGCACATTCCGTCCGCGGGCTGGGGCTGGGGCTGTCGATTGCCAAGAGGATCGCCGAGCTCTGCAAGGGAACCATCGAAGTCCGAAGCGTTGAAAACGAGGGAAGCACCTTCACCGTAACGCTGCCGGGATAGCTTGTCAGAAGCGGTGCTCCGTGTATTTGCATCCGGCTATTTATTAATGACATCATATAATAGTATAATATTCCTATAATACCAAGAAATTTTATCTTGGAAATAAATTATGGGAGACTGTTCCATGCCGGATTTTGTTGAGCTTGTCATTAAAATCTTTACTATCCTGGGTTCATTGGGACTTTTCAGCAAGCTGTTCGTAACCATATCGAATAAAACAGATGTTGAAATCCTGTTTACTCCCAATCATTCTCGCCGGTGGGACAATTTGATTGACGCGACTTTTTTTTCAGTTATTATGATCGGACTTTTCGCTGCTATCACCTTTGTTATTAAATTACCTATTCATATACGGTGGGTATTGGAGATAGGAAGGAACGTTTTGCCTATTGGAGTGTTGATCTTGTGGGCCTTCTTGCTTATCTCAAAAGTTGTTATTTCCCTGCGGCACTACAAACCCAAAAATAATGGGCTTCTTGCCAATGTAATATGGCTAAACATGTTTCTCTTCTATTTTATGCTCTTTTATCTCACAGCAATGCTCAGAAGCCTATTCCGCAATCAAATCATGAAAGCTGAATATACACTGATTACCTTGTATTTGTTAGTCATTTTTGCCCTTATTCTGGGCTCGTGGTATGCATTCATCGCCTTATACAAATTTATTATTCGTCCAACCCCGCTCAGATACAGAGTAGAGCCGATTGCTGCTGCAAACATAAATGAGGAGCTGAAAAACCTCTACTTTATCTTCGCCCTTGACAGTGAGTCACATGTCCTTAGCCGCTTCCCCACAACAAGAGCCAAGATGAAGCTCCCAGCCTATATTCATTATCCCAAAGAGAATGCTCTGTATTGCTATTATGTGGAGAAAGAGTTAAGTCAGGCTGCATCAAGCGCTATAAGTAGTGAACGCGATTACGGAACCGGGAAGAGGCGTTCAAGACAGATCAGCCAAGCGCAAAAAGCCGCGGAGCCGGGCGGGACAGTCTGACGGTGGCGGTCTGACGGTCTGGTGGTCTGACACCCAAACACTCCGCCGAATTCCTTTTTATTCCAACCACTATTATAAAAAAGGCACGAAAGGTCAGCCGGATCTCTTCACCAGCTCCTCTATGTCCACCACCGCTGCGATTAAGTCGATTCCGTCCCGCTTGAAGGGCGGGTCATATTCCTTCTGCCGGAAGGCGGGGTCTTCAACTTGCATATAGGTGATGACGGCCTTGCCTGATCCGGTGAAGAAGCAATTGAGATTGGTAAATTCATAGGGCCCCGCCGCAATATCACCCAGCTTCCTCCATGAACGTCCTCCGTCCCAAGAAGCCGCTGCGCTCAATGGGGTTCTTCGCCCGAAATGATGCTTGCCAGGCTCGTACAGACTATCGTTCCATAACAGCAGGAGGACGTCCGTGCCGGGAATCCGTCTTAGACAGGTACACGATTCGGGAGATTTCAGCCCGCTTGTCTGCGGCAGGCTCCACGTATTCCCCCCATCCCGGGAGCCGCTCATAAACACCGCACCCAATTGTGAGCGGATTGACATCAGAAGGTGTCCCTCACTTGTTTGCGCCACAGACGCTTCCATGGCACCACGCAGGGGGAGATCAATGATCCCGGCTGCTCTCTCCCACGTCCTGCCCCAGTCATCGCTGTAATAGCAGCCGATAGTATTGTGCTGCGCTCCTTGATGTCCGGTGCCAAAATGAAAGGGCAGCAGCAGCCGTCCGCTGGACAACAGATTCATATGATTGGCTCCGCCCTGTATCCATTGCCCCTTCGAGTGCTCCCAGATGCGACCAAGCAATGTCCATGCCTCTCCTTCATCCTTGGACTCATAGACCTCCATCGTCGAACTGGAACCGCCATAGTGAGCCCTTGTGCAATGAAGCAGCAGGGTTCCGTCAGGAAGAAGACAAAGTCCGGGAGCCTGGACATTATGATCTCCCGGATGAACGTCGAGCAGCATTCTCTCCTGTTCCCAGTTCAATCCTCCGTCCCTGGAAATTTTGGCATAGATCCGGCACAGATCATGATCGCCGCCGCCTGTTCCTTCATATTTATTCCATACCGCCAGCAAGGAACCGTCAGCCAGCTCAGTTATCGAGGCGGTATCGTTTCTGGGGCTTGCGGCGGAGGCTGCTGCAACAACAGAATACGTTATACTTGTAAACATGGAGGACCTCCTGCTCCTATTCATTTCCGGCATTTACACACGGCATGAGCCTTCAAGATTCAAATCATCCACTTGCCGGGCAAATGACAGAATGCTCATCTTCTGCTCTTCGGTCAACTGCTGGACGGGCTTTCTGGGAAGACCCACATCCACTCCCTGCAAGCGCAGAATTTCCCGTTCGAATGCGATGAAATCATAGTTCAGCAGCTCGGCAATAATCCGGTTGGCCTTGGCTTGCAGACGGACCGCATGCTTCAATCAGCTGCTGAAGCTCGAAGGTATCCTTGGAGGTGAACTTCACTCCAATAATATTATCCTCCCGGGAGAGCTCCTCATAGAACTTGATGCCGGACAAGCTTTCGCGTTCCCTGCTCACTGATGGCTCCTGTCTGGTCATACGGCGTTATAAGTGCCGGAATAATTCCTTGATACATGCTTGCTGTTGACACAAGAATTCACCCTATCTGATTGTTTTTGGTTTTGGTACAATATCAGTAACGAAGCGCAGGGGGCAGACAACATGTATCCGGAATACTTCTTCGAATATCCCAACATGAACGCCAACTTCCCTTTTTACATGAAACGCAAGCTCCAATGGAAAACGCCGGTGCACCGTCACGACTTTGTGGAACTGACATTGGTGGTAAGCGGCAAGGGAGAAGAGCATATTAATGGAGCGTCCCATCAGATGCTGCCGGGGACCATGGTTCTGCTCCTCCCCTATCAGGTGCATGAAATCATAGCGGAACCCAACAGCCCTCTTGATTTATTTATTTGCAATTTTGCCATGGATGTATTGACCGAGCTATGCGACAAAGAGATTGGCCTGCGGGATCTTCTGCTGGGGAACGGAACGGATGACAGAAGAGCCTTCGTGCAGCTTGAGAATCCCGCTTTCGGCGAAATGCAGCCATGCTTCAATTCCATGTTGGAGGAATACGAGAGTCCCAAGCCCTTCAAGCCGGTCATGCTGAAGGCTCACTTGCAGAGAGCGCTGACCCAGTATGCCCGAAGCAAGCGGACCGCTTCACCGGAGCCGTCCGGGATGCGGACGGCCAATTCCAAGTCACCGGGCAATACCCGGAGCATATGGCCCGTCGTTAACTATATCCACGAGCATTATCTGGAGCCGGTTACACTCCGCTCCCTATCCCAACAGTTCAGTCTCCACCCTTCTTCTCTCAGTGAAATGTTCGTCCGCCAATATGGCATTCATTTCACCGACTTTCTTCATGAATTGCGCGTTCGCCATGCTTGCTCGCTCCTGCTCGCAACCGATCTGTCCATTGCCGGGATTGCTGAGGAATCCGGCTTCGGATCGTATTCCAGCCTTGTCCGTGTTTTTCATAAAACAAAAGGCTTATCGCCCCGGGAGTACCAGTTGGCCCGGCATTCCAACCGTGAGGATGGGACATGAATCTCCACTTGGGAGCTGCGAGGAAATTAGTACCCGCTTTTGATGACAATATCTCCACGTTCTTGGGAGTTTTGTCGGCAAATTAGCGGTACTCATTTCGTCGCAGTCTCTTAGCAAGCTCCGGCGAATTCAACCCGTTGTGATTAAAAACGGCTTCCTCCTTCCTCCTTTCAAGTAGATATGCCCTAAGTGTACCTGTATTTTTGCTCGCGGGTCTTTCATCTTTTCGTCCGAAGCTCTCAGATTTTTGCGGGGAGCGTATTTTTCAGGAAAGGAGTGAAGCCTCGTTCCTCGCTCACCTTCTCCTCTCCCATACAGGGACTAGAGAGCTTAACGAAAAAAAATTTCCGTACCTCTTTTGCCCCTTGTACCTTTATGTCCTTCCATTTCGCGGTTTGCGAAAAAAACCAAAGACGGCAAAATGAACAAACAATAAAGGTATCGATGACATACGATGGGCCACTACGACCCCGGCAGGCCCATTCTGTATGCTTGCCGGTCTCCTATCTCCCTTCCGGCGTTTTTGTATGTTGGTCTTGCCGTCGTAGAAAAAAAGTGCAGACGCTAAAGCAGCCTCCGGAGAGGTTCCGGAGGCTGCTGGGCTTAGGGCGTGTCTGAAAACTCGCTTGAGGGCATCTTTCACCGCCTTTTCGCCCCGAGCTAGCGTTGCTTTCGCTTGGGCGTCTCCGGTACACCTGCACAAAAGCGACTTGCCAGAAACGAAAATTCGCCAAAATCTGCTCCCCTCGGAGTTTTCACACACGCCTTAGTCCCTTGACCGAAATGAATGCAAGGTTTGGACGATTTTTCCAAAGGGGAGGGGGGCCGTGTGTCCAGCTTCCGTCTTGATCAAGGCCTGGAGTTCGATGAGGGAACGGTGTAACGGAACGGAGCGACGCTAAAACAGCTAAAACGGAGATGTTGCCAGGCTAACGGAACTCTGCGACGTTATTCTGCTGATTTTCCT
>JAQSYI010000008.1 GCA_029256185.1 Paenibacillaceae bacterium
GGGGGATCCCCCCCTGAACCTTGAAAGCCAATGATATCCATCGTCCCGATGGATACCCTACAACCCTAAACATCCTTACACAAACTTCTTGACACTACCGGCTTTGAGCGAATTAACGGAAATTTTTTCCGCTAATTCTCCGCGATTACCAAAAAATCTCTTAATAACGGAAATTTTTTCCGTTATGTCATTTGATCTGTTGAGGATAAACGCCTGACGGCTTCCTTTGCCGCCGTGCGTTTGTCAACAAGTCGAGCCGCCCCCATGTTTATCCATTCTGAGGCTTTAAGAAAGGGTCCTCTTCCTCGGAATGATCTACTTTCGGGTCTATGAAAGATGGTCTCCCGGCATAACCGGAAAAAGGCGCAGCAGCATCTCCCCGAACCCGTGAGATACTGCTGCGCCCCTGCTTATCCGAACCCGCAGGCTTATTTGGAAGCCAAATGTACCGATGCTTCCTACGGTCATTCCGTGGTCCGTCCCTATGTAGTCCGTCCCTATAATGATAAAGCGCTTGGCGCTCCCGCCGCGCAGGATGGCTTTTGCTAGATTTCCGTGAGCATCACGCCTTTGGAAGAGCGTTTCACAACGTCGTGAATACATCTTTTAATCGTGTCAATTTTGGCCATATCGATCATACCCGATTCAGAGGGCGGAATATAGGTATTCTCCAGAATGTTTCCTTTGGCAATACATTCATACCATGTGCCGGCAACAGCGTAGCGGCCATAGCTTAAGCTCAGGTGGGAGCCGTCCCGTTGCAGAGACGGCCCCCCATTGGCATAGTCGAATGCCGGAGTCCTCCGCAGCTCCTGAATGACCTGACCGCTGGGGATCAGCCTTAAACCAAGAGACTTGGCTGCAGCCTTATAGGCCTCCGTCAAAGCGCGGTGCATCTCTGCCTGATTATGATGATAGATCCCAAATCCCTCTTCAGTATTATCAAGCTCATAGGCCCAGGTCTGATGGATGAGCTGCTCAGCCGCAGGCGCATGCTTGGTTACATAATCGGACAAATTTTTTATGTACGGGTAGTAGCTGTCCAACAATCCGCTATCCCTGCTTGCTTGCTGGAAAGTAACATAGTCCCACTTTTCCCTGGCAAGCGCCGCCTCTATGGAAATCATCTCGCCTGTACCTTTTCCGTTAAGCTCATAGAGATACTGGGATGAATTGCCCAGCACATGCTCCCAATGCCTCTGGAGCGGGCAGCCGCTGTTAAACAAATTTGCCGCCAATACCTCAATGCCGCTGCTATGCGCAAGATCATGCAAATAGGCAATGGCATCCTGTGAATAACTATTTCCAATAGCCAGAACCTTCAACATCCCAACAGCTCCTCAAAGAAAAGACGGACCACCGTCCCGGCTCCCGGACGAAACGGTGGTCCGCTCCATTCATTTACTGGTATATGATCCGAAAAATTTCATAAATGATCTTGGCCGCTTCAGCCCGTGTGCAATTCTGCAACGGCTGGATTGCCCCCTCCGGTGTTCCTTGTACAACTCCCCATGAAGCCAATGCATCCACGGCTTGCCGGGCATACGGTGCGACTTGCTCATAATCCTGAAAGCCGCTGCTAATCGGTTCCGCTTCCCATGCCGGGTTGACCGCCCGGAACGTCCGATAAGCCATCACCATCATATCCTGACGGGTAATTGCCTCCCCTACTCCGAAGCTTCCGTCAGCATTTCCTTGCAGAATCTTAAGCTTCTCAGCTGATGCAATATACGGAGCGTACCATTGGTCAAGCCCCACATCCGAGAATGCCGACCTTGCCTGCAAATCCAGCAGCTCGAAGCTCTCCATCAGCATTTTAATGAATTGTTCACGGGTCACCTGATGATCCGGTGCGAACCGGTTGCCTCCCACTCCATCGACAATTTCCCTTGCCGACAGGGCTTCAATGTACGTTTGCGCCCAATGAGCGCCCGTATCATCGTATTTCTTGAGCGCCGGGAGCACCGTGTACCTGCTGAAATGCTTGACGGCAAAGACAACAGCTCCTGTTGCCGTGTCGTAGCGGCTGTTTCTGACGACCTCCAGCTCTCCCTGGCTGTTGAGGTAATAAGCAACGATTGCAGCTTCATTGTCGCCTTCTGCCAGCGCATAGGGGAAGGAGATGACTACCGGATTTGCTCCGGAAAATTGATCAACGGGCTTGCCGTCCAATTGAATGCCAAACTCCAATACCGGAAGCTGGCCAATCCGGTCCGCGAGCCCAGCCGGCAGGGTGTCAGCAGGAGCTTGCCCCACCGATACCGCAAGGTCACTGGCTCCGTTGACGTCGAAGGCATCGGCAGCAATACCGATATCCGCGAATTGGCTGTTAATGACGATTCGTTCAATCCCCGATGCAAGAGCATCGGCCAGCCATTCAGCAGGCAGCTTCAGCTCTACCTTCCCTGCTGCCGGTATCTCATTCACAACCAGACGGATCGAGGGCTCCTTCGCTGCCGCGGCCAGCTTGACCACCTGATCAAGAACCTCTCTGCTTAATTCGGCTGCAGCATTGCCGGCTGCATCGATCACAGGCTTAACCGTGACGGCATGTCCATTTATTTGGGGCGTCTCAACAGAACTGTCCGTCACAGGAACCGGCGTACCCAGTCCCGGCGTGCCTGTTCCCGGCTCCTCCGGGTTTGGTGTGCCCGTTCCCGGCTCCTCCGGGTTCGGCGTACCTGTTCCCGGCTCCTCCGGGTTCGGTGTGCCCGTTCCCGGCTCCTCCGGGTTCGGTGTGCCCGTTCCCGGCTCCTCCGGGTTCGGTGTGCCCGTTCCCGGCTCCTCCGGGTTCGGCGTGCCTGTTCCCGGCTCCTCCGGGTTCGGCGTGCCCGTTCCCGGCTCCTCCGGGTCAGGCGTGCCCGTTCCCGGCTCCTCCGGGTTCGGCGTGCCCGTTCCCGGCTCCTCCGGGTCAGGCGTGCCCGTTCCCGGCTCCTCCGGGTCAGGCGTGACTGCTCCGCCATATACAGAAACTGTGACGGTACCTTGCGTATTGGAGCCATCCTTAGCAGCAGCCCTTACAATAATCTCACCGGCCGTTACCCCTGTCAGCAGTCCGTATACGCTGATCGTTGCCGTGCCGGTGGTATTTTCTACCGACCAGGCGACCTCCTTGTACTCCAGACTTGCCGGTTGTACATCCGCCTGCAGCTGCAGGGTTTGGCCCACTGTAACCGTATTGGCTCCGCCTGCTCCCGTCACGGTAATGCCCGTGGCGGCTTCGATTAGTGCAAAGTCATCTCCGTATGCATTGCCGCTGCCGGTCGTATCCCTGTACAGGAATATCTTCGCCTGGGTATTGGTTGCCCCTGTTGTGAAGCTGACCATACGCTGTCTGTACTCGGGATATGCTGAGGTCGATTGTACCTGCGGCCCTCCGTATTCGGTTACTCCAAGACGCACAGGGTCATGCTGGGTGTCAGATTTCACCATAGCCCGCAGCACATACTTGGTATTGGGCGTCAAGTTCCTGACAACCTGCTCCGCTGCAGCATTCGCATTCACCCTAATGCCGTAATCTCCGGAATATGGGTTGGTATTGACTACCGCAGTGGTTCCCCAGCCGCTCCACCCGGATTTGCTTCCCGTTTCCAGGCCCGGGTTAACGACTTTGTTGCCGGCAGGCATGGGTACCGGCTCCACAAAGGCCTCCACCGGCGGCGGCGCATCCGGAACCGGGGGCGGCGGAGCAACAGGCAAGGTCGCGGTTTTGTAGTAGTCCCAGTCCTCATTCATACCAGCGTACGTGTGATAAGCAGGCAGATACGTGACTGCTCCGCCGCCGCTGGCTCTTTTAATCAAGCCAAATCCGCTCTTGGTGGAATCCTTCTCATGATAAATGTAATAGAATATTGGTCTGGGCTGCTCCAGATTCTGAATCAGCAGCTGCATCGTTTTTTGCAGATAATAGGCCTTGGTGGCTTCATCCAACTGGCCATTGATATCATTGGGAATAGAACCCGGAGGAGACGTTCCGATATCGCTTACATGAAAGCCGATCTCAGTGATCCAGATGGGCTTATCATTATGCGGCGCAGGCCAGTGGGACATTTTCTCCTTAAAGCTGTCCAGACGCGCAACAGTCTGCTCCGGAACCGGATTCGTATTCTCGGCATACGGATGGAAGGCAACCTCATCAAAGTACAGGTAAGCTTGTTCAAGCGTCAGTCTGTCCATGAAATCTTCCATGATCCATTCCGACAGACCGCCCAGAATGACGGTTACTGTAGGATCTACTTCCTTAATCGCGTCATGCGCCAATTCCAGCCATTGCACATACCGGTGCACGGCCTGGTTGTACACGGAATTCGGGTCGTCAGAGCCCCTGCCCCGTTCGATGCCGTTCTCCGAATCCCAGCGGTTAGGATCGGCATTCCAATAGTTCAGCAAATTGGGCTCATTGTGAATCTCCCAATAGCGGATATCATCTCCATACCGCTGAACCGCTTCCTTAAGCAGGTCCACCTGCTCCTGCTGTTGTGCAGCATCCCCCAAATCGTTCCACGGATTGGTCTTGTTCCAGGTTGCAACCAGTTGGATGCCGTTCTCCTTGCACAAGGCAATAAATTTGTCGAAATAATTCCAGTCTCCGTTCAATGCCCTGTTCCCCGACAGCCAAATTCTGGCCCACTTGATGCCTGCGGCTGCAATGGCTTCAGCATCCTCGACTGCTTGAGCGGATTCCGGATTGGCGTTGTACGGGTCCCATACAATACCCTTCCATTCCTCCTTCACATTCTCCAGCGGATCGCCGGGAGGTTGTCCATCCCCGGGCTGGCCGTCATCAATCGGTACAGTCTCTCCATATACGGAGATGGTAACGGTGTTTTGCTGATTGGAGCCATCCTTGGCCGTAGCTCTGACAATAACCTCGCCCGCCGATATCCCCCTTAACAGTCCAGTTTCACCTATAACTGCACTTCCTGTCGTGTTTTCTACTGACCAGGCCACCTCCTTGTACTCCAAGCCTGCAGGCTGTACGTCCACCTGCATCTGCAGGGTTTCTCCCGTTTGGACAGTATCTGCATAAGTTGCACTGGTTACAGTAACTCCTGTGGCCGCTTCGACTATTGTAAAATCGTCTCCAAAAGCGGCGCCGCTTCCGGTAGTATCCCGATAAAAGAACAGCTTCGCCTGCGTATTAACCGCCCCTGTCGTAAAGGTGACCATCCGTTGTCTGTATTCGGTATTCGTCGATACAACCTGAGCTTGCGGTCCGCCGTAATCCTTCACGCCAAGACGCACCACATCACTGGCTGCCTGGGATTTGACCATCGCTCTCAGAACATAGGTGGTATTGGGCTGCAAATTCTTGATAATCTGTTCTGCTGAGGCATTCTTGGCAACCTTCATGCTGTAGTTCCCGGAATATTGATCATAATTAACGATATTATAAGATCCCCATCCCCCGGCCCACTCGAGACTCTTCACTCCGCTCTCAAGTCCGGGGTCCTTCACCTTGTTGCCCGCAGGCATAGGGACCGGCGGAATAAACGGGTCTCCCGGCAGCTCATTCGCGCTGACAGACGGAAGCAATGTACATAAATAGATCATAACCATCATAACTGCTATCCGCATTCTAGTGATCTTCTTCATCATTTCACTCCCTCGCCCAATGATCATAAAACCCTTTCACAGCCTGATTGCAATTATCCGAAGCGGTTAAGCTCCGGATAATTGAACAAGATGAGCTTATTTGCCGTAGCCCAGATCCTTCAACTGCTTGATGGCAGACTCTACATAGGCCTTATAGCCAAAGGTGGTTTCCAGCGTTTGCAGGAATTTGTCGTACTCGTTCAAATCGCGCTTGCCGTATATAAACTTGAACGTTTCCTCTTCAATATAGCGGGTGGCATCCGCTGCATTGAAGCCCTGAGGATTCTGCACAAAGCCGTCCAGCGTCTTGATGCGGGGCAATTTGGCCTCAAAATCGATATAAGCGGTGACCGTAGGGAATTTGGTCTTCAGGTACTCGGTTTCCTGACGGCCGGTATACTGGTACAACCAAGTAAAGCCGGTGTCCTTCTTGCCCTGCTCGGTCATAGCCGCCTTGCCGTTTTCCAGCGTGAAGTGGGTGCCCTTCAAGCCGAATTGAACCAGCAGGTTTCCTTCCTCGGTGGACAGATAGTTCAGAACCTCGAAGATCTTGTTCAGCTTTTCCTGCTGTCCCTCCAGACTCTTCGGAATGACGAACAGCCCGCTTGCCGCCCCGATGTTGATGGAATTGGCATTGGCAATGCCGCTTGGGCCTTTGGGAGCCGCCAACTGGATCCATTCTGCCTTGGGGTTGGCATCCTTCCAGATCTTCATCGCATCTTCCTTCATGAATTGCGCCCATTCGCTGTTAATGATGCCTACCTTGCCCTGGAAGGCCTTGTCTCTTGCAGCAGTTCCCTTGTTGCTGATTACCTCCGGATCGACCACTCCGGCATCAAGGAACTTCTTGACCGCAGCCAGGGCATCCTTCATACCCGGTTGATAATAGGTGTTGACCACTTCAGCGCCGTCTTTTTGGAAGAACGCTCCGGCAGATGAGACGCCATGAGCGCCGTAGATGGGCTCAAAGGTTGCCAGGGCGGTACCCGTTAACCCGAAGGTATCCTTCTTGCCGTTGCCGTCGGGGTCATTCTCCGTGAAAGCCTTCGCCACATTCAGCAGCTCATCAATTGATGTCGGCGGTTGCAGCTTGAGGGCATCCAGCCAATCCTTGCGGATCCAATACGTATGGGTAACGGCTTGACCCGCTTTGGGCAGAGCGTACTGCTTGCCGTTGACGATCCCTTTCTTCAATACATCCGCTCCGGCAAAATTTTTGTAATCCGCCAATTTGTCCAGATAAGGGGTCAAATCAAGCAGCATGCCGGATTCAGCCAGCTTCTGAACATGAGCCTTGCTCGTCGCCATAAACAGGTCCGGCAGGTTGTTGGAGGCGGCGCGGACATTGATCTGGTTCTCGTAATCCTTCTGATCCGCCACAAGCAGCTGCGTCAGTTGGAGATTCAGCTTTTTGTCCAATTCCTTCTTCACGAAGTCGTCTGCAGGAACACTGGCGCCCCAGCTGATCTGTGCAACCTCCAGCTTCACAGGCGCGGCAGGCTTAGCCGTTGCCGTCGCCGCTGCGGAAGCCAGCGGAGAGGCGCTTGCCGCAGGAGCAGTCTCCTTGTCGCCATCGGAGCCGCAGCCTGCAGCAGCGCTCAGCGTAATGGCAAGGGATAGTGCAGCGGCGAGTCTTTTTTTCATAACCATTCGAACCCCTTCTTTCCTTCAATAGGTTGTAAGATGAATGCAATATGAATGAACTGAAAGTCCCCGTAACGGACTTTAGCTTATCCCTTAATGGCCCCCAGCAGCATGCCTTTGGTGAAGTGCTTCTGAATAAACGGATATACGGCAATGATGGGCAGGCTGCCGGATATGACCGCCGCCATCTGCATGGCCGCCGTTGGAACAGTAACGTCCGTCATGACCACGTTGGACTGGTTCAGCAGCAGCATATTGCGGATAATTACCTGCAGCGGGTACAGCTTGGCGTCGGTAATATACAGCACCGCCGAGAAGAAGGAATTCCAATGCCCCACCATATAGAACAGACCCACTGTCATGATGGACGGTACGGACAGAGGCACAACAATCTGCCACAGCACCCGGAATTCCTTGGCGCCGTCCATCCGGGCCGACTCGAACAGCTCCTCGGGAATTCCTTCGAAGAACGTTTTCATGATCAGCATATTGAAGGTGGAGATGGCCCCCGGAACAATGAGCGACCATACGGTGTTCAATAGTCCCATGGACTGTACGATCAGATACGTGGGGATGAGACCGCCGTTAAACAGCATCGTGACCACAATGTACAATAAGAACAGGGTCCGGCCCCGCAGGTTCCTGCGGCTTAGGGAATAAGCGGCCATCATGGTCAGGATCATGTTCACCGCCGTACCCACGATGGTCACGAACAAGCTGACCAGCATAGACCGTCCCAGAGCGGGATCGGAGATAATCTGACTGTAGGCCTCCAGGGAAATCCGGCGGGGAATGACGATGAATCCGCCGTTCTTGACGACTTCACTGTAGGGGGTTAGCGATACCGAGACCACATAGAGCAGCGGAAATATGGATATGACGGCCACCAGAATAAGCAGGGTGTTGACCAGCATATTAAACATTTTGTCCGAACGGCTGACTACCATATTCCTCCACCCCATTTCTTGGCCAAATTATTGGTGCCCAGCACCAGAGCAAAGCCGATTACCGACTTGAACAAGCCCACTGCCGTTGCCAGACTGAAGTTCATCTGCTGAAGTCCCGTGCGGAATACCCAAGTATCGATGATGTCCGCTACCGGATACACGAGGGGATGATAGAACACATAGATCTGCTCGAAGCCCGCATCGAGAATGCTGCCCACCCGCATGATCAGAAGAAGCAGGATCACACTGCGGATGCCCGGCAGCGTAATATGCCAGATCATTCTGAACCGTCCCGCTCCATCCACCCGGGCCGCCTCGAACAAGGTCGGGTCAATGCCGCTGATGGCCGCCAAGTAGATGATGGCGCTCCAGCCCAGGTCCTTCCAGATCTCGGTGCCTACCAGTACACCCCGGAACCACTCCACCGCATTCATGAACGGGACGCTGGCCCAGCCCGCTTCCACAATCCACCGGTTGAACAGGCCGGTAGTTTCAGACAGGAAGGCAATGGAAATCCCGTAGATGATAATCCAGGACAAGAAGTGGGGCATATAGCTTAAGGTCTGCACCCACCGCTTCAGCCAGCTGCTGCGGCATTCATGGATCAGGATGGCCAGAATGATGCCGGGAGCCATGCCGAAGGCCAGCTTGTACAGGCTGATCAGCAGGGTATTGGATAACAGCTGGGTAAAATACGGGGAATCAAAAAAAGCCTTGAAATGCCGATACCAAGGGTCCGCCCATGGGCTGTGCAGCATGCCTTCCGAGAAGTTGTAATCCTTGAAGGAAATAATCACGCCGTACATGGGCAAATACTTGAATACGAAATACCACGCCAGGCAGGGCAGCAGCATGATGTATAGAGCCTTCATCTGCCACAGGTACACCCCAAGCTTGTGAAAATAACCCTTGCTTTGCTTTGGAGCTTCGGCCGCAGCCGTTGCCGTTGTCATTGGCACCACCTCTTATCCGCTTGTTTATGTCTGTGTCTCTATCATACCTGCGCGGAAGCAAAGAGATAATCACCAAATCTAAGGGTTTAGATGCACAATTCTTATGAGTGGGCAATAAGGAAAATGTAAAAACCAGAGGCGGCTCACTACGGCCGCTCCTGGTTTTTGTGCTCGGCGCGGAATTCACTTGGCGTAAGTCCCGTCCAGCGCTTGAATACCTTGAAGAAATAGCTGGGATTGGCAAAGCCTGCCCGTTCTCCGATCAAGGCCACGGGCAATTCCGTCTGCTCCAGATAAAATTTGGCCTCGCTCACCCGGATTTGCTGCAGATAGTTAATGAAGGTGTCCCCTGTCTTCTTCTTGAACAGAACGCTTAAGTAATTCTCCGCCATATTGACATAAGCAGCCATGGCTTGCAGGGAGATATCCTGATCATAATTGCCGCGCACATAGCGGATGATCTTGTTGATCTCCGGATGATCCGTCTCGGGATAGGCGCTTCTGCCCCGCCCCCTGGCATATTGCTCCATATTGGCCAGGAGCGCCGTCTGCACAGCTTGATGGGAAACGGCGTGGCGGATATCCTCCGTCCGCAGAGCCGCCTTCTGGCTGATGCGCGAAAAAATTTTATCGAACCGCTCCGCCGTCTCCTTGACCAGCACCATATGCATGCGCATATCCCTCATGTACCCCCAGATATCCGCGAGCTTCTGCCGGCACTCCGCAAGCGAGCCGTCCTCGAAGGCGCGGATGATCTCCCGCTCCAGCTCCCACGGTACAGCGGCAAATCCTGCTTTTTCCCGTTGAATCGTTAACATGTCCCTTGGACCGTTGGGAATTCCGCCGTCCTCACCGCCATAGTATGCGCTGTCCAGCATCTCCAGATTGTGCAGCCATTCTTCCTCTACAGTCCTCTCTCTGGATACCGTGCGGCAGACCACAGGCCCATCATTTCGCCTCGTCTCCGGCGAGCCGTGGATCGGAAAGCCTTCATGCAGACCAAACCGCGCAGGCAGCGGCAAGCCTCCCCAGACGAAGAAAGTCGTCTGCCCCATGTCCGAATAGCTGCAGACCACCTCCTGCCCTCCCGTAACCGGGACCCGCTCCCGAAGCCATGCGGCATCCAGGCTCCGCCAGCCGGAGAGCGCCGACAGGAGGACAAGCTGTCCATATTGCTGCTCCGCCGTTCGGAAGTCCGACAGCCGCCGCTCCTCGTCGCCGGACAGCTCCTTGCCCAGCATGGATTTCCAGAGCAGCGGCAAGTCGGCCTGCAGGCTGTCCTGCCGGGACTGTCTCTGCCGCTTGGTCTGCTGCATTAACTGAAGCTTCGCCTTGTTCAAGGCCTGAATCAGCTGGTCATCGTTCATGGACAGCTTCAGAATGTAGCTGCTGGCCCCGTATTCCAGCGCCATACGCGCATATTCGAACTCATTGGCGCAGGTCAGCATAATGAAGATGGCTTCGCTGCCGTTTTTGCGTACTTCCTTCAGAAGCTCGATCCCGTCCATATAGGGCATGATGATATCGGACAGGATAATATCCGGCATCAGCTCCTCTATAAGGGCCAGCGCTTCTTTGCCGTGGGAAGCTTCACCGGCGATCATAAAGCCGTGCTCCTCCCAAGGAATCGAGCTCCGGATGGATCGGCGGACGAACGGCTCATCCTCAACCAGAAGAATTTTCCACATGCTGATGCTCCTTTCCGTAGGGCGAAGAAACCAATAGCGGGATATCCAGCTGAACCAGCATCCCCTGCTCAAGAGGCTGCAGACGGAGTCGGGCATCGCCCTTGTAGAGAAGCTGCAAGCGCTCCCGGAGATTGCCAAGCCCGATTCCCTTCCGCTTGCGCGCCAGACCGGATCCGGACGCTCCGCTGTCCGTCCCTTGGCCGTTATCCTCAATCTCCAGGCGGAGCATGCCCTCCAGGCGGAAGGCTCTGATGCTGATGGTGCCGCCGCGGTTCATGTGCACCAGCCCGTGATAGATGGAGTTCTCCACCAGGGGCTGCAGACTGAGCTTGGGAACAAGGGCATAATGGACATCCTCCCCCACCTCATACCGCACCTCAAAGGTATGATCATACCGGAAGGACTGAATGTGCACGTAAGCCTCCACCAGCTCAATCTCCTCGCGCAGATGAACCAAATCCACATCGGTGTTGAGGCTGCACTCCAATAGCCTGCCCAGGCTCTGGCAGATCTCCGAGGTGCCGGCATCCCCGTGGTTGCGGGCATTCCACTTGATCGTATTCAAGGTATTCAGCAAGAAATGAGGATTCATCTGCGACATGAGCATCTGGAAGCGGATTGCCTCCTTCTGCCGTTCCTCCGCCTTCAGGCGGGTAATGAGCCCACGGATGTCATCGGTCATCCGGTTAAAGGCGCGGGCCAGCATGCGGCTCTCGCCCTTATAACGCTCTTCGGGAAGATGCACGTTCAGATTGCGTTCCACCAGCTCCCTCATTCTCAGCTCCAGACTGCGCAGAGGCCGGCTGATGGCGGAAGCGATGGCGAACGTAATTCCGGCAAACAGGCATACCGTTACGCTGAAGGAAGCCGCAAGCTGCCTCTTCATGTCGCGGATGCTGCCGGACAATGCCTCCAGCGGGAACCGGTTGATCAGGTACCAGCCGGAATGGGGCAGATAAACACTGTTGTACAAGGAATGATTGCGGGAATCGGTAAAAAAAGCCTCCGGATTCTCCCGGAAGCGGGGGAGGATGCTGTCCATCCCCGCTTCCCCCCAGCTCTCGTCGGTTTGCAGCACCGGGTTGCCGTCCCCGTCCATAATATAATAGGACTGCTTGACCTGGAAGCCGTTGGTGATGGAGGAAAGCCACGCACTGATATCCAGGCTAAAGCGGAGATAGCCGAATGCGGTTTTATCGATATTTTCCAATTTGGCATAGAACGAATACAGCCTGGCGTGGGGAAACTCCTTGACCAGCAGATCCTTCGGGTCATGAATGCTCCAAAAATAAGGCTCATCCGATTGGTTAAAGCGCAGAAATTCCGGCTCCCCCAATATATCGTCGGCTGCAATGGTTTGCTGCTCCAGATTCTCCGTCATTGTGGTGTAAATATGGCCGTGCATGTCCATCATGGTAATGTGAAGGGGGACCGTGCCATTCATCAGAGCATGCTTGGTTGTCAGCAGCTTGTTGCGCAGAAACAGCTCCCGCTCCTCCACGGGAAAATGTTCGGGAGCCATAAGCCTGGACCGCAATTCCGGCTGCCGCTCCAGCTGCAGCATCGCAGCGAAAACCTCCAGCTTCAGGCTTTCAAAGCTGTCCTTCAAAAATTCCAGCTGGGCGGCATTCTGCTCGGCGATACCGGATTGCATCTTGAACTCCAGCTTGTCAATATTGCGGATCTGAAACAGAGAGAAGGGCACCAGCACAAACAGCAGGACGGATACAAACAACCGGTTCTTCAGGCTGCCGGGCCACAAATGCTGCATCCAAGCCATAAGAAACGCCTCCCTGTCCATTTCCTCTTATTATACCCCTTCAGGACCGCCGATAACATCAACAAATCTTGCAGGTTAAGTATGCAAATCTCACAAGCTTCCCTGGCCCTCTACCCATACAATTCTATAAACGTTAGCACAGAATATTGTTTTTCGGGCATCCGATTTACTTAGACGGGCTAAACTATGTATCATGGGATATAAGGGGGGGATTGCGAGTTGTGGAAGCTGATTATTGTAGACGACGAGAAAAAAACGCGTGAGGTGCTGCACTCTATTATCCCTTGGGAGTCGCTTGGGGTGGTAGTAGCGGGGATCGCCTCTGACGGTGAGGAAGGCCTTGCTTTGGTGCGGGCTACGGCGCCTGACATCATCATCACCGATGTACGGATGCCCCGCATGGACGGTATCACGTTTGCAACAGAAGTCCGCAAGCTCCTGCCGCTGTGCCAGATCATCTTCATAAGCGGTTATTCCGATAAGGAATATCTGAAATCGGCCATTACCTTAAAAGCGATCAGCTATGTGGAGAAGCCGATCAGCATCGGAGAGATTGAGGAAGCGGTGCGCAAAGCATTGACAGCCGTAGAGAACGAAAGAGAGAGCCAGAAGCTTACGGACGGGAAGACGGCTCTGGAGCTGATTGCTCCTGCATGGATACCGGGCTTCGCGGACAAGCTGGCGCTGTTCCATCCGGGCTTCGCCAACGCGTCTTGCTACCGGACCCTGATCTGCCAATTCCAATATTCAGCGGATGCCGGGGGCACCGACAGCGAACGGGCGGACCGACCCGCGGATAACGAGGCGCTGGATAAACGGGCATACTGTGAAATCAAAAACGCGCTGACCGCTCAAACAACACCGTATTTACTGGCGCAAAAACAGCCCTGCATCTTCATCATCCACTTGTGCAGCCACCAGCTGCAAGACAGCGTCCCGGAGCATGCGGTCAACTCCGTTTATACCCGGATCAAGCAGACCGTGGCCCCGTTTGCAACAGTATTCATCGCGGCGGGCAGTTCTGTCACCCGACTGGAGGACATCCGCAAATCCTATATCGATTCGGTCCTCGTACTCCAGGAATTGTTCTATACCGGTTACAGCCATCTTTATTTCTTCCGTCCCGCCGATCCCAACGCGAAGGCGCCGTTCGCCTATGACTCTTCCATCGTCTCCAAGTTCTCACTGGCCTTGAAGCATGATACCCGGGAGGCGGCTGCCGGACTTGTAGCCAAACTCTCCCACAGCATCCGCAACGCCATACCCCGGTTTGAAACGAACAACAGCATTAAGAATATCTATTACCAGCTGTTAATGGAGCTTTCCCGGCTCTGTGATGAGCGCGGTCTTGCCAAGGTGTTCTCCAACGATTCGGACTTTATCTGGGATTCGGTGGCGAATAAGGAGACTCTGCTTGCCTTGACCGATTATTTGCTGGAGAAGGTGGAGGTTTACTATGACGAGGTTGCCGGTATTGACAGGAGTCATTCTCTGGTTCACGCCATCAGGCAATATATTGACGCCCACTATGCCGAACCTGATTTATCCATCAACCGGATTGCCCAGGAGCTTCACTTCACACCCGCATACTTGAGCCAAGTCTTCAAGCGGGAGACCGGCGCAACCATCAACGGCTATTTGACTGGCTACAGACTGGAAAAGGCCAAGCTGCTCCTGAAGCAAAAAAATAAAAAACTAATCGAAATCTCGATGCAGGTCGGCTATCCCGACGCCAATTATTTTACCAGGCAATTCCGCAAGTATGTTGGCACAACCCCATCTGAATTCAGAGAGAAGTATCTGCTATGAGACTGCTCCTCTACAAGCTGTATTCGGCATACGCCTATCGCCTTAAGCTTCGGCCCAGGCTTCTGCTGTCCTATTTCGTACTGATCCTGCTGCCGCTTGTCTTGTTCATCATCCTGTCCTCCAACCATGTGTCCAAGTCATTGATCAAGCAATCCCAATATTCAGCGAATATTTCGCTTAGGCAAACCAGCCTGTATATAGACCGCATCTTGAGCGATATCTCCGATTTGACCGAAGCGCTCGCCTTCAACAGCTCTCTCGGCAATATATTGACCAACCCGCTCAATGCCGCCTTGACCCCCGATTCGTATGCCGATTATTTGGCTGCCAACCAAATTGTCGAGAGTATGTTCAAATCGCGGGATTTATATTCGATGGAGATTTTTATTGAACCGGATGTTTTCTATGCTGCTCCTGAAAGTCAGGGCATTCGCGGCGTCCTGTTCTCCAGCCGGACCATCCCATTCGCCCAGGAAGTGCAGAACAAGCTGGACCTCTTCCATGGCACCATCATGTGGATGCCGGCTAGGCCGTTGACCAACACGCTGACCAAAAAAACCAACACGGTCATCACCGGCGCCCGGTACATGAAGGAGAACGATAACTTCTCCAATATCGGCATCATTACCGTCAACATGCTCCAATCCGATCTGAATAATATTGTGGGAAGAGCCAACTCGTTCAAGAACAGTCTCTCGTTTCTGATGGACAGCAGCGGCAATGTGATATCCGCTTCAGATGAACAGCTGCTGGAGAAATATCCTGTGGAGTCCCAGGCAATAGCAGACGAGCACAACGGAAGCTGGAGCAAGATGACGGTGAACGGGGAAAATATTCTGCTCGGCTCTTATGCACTCGCCAACGCTGACTGGCGTCTGGTTTCCGTGCTGCCCTACAGCGAAGTGCTGGAAACCAGTACAGACGCCCGCAACAGGATGCTGCTCATCATGCTGCTGATCGCTACCCTCGCCTACTTTGCCGCCTATTTCGTTGCCAGAACGATGACAGGCAAAATAAGCGCGCTGATCTCCCGCATGAAGGAGGTGCAATCCGGTAACTTCTCCACCATCACCTCGGTTAAAGGCAACGACGAGATGAGCGAGCTGGCGAAAAACTACAACTATATGCTGGAGAAAATCAATGAATATGCCAAAAAGCAATACGAGCTGGGATTGGAGGTAAAGAATGCGGATCTGAAGGCCTTGCAGGCCCAGATCAACCCCCATTTTCTGTACAATACGCTGGACCTGGTCAATCTGATCGCCCTGGAGAACGGAGTCGCGGAAATTCCGGATATCGTCAAGCTGCTGTCCACCTTTTACAAGCTCAGTCTGAACAAAGGACTGGACATCGTAAGCGTCAGACATGAGATCGCCCATATTGAAACGTATGTGAAGCTGCAAAATTACCGTTTCTCCAATACGATCCGGCTTCATCTTGATATCGAGCCGGCCATACTGGACTGCGGGATGCTCAAGCTGCTGCTGCAGCCCATCGTCGAGAACAGCATTCTGCACGGCATATTCGAGAAGCCCTCCAAATCGGGCATGATCACCATAACAGGGAGGCTGCAGCAAGGCGTTCTGTTGCTCACGATCGCCGATGACGGCGTCGGCATGACGAAGGAGCAGCTCACGCAGCTCACCGATACGGAAGCCGTTGCTCCAGGCGAAGGAGGGTATGGCATCCGTAATGTCATCAACCGGATCAAGCTCTGTTACGGCAACGAGTTCGGTCTGCACTATGAAAGCGAAGCAGGCGAGGGGACGGTCGCCATTCTGCAGATTCCCCCCATCGACATCCAGCCGTAGCCGCGTCAATGGGCTGCCCTGGGCACAAGCAAAGAGGCTGTTCCGCGCTGCCATCCCTGTTCGGGTGGCTTGGGAACAGCCTCTTGAAGCTTCTCGCCTGAGGGACGATGCCCTACTCCATAAGCTCAATACTTCTCACATTGACATAACCTACCGTGGCCGAGGTGACCAGCAGCCGGAACTTCGTTGTAGTCACCGGTGCGAATTGGAAGGTATAGGTATCTCCCTTGCTCCCCGTACTCACCTTCGCGCCTGTATAAGCATCCTGCCATACTCCATCGTTCCAGTATTGCAGCTTGAAATTCCCGATCTCTCCCGCTGTCGCCCCCGCATGCTCCGTAATGGATACGGAGCTGAACGTTACCGGCTCCGCGTAGTTGCGCTGCACCCAGACCGGCGCCGCCTCGCTGACCGCAGAAGCTGTCTTATCCGCCACCCAGGAGGTGCTGAGGTTGCCGTCGAAGGCTAGCCTGGCCTCGCGCAGCACCCCTACGCTGTCCCGCCATTCATGGGATGCCATATATTCCGGTTCCGGCTGGGATAAGGAAAGCGCAATCTCCCTCACATTGACAAAGCCTACCGTGGCCGAGGTGACCAGCAGCCGGAACTTCGTTGTGATCACCGGCGCGAATTGGAAGGTGTAGGTATCTCCCTTGCTCCCCGTACTCACCTTTGTGCCTGTATAAGCATCCTGCCATACTCCATCGTCCCAGTATTGCAGCTTGAAATTCCCGATCTCTCCTGCTGTCGCCCCTGCATGCTCCGTAATGGATACGGAGTTGAACGTTACCGGCTGGGCATAATTGCGCTGCACCCAGACCGGGGCCGCCTCGCTGATTGTAGAGGCTTGCGCATTGGCTACCCAGGAGGTGTTCAGATTGCCGTCGAAGGCCAGTCTCGCCTCGCGCAGCACACCGGCGCTGTCCCGCCATTCCTGGGAAGCCATGTACTCCGGCTCCACCTGTCTATCCACAATCGTCAGCGTCCTTGATTCACTATCCCAATCCGCATTAACGGGAAGATACCCGGGAATCGCATCACCTTCGATTACCAGCACTCCGCCCGTGATGGACACGCCCCCCGCTCCAACAGCAAGTTCAAATGCCGCTCCGCCGTCCGGCGTTACAGTAACCGTTGACCCGTAGACGGCTACAGCAACTCCAAGAGCTTCAAAGGTAGGCTTCAGAGGCACCAGCACCTTCCCGCCGCTCACAACCGGCTCTTCATCATAAGCCTGCATCGCATTACGGATCACTACACTGACCGGCTGCTCCTCTATGCCGTCGAACGTATAGGTATTCCCCGATACGAGCACCTGGTCAGATACGACATACCAACCGCTCGTTACCCTGCTCCGGTTTCCCAGCTTGTAGAGGGGGGTAGCATCATTCTTATCGGCAAACAGACCTACTGCAAGCTTATAGTTCCCGGCCGGCGCGGATGCCAGCGTAATCTCCGCCTGCTCCTCGCTGACGATCCTGGGCAGCCATTGCTTTGCATCAAGCTCATCCAGCCAATAGGGCTGCCCGACGATCTGGTTGGCTGTGTTCAGGAGGGCAAGGGCCACATGAGTATCCCGGTAGATGGGTGCAAAGCCCTTGTTCGCCCAGTTCAGGATGACGGAAATTTCACTGCCGGCAGCGGCACTCTGCGGAACGACGATATCATTGAGCACAAAATGATACCCCATCAGATTGGCTGCTTCGGCTATCAACGCCTCCTTCTCCTTCAGGAACAGCGCTGCGTCTCCTGCATATTGGCCCATGCCGATAAAGGAGGGATTTCCTTGCGGTATGTTCTTGTAAAAGGCGTAGTCCGACCAACTGCCTGCTCCCTTCAGATAGGCATACGAACCGACAAATTCATAGACAGTGGGTGTCTTCACCGATGCCTGGGCCAAGTGGTAAGGGTAGCCGGTAACGGCAGCATCGAAGCGCAGGCCAATCCCTTGATCAGGGACAGCGGCTAATACGGCTTCATGCGTAAGCGAGCCCTTCGGCAGGATCAGCTGCTTGTCTGGGAAGTGCCTCCTGTACGTATCAATATGATAGGTCTGAAGCTCTTCATCGCTAATCAGCTGCGAGCGTCTGGCTGGATCAGGAGATTCCGACAGCCCCCACACATGGCCCTCTCCGTAGTTCCCATACGAGCGGATATCGATAAATTCCACCCGGGGATCATGGTTATACCTGTTGCCCAATGCCTCAATGAACTGGTCCAGCTTCTCGACATATATGGGATCGTTCCACACCGGAATCATCTGGCTGCCATGCACCGAAGCATCCAGATTAAATTCAATGTCGGCTTCGATGAATTGGGCTCCCGCATCCTCCACCCATTTGGGCGTCACGTACCTGATACTCGGCCTGGCTGTATTCGCATTAATGACGCCAAACGCGAACTTCTTGCCCAGTGCGTCCCAGGCTGCAATCGTACCATCGATAATCGCCCAGTTATACTGGCCTTCCTGCGGCTCGATCTCATACCAATTGTACCGGTAGTATCCAATCGTCCCCAGAGCCAGTGTTTCCGCGGTTTGCAGGTTGGGGCGTCCCCAATTGGCCGTATCCCCGTATAACACCCAGCCCTTATTGGGGTTCAGCAGCGGCGCCGTGCTCTCATAGGCCTGCAGCTGCACCTGGCCCTCCTGCACCACGGTGCGAGACGAGAAATCCACGGGGGGAATAGCCGGTCCCAGAGGAGGATAATCAATGAGCACCGTATCGCTATTAGCAGTGGGGCCTGTTACCAATTGCAATTGCCCCATATTTTTGGGATACAGGGAGGCGTAATCCTGGAAGTCATTCCAACCGATGAGACCGCTGCGGTTGGCCCCCTCATCTGCATCGTTGATCTGCAGATCGAAGCCGATCTTTTTTCCATTAACGGGAGCGGTTATCTTCAGCGGAATTTTGGCCTCGATGATATAGCCCGTGCCCGTAAGCTGATGGGCTACCGTCACGTCGCCCGGGGCCAAGAGATTCGAAGCGGACTTAATGGCTAACGCCCCGTCCGCCATAATCCGGATCTGATGGTCGCCAGGGCCATACACATCCTTGCGGCCGTTGTCCTCTTCAATGAAAACCTCAATTGAGTCTCTCTCCCACGTATTGAGATTGGCCGTATTAATGAGAGTGTCCTGCACATTCGCATAAACGTACAGATTCCCCCCGTCCCACAGCACGTTGAACTGTCCTTGCACCTCGCTTACCTTGCCGTTCTTCCAGCGCCCCGGCGCAAGTGTGGCTGTGCTGTCATAAGCTGCATCCTTCGTTCCGTCGATGACCGGAGTGCCGGCGGCCGCCTTGGAGAACATCATCTTCGTCAAATTATCCTCCAGAGGATCAGCAGCAGCCCCGAGCGGGGGCAGCACCATGGCCAATGCCAGCAGTGAAACCATTATTTTCGACCCTATCGCAGACCGTACTCCCATTATTTATACCCTCCTTGAAAATGGACTTTCAAGAAACGCTCCACATCGTGTTACCGCTTTCATCCTTTCTGTTAAAGTATTCCGACGAAGAGGATAGGAGCGAAAGCAACGTTTCGTTGCCCGCGGCCCCTGCCCTATTACGGGCCGGGACCGCCCTTGTCAGGGGACGGCCCTTGGAGCCCGGCATTACTCATTTTTTATTTGCCGTATGATGCAACGAAAGCCGCAGCCTGCGCCTTGTATTCCTCTATAAGCTTGTCATAGCCCGCACTCTTCAGCTTCTCCTTGTACTGGGCAAGCGCGCCGTCAATATCATCGACGAAGCCTGCATCCAACATGGGACGATGGACTGCCGCCACCGCAGCCACTGCGGCTGCTTCTGTCTTCACCGAATTGGAATTGAAGGTGAACAGGGAGCTGACGGGAGTGGAGCCTTTCTCCTGCACCTTGTTCAATACGTCAACCACCTGAGCGGGGAAAGCCGCATTGGTCCGGTACAGCTCTGTTCTCCAGCCCCACGGGCAAGCGCTGTCCGGGGCGAAATTGCTGTTGGCGGCGAGCAATTTGTATTGCGTATCCCCTACAGCCTCCCAGTGGACGCCTTCGATGCCCAGGGTGGTCAGGTCGTTTAGCTGCTTGTCGTGGCGGAGCAGATCCAGCACCATCAGAGCGCGCTCTGGATTCCCGGAGGTCGCGTGAACCGCCATGCCGTTGGCAAGCACACTGTTGGTATACAGCGGGATGTCCGGATACAGATCGACGATTTCCAGCTTCCAGTCCGGATGGGCCTCGCTGTTCTTGACGAAGGCCTGGGCAATATTCAAGGGCTGGCGGATATAAGTGGCGCTGGCGCCGTTGTCGAACGAAACATCATTGGTCGTTTTGTTCGAGAGGGCGCTTTGGGACCACAGCCCCTTCTGACGGTAAGCCTTGGCCTTCTCCAGATACTCGCGGTAACCTTTATTTTCAAACAAATCGACTAGCTCGATCGTGCCTTTTGCCGCAGATGACTTGATATCTACCGCTATGGGCAGCTCCTGCCCGCCGATGGCAACCGTGCCGTAGGAATTAGGAATCTCGAAAAGTGCGCGCTTCAGCCAGACTACACCGTCAGAGCCGCCCGCATTGTAGGCAAGCAAGCCCTTCTCCTTCTCAGCGATGGTTTCCATATAGCGGGTCATGCTTGCCATATCGGTAACTTTGGGAATGCTGTACTTCTCTCTGAGATCGCCGCGTACGATGGCCATTTTCCCTATGCCGTATTCTTTGTTCGTATAGGGGACCATATAGATTTTTCCGTTAAACTTGGTCTGGACCCACTGGTCGGCTGTTACATTGGCAGAGGTTTGCGGTGCATATTTCTTCAACATTTGGTCTGTCAATTCCAGGAATCCGCCTTTGGCAGCCTGCTCGGAATAGAAGGCCCAATTGGCCGTGTAGATCAGATCGAAGTTTTCTCCGGAGGCAAAGGCCAGCGGATATTTGGTCTTCCAGTCGCCCCAATCATAGAAGATGGGCTCAATGGTCGCATTAACCTTTTCCTTCAAAATGGCATTCACTTTCTCATACACCTTATCTGTGTCCGTTGGCTTGGCTCCGATCAAAATCATCCGCAGCTTGACCGGCTTCGAGGTGTCAATGGCCTGGGCGGAACTGGCCGGCTCCTTGGTCGGTGCTTGAGTTCCTTCGGAGCTGCTGTTGTTGCCGGAGCATCCCGTAAGTGTCATCGCCCCTGCAAGCATGGCAGCCAGAATGCCAAAATATCGTTTCTTCACTGCATTTCCCTCCGTTTCCTGATTCGAACCCCACGTTTGTAGCTTCCATCATACCATTTTGTACACCACTTGATACCGCTTACTTGGCTGTCGGCCTTTGACCATTGGCCATCTGCAATCCACCAGGGTTCTATCGATCAATGCTCAGCCCTGGTCATTGCGCCTGACATCCCATCACCTCCCTTCGGAATACAGGTCGTTTCCCGCAGACGCAATGCCATATTATCCCTTGACTGCGCCTACCGTAATGCCCTTCACAATATGCTTCTGAATAAAAGGGTACACCAGCACAATCGGTCCCGTGGCGACAATGGTCATGGCCAGCTTGAAGGATTCGGAAGGGTATTGGATCATGACCCCGGCCACATCCATCTGATTGTTAACAGCCTCCATCGTGTTGATGATGCGGTACAGATAATATTGGAGCGGAATATGCTTGTCGCTTGAGACGAACAGCATGGGATTATAGTAATCATTCCAGTACCCCATCGCCGTGAACAGCACAATCGTGGCGATAACCGGCTTGGAGAGCGGCAGGATCAGCTTCAGGAAGATGTAGAAATCACCCGCTCCGTCAATCCGTGCCGACTCCACGATGGACTCGGGAATCGTGCTCATGAAGCTCCGCAGAATAATCATGTAGAAGAAGCTGAACAGCATGGGTATGATCAGAGCAATGTAAGGCATTTCCTTGAAATGCAGGTATCTGACGCACAACACGTACCAGGGGATGAGCCCCCCGGAGAAGATCGTCGTGAAGAAGAAATAGAACGCGAACTTGTTGCGGTGCACATAATCCTTGCGCGACAAAACGAAGGATGCCATCGCCGAGAGGAACACGGACAGTGTCGTGCCGGCTGCGGTGACGATGATCGTCATCCGGTAAGCACTCAGCATTTTCTCCGGCTTCTCAAAAATATAACGGTAGGCCTCCAAAGAAAAATCCTTGGGGAAGATGCCAAAGCCCTCCTGCAGAATGGACTCATTGGAGGACAACGAGCCGGATATGACAAGCAGGAACGGGAGCAGACAACCCACCGCGACAATTGTGATCATCAAGTAAGAAAACACTTGGGCGATAAAGACATCCGGTTTCTTCCACTTTGTACTCATATTTCACCTTCTCCTTTGAACATGTCCTTAATACCTAGAACAACGAGTAGTCCGGCTGCAGCTTCTTGATAATAGTGTTCACGGATACGATGACAACGAAGCCGAACACCGCCTGATAGAAGCCCGCCGCCGCCCCCATCCCGATATCTCCCGTGCTGGTCAGTGCGCGGAATACATACGTTTCGATAATATCGGTGTTGCCGAAGAGCATCGGATTATTACCAGTCAGATTGTAGAACATATTAAAGTCTCCACGAATGACATGGCTGAGATTGAGCAGAATAAGAACAACAATGGTGGGCTTTAGCATCGGAAGCGTAATGTTAATGATTTTCTGCAGCACATTGGCTCCGTCGATGTCCGCCGCCTCATACATTTCCTGATCGATCCCGACAATGGCAGCCGTATAAATGATGGTTCCGTAACCGACTGACTTCCAGGACTGGAACACCACGATGATAAACGGCCACCATCCGGTATTGGAATACACGTTAATCAGATCCAGATTCAGACTTCCAAGCACCGTGTTCACGACGCCATACTCGTAGCTGAACATATTGTAGACGAACGCGCCCAGCACAACCCAGGATAAGAAGTACGGCAAGAACATCATCGTCTGGGCAATCTTTTTGAACCGCCTGTTAATGAATTCAGAGATGGCAATCGCGCAGGTGACCTGCAATACCAAATTAATGATGATGAACGACAAATTGTACAGAATCGTATTCCGGGTAATGCGCAGAGCGTCGCCCGACTGAAACAGAAACTCGAAATTTTTGAAACCGATAAAATCGCTCAGCATTCCTTTGCTATATTGAAAATCTTGAAAGGCCAGCGACAGCCCTACCATCGGGATATAAGAAAATACGAAAAAAAACACAACGGCAGGTAATATCATAAGTGTCAGTTGCAGATGCTTGATCTTGAATCTCCCAGGCATGTCATTCCTCCATCCTTCTACCTCAGCTTTTTCACTATGCACCCTAACTATACAAGGCGGCTTGGCAAACTTACATATGAAAAAGCTATAACCATTAGCACATGATTTAGTTATTCGGCTGATCAGCGGCCGCTTCAGATGGATGACTCTTCCATTCATTGCTGATGTTCACCACGATGAAGAACAGGGACGTATAGAGCGTCTTCCAGTCATAAGACAATACGCAGTTGCCGATCATCGGCCCGGCCCTCTCAATCAACGCTTCATCACAGGACAACGCCACGATCCAGCACGCGAACAACGGCTCACGCATGTAAGAGGCTTCCCCGGTACGGCGCGGACTGACTTCCGTTTCCCAGTAGTGGAACTGCTCCAAGGCCAGTGACACGGCTTCGGCTACCGAATGCTGCGGCTGCCACATATCCGACATCAGCCTCCAGTTTACTTCGTAATGCGATTCGGCCGACTTGGGAAACAAGCTGTAATTCGGTATAAACGGATAGGCCAAATAAGCGTTCGCCAACAGGCCGCGCCGGTAGATCTCCCGTACCTCGGGAGCTTCCTCCAGCAGATACAGCTCCTTCTGCTCCGCCTGATAAGCGCCCAGCACCCAGAAATGCTCGGTACCCATATCCTCGTTGGCGGCTATATCCCAGGTGGCTCCTCCTTCGCACATCTGCAGGCGGGTGTGGGACTGGCCTTCCGGCCGCTCATGCAGCCTAATGCGGTATTGCTCCAGCCAATATTCTTCTCCGGTCAAATCATGGAGCGCCCGGGTAATGAACAGCAGGGATACCGCAGACCGCCAGCCGCCGCCGCAGAGCTCTCCCCGGCTCTCCGGCAAGCCATCGCACGGCAGCTTCCAGCCATTGCGTTCAATCGCCCCGGCCACCTGCACCAATCTGGCTGTTATTGCCTTCGCTTCCTCAGAGGAAGGGAGGCCGCTTCTCGCATACTTCCAGAGTCCATAGAACCACGGAACCGTCTGATCCTCCGAACCGATCAGGTAATGAGTCCGTCCGTCCGTTGACACACTGCGGGCAATAAAGCCGGGCGTCTCCCCCACCTCCGACAGCAGCAGCAAGCCGGAGGCGATCCGGCTTGCCTCGGGAGCCATCTCCGCGTTGTCAGCCCCTGTACAAGCATCCGTCAGTCCTGCCAGGTATAATCCGCTGAAGAAAGCGCCGTTCTCAATCGGCGTCCACCAGCTCATGGCATTGATCATCCCGCTTCTGCAGTCCTCGGGACCCGGTATCTCCACCGCCCCGTCCAGACCTGCATAATCCAGCAGCAGATGGTAGGGCCGGTACATGAACCGCCTCCCGATCTCTGCATGTACACTCTCCGCAGCCTTCTTCCAATCTAGAGATTGTTCCGGCATCAATATTCCCCCATTGCATTCATTTGCCTTATTGGCCGTCTCACCCGTGCAAGCAAGCTCAGTATACCATCTCGCCGGTTCCGGGCTAACCCTACGTTTATATAATCGCTAGCACATAAGCGGGCAAAAAGAGAATGGAAACAAGTTGGGATTCCATAACCCTAACTTGTTTCCATTATTTTCCTTAATAATTGAATTACGAATCGGATTGTCCTTGCTGCTGCTCATTTCTTTTCAAGTCCCGTCCCAGGTCATCCCGTACGCTCTTCTCCCACATGGGCACACCGGAGCGGTACGCGGCTCTTCCTGTCAAATGTCCGGCCACTGGGGAGGTAATAAAAACAAAAACAATGCCCAGCAGCAGCTTGATGCTGATCACATCCAGATAGAACATGAAATAAAGAAAGGCACCGGTCAGCACGCACAGAACTCCCAGCGTCGCCCCTTTGGCTGCAGCATGGGAGCGCAGGTAAATATCCGGCAGCCGGACAAGTCCGAAGGCGCTTAGCGCGCTTAGAATTGCACCCATCAACACCAGCAGCACCAGCACCCACTCACCGATTGCGCTCACTGTTGTCATGCTCCAGCACCTCCCCTCTTTCTATATACCTGGCCAGCGCAGTCGTGCCGATAAAAGTTAAGATGCCGATCAGAAGAATAATCTCAATAAAATATTCCGTTCGCAGCAACAGCGACAATACGGCGATCATGGCCAGCAGGTTAATTCCGATGGTATCCAGCGCCAGCACCCGGTCAGGCCGGGAGGGCCCCTTGACAAGCCGGTACAGGCAGGCGGCAAGGGCCAATGACAGTAAGGTTAACGCAGTCGTAAGGATTCCTGTTATCATCAGCGGGTTACCTCCTTGATCGCTTTTTCGAAGGTGCCCCGGATCTGCTCCGACAGCTGCGAGACATCGTCTATATCGATGGCGTGAATATACAGCGTTCCTCCGTCTGCCGATACCTCAAGGGTCAGGGTTCCGGGAGTCAGGCAAATCAGACAGGACAGCAGGGTAACTTCCCAGTCGGACTTGAGCGTGGTGGTATAGGCAAAGATGCCCGGGCGCATGGCCAATCTCGGCTTCACAATATGCCCAATCACGGCAAAGCAGGAACTGACCAGCTCCCGCATGAAAATGCTGCCCAGCTTCAGAATCGCCCACCCCCGTCTCACGAGGTTTGCTAAAATTTGTATAGCCATTTTCATCTACTCCCCATGACAGCTTCGATATAAAGCTCCGGCTTCTGAAGAACCTCTCCCGCTTGGGCAACCAAGGCGTACACATATTCCGAGCCAATCCCGATCAGAGCAACGACCACAAGCAAGCCACAGGCTGCTGCCAATCCCGCTTTGGGCAGCACCGCAGGCGCATGGGACTCCGGTTCGGGCTCATCGCCCCAAAAGGCAAGGCGGAATATTTTGATCAGAGAATACAAGACGAGGAAGCTGGAGAACAGGCTAAGGAGCGACAGTGAAACCAAGCCCTCCTCCAGGCCGCCGCGGATCAGCAGCACCTTGCCGGCGAAGCCGCTTAAGGGAGGAACCCCAACCAGCGCCAGCGCCAGAACGAAAAACATCCAGCCCAGCAGGGGATGCCGCTTCATCAAGCCCCCCATGCGCTCCAGCTGATCCGTGCCCGCCGCGCTGATGATCAGTCCTCCCAGAATAAACATCAGACCCTTCGCCAGCATATCGTGGAGCAAATAAAAGACGATTCCGTTTAAAGCATCCTGATTGGCCGAAACCAGACCAAAGGCCACAAACCCGACGCTAATCACCACATTATAATTGAGAATCCGCGGGATATCCTTGTACGCCACCGCCCCCAGCCCGCCCAGCAGCATGGTGGCCGCTGCCATGAAGGCAATCCAGGACGGCAGATGTCCCTGCTCATGATAGAAAATCAGCGTGAAGGTGCGGATAATCGCATACAGCCCTACCTTGGTCAGCAGCGCGCCGAATATGGCCCGGACTGCAGAGGGAGGCGCCGCGTAGGAGCCGGGCAGCCAGAAGAACAGGAGAAGCCCGGCCTTCAGCGCGAACACAATCAATAGCATTACCGCAATAACCTGCAGCACGCCCCCCTGCCCCAGCTCGGCAACCCGGATGGACAGATGCGCCATATTGAGCGTACCGGCTGCGGCGTACAGATAAGCGACTGCGGCGACGAACAAGGCGGAGGATACGATGTTGATGAGCAAATATTTGACTGTTTCCCGAAGCTGAATCCGCGTCCCGCCCAATACAATCAAGGCGTAGGAAGCCATCAGCATCACCTCGAAGAACACGAACAGGTTGAAGATATCCCCGGTAAGAAACGAGCCGTTCACCCCAACCAGCAGAAACTGAAAGAAGGAATAATAATAGCTCCGTTCCCGCTTCACGCCGATGCTGCCGAAGGAGTACAGGCAAACAGCCAGGCTCACTAATGAAGCGGCCAGTACCAGTATGGCGGCGAGCATATCCCCGACAAAGACAATCCCGTACGGCGGCAGCCACCCGCCCATGTGCAAGGTCAGAATTCCCTCGCTTGCGATGCGCCGCAGGAGAATAATGGCGGCTGCGGTGCCGGATAGTAGGCTGATAGCGCTGATCCAGCGCTGCAGCATGAGCCTTTCCTTGAAGAAAATCAGCAGGACCGCTGTAAAAAGCGGGAACAGAATAGGGAGTACCAGCAGATTGGTCATGGGTTGTCTCCCTCCATCCGGTCCGTATCCTCTGTACCCAACGTCTGATAAGCCCGGTAGGCCAGCACAAAAAAGAAGGCCGTTACCCCAAAGCTGATTACAATCGAGGTTAGAATAAGCGCTTGGGGCAGCGGGTCCACATAGCTTCCGGCTGTTCCACCCAAGATGGGTGGAGCGCCCCGCTTGAGCCCGGCCATGGTCATAATCAGCAGATGCACCCCATGGGTTAAGAGAGAGGTGCCCAGAATAATGCGCAGCAAGCTTTTGGACAAGATCAGATAGACCCCGATGGTGAACAAAACGCCCACTGTCAAACAAAGAAGCAGCTCCATTACCGGTCCCCTCCAATCGTCAGGATCATATTCATGGTCACGCCGGTCACGGCCAGGTAAACACCCAGATCGAACAGCACCGCCGTGGCCAGCTCTGTATCCCCCAGCAGCGGAAGCTGGAAATGGCCGAAGGCATGACTGAGGAAGGGGGCGCCGAACAAGAAGGAGCCAGCCGCCGTGGCAATCGCGGTCATAAGCCCTACCGCCGTTACCATGCGGAAATTCACGGGCAGTACCCTGGCTAGCATGGCCGGTCCGAAGGAAATGGTCAGCAGCACCAGCGCCGCCGAGGTCATAAGCGCTCCGATGAAGCCGCCGCCCGGACTGTTATGCCCGGAGAGAAAAAGATAGAAGGAAAACGCAATAATGATGACGGAAGCCGCCTTGGTCACCGTTCGCAGGATCACATCATTGCTTCGGGGCAGCAGCAGCTTGCCTGCCGCCTGTTCCTGCACAGGATTACCCGGGGGAAGAGCAGGCGGGTCCATTCTCACCTTAATCATGCTGTAGATGGCAAGGGTGGCGATGCCCAGCACCATGATCTCGAACAGGGTATCGAAGCCGCGGAAATCCACCAAAATCACATTGACGATATTCTTGCCTCCCGCGGCGCTGTAGGATTCCCGGACAAAAAATTCTGAGATGGGCTCAAAGGGACTGCTGCCCACCGCCGCCAGCGCTACCAGTGTCATCGTGACGCCGGCTCCGATGGCTATGGCCAGATTTCCAGCCTTAAAGGGGAGACTCGCAGCCTCCTTCTTCAGCTTGGGAAGATAATGAAAGCACAGGAGAAACAGCGTAACGGATACCGTCTCCACAATCATCTGGGTCAATGCCAAGTCCGGTGCGCGGAAGATAACGAACAGCAGGGTCACCATATATCCCACTGCGCCTGTAGCCAGAATGGCGGTAACCCGGGATTTGGCAAAGGGCACAAGCACAGCTGCGGCAAGCAACACAATAAGAATCACCACTTCGTAAAAGGAGACAGGCGCATACTGCTCCATCCCGAGCGTGATGCCCCCTGCGCGAAGCAGAGTGCTTCCCAGCGCGATAATAAGAAAGGTGAAAATGTACAGCAGGTAATGGCGCTTGGAGCCGGTCATATAGCGGTTCGTGACCCATTCGCCTCCCCGCTCCAGTCCAAGAAGCAGCGCATCGTACAAACCATTGAGGGAAATGCGGGTATTCCGTTCCCGGTCCATAACCCGGAAGCGGCCATAGGCCCTGAACAGCAGCACCCCCACTGCAATCACGCCAAGGGTCATGAAGATTTCCGGGGTCCAGCCATGCCAGAAATCAATGGACACCCGGAAATGGTCTCCCGGAGCCAATATCCCGTGATGGATCGAAGCCATGGCCGGCTCAATCAACGAGGCGGACAGCAGATTGGGGAAGAAGCCGAAAACCACCGTCAGGGAAGCGAGAATAACCGGGGAAATCAGGAGCCCCAGAGGAGCCTCATGAGGCTTCTTATCCAGCTTATGGGCCTGAAGCTTGCCGCCGAAGGTCTTGAATACCAGCACCATGCTGTATACAAAGGTAAATACGCTGGCTATCCAAGCCACAACAGCAAACACCGGCAGCCAGAATGGCATGGAAACAACATCCAGCTCCCGGATGCGGAGGACGGCGGTAAAGAACATCTCCTTGCTCAGGAAGCCGTTGAACGGAGGCAGCCCCGCCATGGAGAAGGCTCCGGCCAGGGCTGCCGTGAAGGTAATGGGCATAACCGACATAAGCCCGCCCAGCTTGCGCAGATCCCGGGTGTTGGTCTCATGGTCGACAATACCCACGACCATAAACAGGGTTCCCTTGAACACCGCATGATTGATTATATGAAAGACCGCAGCTGTAGTCGCCGCTGTATAGAACAGCGCCTCCGCCGGATTCTCATAGAAGGCTGCAGCCGAGCCCAATCCCAGCAGGCACATGATAAGTCCCAACTGGCTGATGGTGGAGTAGGCCAGCATGGCCTTCAGATCAGTTTGCCGGATCGCCTTGAAGGAGCCGTACACAAGCGACACCAGGCCCGACAGGGAAACCAGCCAAAACCATTCCGTCTGCCCGGCAAATACGGGAGTCATCCGCGCCACCAGATAGAGACCGGCCTTCACCATGGTTGCGGAATGCAGGTAGGCGCTTACCGGAGTGGGCGCCTCCATGGCATCGGGCAGCCAGATATGGAAGGGGAATTGCGCGGACTTGGTGAACGCCCCCAGCAGGATCAGCAGCATGGCCGGCTTGAACAGGTCCTGCAGCATCAACAGATCCACTTGGCTGATGGTTTGCCGGAGGCTGAAGGTGCCGGTCATGGTGTACAGCATAAGAAATCCGGCAAGCATGGCTAACCCGCCGAATACGGTAATGAGCATGGATTTCAAGGCGCCGTAGCGAGACCTCTCCCGCCGGTGCCAGAAGGCAATCAGCAGAAAGGAGGATATGCTGGTCAATTCCCAGAAGCCGTACAGCACCATCATGTTGTCCGACAGCACAACACCCAGCATTGCCCCCATAAACAGCAGGAGATAGACATAGAAGTGACGGATGGAATCAGCCGTCCTGTCGAGATAAAAGATCGAATACAGCACAACCAAGGCACCCACTCCCGTAATGAGCAGGGCAAACAAGAGACTGAGACCATCCAGATAAAATGTAAAATTAATCCCCATAGAGGGCATCCAATTAGTATGGGTTAGGATATTCACGCCTGACCCAAGCTCCGGTATAAAGGTCAAGAAGTACAGGAACAGAACAGCCGGAAGCGGCAGCACAATCCAGCCTGTATGAACGGTACGCAGCCGTTTGGTGAAAGGAATTGCAGCCGCCAGAATGAATGGGAGCAGAATGGTATCATACAGCAAAAATGGGACCTCCCTCTTTTGTTCCTATTTCGTTATACTGTGTCCTAAGATCAGTTGAGACCGTTCCACTGTCCATGGATAATTCTCAGATATTGAGGCTCACCCTTCAATACCGTTTTGAACAACCCGTTATTGAAATCCGTATGCAGCTCCCGAAAAAAAACACCCTCTATGGTGTCCGCGTCATCAGCTTCTCCATCATCGCTCATTTCATACTTGTCTCCTCTTTTCACCAGAATGGCAGGGACTCCATTCTCATGGGTTTCCTCCAGCAGGTCGGCATACCGCTGAACGGCGACAATATGCAGGTCAATGAGGCCAATCCGCTCTACCAGGTCATTCACAAAACTCCCCTTCGTAAAGCTGGACCAGCGGCTTTGCCCGGATTGCCCGATAATAATCTGGGTTACGCCTCTCTCCCGGGCTGCCCCCACAATAACGTCTGCCGGTTTTCTACCGTTGGACTTACGAATCAAAAACTCGCCGCCCGCCTCCTGACACAGCCGCTCCCACACCTTCATGTATTGTTCCTTGTCCTCGTTGTACTCACTATCCTTGGAAGCATCCACAGTCAATACGCAGAACGGCGCTGCCAGCAGCTTAGCCAGTTGGCTTCCCCGTTGAATCAGACGCTGTCCATGGGGACCGTAGTGAACACATACCATGACACTTTCCTGGTGCTTAATCGTTGTCATTCTTGTTCCTCCCGAGTAAAATCATCTAAAAAACGCAAAAAGAGCCCCTTGGTGACAGGCTCCTCCGATGTTCAACGATATGCAATTAAAGTGATTATATCCCTTGAGAGAAAGAATGTAAAGATTTTCGAATTCCATGCTTTGGGGCCGTATATATACCTCTTTTAGCGGAAATCCTCCAAAATAAAGGAGTGATATCCGCCATGAAACGCAAAATATTGACTTGTCTGGCTATATTTGCAGTATTGTTCATTCTGGGCTGGAGAGGTCATCAGCAGCTTGCCAATAAGGAGATGGAATCAGCCCCAAAAACCAATCATGATAAGGAAATAAAGGCGTACTTCTTGACAAAGGACAACGGCATAGTAGAAAAAGCTCCCTTTCTGCCGCGGGAATATGTCCGCATTGTCCGTTATGCCGAAGAATGGTAGACTGGCTCACCTGTTGGGGATTTGTTTGAAGGCATGTATAAAGGGGGACGGGTCGATATGAATCCTGTAGGGATAGACGCCCTGCCGGGTATGCAAATACAGGATTCCCTCCCCCTCCCCCATGCTTCTAAAGGATATATCGTACACCTCAGCAATGGGGAATTCCCGGGAGTAGGACCTGATTTGGGTGCTGTATAAAGAGAGCTTGCGGCCATGCACAACCGTTTCCTGTCCCTGAAGGGTTATTTGCCTTTCTACTTTGACATAGGGCAGCTCGGCAATGGGCTTCAGCCTGATCTCCTCCTTATCCGATAAGCAGCTTTTCTTCAGGATAGCGGTATTTTTGCTTGTTATTCTTCTGAGAAAGCGCGAAGGCAAGTGTAAGTGGCCCCAATCTGCCTATGTACATGGTCATAATCATCACTAATTTGCCCATGGCAGACAGGTCAGGGGTAACTCCCATCGACATCCCGACAGTCCCAAACGCGGAAGTCGCTTCAAACAGCAGCTCCATGAAATCCTTATGCAGCCGCTGTTCCGTGAGCGTCAGCAAAAAGGCGGACAACAGCACCACACCTAAGGAAATAATCATTACGGCCAATGCCCTTAGAATCAATTCATGGGAGATCCGCCGCTTCATAAGCTCCACGTCCGTACGTCCTTTCACGGTGGAAACAATGCTTAACAGCAGAACGGCAAACGTAGTTGTCTTGATGCCTCCCCCGGTGGACCCGGAAGAAGCACCGACGAACATGAGAAAGATCATAAGCAGCTGAGAGGCGGGCAGCATAAGGCCAATGTCGATGGAATTGAAGCCGGCCGTTCTTGTCACCGTCCCTTGAAAATAAGCAGCCCACAGCCTTTCGCTCCAGGAAAGCGGTCCGAAGGTGGCCGAATTAAAGCTCTCGATTAGAAAAATGACAAGAAAGCCAACTACGCACAACAGCCCGGAGGTCAGAAGCACAACTCTGGAATGAAGCGTAAGCCTCCTCCAGCTTCTCTTTCTGAACACGTCCAATATAACGGTAAAGCCAATACCCCCTATGATAAACAGCAATGAGATCACGATATTAATCAACGGGTCTCCCACATACCGGGTTAGGCTGTCGGGCCAAAAAGCGAATCCCGCATTGTTAAAGGCCGATATAGAGTGGAAGACCCCGTAGTATACCGCCCTTGCCCAGCCCATTTCTGCCGCCCAACGAATAGTGAGCAGCGCAGCGCCAACAAGCTCCACAATAAATGCAATGACAAAGATGCTTATGGAGAGCCTTACAACTCCTTGCACGGATATCGTATTGGTGGATTGCTGAATCAGCAGCCGCTCCTTCAGGCTTATTTTCTTTCCCAAAATGACTGCGATAAGAACGCTGAAGGTCATAAATCCCAGCCCGCCAACCTGGATCAGACAGATAATGACGATCTCGCCGAATAGGGTAAAGGCCCCTGCTGTATCCAGCACAACCAGCCCGGTCACGCACACAGCAGATGTCGAAGTGAACAGGGCATCGAGAAAGCCTATGCTTGCCCCCGTTGTTGATGCTATAGGCAGGGCGAGCAGGATCGCTCCAATCAGAATGGAGACGGCAAAGCCCAGCAAAATAACGCGCGAAGGCGACAGTCTGAAATCCTGTTTGCCAAGCAGCTTCTTCCTCATGTTTGTTAAGTTCATTGCGTTCTCCCCTATGGATTCCCATGAACCGGTTTAATGGCTGTTGTCAAAGCCATATTAACATGTTCCCGGGAAAAACAGCAACAGACCATCATTTGTAGAGGGAAGTATAAACTGCCTGCCAAGGTTTGGCCGTCGTCACCGTTGCTTTTCTCTCTTGATATGGAAACCATCCGCGGCATTGCATGCAGCCGTTCAATCAACGCTATTCTCGCCGCTTACACCGTCAGCTCGAATTGCTTCAGGCTGTGCTTGCCCAGATGGATCGTCTTGGACACTGTCTTCTCTCCTTGTCGGACGGTTATCCGGTAGGTCCCGTAGAACCCTCTGAAAGCGGCCTGCCCGTCTTCGCTCTTCAGCTCCAGATTCGTTCTCCACTCGGATTGAATCAAATTGCGGAGAACTTCGCAGGAGGGCTTGGGTGTGAAGTCCCGGCGGAACAGGCCGCCCATGTACTTTTCCTCTCCTTGATAGGTATAGCCGTCATTGGAGTTCCAGTAGACGACCGCCTCCACCGCGGGATGGCTAAACCATAAACGGTACAGCCTGCGGAGAATTTCCGCCTGAACCTGCTCCTCCTCTTCCTCATCCCCATAGGCGGACAGGGTGATTTCGGAAATGTGGATGGGCAGCCGGAAATCGGCATAACGGTCCAGCACCCGCAGCAGGCGCTCCGGACTTAGGTAAAGCTCGGCCTTCTCATGCAGCTCTTCCCTCGGCAGGAACAGATGGTATTGCATGCCGATTCCGCCCAATTGAATGCCTCTCAGCAATAAATTTTGAATCAGCAGATAATAAGGGCTCAGCTCATCGTTGAATTCGATCCATGAATACCTGGTGGCTTCATTCACGAACAGCCTGTTTCCCGGAAAAAATTTGGCCGCTTGCACAAAAGAATCATACAGATAATCCTCCGGCAGGACTACGGTTGGGAAATAATATCTTTCATTCGGTTCATTGACCACATCCCAGGCCGGAATCCGCCCGGCGTACCGCTCGCCGATCCGTTTCATCCTTTCATTCAGAAATGGGCGGGACCTGATCTTGTCCATGGGCAGCCATTCCGGATTCATCTGATGCCAGATCAGGGTATGCCCCTTGGGCTCCAGCCCGTATCTTTCGCAATAGTCCAACACAAGATCAGGGGCCGGACGCCGGTAGACAGGCTCGCTGTCTCTTCCGAACCTGGGCTTCCCGTGCTCCGGCTCCAGTGCGTTCCAATAGAAGGGCACAACCGCCAAATTGTACAGCTCCCGAAAATAGCCGGAGAATTTCTCATTCTTCTCTTCTGTCTCAAAACCGTCCAGCATGAAGATATTGGCGCCAAATTTGAAATCATGCGTCAGCTGCTCGATCTGTACCTCCAGGCCCTCAGCCGGTTGGCCTTCTGCGTCAACGAAGACCAGGCTGGCCCAGCCCTTGCGGTTCTCTTCTATTCCCTGCTCGATCCGGTCCCCTACAAACCGTTCCTCTTGTTCAAAATACCTTAGCAACTCCGATGGTTTACTCATCTGCTCCACTCCTCCATTCCAAGCCTGGTGCAGCCGCTGCAGCTTCAAGACCATTCCGGCACAAGGCGGACAAGCAGCTTCGGGTACAGGAGCGGTCCTCCTGATTACCGTGAGGATAAACAGGAAGGACCGCGGCTTACCGGCATGACCGGAATGCTATTTGATCAATTTTTCATACATGGCTTTGCCTTCTTTTTCGTACCAGTCTTGATTTTCCTTGATAATATCCTGGCGTCCGGCTGCGTCGGCCTTCTTGAAATACTCGTCGACGGCAGTTAAAGGCAAGGCCCCTGTGATGATCTTGGAGAAATATTCATACCTTAGGTCAACCAGGGTTTTGCTCTTTGCCAGCTCGGTTTGTGACTGCGGCCGGTACAGATTGATATTGACCACAGACAGCTGCGGTTCTCCAGAGGTGAAGTTCTTGATATCCTGCTCATATCCGGCCAGCTTGGCCTTGGTGAACCAAATTTCCGGAGTACTCCACATCTGGTAATAAATTTTATAGATAATGGAATCATAGGCAGGCTGCTTAGGAGTAAATTCACCATTCACATTCTCATAATGCACTCCCTCTGTACCAAAAGCGATGAAGCTTTGCAGCTCCTTATCCAACAGATAGGAATTCAGCAGGTCAACTGCTTCATTGGCATATTTGGCAGTCTTCGGCACAAAAAAGATGTTGGAAGCAGCCGCCGGCTTGGAATAGCCCTTGCGTCCGTCGGGGCCGGCAACAGGCGGCAGAAAGGTATATTTTACGTTCGGGTCCGTCTTAAGCAATGCGCTGCGGTAAGTTTTCACATCCCAATAGCCTGCATAACTGGATGCAGCCTTGCCAGAGGTGATTTTTTCATTGGCCTGCGCAGTTTTGTTGAACAGGTATTCATTATCGATGAGCCCTTCCTTGTACAGCTTGCTGATATAAGCCAGCGCATCCTTTAAGTAGATATCCTCTGCATTGATAAGCTTGCCGTCCTTCACAGTGAAAGGTACCGGAATATCGGTAATACCGCTCATGCCGAATGCTGCGGTAATCACATCCAGTCCGCCAAGCGGGTTTCCGCCGTTACTGGCAGCCGTCATCGGAATGGTTCCCTTGCCGCTGGGGTCCTTATCCTTAATCGTTTTCAGGAAGGTATATAATTCATCCAGATTCTTGGGGGCAGTCAGCCCCAGCTTTTCCATCCAGTCCTGGCGCACCAGGAAGCCAGAGCCCAATGCCTGGCCGTTATTGTACTGGGAGGGCGGAATCGGAATCGCATATTTTTGGTTGTTCTTGGTTACGGCAGCCCATGAGCTTTCCGCCACATTCTTGGAAATCTCACCGCCCGACTGGGTGACAAGTCCGTCAAGGGCAAGCAAGGCATTCTGCTCGCTGAAGCGCCTGAACAGACCGAAATCCATGGTATAGATCAGATCATATACATCGCCGGAAGCGAACATCAGATTGAATTTCTCCAACGCATTTGCTCCAGGAATAACGGTGACTTCCAGATTCTTGTATCCGGTCTTTTCACGGAGCGCTTTGAGGAATTGGTTGTTCGACTCGTCCGCCCCCGGCTCGAAGCCCTTGACCCCCCCATTTTCCGGGACGGCAATTCTGAGCTTGGCATCCTTATTCAGCTTGACAGCTGGAGCCGCAGAGGCGGTTGCCGCTGGTGATGCTTGGGGCGAAGCGCTGCTCTCGCTGGTGCTGCCGTCCTTGGAGGAGCAGCCCGCAAACATGGATACGGATAGAGCAACTGCCAAGGGTAACGCCAACATACTTTTCATGTTTCTGGACATCATGAAATCCTCCCCTTATGTGTTTGCATCTTCGTCACTTCGATATATGGATGAGGGCGCGGATCCTACGCCCGGTATCCCGGTGTTATTGCTTGACCGCTCCAAGTGTCATGCCTTGGACAAAGAACCGTTGCAAAAACGGATAAATCATTAAGATGGGAAGCGTTGATACAACAATCGCCGCTGCCCGGAAGGTTTCCGAAGCAATAGCGTCCATCCCCGCCGTACTTTCCATATTGGCGCCGTCTGCCGAACTGACGATATTCTGCAGGAACAATGGCAGCACCTGGACGTCCTTCTTGGTCAGATACATGAGCGGACCCATGTAATTGTTCCAGATTCCCACTGCGCTGAAGATGGCGATGGTCGCCAAGGAAGGGAGGGAGATGGGCAGAATAATTTTGAACAATATCCTCAGATTCCCCGCTCCGTCGATCCTGGCCGATTCCTCCAGAGCAGGCGGCAGCGACTCGAAGTAGCTTCTGACCACAATCAGGTTGAAGGCCGTTACCAGGGAGGGTATGAATAACACGAACAGATTATTAATCAGACCCGTTTCCTTGATGACCAGATAAGTGGGGATAATACCGCCGTTGAACAGCATGGTGAAAATGTACAGCAGATTGATTGCCTTGCGTCCGGGCAAATCCTGCTTGGCGGCCGCATAACCCACAACCGCTGTAAAGAATACCGTCAGCAAGGTTCCCAGCACCGTGATATACACACTGTTCATGAAGGCGGTGCGGAAGTTGCTTCCCGACAGGAGCACCTGGTACGCGTTTAAGTGGAAGCCCTTGGGCCACAGCCCAATTTGACCGCTGACCACATAGGCATTGTCACTGATAGATTTTGAGATAATTGTAATGTATGGAAGAAGACAAAGAAGCGCGATGCCAAGCAGCAGGATATGATTGAATACGTTGAATGCCTGTTCGCCTCTCGTCCTTTTTTGTCTGAACACGAATACCGCCCCCTGTTACCAGATTCCTTTATTGGTAAATTTATGGCTGATCTTGTTGGCAGTCACCATCAGGATCAGTCCAACAATGGATACGAACAGCCCTACAGCGGTGGTATAGCTATAGGCGGAATTCAATATCCCTTCCCGGTACACATAGGTTCCAATCACATCGCCCACATTATAGACAAGGGGACTATAGAACAGGAGCACTTGCTCCACATCGCTTGTCAATGAGCTGGCCACCCGCAGGATAATGATGAACACGATGGTTCCGGCAATACCCGGGAGTGTAATATGCCAGGTTTGTCTCAGCTTCCCCGCACCGTCAACGCTGGCGGCTGCGTACAGCTCGGGATCGATCGCCGTTAGAGCAGCCAGATAGATGACGGCGCCCCATCCGGTTTCCTTCCATGCGGTAGCGGTTATCAGCACGCTTCGGAAGTAGCTTTCATCCCCAATAAACGTAATGGGGGAGCCGCCAAAAAATTTGACGACGGAATTGACAATGCCTGTACTGGGAGAAAGAATATCAATGAAAATGCCGGCGATCACCACCCAGGATAAGAAGTGGGGCAAATACGTCAAGGTTTGCACCGTGCGTTTCACCAGCCTGCCTCTCAGCTCGTTCAAGAAAAGCGCCAGCAGAATAGGCAACGGAAACTGGAAGATAAATTTGTAGAGATTAAGCAGCAGGGTATTGCTTAATACATCATAAAACTTGGGATCAGTGAACAGCGTCCGGAAATGCTCCAGTCCAATCCACCTGCTGCCCATAATGCCGTCGAACACCTTGTAATCCTTGAAGGCGATCACAATTCCCAGCATAGGCACGTAGTTGTACAAGAGAAGTGCAATCAGCGGGGGAAGAATGATCAGATATATGTCCCAATTGTTGCGGATCCTGTTCAGCAAGGGGTACCGCCGCTTGAGGGTGGCTGCTGCTGCCGGCAACTCCCCGGCTTGTTCTTGCATGCGAATGCTCATATCACTCTCACCTCGATGTTTATTCTGTACTTTTATAGTACCCTTCCGCCATCGGGGCCACAACGAGACAGATATCCGATAAATCTGACAATCATCTGATGTTATGATTCTGCTTGGTGCTTAAGTCTGATGATAACCCTGCAGCCTCCTCCGGGCGCGTTCTCAAACTGCAACCCGCAATCCTGCCCGTAATGAACCTGGATGCGTTGATGCACGTTCTTCACCCCGTAGCCGCCGCTTTCCTTCTCCAATATGGTCGTTAACCGCTCAGGGGGCAACCCGGCCCCGTCATCTTGCACCATCAGCAGAATATATGACTCTTCCCGCCATGCCCGGATCTTGATCTCGCCGGACTTGTCCGCCTTGGGCCGGATGCCGTGAATGACGGCATTCTCGATTAGCGGCTGCATAATCATCTTGATGATCGGCAATTCCTCTACCTGGTCTTCGATGGAAACGGTCAAGCGGATGGCTCCCTTGTACCTGTAGTTGATGATATGCAGATACCTCTCCACACCCTCCAGTTCCTCCGCAAGCCGGATATGGTCCTTGCCCCCGTTTAAGGTATGCCGCAGGAACTTGGCCAGGGATTCCGTAATCTCGGCAATATCCCTTGCCTGGATCCGCAGCGCGCTCCAATGAATGATATCCAGTGTGTTGTAGAGGAAGTGGGGGTTAATCTGGGCATACAGCAGCTTCATCTCTGTTTCCTGCTTGCTGATCCTCACCTGATATACCTCCTCGATCAGTTCCTTGATTTTCATACTCATTTTATTGAAGGCGCGCAGCAATTGGGAATATTCATCGTTGCCGCGGACACTGGTATCCGTCTCCCAGCTTCCTTTCTCTGCATGGCGGATCAACCGGATCAGCTTCATGAGTCTCTTAGTTATGGTTCCCGAGATGAAGAATGCGGTGACCACCGCCAGAACGGACACGATTACCGCCAATACAACCATGAAGTTAATCATCCATCTGCTGTTCATCCCCAGATGCTCCTCCGTCATTAACAGGGAGATATTCCAGCCGAGACCGGGGACAATGCTTCTGATGGCATAATTTTCGCCCAGCCCGCTTTTGTACGGCATTATTCCCTCCTGGTCGGATAACAGGAGCTTCTGCAAGGCAGCTTCCCCATTCAGATTCAGGCTTCCCAGAGGAGCGGGAGTAATCTGCTTGCCATCCTTGTGAACCGCAATCACCGTTCCGTCCGGCAGGCGGATATCCTTGAGAATATCCCAGACGAATTTGCTGTCTATCTCCACCATCAGGTAACCCAGCACCTTGCCTAACACATTGAGGTCCCGTATTTCTTTGATATAGATCATTTCGTTCATTCTGGAAAAGGTATGATGTGTGAAATCACCGGAGTAATACCAGCCCTGCCTTACTTCCCCCTTCAGAAGGGGCTGCAGTACAGCCTCGTCCCTGAGCGCATTCACATGCTGGAAGTTGGAATCCGGCGCGGTGAATCTGGGGCTGCCAAGCATATAGTAATTCACATGAACCACATTTTGGACGGACTCATAGTTCATGACTCTGTTATTCAGCATGGAAAAGTAATCCAGTTCCTCCGACACGGTCAAGGGCCGTTCGGCCACTGTCTTCAGGATAAGCTGGATATCGTAGCTGCTCTGCGCCTGATCTGCAATCAGATGCGCCGTCTGGATGCCGAAACCAATGTTCTTCTCCGCCTGCTTAAGCGCTTCCAGATAGGCAATGCCCGATTGCTGGACCACTGTTCTGTGGATGTTGACATAGGAGAAGAAAACTAGTATTCCCAGGGGAAGGACAATCAGCAGGAGGTAAGACAGAATCAGCTTGGTCCTGAGCCTCATATTGTAATACAGGTTGCTTATTGCCGCTGCCGCATATCTCATCTATGCCCCTCCCGGTAATCCAGCGGATTCATGCCTGTCAGTTTTTTGAAGATGCGGGTAAAATAATGGGTGTCCTGATAGCCTACCCGGTTGGCCACTTCATAGATTTTGTTGGCGGGATTTCTCAGCAGGGTCTTGGCATGCTCGATTCGAACCAAAGTGATGTAATCATTGATGGTTTGGCCGGTTTCCTTCTTGAATAATGCTTGCAGATGGCCCGGTGACAGGAATACCTCGTTGGCCAGCTGCGGGATGGTGAGATTCCGGTCAAAGCTCTCCCGGATGATGCTCTCCACCTCACGGATTGCCTTCCTGGTGCTGCCGCTTCTTGCTTCGTTCATGCCGGCATCCAGCTCGGCCAATGTCTTCAGCACGAATTGTTCGATCTGGTAGCTGTTGTTCATGTACCGGAAATGCTGAAGGGAGTTGCGGAGCGCACCAGCAGCCTGCTCGTCCTTGTATTGCCTGGAGCGGCTTGCAGCCTTAACGATCAGCTCGCTGCAGCGGGAGGTCAGGAACAGCAGACTGTCCATACGATGGGACCGTAGGGTGTTGAAGTAGGACTTGACCTCCTGCTCCAGCTGTTCAGGCTGGTCGGTCCCGACAACCGCAAGAATCCGCTCCTGAAGCTCATACAGCACCGGAAGGCCCGCCGATGCGATGCTGTCAGTAAAGTGGCGGTTCACATCCTCCTCCAGTCTCCGTTCATCCTGCTCCTTCTCCAGCTTGCCCGTCACCCGGTCAATGACCTGCTTAAGCTCCTCCAGGTTGAACGGCTTCAGGATGTAATCGACTGCTTCAAGCTTCATGGATGCTTTGACGTAGCGGATGTCCTGATGGGCGCTCACCATGATGACCTTGATGCCGGGATACTCTTCGCGCAGCTTCTCTGCCATTTCAATTCCAGTCATAACGGGCATGACCACATCCGTTAAGATAATATCCGGCTTCAGCTGCTTCACCTTGCGGAGCGCCTCCGCCCCATCCTCCGCTTCGCCTGCAACATCGATGCCTGAGGCAGCCCAATCAATCAGATCTCTTAACCCTTCCCGGGCAATATAATCATCATCTACAATAAGCATTTTGTACATGAGTCTGCTCCTCTGGACTTGGCGTGGTTGCTATATGTCAATCTTAACATTCGGGGATAACTCCATCCAGTGGCGGGGCGATAATATGACAAGAAGGCGCTCCATAATGAGTCGCCTTCTGCTTCTAGCATTTTCCTCTAATCGAGAGCCAGGAGAAGCGCCGTCATCTTGACCGCTTCCGCCCGGGTGGCATGGTTCTGCGGTTCAAATCTGTGGGCCTCTGTACCGTTTACGATGCCGTATTTCACCGCGAGGGCAACAGCCTCTCCGGCATAGCCGCTGATGCTTCCTGCATCGCTGAAATCCAGGTAGATAGCGGGATCGGCCGCTTCCTGGGCATCCGAGTAAGCTAATGCCGCCCTTGCAATCATCACGGCCATATCCTCCCGTTTGATGAATTCATCGGGATGAAACCGCCCGCCGTCACCAAGGATCAGGCCGGCTTCATGAGCCGCAGCCACCTCCCGGTAATGCCAATTCTCCGGCTGCACATCCGGGAAGACGGCTGCTGTTTCATTGGCCGCAAGCTTCAGCGCGCGGACCAGCAGAGCAGCGAATTCCGCCCGTGTAACCGGGGCGTCGGGAGCAAATACAGAATCTGATATTCCCCGTACGATTCCTTTGGCAGCCAGCTCCTCAATGTAGGCTTGGGCCCAATGTTCTTCTCCTGCATCGCCGAACTGGACCTTGTTCTCCCGGATCACATATTTGCTGAAATGAGCGGTGCGGAAAACCACCTGCCCGGTGGACGGATCATAGCTTCCGCCCATATTTTCCGTTTCTCCGGAGTCGCCCATGTAGATAGCTGTAATCCGCCCGGCCTTTTCTCCCTGCTCTAATGCATATGGCAGTGTAATCCCGACAGGCGAGCGGAATCTGTCGGTAATAGCAGCTTCTGAGCCGGCAGCACCTTGGGATGCCTGGATCTCATAAACAGGCTGGCCCTGGGCAGCTGCTTGCTGCGGGACAGTCAGGTCCCCGGAGCCCAATGGACGAATGGACAGCGTAAGGGGTTGTCCGGCCGCAGCAGCTATGGCATCAGGGGCCAAAGTGATGGAAGCCTGCCCAATAACAAGCTCCAATCGGTGCAAGCCCTTGGCTTCCAGCGCTCCGGTCAACCCGGCAGGCAACCGCACTCCTTCAGCAGCCGTCCCGTTCTTATTCTGCACATGAACAGATATTTGGGTGGTCAGTTTGGACAGTATTTTCCCAGCAAGCAGCTTGGTCTGTAATTCTGCTGCAACCCGCGCAGCAGAATCCGCCTTGTTCAGCATGGTTTCTTCCATCGCTTGGGATACATTGGCCACTGTTGTATTCCGGGCTTCCATCACAAGCGTCACTTTCCCCACATTGTTGACAACTGTCTGTGCCGCTGCCGCTGTGCGGTTGGCAAGCTGCTCCGATTGCCGTTCCTCGGTGCCGGAGAAGACCATCTCGCCCAATCCGGAGATCAGAACGCTTACAATCCCCACCCCATGCTCGGAGGATTGTATCTGCCTAAGCAAAGCGGTGACCGTCTGAACAGCGGCATCCGTTTCGGCTATTATCAGACGGCGGTCCTGAGCGTCAGCCGTCACCTTCAGGAAAGCGGCAACGGTGCTTACAGCCTGGGCGAGGCTGGAGGCGGCCGCTTGGAGGCCGGGTTGTGAAGCGGCTGTAATGGCTGCTGTCTGCATGGCAGCGAGAAGCTGCAGCGCTGTGTCCGTTATTACGGCGGCTGCCGCCGGATTCTTCGCTTTGCCGGCAATGACAGATAAGAAGCGCATGGAATCTGCTGCGTGCTTCAGAAGGGAGGGAATATCCGCTTCCTTGACTTCCCCAGTTAGCTTAACAAGAATGACCTCGGCTTGGCGTACGGCCTCATTTGCCTGTTGGCGGGTTACGGGTGTTTGGCTGTCAGCCAGTTCCTTCAGATATTGCAGCGCCGCTTGCACTGGCGGTGTTGATATTGGCGCCGGTGCTGTTGTCTGTGTCGGCGTCGGGGCCGATGTTTCCTCAGGTGGTGCCGGCGTTGGCGTTGATGTTGGTGTCGGTGTCGGAGTAACCTCCGGCGTTATGTTATAAACAAATTCCGTCTCCAGCTTGGATGCAGCACCTTCCTCCCCTACCTCAACCTGATATTCACCGGTTATGCTGCCTGACAGCTTAAAATCAAATGAAAAACTCCCGTCCGGTCCGCTTGTACCCTGATGGATATACTCCAACCGGCCATCAGGGGCGGTGATGCGGATGGTGACCTGCCTGCCGGCCCCTGCTGTTCCCTTCACCGCAACCTGCCCTTGGCCGTTGACCGAGGCTGCAAGCGGCCCGGCGGCTGCGGCAGCCGAAGCAGCGGGCATTGCCAGCCCTGTCAACAGAATACAAGCCAGCAGAAATGCTGTTATTCGTTTCATCGAAGATTCGCCCCCTTATCTTTTCTGCGGCGGACAGCGTGAAGGCATCATCATCCGCCGCAGACGGTTTCATATTATGGCAGCGTTATAACAGGTGCTAACGGCTGCATGTCTGATGAAACGGGGTCCGATCCCTGCCAGACGAATACTTTGACCGTACACCCCTCTACCGAAGCAGGAAGCAGGAAGCCTGCCCCAAGCTCTTCTGCCGTACCCGCTCCCAGTTCCTTGGATGCATAAGCAAGCCGGGTCATTGCGCCGCCTGCATCGAACAGGGCAACCATAACCACCGCTTGCTCCGCATCCGCCTGAAGGTTCTCCACAGAAACCCGCGCATGCAGAAGTTCACCGGCGGCAAGCGCAGTTGCATCTCGCACAGCACCCACCTGGAAAGTGGCCGAAACGGCAAAAGGAGAGGGCTCAGTTTGCGGCTGCTGATAGGTAATGGTGATTTCCCGTCCCGCGGTAGCGCCATTTAGGCTAAACTCCACCCAAACCTGCTCCGAAGCCCCGTCATTGGCCGCAGCATGGATTACATATTGCCCTTCGGCCACCTGGAGATAACTACCCTCATAGACCGCGCGCTGCACAGTGATGGGGGCGCTTGCACTTTGTCCCGCTTTCAGCTTGAGCACTTGGGTGTCCACATTGCTGCCGGGGGATAGTGCAGCATCAAGGGTGACAGCCGCCTCGTACTTGCCGGCTTCCAGTTGGACCAGAGCCTGATCATCCAACGGTCCTGTCCGGGTAAAACGGACGCCGTCAGCCAGAACAAAGTGGCCTGTTGCATGGCTGTTGGTTACAGTCACACTCCCCGTCTGTCCTGTCACAAACGGATAGGAACCCAGCTTAATCCAGCTGCCTCCGGTCAGATTCTGGCTCTGAATCTTCGTACTTGCGCCTGTCGCATGCACAATCCTGTAAGGAGCATCATCGGTCCCGTTTGTCTGATGAAAAAAGACAAATACATCATACATGCCATCCAATGGAATATCCGGCGTATACGTTACGCTGGATTTCCCGTCATGCGCCGTCTGGTTATTCAGTGAGAAATTTGAGGCGTTGGCCAGAGGTCTGTCACTTACTGTTGTCCAGGTGCCTGTTTTTACAACGCCAACCGCATCACTGTCATCCATTGTGACGGATACATTGTCCGGAATGAGGGTAAGAGCAACATTGTCCACTGAAATTTTGCCTATGCCGGACAAAATCCCCACATTAATGACCAAATTAGGCACATCTTCTGTTACCTGATACCTTTGGGAATACAAAGCATATTGATCCGTCAGAGTGACAGGCGGCAGTTGATGATCGTTCTGGCCATCCCAGATATTCAGCTCCGGCTGGATATCCGTTCCTCCCTCCAGCTTCTTGATCCAGGCAGAGAGCACATAAGTGCCAGGCTCGGCAACTCTGATCGCCTGTGCCACAAAGGTCCGGTTGTCCGGCGCGCCGTTAGAATCAAGCACCAGCGTATTCGCTCCTGCATAAGGGGAGACGGTATTTACATACGCGTTCGTGCCATAGCTTCCCCTTCCCCAGCCCATCGTCCAGTTCTGCAGCAGCACAGCCGCCGGACCGCCGGCCGGATCGCCCAATGTAGCTTCGAAGCCGCCATTGGCAATATTGGGCACCTCTGTCAGTGTTAATGCGGATACAAAGCTCAGGGGTTCATTGCTGACTACGAATAAGGTATTGCTCTTCAGAATCGTCCCGACTCCGTTATCTACGGTTACAGGAACCGTACTGCCATAAGAATCCTGAACGCTGACAATCGAAGCCGGATTGCTCACCTTCAGGCTTAGAGGCAGCTCGTTCGCCGACAGAACGCTTACATATTTGTTGTCCGTCCGCTTCATATAGTAGTTGACCGTAAGCCGTCCGGAGCCCTCGAACGCGGGGTATTTCCCGATGTACTCCTCCACCTTGCGGATGTGATGCTGCAGGGTGGCGGTTGTCTGGAACACCTCGGTAGGCGACTGCGTATAGCGGCTTAAGAAGGTATCATCGGCAGGTACTCCCATATTGATGAACTTGGATGCGCCCACAGACAGAAATTCCATGTACTTCTCGACCGTATCATAGATCCTGGCCTCTACCGTGTTTTTGTGGATGGAAAACACTTCTCCTTGCCACAGCTCAAGCTCCGGCTTGATGCCCTTGGCCGTACCGTAACGGCTCAGAATCTCCGTCAGGCCTCCTGTTCCTTCATATCCGTGAATGGTAAAGATATCATAGTAAGGAACATTCTCCGGCTTCAACGTTTCGTAGATGATTTCCGTCTGGGCAATTGCCGGGCCCAGGGTGGCGGAGAAGCCGCTGCTGGTCACATACAGCTCCAGATCCAGCCCGGTTTCCTGCTTATACTCTGCCTTGACTCTCTGTGCCTGCTCATAAGCAAGCTTTTGCATAAGAAGATATTCATCCGCTGTTCCGGAAAAGGCGCCCAAAAGACCGGGAGGATGGAAGTTGACCTCATTGACAACCTCCCAATATTTCACCTTGCCCGCATAGCGCTTCATGGACTGATAGACATAATTGCTCCAATCCCCGCCAGTACCGGGCACACCATTGGTAAATTTAATATCCTTCGGCACCCAGCGTTCCGGATATAAGGGATACGAGTTGCTGGCAACCGACAGATAGCTCGCCGGAATATCGGCAACATTGGCGGGTATGGATGAGGCCCACCTGGATGGATAACCAAGCACCGCCAGAACATCCGTATCTGCAGCCTGTGCCTTCTTCACATAAGCATCCGGCTTTTCCCAGGTGAAATGGCCCTTCACAGGTTCCACCTCATACCATTTGAAGACAGTAGCTTCCTCCCAGCCACGGGCTATGGAGGTGTTGATTTTTTTCCAGGGGGCAAAGCTGATCTTGGGACTGATGTGCTGGCCGTAATAGTCCGCGTACTTGCCGTCGGGCACAGCTTCATCATCCAGCGGCACCTTGGATATGGCGCTGGTGTAGACAATTGCCTCCTCAGCCCCCGATCGGATGGACGTTTCCAGCTTCCAGAAGCCGGACTTATTATCAAGCTGTGGAACAGGCAGCGTTTCAATCCGGTAGTCCGCACCGGCAGGAACGATAACCGTCTGGTCCGGAACCTGGATCACTTGATTGTCCTGATTTGTTGCCTTGATGGAGACGGTGTAGGTTTTGGGCGCATCGCCATAGTTCACCGTCAGTACCGGATAAACCGCAGATTCATCGATGTAATAGACACCGTATTCACTGCGGAATACAGGCTTGACCACACTGTAGCCTGAACTTTCATGCCATGGTGTGACGAACTTCTGCGACTCTATTTCTTCTCCATAGGTGATGTTGGAGAGAAGAGCCGTATCCGTCCCTTGGGTAAACGTGGTGGTCGATGTTTCCAGTTGGGCAACAGGAAGCGCCTTTGTGGAAATCTTCAAATTGCTTACGTTGTAAGGGCTGCCCCGGTTAACCATGAATTCGAAGGGCATGAATTTCTCCAGGATTGCGCCCATATTGGTGCTGGTCCGGGCTATTTCCGTTCCATTCATATAAATAGCGGTATAGCCGCCTGAACCCAGCCTCCAGGCAAAGGCCAGATTGAAGGGCTGCCCAACCGTATAAGAGACGTTGGTATAATCCGCCTTGGCAGACACAGATTGATTGTTCCCGTTTCTGATCAGGAGAGTCAGCGGCTGCTCATAAGGAACCTCCGAGCCTACCGTATAAGTCTCTCTGGCCATAGGCGGAATATGAGCGGCCATCAGAGAATTGCCGGGTATGCCCAGACTGCCTTGTGCCGGAATGAGCGAAAACAGGAAGTCCCAAAAGTTCCCGAACTCGGAATAGGGCTTGTCGATTCGAACCGTCATTTCCAGAGTGCCCTCGCTGGCATTGATGATGCCGGGGACAAATTCTCTGAAGATGGACTCATCTTCTTTGAGCAGCTGATCGATGAGTGAAGAATTGCCCGGCTGATTTTCCGGTGATATCACTACCTCAATATTCAGCTTGGCTGACGCGGTTCCTTTGGTCAGGGAAATTGCCGCCGTTTCAAGCACGGGCATGCCTGTTGTGTTCTCGGCTTTTAATATGAAATCGTTTTCAACAATCGAGAGATATTGACCGTCCACAGGCGCATATACGGCAACCTGAACACTGCTGCTCGCGGTTTGGCCCGGCTTCAGCCTGACTATGGCCGAATATACACTCTGTCCCACGGCAGCTTCCGGTCCGATCAGCGCTGAGGTTTCATATTTGGCCAGCTCCGCATTGACAATATCCTGGTCCGTTGCCGGCGGCAGCTCCCCTGCTTTGATCAGCTTGATGGCATCGATTGCCGAGTCCGCAGCAGCAGACGGATATTCCGTGTAGCCCGCGCCCCCGGCTGTGATGGAATAGGACCCGCCCGACCGGAAGGAATAGCCTGAGCCTAATTTCACCCAATTGGTCGTGGAATTAGCCGATAACGGATTATTGACAACGGAGGTGCCGCTCTCGCTGCGGATCGTATAAGGCACGTTGCCATTATACCATTTATTGGCCGAGGGCTTGCGGACATAGAAATCATAAACGCCATCCTCGGGGATTGCGGGTGTGAAGATCATGCTTTGGGGAGCTGCTGCGTTGTAGTGGAAAAAGGAGAATGCGCCGTTATAAGCATCACCGACATTGGCCGTTACCAGGGTGAATTCGCCGGACTTCTGTACTCCTTGGTCCTGATCGTCCATAATCACGCCCACCTGTCCCGGCTCCAGTGTGTCCCCTGCCGCAGCGTGAGCGGGAACAGCGTAGCCAAACGGCAGCATAGCAAGCAGCAGCAGCATAATAACTGCAGCATTCACGGCCCTCTTTAATCTCATGCTCTGTTTTGGCTTTTCCATATCCATTTCTCGACCTCCTCTGCTGCGGATTGAATAAAAAAACGGATGCATCGCTTTAGTACCCTCCTTAACGTTATTTTCTGTTACGCTTTCATTTTACTAAAGAGGCAATAAACACTGCCAGATGACAAAAGTAAGATTAACATGACATTCATATGGATTCTTGCCGTGCCAAATACCCCCTGGCGTACCAGAGGGCGTTTGTAAATAATAGCATTATAAACTATACTCTTTATATCCAATAGTTGTTATATTAGAGGAGCGAAATTGCATTCATGGAAAGAAAAGAACCTTTATATCATCAGATTCAGAACTATATTTTAGAACAAATCCAAAGCGGCGTATGGCAGCCTAACGACCAATTGCCTCCCGAGAGGGACTTGGCAGACCAATTTAAGGTGAGTAGAATTACCGCCAAAAATGCCGTTTTAGGCCTTGTGGGCAAAGGGATTCTTTACCGCCACCGCGGCAAAGGGACGTTCGTTTCCGAAACCGGAGCATTGCAAGAGGAATTATCTCCTGTGATTACACCGCACAAGACCATAGGGCTCCTGTTGCCTCCTATGGAATTCCACTACTCCTCCTTGCTGCTGACCGGTGTGGAAGAGACTCTGGGCAGGAATGGGCATCATCTGCTGTTCAAGCGGATACCGGATTCCTCTGAGGAAGAATCCAAGGCTATAAGTGCGTTCCTGGACGCGCAAGCGGACGGTTTGATTATCCTGTCCCGGGGGAACGGTTACTTCAATGATGAGATGATCAAGCTCGCCCTGACCAAGTTCCCCCTGGTATTCGTAGAGAAATTTATGCGGGATTACAAGTCCAATGCCGTTTATTGCGACACAGAGAAGGCAGGGTATTTGCTCGGCCAATACGCTGCACACAGCGGCAGGAAGCAGCTTGGCTATATGACTTATCCGTCGGAATTCCGGATTGGAGTGAAGGAACGGATGTTCGGCATGCAGTCCGCCCTGGTGGACCACGGTATCTCGCCCATACCGGCTGAGCGCTGTCTCCAGGTTTCCCCGAAGCTTCTGGAGGGTCTATCGCATCTGGAGCATAATCTGATTCCTGCGCAATTCGAAGAGTTCCTGCATCAGCACCCCAAGATGGATGCGATTATTGCAGCCGATGCCCTGACTGCCAGATATGCGGGAATTGCCTGCCGGGCAACCGGCAGAAATGACATGCTGATTATTTGCTGTGATAAACCGCAGTTTGAGTTAGACTGTGTGCTTCCCTCGGCGTATGTGGACCAATTTCCCCTGAGCATGGGACAGGAAGCTGCAAGACTATTGTTGGAAACCTTGGATAATCCGGATACGCAGAGCAGGCATGTTGTTATTGAACCCAAGCTGATTCAAACCAAGTCCATTTAGGAGCTGCGGGGAAATTAGCGGTACTTTATTTCGTCGCAGTCTCTTAGAGGGCACTGAACTCAACCGCCCACTCAACCGCGCAGGTTGCTTCTGACAGAAGCTCAACCTCCCATACCCCGTTGCCTTGACCGCGGGCAGCAACAACTGTACCAGCTCCGGCCAAAGCTTGCATCAGCTCATATTGCGGAGGGACATGTATCGCCAGCTTGCAGGCTTCGCCGCGGATAAGCCGGGATTCCCCGGACAGCTTGTTTCCTTCCTCATCCCATTCCAGCGTCTCAATTTCGCAGGCGCCCTGGGTAATATGGCGTGAGGTGGAGATAAGCTGAGGCCGGTCCATTAGCTTATGGAGGCTAACAACCTTGGAGCCATGCGGCGGCAAGTCCATGCTCAACGCTTCCCTCCGCAGCCCGAGGAATTCCCGGTTCCAGAAATCATATACCAGATAGGCCTCCTCCTGTCCTATATCCAGGCATAGATCAACCCCCAGATCCAGCCGGACGCTCAGTTCCTCATCGGTAATATTCAGAACATCAACCACATTCCACGTGCCGAAGCTTTTGGAGATGAACAGGTTTACCAGCATATAAGGGGTGTCCCGCTTCAGCTCCCGGATCTCCATGGGGTGAATGTCGATTGCCGGCACAATCCGCTTCAGCAGCTCGATCCGCTCCATTCCAAGACCCGGCAAATGATCGCCCATGGTTACCGGCACTCCGGTCAACCCATAGAAGGACGCCCGGGAGCATGCTTGTTCCATATTGTTATATTCTTTGCGGACAATGATATTATCCATGTCCGCATACCATAGCACATTATGGTACAGGTAATATTTATGGGCCCGGTCCAGGCACTGGTCAACAAACTCCTCCCACTTGAATATGTCTCCGCCGACTCTGGCTCCGTCAAAGTAATCCGCAGCAAACGTAATATCCCGCGTAACGGTGCCGGAGCAGGACATCATGTACCGGTCATCTCCGATTACATTCCTGGCTGCCTGTATGACCTCTCTCACGGCTTGTTCGGGAGACTTGCTCCGGTCATGGAACCGCTCATGGTATTGATCAAAGAGTTGAAGGCTAACGGGAAGACAATCCCATTTGAACACATCATACCCCCAATCCAGCAGCTGCCGGAACACGGCTGGAATAAACTCCGAGACGATCCCCGGATGGCTGGGGTCAATCCACCATTGGCCGCACCACCGGTTATCCTGGGCCAACACCCATTCGGGATGGGCTTGGAACATTTCATTAAGGTTGGGATCATTGGTTGCCCCAATCCATAATGCCGGGATTAATCCCATTGCCTTAATTTCATCGGATACGTATTTCAGACCTCTGGGATATTTCTGTTGATGGGGACGAAAGGAATCTACCCCCGGCGTTTCATTCCCCGACAGATTACTGTGGTACCATTCCCAATCCACCCAGATGCAATTTACCCCGTAATCCTTCAGATTGTCGGCAATAAAACGGGCATTTTCCAATACAGTTTGTTCCGCGGCTTCGAATTGCACCGCATACCAGGTCATCCAGCCTGACGGAGGCGCGGGGAACTGATGGTTTTTCAGCATGGGCTTATGGGGAACGGAAAATTTCCGGGCATAGTAATTTTCATGAACTTTTAGTTTAAAGCCCTTAAAGGAATCATAGGTTGCTGTTGACATGCGGAAGGTATAGCAGCTGCTGCTCCAGTCGAAGCCCAACCGCAGCTTGTCGCATCCGTCAAATTCCAGCACACTGTCGGATATCCGGTCGTAAAGGGCACGGTCCACTCTGGAAGCGGCCGGGCCATGGGCCACTCTCAAGGCGCTTCCGCCGCCGTCAAGCCGGACGGCAAATGTAGAATGCTCAGGGTCCTCCCCCCAGAACAGATCGCCCCGGATCTGAAAATCCGCATGCGCCCAGGAAGATAGTTGAATTCCTTTTTTATCAATCATAAACCGGAAGTGAAATTCAGGCAGGGGATCGGGTCCATGCACATACTTGATTTCCATTTCCCTTCCATCCTCAAGATCCTGAACCTTCACAGCCACATCCTGATAATCGGCAAGCCTCAGCTCATGGCCGGCATAGCTTATAACCTCCAACCTGCCGTTTCGCAAAAAAGAACCCCTATTCGGCGAATACAATGTAAACGCATGCGTGCTTTCATCATATTCCACCGCAAGACTCTTATAATTGATATATTTCACAGCAGAACCTCCCTCGTACAAGTTGCTCTTATCCTCCATGCTTATACGTCTTCCACCCCATATATTTCGGAAAAGCAAATCCCATATTAATTCCCGGCTCAGGCTCAAATGTCATTATTCTAATCGAAAAAATGTACTTACCCATCCATTTCTGATAATTGGTTATATTAGTTATAATAACATTATAAATTCAGGTTGTAAATTATACTTTTGCGGATAATTATATATCCAATTTTTCAATGTTATGCCCGGGTTCTGCGGGGAAAGCGAGTAAGGAAACAGAAAAAATCCTTATGGTACAAGGATTGAAGGCATTTGCAGGCTCAAAAGAACACCGCATAACATGCGGTGTTCTAGGATGTACCATTTGTTAATTCGGTACCGTATCACGGAACGGCCCGGCGGGCAGCCCCATGCTGTTGGCCAGGTCCGCTTCCGTCCAGTTGGTCCAAGCGTAGCGGATATACAGGGGCTGCTTCACCTGCCCGCTCCATACGGCCACCTTGGATCGGTCCAAGATGCGGGCGTCGGCCTTCACGAACGAACCGTCCGCACCCGCCACCTCAAATCCGGCAAGCTGTCCGTTCCCACTCGATTGCAAGCCCTCCCCCACATCCCCGTATGTGAGAATAAGCCGGTCCCCCGCCGTTTGTTTATCCAGCAAGCGGGGGCCGCGGTGTTGTACCGGCAAGCCGTATACTTCATGCAATGCCGTGATTGCAAGCCTCTCACCAATCGGACGCTTCCGCTTCGGGTGGATATCCTCCTTCTCGCCGCAGTCAAGAGAAACGATCATGCAGGTATGCGGCAGCCGATTGGTTACGAGCCTCTGCGATTCCCGAAGCAGGGGCCATTGCTCACCGTCAAGATCCCCGTCACAGCCGAAGGCGGGAAGCTGTACGAACAAGAAGGGCAGCGTCTCATCCTGCCAATCCTCCCGCCAATTGCGGATCATCGTTTCCAGCAGCTTCGCATACATGACAGGACGATGCGCATCGCCCTCCCCTTGGTAGAAGAGGAAGCCCTTAATCGCATATGGAGATACACGGCGAACCATCGTTTGATACAAGCCTCCCGGCCGCATGAAAGAATACGGATGGAAGGGTGGAGGCCATGGGTAGCGTCCCAGTTCCTCCTTGCTTGCGCCCGCTTCCTCTTTGCGGTGGTATTCCTCCACCGCCCCGTCATAACGATGCCTGACCTCCGCGTACAAGGATTCGTCGAATGCGCTTACCTGCTCCGCAAATTCATCCGGGTACACTCTTAACTCCGCATCAGCCATCAGGCGTTGCATATCCATCCAGGCAGAGGCAGAAGTACCGCCCCAATTGCAGTTAATCAGACCGATGGGTACAGCGATTTCCGGCTGCAGCTTCTTAGCGAAGAAATAGGCTACTGCCGAGAACCCGGCTGCATGAACGGGCGTGCAAGGCTTCCATTCCATCTCTGCAGCCGCTGCCCTATCTTCGTATTCGTTCCTCGGTACCTGCAATAAACGAATCTGCGGCTGAGTCGCTTCCGGAAGCTCCTCAGCCCCCTCAGCGGCATGCATCAGGCTCCACTCCATATTAGACTGGCCTCCGGCCAACCATACGTCTCCAAACCACACATCCGTGAACTCGATCTGCTCTCCGCCGCATCGGACCGAGAACCCGTAAGGTCCGCCGGCGGCAACAGGTGCAAGAGATACGCTCCATTGTCCATTGGCAATGCTGCCCTCCGCTTGCTGTCCCGCACACTGCACAACGATATGTTCACCGTCTGCCCCTTCTCCCCAAATCCTCAGGCGCTTATCCCGCTGCAGCACCATATGGTTGGAAAAAACAGCCGCAACCCGGAATTCATTCCCCATTTATCCTCACCCTAACCATCGGTTGCCAGCTTCATTTTGACAGATGCAGGCTTTATCCTGTTTTACATACCGCATTCATGTTGCTTTGCTTCTATCCCCTTGATCATCTCTACTCTGGCAGCATGCCGCCCTGCTTCGTATTCAGCGCCCAGCCATGCATCTGTGATCATCTTGGCCAATTCACTGCCTACCACTCTTGCTCCAAAGGCCAGTATATTGGTGTTATTGTGCTGCTTGGACAGCATGGCCGAATAAGGCTCGCTGCAGACCACGGCTCTTATGCCGTTCACCTTGTTGGCGGCAATCGAGATTCCGACACCTGTCCCGCAGATGAGAATCCCGCAGTCTGCCTCTTGTTGAACCACCGCACGGGCTACCGCTTCCCCATACAAGGGATAATCGGTCCGCTGTTCATTATGGTGCCCGAAGTCGATCACTTCATGGCCCAGTCCCCTTATATGTTCCATAATCTCCAGCTTTAGTGAATAAGCGACATGATCATTCCCGATTGCGATTTTCATCTTTTGTTCCTCCATAGCTGATTCGTCAGCTCTTTAATCTTTCAATAATCGTTTTGTAATCCTCCTCTTTTCCGAATAAGGCAGACGTCCCCAAGACAAAACCATCCACCCCCAGCTTGGAAAGCTCATCAATCTTATCCGGTGAGATGGCACCATCTACCATGATTTTGAAGTCATAATTCGCCTTCAATTTCACTAATCTTTCAATCTTGCTGTTCACGAAGCTCAGGTACTTCTGACCGGCGAAGCCCGGGTTTACGGTCATCACCATCAGATAGTCCACCAGCGGGAGCAATTCCTCAATCGTTTCCATGGATGTTCCCGGATTAATGGCGATGCCGGCCAGCTTGCCTGCGGCCTTGATCCTACCCAGGGTTCTCGGAGGATGCTTATCCGCTTCCGGATGGATATAGATGATATCCACTCCCAGGCCGGCGAACAAGTCCACATAGCTCCCCGGATTCTCAATCATCAGATGGGCATCGACCAGCTTTGTGGTATGCTTGCGGATGCATTGGACATCCTGTGTCCCCATCCCGAAGTTGGGTACGAAGCTTCCGTCCATAATATCGATATGGAATATATCCGTGCCTGCCGCATCCAGTGCCAGAACCTCTTCCTTTAATGAATCATAATTCGCACACATCATGGAAGGACAGATGATCTTTTCCATGTCGGCTAACCTCCCCTACCCGTTACCTGTCGCACCGGACGGCGCCTTTAATAAAGCCCGAAGCCTTGGATTCCATTTCCTCATTAGCCAGATCGAATTCCTCCATGCTGTAGATCCGGTTGGTTACTCCGGTGAACTTCCAGATTCCTTTGGAGAGAAGCTCCAGAGCCCGCCGGCATAGCGTAGCCTCATAGGAAATCCGCCGTTCATGGCAATTAATCATGCTCATCGCTTTGATATTCCACAGCTTCATATCTACCGTACGGAAGCCGTCATTGTGGTAGCCTCCGATTCCGAGACGGCCATGGGCGCATACCAATTCTGCCGCCAATGCAAGGCCTTCCGGTGTCCCCGAGAATTCCATGACGTCGCGGAAGCCCAGATTAAATATGTCTGCGGCATGCCCATCCCGAGTCAGATCGGGCTTGCCCCAGGTGTCCCAATTCAAGCGGTAGGCGACCGGCAGATTCTCCGTGCCGTATGCCTCCGCAGCACCGAACCGCAGGGCGTTCTCCCTTGCCGCTTCTCTTGGATCAACCGCAATAATATCGCCATAGCCCATCGCCTTAAATAACGAGATCATCCCGAGCCCCATGTAGCCTGCGCCCACTACTGCGATCCGGTCCCCGCATAATACGGGGGACATCTTTTGCCCGGCGCTCAGAAGGCAGGCCAGCGGTTCTACAATGGCATCCTCATCCTTTAGATTAGCGGGAACGAGGCATGTTTTTTCCGGCTCCATCACGATATATTCCTTGTACCCGCCGCCTCCCAGACCGCTTACCCTGTCCCCTGTGCGGAAGCCTTTGACCTCACTTCCCACATCGGCAACAACGCCAACTGTCTCATGCCCGTACGTATCCCCTGCCGAGGCGGTTGACCATGGATACCACTCCGAATGACACATTCCCGTATACGTTACTTTTACTAATAGTTGATGGCGGCTGATTTTCGGAATATCCACATCGATGACCTTGCTTTTTCTCGGTCCGGTCATGATAATCTGCTTCATTTCAGTCTTCCCTCCAGTTTACGGATTTCCAAGCATCTGAAAGGCATATAGCCCTGCGCCAATGACGCCGGCTTCCTGCTTGTTGTCGGAATAAACAATATGAAGGGTCTCCGCCGGATACGGCTTTCTTACATGCCGCTTGATGCACGCCTCAAAATATTCACTCGGGAACCCCCTCATGGCAGGGATCCCTCCGCCAATAATGATCTGATCCGGGTCCAGGATGTTGATTTCCGTCGCGATGGGAATGGTCAGCCCATCCACATACTGCCTGATCCGCTCATCCCTGCTATGCTCTGCGAAGATATCTCCGATAAAAGTATCCGGAAAGAACTCTTCCTGAAGTCTTCTTAGGGCTGCCCCTGAGGCGTATACCTCAGCACAGCCAACGTTGCCGCATCCGCATATTCCCCTGGCGTTTAAGGTGGGGATATGCCCCAGCTCTCCTGCTACACCGTTCTTCCCGTCAAGAAGCCCGCCATTAATCCAGATGGAGTTGCCGAAGCCGGTGCCGATATACATCCCCAGAGTGATCCCTTTCTTCTCCTCATTCATCCCGGCTAAATCATGCATCAGAAGAAAGTTTACATCCTTATTAATGAATACCGGCACCTTCAACCGGTTTCCGATATACCCGGCGATATTCACATTCTCGAAGCCGCTTAACTGCAGGTTGGGAGTGGAATAAACCATCGTCTTATCCTTGCTAACGGTAGATGGAAAACCGATAGCGATCCCCTTGAGCAGTCCATGCCGGTTTTCCGCCAGATAATTCCCGATATATTGAACCAGATTTTCCAAGGAATCATTCCCGGCTGCCGCCAACACACTGCTGCTTTCCACCTTATAGCCGGCAACTGTACCGTGTTGGTTCACCAGTCCGATTCTGAAGTTGGTGCCGCCTATATCAATTCCCAAAGCCACATATTCTTTATCCATAGATGATATAAGGTTCAAAGTCTTCAGCTGTCATATCGATCACGGCCTTCATATAGCGGCCGTACTTGGTCTCAAGCTCTTCATGCGCTTGGTCAAACTTGTTTCTCGGATAAATCTTGGTAGGCACTTGGACAAACTTCCAGGCTCCGGAGGACAGCAGGTTAATCGCGTTTCTTGCTCCAATATCATTCAAATGCTGTTCGCGGGGATGCACGCTTAAGCACTCAATCGCCTTCAAATTCAGCTGCTGCACGTCGACCAGGCGTTTTCCTCCGGTATGATACGCACCTATGCAGAGCTGACCGCAATAATTGGTCAGGTTGATGGCCAAATCCAGAGAGTCCTCGGTTTCTCCCCACTCCATAACCACATCAAAGCCCGTTCCCTTCGTGTCTCCACGAAACTGTTCCTTGGCATCATCAGCCAGATAAATTTCATCTGCACCGTATTTCTTTGCATTTTCCAAGGATTCCGGTCTCAGATCCACTGCAACTACGTAAGCCCCTCTTGTCTTAAGCAGACTGATTGCGCCGCAGCCCATATATCCGGCCCCCACCACACATACTCTTGTGCCGGGCATGGGAATTTTAACCTTGCTTACCGCACTCATGATGCAAGCCAGGGGCTCTAAGATCGCGTCCGTATCCCCCAATTGCTCCGGGATGACAACAAGCGTGCTTTTCTTGGGATCCGTCACCGCGTATTCGATCATTCCGCCTGATCCCGGCAGGGTTGAACCCCACATTCCGCTCACCCGGTCCCCAACCTTATACCCGGTCACATTCTTGCCTGCTGCTGCAATGATTCCCATCGGCTCATGACCGAAGGCCTTCCCTTCCTTAGCAACGGACCAGTCATAATGCTCAGACATGCATACTCCCACGTATTTCAATCTGATCAGCACTTGATCATCATTCGGCTGCAAATCCTGGATATCCACCACTGCACTTGTCTTAGGACCTTTCATCACGACATGCTTCATTGTTCCAATCCCCTCATCTATAGATATTTGAATGACTAATTGAAAGAAATCTGAGTGCCAACTTCGCAATCTGAGTGACCAACTGCGGAATGACCAACCACAGAAATCCGAGTTACCAACCTAATTGGGCCAAATACTCGCGGCTAAGCCGGATATTATCGATAGCTGCACGGTCATAGTGGGCATCCTGCTCCACCACAACCCATTTTGCGCCAGAATCCAAGGCTGCGTCTAGAATCTCATGGAAATTTTGCACACCGTGTCCAACCGGCCGAAACTCAAACGTCTGAACCGGCTGCTGTTTTTCACCCTCTATTCCAATAAGCTCATACATATGATCGGATTTTTGGCCCACATAGTCTTTTAGATGAATGACAGGACAACGCTCAGCATACTTCCTGATATAATCCGCAGGATTAACTCCGGATACCTTGACCCAGCAGGTATCAATCTCTGTCTGCAGGTTATCCGCACTTACAGAATCATAGAGATAGTCCAGCGCGTATCTGCCGTCTTCCATCTTAATGAATTCAAAATCATGATTATGGTAGAGCAAAACGATATTTTTGCTGCTGCAAAACTCTCCGATCCTCCTGAGGTTGGTTACCACCTCCTTAAACTTATCCTGGCCCGGGCGATATTCCTCGGTCAAGTAAGGAACCACAATATACTCGCACCCAACCGTCACATATTTTGCAACCGTTTCTTCCAGACTGGTTGCAAGCTCCAGATAGGGCACATGGGCAGAGAAGGGGATAAGCCCGACTTCCTTTAGGCAATCCCGGATTTCTTCGGGGGAACGGCCATACAATCCGGCTAATTCCACACCGTCGTAGCCCATCTGCTTCACTTGCTCCATGGTGCCTCTGAAATCCCTTTCGGCATCCTCCCGTATGGAATAGACCTGAACTGCCACAGCCAATTTTTTCATAAGAATCTGCTCCCGTCGATTCATCTCACTGCGTATGTTATCTTGCTTTCTTGGTTTTATTTTATCCAATAAGAGTTCCATACCATGAGAATTTTTCAGTGATTTCAGGTGGACAAAAACGACATTTCGGCGTATTGTGAAGTTGAGAATAAAGCTTGAAGGAGGGCTTGAGCATGTCTGTTATAATGGTAGGAATGTCCCCGCAGGTATTCAGACAGAGCCATGCCCATGACCATGCCGCTTGGGAGATTGTCCTTAATCTGCTGGGGACCGGCTATAGCATTATTGGAGAGACCTATTTTGAATTCGGGCCAGGAACCATTATTTGTCAGCCGCCTAATATTCCCCACACCAAAATGTCGGAGGAAGGCTTCATTGATGTGTATATCCAGAAAACCTCCTTTCCCCTTGCCAGACCGGCTGAAGAGAACGGTCCCCTCTTGTTTCAAGACGATTCGGACAAAAGCTTTGAGACGTTGATCATGATGGCGCATAAGGCCTACCATGCCGGCAATAATAATCATAAAATGCTGGTTGAATCTCTGTCCGAAGCGATGGACCAGTTATTGATCAGCTGGAAAAATGACGACCCTGATGAAAAGGATATCGATCAGTTAAAAAATAAGCTGATTGAATCCTTCTCCAATCCGGAATTCACCACATCAGAGCTTCTTGCTGAGGGGCCGTACAGTAACGACCATCTGCGCCGCCGCTTTAAAAAGTCTACCGGCCAGACCCCCGTCGAATACCTGACCAATCTGCGGATTGAGTATGCCAAGAAGCTGATGAGCGAGAACACCCTGCTGCGATACAGCATTGCCGAGATTGGGGTGATGTCGGGTTATTACGACAGCCATTACTTCTCCCGTATTTTCAAGAAAAAAACCGGTATTACCCCGGCTGACTACTTAAAGAAGGCAGCTTCCGGGGACAATCCCGGCAAGTGAATCCTATTGAGGAAGGACTCCTGCCTCAGAAATATATACGTTCTATCCTGAAATAACAAAATCCCGTTACTACATTCATCAGTGGCGCCGCACAGCGGCATGTAAGTCTGATATGTTAAAAAAGATGACCTCTGATTGATTCAGGAGTCACCTTGTGATCCTACTGCCGGTCGTTGCCGCGGGATACAACCAGCCCGTCATTCCGAATCCACACATGAGGGTGCCGCCGCTGATGAAAGCGCTACTTTTCTAAGACGATCCCGCTCTGCGTTCTCATAAAGGAAATTTTTTCGCTTATCTGTTTGGATGCTTCCTTACTCGCTCATTTAGCGGAAAATTTTTCCGTAATGTTGTCCCATACACCTTTGTCTAACTCCTTCAGTACTTAATCTGTTGAGAAAGGCTCCCTTCCTCAAGTTCCTATTACTTTCAGATGTGTTGAGAAAGGCTTCCCAGCCTGCGAATGGTAACTTTTCTGTTCTTGCGAGGATAAACACCTGGCGTCCTTTTGGTGCCATGCGTTTGTCAAGAAGTGGAGCCGCTTTTCCGGTTATACTTTCAAAGGCCTTAGAGAAGCCCCGTTGGAGTATCTGAGCGCAGAGAAGCTATCGCCTTACGCTACCGGACATCAGCGCTCTTATTTGGCCAAAATCCGAGGGTTTGGAATTCTTACGGACTCAGTTGCTCTTATCTGACTCCCTTGCCTCCTGTTCAAGGGGATTTCGACGCTATAAGGTCTTTCCAGTCCGTTAACCGTGCTAATGCCTGCTTTTTCCGCAAATAACGTCGTTCAGGTGCGTTACCCGGGCTAACGCACCTCGGCAGCAAAAACCCGTTCGGTCCGTCAAAGCTCTTACCCGGATATTTTCAATTTGATTGTCACCGTTGTACCAAAGTCTAGCCGCGAGTCGATCGTGATGCCGTAGCCCTCTCCGGCAAACAGCTTGATGCGTTCATTGACATTGTACAGACCGTAGGAGCTCCCTGCCCGTTCATCCGTCGATTCCATAGACGGTCTTCCAAGAAGTTGGTGCAGGCGCTCTTCCTCTATGCCAATACCGTCGTCGGTTACAGAGATGAGCAAATCGTCATTTTGCCGGCTGGCCGAGATGAGAATAGAGCCGGTCTTATGTTTGGTCTTGCGTATTCCATGAAGCAGCGCATTTTCTATAATGGGCTGAAGAGTAAGCTTGGGAAGCAGGCAAGTCTCGAGTCCGGAGGGAATATTCAACTGAAAGGTGAAGGTATCGGGAAACCGGGTCTGCTGAATTTGCAAGTATACCTGCGCGAGATTCAACTCATCATTCAAGCTCACGATATCCTTCCCTTTATTCAGGCTAAGCCGGAAATATGTCGCCAACCGGTTAATCATCTGGCTAATATCCTTGGCACCCTTGCCGATGGCAATCCAATTGATCGTATCCAGTGTGTTATAAAGAAAATGCGGATTAATCTGAGCCTGCAGTGCCCGAAGCTGTGCCTCGCGCTCTTGCAGCTTGGCCATGTACATATCTCCCACAAGCTTCCGCGTCCGGTTGATTAATTGATCGACAACCGCCTCCAGCATGTGGAAATTCCCCTGGACAGACGAGTCCTTATGCCAGTCCTCCAATTCTTCCCGGGGAATAGCGGAAATCACGTGCTGTACCCTCCGTTTCATCCAGCGTACCGTAATCGCCAACAGAATAAAGGGCAGGATAAGAAGCAAGGCTGTATATTCAAAAATCAGGGCCAGTCCCGATAGCTGTGTGCTCTTCACCGCCCGCTGCGAAAGCTTGGAATCCGCCCCTTGGACCACCAGCTTCCAACCGGCAGAGGACAATGACGTGAATATGACATCATTCATTTCGTTGTTCAGCTCTATCTTTTGAATTCCTTCATTTGCTTGCGATAATTCATTCCCTATCGAGGAATGGATGAACTCTCCGATCCGTTCGCGATGGGAAGCATAAATAATCATTCCGTCTGCATCCACCAGATAGACTCCGGTTCCCGGGGGTAATTGGAGCGTCGAGAGAATGTCCGCAATCATCTTCTCTTCCACGTCGATCATCAGCACTCCGTCAATCCCGTCATAGTCATAGGGATCCCGAAGGATGCGCGCACTGGAAAAAATCTGGACTGCTCCGGTTCCCAGATAGTTCTCCTGGTACGATCTTGTCCAAATGGGCTTGCCGTTTCCCTTGATAATATTCGCATACCAGGCCCGGCTCTCCAAGCTGCGGAGCGGAAAAAAATTCATGCGTTCATTCGCATACAGCTTCGAATCGTCAACAAACAGCCTCACCCGAAACACAGAGTTGCTGGATTCCACCGACTCTACAATATTCCGCAGCTCCTCAAGCGCCTGCATCTGTGCGCCAACCGACTGTTCCTCATCTCCGGTAATCAAGTACCGGTGGAGTTTGGCATTCATGAACAAGGAGTTGCTGGTATCCTCAATCTGCTCCATCCGGAAGGAAATGTTGCTCCCGGCCTGCTTTAAGGTCTCCAATAAGCTGCGGGAGGCCTCCTCCTTCAGAATTGAGGTTGTCCGTTCGTAGGAACCGTATAATATGGCAATGGCGGGAACCACAATCAGAATAAGATAGGCGAGAACCCCTTGACGCGGAATGGAGAATCTTCGGATGAATTGGCGCAACCGGTTCGGTTTTTTATCAGACATGGCTCTCTCTGTATGCACTAGGCGTTACCCCTGTCATTTTCTTGAACAGCTTGGTGAAATAGCTGGGATCCGTATAACCAATGGCAAAACAGATATCATACAATTTATACTTCGGGTCACGCAGCAGTTCCTTTGCCTTCTTTATGCGATATTGCGTTAAATACTCATTGATGGTTTGACCTGTCTCCTGCTTAAAAAGTAAACCGACATAGGTCGGAGTGAGATAGACTTCATGGCCGATAACGGCGACCGTCAATTCGCTGTCGGCATATCTGCTCTCAATGATATAGTGAATCCGCTCAACCAGATTGGCTGCTTTGCTGTACCGCTTCTCCTTGATCCGGTCGCAGATCTTGATCAAATAGTCTTCGAGCAATTGGCGCAGCTCCAGAACGGTTTCAGCCCCGAACAGATCCTCCCAGATCCCGGCGCCTCTCCACTCCAGTTCGGATGTTTGGGCATTCAGTTCCATGAGAAGCTGATTCATGGAAAGGATAATCTGCAGGGAAACAAGGCGTACATACTGCATGCCATCCTTCCGGTTTTTGATCAGATTGCCGAAGATTTCATTCAGGTGCTCCCTCATTTTTTCATGATCGGCCGCCTTCAGCGCGGACATTAATTGTTCATTTTGAGTCGAATCGAATTTCTTGAATTCGCTTTCCACTGTTTCCAGACTATCCATCGTAATGATTCTGTTTTTACCCAAATACCACTTGCTGTTAGCCGCCTCACGCGCCTGCTTGTAAGAGCCTGCAAGGCCGCCTAAACCGGAGACGCAATCGCTGATCCCGATGGTTACACGAATTTTCAACAACCGCTCCAGATTGTCGCGGATTTGGCTGGCCAGCCTGAATAATACTGCCCCAGCATCCACCTCTCCCTCCTCATTGGACAACAAGATGCCGATCATTTCGTCGTCTCCCTTCTCCAGGGCATATCCGCCAAGATGGAAGTCGATTAATTCCTGGCATACATTAAGCATGGCATAGGCAAGCAGCTGCCAATCCCGTTCCGATTGTGTTCTTAATTCGGTTCTATTATCAACCGATATGACGATAATCCAGTAATAAGCCTCGGAAGGCAGCTTCAACCCCAGGAACTTAATCCGTTCTTGGAGCCGCTGCATCTGTCTGGGGGCTGCATCATTCATGAGGGAGAGCAGGAATTTCTCCCTTAGCAAGGGCATGCTTTCTCTCAGTTTAACCTGCAATTCCTGGCTCAACAACAGCTCCTTCCGTTCCTCCTCCAATTCGGCAACCACCCGCTTGACCGTGGTTTCCAGCTCTTCCAGATTCACCGGTTTGAAGATATAGTCAGCCGCGTTAATCTTCAGAGCCGACTTTAAATATTCCGCATCGTCGTAGCCGCTGATAAAGACAATTTTGGTGCGCGGATGAAGCTTGGCGATCCTCTTCGATAATTCAATTCCATCCATTGCCGGCATCCGCACATCCGTCAGGATCAAGTCCGGAATCTCCTCAGCTATGAGCTCCAATGCCACATCCCCGTCATCCGCTTCCCCCATGATTTCAATGTTATAGGAGCTCCAATCAAAATAGTTGCGCAGCCCAAACCGCACATTGGGTTCATCATCTACAATTAACGCCTTATGCATGAAGTCCGGTTCCCTCCTCTTCCCGTTTTTTTCAACCTGTCACAATGAAATGCGGAAGCGAAAGCTCCCCATACAGGAACTTTCGCCCGGGATCAACCTATTTCCCCTTGCTTGTAAACCAATCATTGATTTCCTTCATGCTGGCTTCAGCACCGGCTTCTTTATACTTTTGCTGGAATTGTTCCAGTCCCGACAGATTTTCCACACCTGCGATCAGCTTCGTCGTATACTCCTTCACCATGGTTTTCAGTTGGGGATTATTTTTGGAGTGAACAGGAAGATAGGGCGTCATGGAGAGCTCATTCATAATTTTCAATTCAGCCGGTTGCTTGTTATTCAGATAATCATAGGCCTCGAACATGACCTCGCTTTTGCGGACACGTACATCAAAGTATTTGCTGCTGTTCTTCTCATCGCCGCCTACCATAAAGTTGTTTGCCCGGTTGCGTTCGTCATTGAATGCCGGCAGGATGGGCTTCATGGCTCCGTTATTATTCGTGTAGTGCTTGCCTTCCACACCAATGGACAGCTCCTTGAATGTGTTGGGCTCCAGCATGGCATTGACCCATTTGATCGCATCTTCCGGGTGCTTGGAGGATTTGGGAATGATGCTGATCTGGCCCAGGCCGGCGTAGATCCCGTAACCGGATTTGCCGGAAGGTCCTTTTAATGCAGGAATAAATGAGATGGCAGCGCCGTTTGCGGTCTTCGCCAGCGCATCCTTAATGGACGGAATATCCGCCCAGTTGACTACCATAGCGCCCGCTTTGCCGCTGGAGAACTTCTCCATGGCAGTTGCCGACTTGTTCGCGACAAACTCCTTATCGAGGAACCCTTGTTTATAAAGACCGGAGACATAATTCACGTAATCCTTATAGGCCGGGTCAAGCACCCGTGGCACCAGCTTTCCATCCAGGACATTCCATTCATTGGGCAGTCCGAATGCCCCTACAAGATTCTCGATCATTTCCTGGTCGCTGTTAATGGTCATCGGCACATTCAGCGCTCCGTTGCCTGCAGGGTCCTTTTCCTTGAATGCCTTCAGCACGGCTTCGAATTCCGCTGTCGTTGTCGGCATCTTCAGGTTTAGCTTTTCCAGCCAATCTGTACGCATCAGTATGCCGTTGCCGATCGCCGCGCCGCCTTTATTGGGAATTGCATAAATTTTTCCATCCACCTTGACAGCATCAAAGCTGCTCTGTGAAACCGCTTGCTTAATGTTTGGGCCGTATTTATCGATTAACGGGGTCAAGTCGATCAGGGCGCCGCTTTGGGCATAGTTGAAATAAGCGGCCATGTCCGGATACATGGAAATCACGTCATAGGACTCACCGGAAGCAATCAACAGATTCAGCTTGTCCGTAGCCTTATCTTGCGGAAGAGTGTCATACTGCACCTTGTACCCTGTTTTCTCTTCCAGCATTTTGGCAACCGGGTAGGTGTTGTAATCCTCGGCTTGCCATACGCCCAGGCGCTTCAAGGCCGGCAGATTGGCTGCAGTTGCAGGAGCTGCAGAAACTGAAGCAGAAGCGGACGGCTTGGCTTCCTCCTTCGCCTCCTCTTTATCATTGCTTGAGCCGCATGCAGTAGCCGTTATGCCGAGAAGTGAAGATACCAGCACATACGTCAATAATCTTGATGCCCTTTTCATTGAAACCCCTCCATGTTTGATTTTATCATTAAACCTTCAGGATTGCCCGAAAGCGTTAATGCTCGGCAACAGAATCTCTAACCCTTAACAGATCCGATTAAGACTCCCTTAATAAAATATTTCTGCAAGAACGGGTAAACCAACAGAATGGGCACTGTGCTGGCTATAATGGCGGATGAACGGATTCCTTCAGACGTCACATTCATCCGGTCCTCGATGCTTTTGTCGATGGCCGACGACATATCCGCATTCACAACAATATCCTGCAGGTAAAGCTGAAGCGGTTTTAGGTGGGAGCTATTAATGTACAGCAAGGGATTAAAATAATCGTTCCAGTGGGACACCGCATAGAACAGGGCAATCGTGGCCATAACGGGACCGCTCAGAGGAATAATAATCCGAAACAGAATGGTAATATTGCTTGCACCTTCAATTTTGGCCGATTCCTCCAAGCTCGGCGGAAGATTCTCGTAGTAGCTTTTGATCACCAGCAGATTAAATACACTGATCAGAGCCGGAAGAATCAACGATCCCAGATTGTCAATCAGCCCTAATTGGCGGATCAACAGATAATTGGGAACAATCCCGCCATTAAAGAGCATGGTAAAAATAAACAGCACCATGAGCCAGCCCACACCCGGCATTTCACGCTTGGACAGCGGATAGGCCGTGACGGCCGTTAACAGCAAGGACAAGAGTGTTCCGGCTAACGTCACGATTATGGATACAAGAAAGGAGTTGATGAATTGGCTGGAGGTCACGACATATTTCATCGTGTCCATTTGGAATCCAATGGGATACACTCCCACTTTACCGGCAGTAATCGCCCATTCCTCGCTGAACGCCTTGGAGATGACGTTGGCAAACGGGATCAGCGTGGAAATGCCGAACAGAATCAAGGCTGTGTAGATGCACAAATCCAATACAATATCCCCGGTACTTTTCTTCTTCACAAGCTCGCCTCCTACCAAATACTGCGTTTTACGACTTTTCTGCTGATCAGGTTGCCGCTTACGATCAACAGGAAACCGATAACCGAATTGAACAAGCCCACTGCCGTGCTGAAGCTGTAGTCCATCTTGCCCAGCCCCATCCGGTAAACAAATGTCCCGATTACATCTCCTGTGGGATAAACCAATGTGTTGTACATGGTCAATATTTGCTCTGTTCCCGCTTCCAGCAGGCCGCCAAGCCTCAGAATAAACATCAGGACGATGGTGGGCATAATGCCGGGGACGGTAATATACATCATTTGCTTGATGCGTCCGGCGCCGTCGATCGCCGCCGCCTCATATTGTTCCTGCTCGATTCCCGCAATAGCGGCCATGAAAATGATGGCGCTCCACCCGGTCTCCTTCCACCCTGCCGTAAAGACCATCACGCTCCGAAAATAATCATTATCGGTCATAAAGGAAATGGGGCTTCCCCCGAATGAACGTATGATGTCGTTTACCAGCCCGCTCGAAGGAGACAGTATCGTGAGGAACAAGCCCGATATGATGACCCAGGACAGAAAATGAGGCAGATAGATAATGGTCTGAACCACCCGCTTGAACACCATCTTGTGAACCTCGTTGAGCATTATCGCCACTACGATCGGCAGCGGGAATAAAAAGAGGATTTTGTACAGGCTAATCATCAAGGTATTGATGAGCACCTGCAGGAACTCCTCGGATTGGATGAGCTTCTCAAACTGATCCAGCCCCACCCATGGGCTGCCGTTAATGCCCTTGAATATATTAAAGTCCTGAAATGCAATGATAACCCCGTACATCGGCGTATATTTGAATAAGAGCAAGAAAAGCAACCCGGGAATCAAAAGGATATATAAATCCGTGTATTTGCGTATTCTATTCCAGGTTTCGTTACGCCTTGTCGCGCTTATCGCCCCATATTCCACAGGAGCAGCCTTCCCCATCATGCATCACCTTTTCTCTCGTGTTTCCTCAATTATAGTGGAGGAGCTGAGCCTGAGGGTAGATGACAATCCATCAATCTCTGGTGGAATTGCATAGACTTCAATGGATGCAGCAGGTAACAAGACGAGCCTGGAAACAAGGAAAACAGCCATTCCATAGAGGGAATGACTGTCTTGTGACTGCCTTGAGCGATTCGGCACCATTAAGCGCCCTTCACCCTATTATAAGCCTCCGGCGTATGCCGCTACAAAAACAGCGGGGGAATTCCAGTATATAGTCATTTCATTGGTCGAATAGCTTAACTTATGATCCACGAAGCAGGCGGCAGGGGCTGCTCCAGCCAGATGAGCCGCAGCCGCCTCATCCTGCAGGTGGAGATTGGGTCCCCCCGCCACCATTCCCGGCACCGGCTCGGCTACGCCGTCTCCCTCGGAGGGCCGGTGATGGGGATACAGCACCCGCTTGGCGCCGAAGCCGGTCACATAGCAGCAGCCAAGCACGTTGCGCCCCAGCAGATAATCCCAGTGGGCCAGGGCCGCCTCACCGTAACTCTTGTTTCCCGTAAGCTCCCCGGCGATAATCAGGAGCATGGCCCGGTTCATGACCAGCATGTTGCTGCCCCAGATATAATCCTCCCGCAGCAGGGAAATGCCGAAGCCATCGGCTGCACTGCGCTCCGCGTACAAGTCCGCTTCCGCCGTCCAGGCAGCCAGCAGCCGGGCGCGGAAGGCCTCCGGCACCAGGCCTGGTGCGGCGTCCAGCAAGCTTAGAGTGCCATAGCCGCCGGTATCGGTCCAGCCCAGCTCGCACAGGGGAAAGCCGCCGGTTTCCGCAAGGGCCTGCGCTGCCTGCAGATACTCCGTCTCTCCGGTAAGCGAGAACAGCTCGGCGGCCGCCCAGTACAGCTCATCCTCCCGATGTGCGTCCCCGTATTCTCCCGTCACGATGCCCGGAGGATTGCGGAAGCCCGCCTCTGCAGGCCGTCCCTGCAGGCTCCGCCAGGCCAGCTTGGCCGCTTGCCCGCACCGCTTGGCCAAGGCCGGGTCCGGCTCCCGGTAGATGCGGGCCGCCAGGGCCATGCCTGCTGCGAAGGAGGCCGCTGCTGTATCCGACACCGGTGAGAAGATAAGCTCCGACAAGTCCTGCTCGGGCATACAATCCAGCGGAGGAAATTCGGCGGAGGTCACCTTGTGGTACACTGCGCCGTCGGGCCGCTGCATGAGCAACAGGAACTCCAGCTCATACTTGACCTCCGCCAGCACATCGGGAATCCCATCGGAATTGGGAATGCCTGCAGGCTCGGCGAAGGACGCCGGGAAACGCTCATAAGCCAGCAAAAGGTCTGCAATCGCTTTCATTCCGGCCACGGTATATTTGCCGTAATCTCCCGCATCATGCCAGCCGCCGGTTTGGGGAAACCGCTCCTCCGGATTCCCGTGCACATGGGCGTCTGCCAAATGGCAAGCGCCGTGGGCCCATGGCCCGGCGTATTCCGCTGTAAGCTCCATGCCGCAGCGCTGGTAGTAGAAGCTCTTGAGCAGGGCCTTCTCCACGGAGGCGTAGGGACGCTCCCCTATGGGAAACACCGGGGATGACGCACCGGATTCCTTCATCCGGATGAAGCAGCTTCCAGGCCGTTCGTAACGGGTAAAATCCCCTGTGGCAACGGCCAGTCCGGAGGCTTCATCTTGCTTCAAGAAGGACATCTCACCCGAGAAGAGGACAACTCCCGAATCAGGCTCCACCAGCTCGAATAGCCCTGATGCAGCGGCAGTAAACATTTTGGGCCCCTTTGTCGGATAACCCATCTGATTAACAAATACAGAGTCTTGCCCGTAACTCATTAGCATCCGTCCTTTATCCATGGATTCATCTGCAGAAATAATGGAGATGTCCCCATTTTATAACAATAATACCCTTTCATCCAGAATTTTTGCGCAATCTGTCACCGCGGCACCCCCTCTGTCAACGAAACTTGATCCAGATAGGCCCCAACCGCATTGCTGCCGAACGAAAATGCCAAATTGCCGGGCATATCAGCGTGATTCAGCGTAAAGGTATAGGTATAGGTCTTCATGCTTGTCGTCAGGTTGACGTATTGAAACAATACCCGTGAGGAATCAACCGGGGAATACAGCATGACATTGATCATTTTGTTGGCATCCGCCTTCGCCGTAAAACTTAGCGTGTATACATGGCCTTCTGCCAACTGGATGCCCTCCTGCCTAAGCTGTACGCTTGAAAGCGTTGAACCCCCGTTCGTTATGGAAACCCGGAGAGCATGGGGACCGGACATGCCCGCATCTGTTACCACATCAAAGCTTGCGTACACACTGTTTTGTACGCTGATTGATTCTTTCCAATAGGTTTTCCCTTCATCAAATTCCGGATTCAAAACCAGATTGGCGCTCGGTCCGGAGGTGCCGCCATCGATGTGGAAGTAATCAAAATCAGCTGTCATTCCCGTTCCGCCGCAGACAATCAGCCCGACCTTGGGATTGCTCAGTTCGGCGGTTACCGCCGTGCCCACCTGCGTATAGCTGCTGCCGTCTGGAGAATAGTAGGCGTTGTAGCTGTCGCCAATCTTCTCGAGCTTTAGATAAGCGGTGGGCGACGCAATGGTATCCGCCACTTCCGTATGCCTCCGCACACCGTCAATCTGTGTATCGAACTGGAACTGGTTCCCGCTTCCGTACAAGCGGGTCACACGCAGATAAGTGATATCGTCGATATAGACCAGAAGCCCGCCCTGGGACCATGCCGAGGTTGGCTTGCCGACAAGCTTGGTTTCAATGGTCCAATCCCCGGAGGGCGCGCCTGTTAACAGCATATTCTTCGCATCGGTTCTGTTGGATGCAATGTCGCCGTTCTCACCCACAATCCGCAAATAACCCGGATTGGCGGTAAGTGACCACTTGGCCGGATTCTCGCGCACCCATTTCCACTGGTCATCGAGCGCTGCCGAATTAAATTCATCATCTGAGCCGATGGTATAAACCGGCCCTCCTGGCCCTCCCGGGGCCGCGCTGAACTGGATCAACTCCAGATCATCAAAGTAGACAGAGCCGCTGCCGCCGGATTTATACAGGTAAATGGTTGCACTCGTATTCGAACTGCCGGTTGTGAAGGTAAACGTCCTTTGCTTGTAACTGGCAGCCGTCATATGGAGCGACGTTTCAGGTCCGCCAAATCCTTTGGCTCCGAATATGGCATCGCCGCCATTCACACTCTTGCCCCACGCAGTGACCTTATAGACCGTATTCGGATATAAGCCGGTCACCGTCTGTTCAATTCCTGCCGCATTGCCGGTCACCTTGGCTGCGAAGCCGCCGGTACGGGCATTGTTATTCTCGATTGTCGAGCCGTTATAGTGATTCATCCAGTAAGTAAAGTCACCGGTCTCAAAACCGGAATTACGCAGCAGATTATCTTCGGAAGGCGGCACAGGAAGCGGCGGCAGATTGTCCGGATCCAGACCGATACCTTCATAAGCGCCAATATTGGGAGCTGCAGCCGCAGATACCGCATTGCCGTAATAATCTTGTCCGCCGTTATTGGTGATCAACTTTCCGGCGCCGACCGCAGGCGACGTATTGAGAAGCTGATAGCCGGCCAGCGTGCCCCGGCCGATGCCGCCCGATCCGGGTGAAGCCAATTGGGGATCAGCTGTAATCTTGTGAGCATCGGATGGTTCCCCCGCCGGATGATTGCCGAAGAATGCATTGTGCTCAAACACCGTATTGACTGTTTTGGACAGCTCGGAATCATAGGAGCCGGTCCCCAGGTTATAAAAGATGTTATTGGAAAATGTGGTATTTACCGGATAAGTGGTCCCATCTCTGCTATATACATCAACCAGTGTGGTATTCAGGCTGGGTCCAATATAAACGGTGTTATTGTAAATAGAGGTATTGGTAATCGCCGTTACCAGTTGAAAGCTCCTTCCGGCGTCATTCTGGCTGATATTGTAACGAATGATGCTGCCGTCATTGGTTCCGCCCGGTTCAGCGCATATCAGGAAAAACCCGCCTTCATTATCATGGGAATAATTATATTGAAACACTGTCCTCACATTGTTGTAGTCGGCATCATAAGCCTGGCCGTCCAAGGTTGTCTTGCCGCCGTACACCTCATTGTATTGAAAGAGGGCGTCGTTGTTACCGAAGGGCCAAATGCCTGCAGCGTATTTATTGCTCCGGGTATGAAATCCATTGATTACATTGTACTCCACCAACGGCGCATTGTTGCCCAGCACAATAATGCCGTCCCCCCCGATGTCGGACAACACATTGCCTCTGACAATATTATTGTCGGATGGTCCTGCCCTCCGCATCCCGTGGAGGTAGATTCCGGTGCTTCCGGTGGCTTCTATCGTATTCCCCTGAATCAATACATTGCGGTAGGAAGCCTCGTAATTCCGGGAGAACACGATGATCGCCGACATGGCGGCATGCATGGAGGCATTGCCGTCACTTGCCACATGATGGACATAGTTATCCTCAATGATGATATTGGAATGCTGCCCGCTCGTACCGTCAATATGAATGCCTGCACGGTCGGCAGGAACCGGGGAATCATTCACGACCTCCAGATTGCGGATCGTCCAATAGGATTGGCCGCTTAAGTATACCGCAGCATCAATCGGGTCCGCCTCGCTGTAAGCAACTCCATTGCCGTTGATAACAGGTTTACCCCCGGCGCCGTACTTGTCGATGGTTATGGGACTGCCTTCACTCCCCGAACCCTTGGGGTACAGCGTACCCGCCCAAGATTCGCCTGCCTTGAACAAGATGCGGTCGCCTGGCAAGAAGGTGGTTCCGTTTACTTTATCCAGCGAGGCCCATGCACTGCCCTCACTTATCCCCGGGTTGTTATCGTCTCCCAGAGAGGCATCGATATAATACGTGGTTCCCGTCGTTAACGTTGTGGGGTTCGAAGCATCCGCCTTTGCCAACCGCAAATCGAAATTTGAGAAGCAACCTGCAATCAGTAAAGAAGCAAGCAGCAACCGGACCGTTTTATGAACCATACTCATTTTCATAGAATCCCCCATTTCTTATAGTAGCTGCACGTTCTGATAAACCGCCTTGTCGATGACCAATTCTGCGTTATCTTGCAAATGGTCCACCCAATTGTTATATTTCACATCCATATAACTTGCCCAAACGGAATCCTTGACTTCTTCATAGCTTAGATAGCCTCCGTCTGCCCTTTCAAGCAAGGTTACAACGGCAAGGGAATGGCGCTCTTCAAAAACATCACTGACCAGCCCCGGAGAAGCACCCTCAATTCTCTTCATCAGCTCCGGCTCCTCCAGACTATTCACCCGGGACTGGCGCATGTCCAGTACCCGCTCGGAATAATGGAGATTCGCCCTTTCATTTTCCTCCGCTTCATGTGCAATCAGGGCGGGATCCTCCCCCCGCTCCATCCTTTCTCTTATTTCCTCCATTTCTTGCAGCTTCACTTGCTTCTCCTCTTCACTGATGCCGGGAGCCAAGGCCAGCCGCAGCACGGAGAAAGTAACGGTATCACCCTTTCTGTACAATTGGTCTCTGACGGACAGGTAGTAATCCTTCAACTCCTCATCTGCCGGCATTAACTCCTCTTCCGCAAGCTTTGCTTTCAGTTGAATTTGCATATTGCTGTGAAAGTATTGAAAGTACCCGTTCATATCGTACTGGCGGGGGCCGTAAACAGGCTGCCCCTTGCTGACCGCCTCGCTCCTCCTGGCATTCTCCTCCTTCCAATTTTGCTGCAGGGCCTCAAATGAGATATCATCGACAATTCCTTTCTTAAGAGCGGACATCTCCTGGAGTTTGATCCGCACGATTGCATCCATCGCTTTCTGTTTGGCTGCCTCGGCAGGCCGGTCTCCGTCGAAGCTCCTAGTCCAAAAATTGCGGTAATCGCGTATCCCATACTTACGGCTGTATTCCGCCATCACATTGGCCTTTACCAAGCCCAGATGAAACTGGAATTCTTCCGTGGTAACAGGCTCGCCGTTTACCCGGGCTACAATGGAATTCTCCGGTGAACGTTCGATGAGACCCAAAAGAACCACAGATACACTTAGTGCAATTATCATTACAGCGATTCCTGGCCATTTTTTTGGAGGGAAAACCTGCATGGGTTTCACAGCTGCCAACTCCTCCTGACAATTGAATTTATGGGAATATGATCCTCCTTTCTTAAAGTATGTTGTGACTGATAATATCTGCTCAGAATACATTTTAGTATCGAAAACGGAAGTTTTATATGGGAATAAACATGAATCACTGGTGTTATTAATCAGAGTCTAAGCAGATATTCCCTCCGCTCAGCTGCAAAGCCGGGACCATTCGTGCGGTCCCGGCTTTGCAGCTGAAAACAATATTATGGTCCTACTGTCACCGTGCGCATTTCCACATCATCGAGATAGTAGCTTCCCGTTCCCGCAGGGAAATCGGTATACATATACATGAAAGTGTCTGTAACCACTCCCGCTTCCTGGATGGTGTATGTGCCAGCAACTTGCCTCCATTGCGTTTGGCTTAGTGCCGGGCTGTTCAGGATCGCAATCTGTTTATTGACACCATCCACTTTGTAGTTAAGGCAAATCCGCAATGCAGAGCCGGCGGTAGACCCTGGAGCCAGTTTGGCCCAGGCAGAATAATAGAAGGTCTGGCCGTTGCCGATGGCAGCCGGAAACTGGATGCTTCCGTAACCGTTGAGCTTGGTAACCGTCAGCGACTGAGCGCCGCTGTGAGCCTCCGCTTGTGTCAGCTGCTGCGTAATGGCGTATCCGGTGTAATGGGTAACATTGTCCTCGAATCCGGGGTCTATGACTATGTTGCTGCCGTACACCGGAGGAGAAGTCACCGTAACCGCTGCCGATGCGGAGTAATTCCCGTCCATGGAACGGACCGTAACCGTAGCTGTACCTGATGCAACTCCGTACACCGCCCCGTTTACATCCACAGCTGCCACTGCAGGATTGCTGGAGCTCCACAGCACCTCCCGTTGTACCGCCTGAAGCGGCTGTACCGTTGCAGCCAGGACATCCGTTTGTCCGGTGTAGAGGGACAACGCAGTTTTGTTCAAGCCCACTCCCGCAGCGTACACCCATTGGGAGGTTGGGGTGTAGGTTATGGGACGAACCTCTGCATCGTCCAGATAATAGCTGCCCGCAGCTGCAGGCTGATCGGGATACACATAGAATTTAACATCCGTTACCGTTCCCGACTCCCTGATGTTATACATCCCCTGAATTTGCTTCCATCCTGTTGTGCTGAGAGGTTCACTTGTGGCAAAATAGAACCGTTTGCTCACGCCATCCAGCTTATACTCCAGGCTAAGCCTTAGCACTGTGCCGGAGGCGGCGTCTGAACCAAGCATCGCCCGGACGGAATAATAGTAATCCTGCCCCGGCTGGATAGCTGCCGGAAAGATCATGGAAGCATACGGCGCCTGTGCCGTGACTTTCAGCGATTGCCTGCCGCTGTGTGCCACCGCCGTTGAAATCTGGGCGGTGCTCATATATCCGGAATATCGCAATGTCTGATCCTCAAAGCCCGGCATGACAATCAGGTTATCGCCTTTAATGGCTGCCGCTTCTCTTAAATCCAGCATCACGGAATCCAGACTGAAGGGCCCTGCCCCGTTAGCCGGGATGATCTTCAATTGGTCCAAAGTACCGTTCCAGGCTGCCACCCCTGCAGGATCGAACACATACTCCCGGAGGATCGTATCCTCTGTTACGACCGGTCTCTCTAGCACCTGACCCGCATTCCAGGCAGCTTCTCCCATCTTGCGGTAGAAAATTTTCGACTCGTTGCCGTCCGTACCATTCATGGCCGTCAACCGGATGCGCTTAACGGCTTCCAGCGGAATACCTAATCCGCCCGGAGACAAGAGAGCCGGTTCTGTACCTGTAGAAGTGCCGGTCATTTGGCCGCCGTTTGCCGCAAGTCCGGAAATTTGGCTCTCGGCGGTCCATCCCTGGGTGCTGTCGAAGCTCCATGCAACTGAATCTGTAAACAGGGAGAGCTTACGGGCTCCGTCATCCCAATTCACCACAAATCCCAGAACGTCCTGGAAGAAGCTTGCGGGAACCATCAGCGTCCCGTCCGGCAACAGCTGCGGCGCAACCGGCAGCACAACCGTCTGCATTCCTGCTGAAGCTGCCGTGTTACCGGCCTCCAGCCTCAGCACCTTGCCGTTCTTCTCTGCTATCAATGCCTGCTCCACAGCATCCCATTCTGTTGGTGTCCCTGTCAGCGAGAACACATCTGCCGCGGGAACCATCACTGTACTGCCGCTTAGCTGCGGCGCATGCTTCACATGCTTTAATTTTTGGTCAATATACAGTCTGTTGACTGCATTTGAAACCTGCACCGCACTGATCTCATCCATGCTGAAGGAACCCGGTCCGGCAATGGGATCTATCCGGATTTGGGTAATTTTTCCGGACCACCTTTTTCCGCTCCACATGGGAACCAGATAATCTGTAAATGCCCCGTCGGTTCTGCCTACAAAAAACCGGGTGGATTTATCCTCGCTCCAAACACCGTCATCCGAAGTAGTAAAGAAGATTTGCCCCTCCGAATCTACGGCGCTGCTCATCCTCAGCTTGATATAAGGAACATCTTCAGCCAGAATACTTAAGTTCGAAGGAGACATCAGACCAGGGTCATTGCCGATGGATTCCCCCGAATACGTGCCGCCGGCAACCACCAGATTGTCAATTTGCTTCTCCAGCGTCCAGCCTTCACTGTCTCCCGGAATATCGAAGGTCCAGCTCTCGGAAACCCCTGATCCTGGAATAGGGTTAGGCGCCAACAGATTGGGCACCGTCCGTCCCTGAGGATACAGCTTTCCCAGCCTGGCCTTCTGGCCGGCAGTCGGCACAGGATCTGCATGAGCTCCTTCCTGTGCGAATACTTCCCGGATAGCATCCAGGTACCCGAATCCTTCCATATCCGTAGGCATGATGAAATGTCCTTCGCCATACTCATTCCAGTTATCCAGCATGACGACCTGCTTCCCCAGACTCCCTGCGGGCAGTGACGGGATAAAATCATCTCTGGTCCACTCCGCCAACGATTCGAATTGCTCAGGAGTCGCGAAATAACCTTCCAAGCCGCCCCAAGGAAGCAGGTCCTTGCCCATGCTCAGTGTAGGTACAAGATCAATGGCGGCTGCGTCTCTTTGCTGCTCCATCATGCTTTGGGACACTCCAGGGTTCCCGCCGAACAGCCCCCAGTCATATGCATAGATTGCGTCGAAGCCCGCAGCAGACATATTAAGCATTTCTTGCGTGCTGGTCCCCTTGTATGAGCCAAGAATGATGGCCCCGTCGAAGCCCGCCTGGATTACGGCGCTGCGCAGATAGTCGAGCTCCGCCTTCACCGCTGTCAGATTACTGCCGAAATCCCGCTTCAGGCCGCTGAGACTGTAAATGGAAATCACCGGCTTGTTGTCAATCTTCAGGTACCGGTCATCCTTGAAGTAATATTCAATCCAATACGGCACCAGGTTATTGCGGAAGTCGGCGCTGTCTTTCACGGAAGAGGCCATATTTTCCCACATAATGGTAAAATCCAACATATCGCTGTATTGGGCATTAAAAAAACCTTCATGGAGCCCTTCCGCAAGATAAGGATCTTTAATAGGAACCCCCTCCCCGCCAGTGGGGCGGAACCAGCAATATTGCTGGAAGCCAACACCATGCTCAGCCATCCATTTAATCTCCCAGTCTGCAACCTCAGGATTTCCTTCATCATAATAACCCAAATACGGAATCCGGTCGGGATACGGATTGATCCGGTCCCAACCGTAATGACTGCCCTCCTTCCACAAGGAGCAGGATTGCATGCCGATCTCGTAACCGGATTCCTCAGGCAGAACCGGAGCCGGCACAGGGTCGGCAGGCGCCACGGGCTGATTGTAAAGCAATACATCATCCAACCAGACGACCGCTCCTTCAGGAATGGTGAAGACCATCTGACCGGGATCTGCTGCCAAGACCTTCAGCTCCGCCTGCTCTGCCTTAAGCTTGCCATTGATGTAAATATCCCCTTTGGATTGCCCGCGGTTTAGAACCAGCTTGATGTGATACCACATATTAGGCAAATAATCATACAGCCCTATCACGGCTCCGGCGGAATTCATATAACCGATCTGCCCTCCGCTCGTGACCAGAGCAACCGAATCTGCAGCCCCATCGCCCCATTCCAAGCGGAAGCCGTCCTGATTCTCAGGAAGAATCGCTTTAAATTCCAGCACAAGATCGCCGGACTGGGCAGGAATCATTTTTGTCCAGCGCATATCCGCTGCAGCTTCTGTCGCATCAGCCTTCAGACTATAGCTGTCGGGCCGGATGGAGCTGCGCATTTCCTCTACAGAGAATCTGCCTCCCGAAGAAGTATAAGTCCAGTCCTCCGGAAGCTTGCCCGGTTTAACGGAAATCAATCGCTCATTCACCTTATAACCCTTGTACAGCTTGATCGGGGAGAGGAGTACCTCCCCTTTGGCGGCCGCTCCCGTGGAAATAAGGATGCTGTCCAATCCGCCGGTATTCGATTTGAAAGGAGCTCCGGCCGCTTTTAGCACACCGTCCACATAGACATCGGACAGTCCCGTATCCAAATCCGCTGTCAACTTCACACCGTATTCCGTATTTAACGCATAAGATTGCAGCACCTGATTGCCCGAAGGTGTTTCTAACACAAGATTCCCGCCGTAAACCGAGATGATTACGCTTTCATTATTCCCTTCAGAAAGCTGCAGCTTGGTTCCATCCATATGGGCCATAAGCTTAATGCGAAATTCCAGTGTGACCTTGCCCGTGGCCGTTGGCGTGAAGGACCGGCTTAAGGATACCGGCAGCAGATTGCTGGTATCGCTGATCTTAAACCAATCCAGATAGCCGTAGGATACACTTCCGCCAGCCCTGCGGATATCCCACCCGGAGGCGAATAAATCGTTATTGGCTGTCCCCTTGAACAGGAAGGAGAAATTCTCGTCAATTAAATAAGCCGCCTCATCCTCTGTTGCCAAGACTGCGTTTCCTTCGGCCTGTACTTCCTCAAGTGGAGTAATTTGCCAAACGGTTAATTGCATAAACAAGGCAATTACAAGAGCAAGCGAAAACGTTTTTTTCACAATTGTCCCTCCTATAAATTTTATTATGCTCCGGCCGGAAGCCCGCCTTCTCTTCAGGCACCGGCCGGATTGGATTAACAGATTTACAATTGTTTATTTCTTCGCTGCCAACCAGGCGTCGATTTGCTTCTGGGCCTCCGCCTGCACCTTATCCATTCCTGCTTTTAGCAGCCGATCCTTCATGGAAGCAATAAATTCGTCAAAGCTGGGCATGGACCCTGTATTAAGAATAGATGACATTTCCGCATATACAGCGCTCACTTGGGCCATTTCCGATTTCACCGGCTCCGCATCGAAGTTGAAGCCCAGCAATGCCGAGGTTTTGGCCTCATTGTTGTTTTTCTGCATTTCGTTCAGAGCGGCAGTTGAATTCCAGTTGGAATCCCATTGATCCCATAGCGGCCCCAACCAGTTGTGCCAGATCGCCCAGGTTTGTTCGGCGCCTGTTTTTGCGGCAACTTTCGGATGGTCCGTGCCTGCGCCGGATTGAACGGTATAGTTTTTATCCACCAATCCATAAGCCAAGGTGTTGGACAATGTTGGATTCTTCCACACCTCATTCAGCACCTTCATGGCAGCCACCGGATCGGCTGAGGTCTTGCTGATGGCCGTTGCTCCGCCGGTCATATTGCCGGTGGTAATAATCGGGTAGCCGATCAGGGATTCAACCGTAGGGAAACCATACAAGGACGTAGACTTGGACCCGTCGGCTGTGTATCCTCCGGAATCCCTCATTACAGCGTACTTCCCTGACTTGGCCTCGGCGGTGTAGTCGGTCTTCAACGCGGCATCCTTGGCAATATAGCCCTTCTGGTAGAACTTGTTCATCACCCGGAAGAAATCAAGCCATTCGGGAACATCCGTATCCCATACGAGCTTGCCGGTTTTTTCATTGTACTTCAGATTCTTGGTGACATCGGTATGCTCCTTCATCAGGATACCGGCGGTAATATTTTTGGCCGCCAACAGCGGGGTAATCCCCGGTTCATTAACCTTGATCTGCTCCAGGAAGGGCTCCAGATCCTCCAGTTTGCTTATCTTGGAGGTATCCAATTTATATTTGTCCGCCAGCTCCTTCTTGAAAACGAAGCCAACGGGAGAGGAATACGGAGACTGGGCAGGAATAGCCATAATTTTGTTTTTGTAGGTTACCGCCTGCCAGGCCCGGGGGTCCACCTTCTTCATGATATCCTGACCGTGCTCCTTGAGCAGATCGTCAAGCGGCAGAAAAGCCCCGCGTGCTACATTGTTGCTGATGGAATTGGTCCAGCTTGCCGTCAGCACCAGATCATACGCTTCTCCCGCTGCGGACATCAGCTTCATCTTGTCTTCCCAGGCGGCATTGTCGATAAAGTTGATATGAAGTGTGGCGTTGACTGCTTTTTGCAACAGTTTATTGGCTTCCGCTTCCACCGCCTCCTGATCCTTAATCGTATCGATGGGTTTACGCATGTGCCAGCTTACATTCACTGGTTTGGCCGCAACTGCAGATGCCTCCGGTTGGTCCGGTGCCTTGTCCGAATTGCTGTCCTCTTTTCCGCAGCCGGTTAGCGCCACCGCCAGCACTATTCCCGCGGCAGTCCACTGAGCGGCCCGGTTGATGGTGTTCCGTTTCTTGTTGCGCGTCTCTTTCATGATTGAACCTCCCTTAATATGAATGACAATTGTGTTTATGAAAAGGCCCGTATAACAGGCTGTTTTCCGGAAGCGGGTCCTGATCCGCCGGCTGGTTACCCTTTGATTGCGCCGACAGTCAAGCCTTGGACAAAGAAACGCTGGAAGAACGGGAAGACCACCAGCATCGGCCCTGCCGCAAGCACACACATGGCCATCCGCGCCCCGAGACTCGGCACCTGCTGCCCTTCCTTGACGAGACCATATTGCATCGCTTCTGCACTATTCAGGAATTCCATATTCCTAAGCACCCTGATCAGAATGTATTGCAGCTTCATCAAATTCTCATTCTCGATATATAACAGGGTCAGCCACCAATCGTTCCAATGCTCCAGCAGAAGGAACAACCCCACCGTAGCCAATGCCGGCTTAGCCAGCGGCAGGACGATGCGTGTGAAGATGGTAAATTCTCCCGCACCATCTATTTTGGCGGATTCATACAGGGCATCGGGCAGTGACTGGAGGAATCCCTTCATTAACATCACATGCCAACCGCTGATAAGCATGGGCAGAATTAATGCCCAGATGGTGTCCTTGAGGTCCAGCCAGCGCACCATAAGAATGTAAGAAGGGACCATCCCACCGTTGAAGAGCATGGTGAAGAAGACGTAGAAGGAAAGCGGCTTGCGGTATGCAAAGTCCTTGCGGACAAGGGTAAAGGCAAAGCTGGTCGTGATCCACAGGCCGGCTGCAGCGCCTATTGCCGTTGTCCCCATGGTGACGATATAGGAACGGATCAAGGTTGTGGGATCATTAAGAATCATCTTGTATGCAGACAGATCCAATAAACTGGGTATGACAGAGTAGCCTTGGCGGATAATCTCGCCTTCATTCTGGAACGAGGTGCCCACTACCACCAAGAACGGGTATAAGGTTACAGCGCATAAGATGATGAATCCGAGATGGGTTGACACTCGTCCCAAAGAGACCGGAGCGGGTTTGATTGTCGGCAACGTATTCATGAGCGGGCCTCCTTAAAATAGGGCATTGTCGGAATTTACTCTGCGCACAATAAAATTGGTCAGGAGAACCAGCATAAACCCTACAATGGATTGGAAAAAACCTGCAGCTGACGCCATTCCGATATCACCCATGTCGATTAGAGAACGATAAACAAAGGTATCTATAACATCCGTTGCGGGATAGAGCTGGGACGAATTGAGTGTAACGTTGTAGAACAATCCGAAATCACTATAGAAAATTTTACCGATATCCAGAATAACAAGCATCGTGATGATCGGTGCGATCATGGGAACAGAGATGGATACCGCCTGCCGGAACCGGCCCGCCCCGTCAATCTTGGCAGCCTCATAGTATTCCGAATCGATCCCCATTAATGCCGCATAGTAGATGACCGCGGAATAGCCCAACCCCTTCCATACCGCCGCCACAACCAGAATGAAGGGCCAATATTTCGGTTCGTTGTACCACATAATGGGGTCCTTCCCGAACCATTCCAATACCTGGTTCAGCACGCCGTAATCCATATCCAGAATCGCCCTGAACGCAAATCCCGCTACAACCCACGAGATGAAGTACGGGATAAACAAAACAGTCTGGTACACTTTAACGCTGCTTCTGCCCAACTCCCGGAACAACAGCGCCACCAAAACAGAGATGGAGGTGCCAAGCACAATAAACACCAAGTTATAGGACAGCGTATTCCGCAGCACCCGCTGAAGGGTGTCTCCATTGAAAAGATAAGCAAAATTATCTAATCCTGTCCAAGGGCTGTTCAGAATACCCCGGTCGTACTGGTAGTCTTTAAACGGCAACAGCAGGCCGTACAGGGGGACGTACTTGAATATAAAAAGTACAACGATGCCCGGCAGCGCCAGCAGCAGCAGGCCCCCATTTTTTTTCAATGTTCTCATACCCCGTTTTCCTCCTTGCCGGTTCGCGTTGATATATAGTCCGTTTTACTGGTGCCGCGCCGGCCTGTTTGCTACCTCCTTACTGTACGGCCGCCAGCGAGTCATGTAAATTTCAAACTTTGCCGATTCCTCCGATAATTGACCTTCATTACGGATAACCGCGAATTCTCCAATATCTGAAGCTGTTTGGCCCGTCTATTCAAATAATGGCATTTCTTTCGAGTTTTGTTCCCTCCCTTTACTCCATTCACCCAAGTCGGATATGGTTAGAGCAAGCAAGACCATATGAAAGATTCCGGAGGGATAGAGATGACCGTTGCAACAAAACTGATTGGAGAACCCATCCTTAACATACCCTGGATGGAGAAGCCGGAGGGATGCCGGGATATTATGTGGCGTTATGAAGGCAACCCCATCATTGAAAAGGATGCCGTACCGTCAGCCAACAGTATTTTCAACAGTGCGGTGGTGCCATTTAACGGAGGCTTTGCCGGAGTATTCCGGTGCGATGATCGAACGAGAACCCAGCGCCTGCACACAGGCTTCAGCCCGGACGGAATTGCCTGGAGCATTCAAGCCGATCCCATCCGCTTTGAATGCGGCATTCCGGAAATTGCCGAATTTATTCTCGGCTATGATCCCCGGGTGTGCTTCATTGAGGACCGTTATTATTTGACCTGGTGCAATGCTTATCACAACGCTCCCACCATTGGGGTGGCCTATACTTATGATTTCCAAACCTATCATCAGATTGAAAATGCCTTCTTGCCGTTTAACCGGAATGGAGTCTTGTTCCCCAGAAAAATTAACGGAAAATTCGTGATGCTGAGCCGCCCCAGCGATAACGGGCATACACCGTTTGGCGACATCTATTACAGTTCCAGTCCGGATATGATCCATTGGGGCTGCCACAGACATGTGATGGAGCCTATGCCCCGGTCTCAATGGCAGTCCACCAAAATCGGTGCGGGGCCCATCCCCATTGAAACTTCAGAGGGTTGGCTGCTGTTCTACCACGGCGTCTTGAGCAGCTGCAACGGTTTTGTATACAGCTGCGGAGCAGCGCTGCTGGACTTGGATGAGCCTTGGAGAGTCAAGTGCCGCTCCAAGGAATACCTGATGGCCCCTATGGAGCAATATGAACGCGTGGGTGATGTTCCCAATGTAGTCTTTCCCTGCGCTGCTCTCGCAGACGCCGCCACCGGGAGAATAGCCGTTTATTATGGAGCGGCGGATACCTCAGTGGCGCTGGCCTTTGTTGAGGCGGATGAAATGCTGTCTTTCCTGCACGGGGGAAGGTAACGGAGAGAGACGGGCTCATTCGTTCCTATAAATTCTGTCGTTTCATTTGAGATTTGTCTTCTTTCTTTACATGCCTCCGCCTGATACGGTATCCTAGGAGCTATATCGCCTGCTTGATAAAGGAGCGCTCCCCATGAGAGAAGTGGCAGCATGGCTCAGAACAAGACATCTGCTGATGAAGATGATAGCGTTTACCAGTATGGCTGTGCTTTTGCTGGTGAGCATCCTTTCGGCAATCTTATACGGGAACGCCCGCAGCTTGTTAACCAATCAGGACAGCATCAGCAGCCGCAAGATGGTTTATCAGGTGAACTATAATCTGAGCCAGATGAATGAATCCATCGTTCGCCTGACTCAATCGTTTTACTTAAACCCGGATATCATTGAAATCATGTTCGACCAAAGCGAAGACATGTCCGGCATCGCCCTGAAGATGAACAAGGCATTCAGCACAGTCACGTCAGCCAACCTGTACGTTCATTCCATCAGCATCTACAATCCGCAGACCCGGCATTTCTACAATGCCGGTTCCCCTATTTTTTTCGATGATCCGTTGATCAAAGCGCTGTTTGATGAGGATAACCCCCTTCCCAAATTGAAGCCTGTCTACCGCAATCTGGGCAAGCTGGTGAACGGCCACGAGGTGGGTGAGCCTGTTTTTTCCTACTTCATGTTTGAGAAACAGGAGAACGGCAGCTACGGCGGCGCCGTAGCCATCAACATCAAGGCTGAGTGGCTGCTGGACAGTTTGCATGAGGTGAATATGATCGATCCCGGAAAAGGCGCGCATATTCTGATTATGGACCGGAATAACCAGCTCATTAATACGGTTAGGGACATTGAAGAGCAGCCGGATTGGTTGAAGGACGTTTTGATGAACCGCCTCTCTGACGAAACTCCGGAAGGCCAGCAAGGCTCCTTTGTTGAAAGCCGCAATAACAAGGAATATCTGATTACGTATGCGGACAACAGCTCCATGGGCATGACCTTTGTGAAGATTCAACCGGCTCTTGAGGTGTATCATTACCTGAGCAGCTTTAAATCCTCCATCCTGTTCATTACGGCTGTTTTTCTGGCTGTCTCTATTGTTGTCTCCGTGCTTGTGGCCAGAAGGCTCTACAGCCCGATCGGAAAACTGGTCAAGCAGGTTTCCGACGGACAGGACACTCCCTTCGGCCCTGGAGACCACCGTGATGAAATTACCTACCTGGATCATGTATTCAAACAATCCATGTCCACCTTGCAAAGCTATCAGAACGAGCGATTTCAAAACCGGGACGTCATGAAGCATTACTGGCTCAGGCGCTTTCTGACAGAAAAACTTCAGATGGAGTGGGAGGAGTTAGAGGAGGTATTCGTTAGGACAGGCATCGTTCTGCCGCGAAGGGCTGCCTACACGGTGGTGTTATTGAAGATCGATGACTACAGCCGGTTCCGGGAGCAAAATTCCGCAAAGGTGCAGGAGGCTATCCGGTTTGCCTTAATAAACATTGTCTCCGAATGGCTCTCCCCCTCCTTTCCTAACGAGGGGCTTGACTTGAAGGAGGATCTTGTGGGGCTTATTGTGAACGTTCCTGAAGACTCCGAATTCCCCGGGGCGCTGATCCGCCTGCTGGAGCAAGCAGGAGAAACGGTGAAACGGTTCTATAAGCTTAGCTTCACCGCTTCCGTCAGCCGGGAAACACATGAGTTCGGCCAATTATTCGCTCTGTACAACCAAACCTTGAACCAGTTCTCGTACCGTTTTCAATACGGGCATGGCGCCATCCTTCATCCCGGCAGCTTGAACCGGACGGACGGGCATCAGGAGATCCCCCAGGCACTGTTGAAACAGCTTCAGGCCGCGATGAATGGCCGGAAGGTAGAAGAAGCGCAGACAAGCCTTGCTGCCATCTTTCAGGCCATTGGCTCATTGGAGTACCAGTATGCTTTGACAGCAATTTTTGCTCTGATTGAAACGGTCAAAAAGAATCTGGATCTTGAGAGAGAGCCTTCCTCCTCCCTGCTTATCGAGCTTTCCTCCCTCTCTCTGCATTTGAGCAAGAAGGAGACTCTGAGTGAAATTGAACAGGAGCTATACGGTGTTATGGAGAAAGCGCTGCAAAACGAGGTCAAGGAACCTGCTGCAGTTTCCCTGGATTCCTACATTGTAGAAACTGTGACCCAATATATCCGGTCCAGCTATAGCGATCCCGGTGTGTGTCTGGCCTCAATCGCTTCCATGATGAAATTGTCCTCACGCAAATTGGGAAATCTATTCAAAGCGGGTATGCAAATGTCCGTTGCCGATTTTATCAACGAAACCCGCCTGCTTAAGGCATCCGAGCTGCTATTGGAGCAAAATTGCAGCGTCCGGGAAATTGTGGAGCAAATCGGTGTGACCAATGAAACCTATTTCTTCAGCCTGTTCAAAAAGAAATTCGGCGTGACGCCCAAAGAATATGTACTTATCCACTATGCGGCACAAACGGCAGAAGTCATACGCAAGGAGAACGGCAAGGATTAAGCGGCTGCCGGATTGCCAGCCTGCCATCAATTCAGATACGACGGCGGGTTCCCTCCGTCCCCCAAATAGGCATAACCATGCTTCTTCCGGAATTCGCTTGGCGTACATTCCTCGCGCTTCTTGAACACCTGGCTGAAATACGGGATTTGCTCAAAGCCGCATTCCAGCGCTACCGCCTTGACGGGAAGCCCCGTCGTCACCAGCAGCTCCCTGGCTTTGTCAATACGGAGCTTGGTCAGATACTCCGCCGGGGTCACCCCCTTCAGCTTGGTAAATATCCGGTGCAGATAATAGGGACTCATATTGGCCGTGCGGCCCAGAGCCTCCAGGGTCAGCCTTTCATGCAGATGAAGCTGCATGAAATCGCAGAGCTTCTCAATCAGCTCCTCCTGGACGGTGGCGTCTCTCTTCCCCTTCCGCGGCATCCGGGCCGCATCTTCGCTTAACCGGGCCAGAATCTGAAGCGCATAGGATTTCAGGAGAAGGGGGGAGGTTGGGCAACGGCGGATAAACTCCCGGAGCACCTGGGAAAACAGCCGTTCATATTGCTCCGGTGACGGAGGATGAATAACCGCAGGAATGCTATCCAATACCGGATTTGCATAAGGAGCCTGGATTTCCTGGGGTGCCAAAAAAATGTACTCCTCCGGTTTTTTCCCCGTATTCCCCAGCAAATCCAAGCAGATGAGAATGCAATTATAGGGCAGAATTCCTTGGGTGATATCCCCCGGTCTGCGGAAGGCGATATCCCCTTTGTGGAGCGGATAAATCTGATCGTTAAGCATCATGAAGCCGCTGCTTTCCGTATAGAACTCCAGCTCATAATCCTGAACCACTCGGTGCGTAAACTTGCGGCCGGGGGGATAGGCCATGCCATTCAGCAGCGCCGAGCTATGGACAACCACAGGAGAAATTTTATTCATGGGAACCCCTTCGTTATATAGCAAGATTTTGATAGAGAAAAGCAAGATCCTGAATCGTAATCACCCTTTTAACATTTTATACTATGCCTTGTAAACACTCAAGGTTTGACCGCTTTAACCTCTGCTGGCTGCATAAATAGAAAGGTTGTGATTTTAATGGTCAGTCCTTACGGGCATTTTTCCGGGGCGGGGCGGTCGTTTGTGGTGGAAAGACCTGATCCTCCGCGGCACTGGTACAACTATTTCTGGAATGACCGCTTTATCGGATTTGCCTCCCAGGTGGGCTTCGGTGAAAGCTTTGCCCAGGATGACCTGGGCCGGCGCATACCGCTTGTGACAAGCCGCCAGGTTTATGTGTCGGATTGCGAGACTGGGGAGTTCTGGCATGCCAACGGGCTGCCGTCAGAGCGCAGCTACACGGATTATTCCTGCCGCCATGGCTTGGGATACAGCCAAATCTCGCTCGCTTATAAGGAAATCGCCTCTTCCTACCGGGTATTTATCCCCGAAGAAGGGCTGTGCGAGATATGGACCGTTACCCTCAAGAATCTGCGCTCCCGGAAGTGCCGCTTGAAAATTATCCCTTATTTTGGGACAGAACTGGATGGCGCTTATAAGCCGCAGGGCTACAATACGGCCACCGGTTATTTCCAGACGGAGCAGCAGGCTGTTGTCGGCAGAAGCTTCGCCGCCTTCGATTCACCCGGTTCCAGGGAGGTCTTCGGGTACCTCGCCTCGCAATTGCCCGTAACCGGATACGATAGCCGCAAAACAGCCTTTATCGGGACATACGGACATGAGGAAAGACCCATCTCGCTTGGAGCGGGCGGCGCCTGCACCAACAGTGATTGCGTGGCGGAGAAGCTGATTTTTGCGCTGGAGAATACGGTGGAGCTGGAGAGCGGCCAAGAGCTGGAGCTGCATTTTGTCGCCGGTATTGCCTTCAGCATGGAGGAATTGGAGCTGGAGAGAGCGCGTTTCTTCGCGCCTGGGGCCATTAACAGTCAATGGGAGAATGCCGTCTCCCGGTTTGAGACACAAATTGACGGCGTTGCCATCGATACGCCCGATGAGAACCTGAACGCTCTGTTCAACACCTGGCTGAAGCACCAGACCAATCTGGGCAGCCGCTGGGCCCGTGTCCGCCACAACGGCTACCGGGACATGACCAGCGATTCCGAATGCCTGGGCTCCATTAATCCCGAGCTGGCCTGGACCAGGCTCAAGCGGGTGCTGTCCTATCAGTACAGCAACGGCTACGCTCCGCGCACATTCTTAAACGGCTCCATACACGACCATAATTTTGCGGACAATACCGTGTGGCTGACCTTCGCTGTCTATCATGTGTTGAAGGAGCTTGGACGGCTGGAGCTGCTGGAGGAGGTCGTCCCCTATAATGACGGCACTGCGGGCACCGTATACGAGCATATACAGCGTTCCGTCCAATTCCTGTGGAATTTCCGGAGCCAGCATGGACTGGTCAAGCTGTGGGGCGGCGATTGGAACGATTGCCTGAACACGGCCGGATTGAAGGGACAGGGCGTCAGTGTATGGCTGTCCATTGCCTGGTATAGAGCCAACCGCCAGTTCGCCGAGATAGCCCGGTTGAAGGGAGAGCCGGCCGACGCGGAGGAAGCGGACCGCCAGGCAGCGGAAATGAAGGAGCTGGTGGACCAATACGGCTGGGATGGGGAATACTATATCACTGCCTATACCGATGACGGAATCCCGCTCGGCTCCAAGGAAAATACGGAAGGCAAGATCTTCGCCCTTCCGCAGCTGTGGGCGGTTCTGTCCGGGATTGCCAAGGACGGCAAGGAGCTTCAAGCCATGGAGGCGGTGGACCGCTATCTGGAACGGGATCTGGGCACACTGGTTTCTTGGCCGGCCTATACCAGGAATGATCCCACCATCGGTTCCATGACCCATAAGCCTCCCGGTGTTCATGAGAACGGAGGCGTCTACCTGCATCCCTCCGTGTGGAAGCTTGCTGTGGACAGCATGCTGAAGCGTCCCGGCAAGGTTCAGACCGGGTTGGAGAAGATTCTTCCCTTCGATCATACCTGGATGGAGAAGAAGTGTGAGCCTTACATCATGTGCAATTCTTACTTTGCGGAGGACACCGGCTACCGCTACGCCACCCCGGGGCAGAGCTGGAGAACGGCAACCGGCGCATGGCTGGCCAAGTCCCTGGTCCAATATATCTTCGGACTTCAGCCGGAGATGGAAGGCCTGAGACTGGACCCCTGCCTGCCGCCTTCGTGGCAAACCTGTTCGATCAGCAAGCGCTTCCGCAATGCGGAGTACCGGATTTCTTATGAGCAACTTCATACAAACGGATGCCTGAGAGTAGCCGAAATCACCGTGAACGGCAAGCCCCATTCCTCGGCCCTTCTGCCTTACGAGGAGAACGGCGTGTATGAAGTCAAGGTTTGGTTGGAGTAAACAACCTTCAAGCTGTGCGGCCATCTCTATAGGAGGATCATCCTCGTCTGGAGATGGCTTTTGCATGAAGAGATCCTCATTCCTGCGCTTATTTGAAGTCCCCCTCAAAAAACTCCTTTTCATGACTATTCAAAGAAATATGACGCAAATTCAGCCCATCCAGCAGTCCCTGTCTATACATGAATTCATTCGCGAATGCGGCCTGATAATTGGCTTTATCTTCAAATTCAAACAGCAAGGCCTGATAAGAATTCGGAATATTCTTCATTAATGCTTTAAAAGAGCATCCCTTTTCGTCAATCAATTGTTTATAGTATAAATTGTTAATCAAGATGACTTGTCCAATTTCCTCCGTTCTTTTGCCAACAAAATCATCAAAATAGAAATTCAAATCCTTAAGCATCCAATCTCCCTCCAGTAGTGACGCAGTTTTCTTTTTTTGTAATAGCACTATATTATCATTTAGATGTTACTGAGGATACGTTCAGATTGCCATCTAAGTGATGTCACCTTCGATTTTACAAATGATCAAACTATACGTTCCGGCATATTCTTGAGACAACGAGCTACTTGCGGATATGTTACAATAACCAGAGGTGCAGTAATTTATAGGGTGCGAAAGGTGATTGTTCATGCGGACAGTTTATATCGTTTCAGGACCGGCAGGAGTAGGGAAGTCCACAACTTCCAGCGCATTAGTGAAGGCGTTGAATAATAGCGCCTATATATCGGGCGATGAAATAAGCCATATGCATGTCGGCGGCCGTCAGAAGCCATGGGAAAGCAAAGCCGAGTTATCCCTCATTTGGAATAATATCTTGAGTCTGACACGAAATTTCGTTCTTAACGGAATTGATGTAGTCATTGATTATGTTACCTTTCAAGAAGATGCTTACTGGCTTAAGGATAAGCTAAAGGATTTCACCGAAAACGTCATTTATGTGATCTTGTGGACGGATGACAATACCCTGCTGAGAAGAGACCAGTTAAGATTGCCTGAACACCGGATGGGAAAGCGGTGCCTTATTTTGCTTGACGAATTCAAACAATCCGGATTGAAAAATCAGCATTGGCTTGATACAAGCCACCATAATGCCGATGCTGTCCATCAGGTTATTACAGAGATTATGAACAATAAGCAGTATCGTCTGGCTGAATATAACGCGGTAGCAAATGAATCCATGTCTAAACAAAAGCAAACGGGTGAATGCGAATAGGGACTAAACATAGTTACTACAGACCTAACCGGGCGCTCTCCGGCTAGGCTTTTATGCTACAATGGAGGTAATTCAGTTTGGAGGTGGACGAGGATGCGCTGGGAAGAGGTTCGGGAAAAGTTTCCTGACGAGTGGGTCGTCTGTGAAGCGCTTAAGTTGCGCTCGGAAGATGGGTATTGGCTTGTTGACGAGGTTGCTGTTATTGATCGCTTTGATGATTCGGCTGTTGCCATGAAGCGGTATTACGAATTGCACCGCGCTCAGCCCTATCGAGAATATGGCTTCTTCCACACCTCACGCGAGAAACTGGAGCTTCGAGAGAAATGGGCGGGGGTACGGGGACCCAGATGAATATAGATATAAGGCATGGATTTCCATTTATAGAGGTTACGATTTGTTACCGCGGCGAAGAGCTTCATCTGAAAAATGTGTTGCTCGATACGGGCTCGGCGGGGACCATCTTCAGTGCAGATGCGGTGGATTCCGTTGGGGTTAGGGTTGAGCCTGGGGATTTTCTGAACAAGATCAGAGGTGTGGGTGGAGTAGAGGTCGTTTACTCCAAACATTTCGATTTTGTGAAGATCGGGGAAGCTGAGCTGTCAGCGTTTGAAGTAGAAATCGGAGACATGAATTACGGCATGGAGATAGATGGCATACTCGGGTTTGATTTCATTTATTCAGCAGGACTGGTGATCGATTCGAAGGAACTGGCCGTACTGGCCAAAGGCTGACTAAACCGCCTCCCCAAATAGCCTCGGCATCACGCGGCGGTGAATAGTGGATTTGCCGAGCCGCGGTTCAGTTGTTTGAACCCTTACGCATATAAAACCACACAAGCAAAGTTTATTGTAAACTAAAAGCACGGATTCTCTCCCGGCCATTATGGAGAATCAGTGCTCTTACCTTTTATCAGCAGCATGCTTTAATCCAATATAGAAACGATATATTCTCCTCGAGCATCTCCTGACCTTAAAACTCCAAGCTCTTTTAATCTGGATATGTTCTTGGCAATACTTGAGGGTGAAGCATCAAGAGTATCGTCAAACAGTTGTCTGTGAAAACTCTCTCCATCTTCCATTCTACTGATCAATTCAAACATTGTTTTCGCATGTCCTCGTCCCAACAATTCGCGAATATGTTTAATCCTATCGTAACGTTGCAGTTCTTTTAGTACTTTAGTTAGAGATGCGTTCACACATTCAAGGTAGAATACAATGAAAGGCTTTAAGTCGCCTTGTGTAGCAGCCATAAGAGTATCGTAATAATCTTCAATTCTTTTATCAAAAAATTCTTCAACACTAAATGCATCTTTGATTGTAGCAAGATCCGAATGGATTAAGCCAACTAAAGTAGAGAATGCCCGGGCTGTTCTTCCATTACCATCAGGAAAAGGGTGAATATACCCTATTAAATGATGGGTTATTCCAGAGATGATGAGCGGATGAACCTTCTTATCAGGATTAGCTATATCTGTCTCATAGGGGTTCATATACCCGGTTACACTAGTGAATAGCCAGGAAAAGTACGCCTGCATGAGTGGCGGAACTTCATTAGCCGCTGGAGGTTGATAACTCACATTGCCATCACCATCTTGAAGTGCTACCGGAATATTTCTGTAACCCTCCGGATAACCGGTTAAATTGTTCATCAAAGTATGTTGTATTTTTTTTAATACGGGTTCATCCATATCCGAAAAATCTTTGCTTGGATTCAAGCTATAAATATACTCATAGGCCTCAAAAACGTTTTTAACTTCTAACTGAGCCTTTTGTTTTATGGTGAGCGGATTTCTTTTGTAGCTTTGATAGAGTTGCTCTACTTCTTTGAATCCTAACTTATTTTGTTCGATTTTAGTTGTAAAATGAGCGGTTTTGACTAGGGAGTTACGCAAAATGGTTGGTTTCAATGGATGGCTTTTTAAACCTAATCTGGCTAGTGCTCCTATGTTACGCTCTGCTTCTAGTATGAGTTGTTGGATTTCATAGTGATAAGGGTTGAGGTTCGGCTTAAAGACCAAGCGTCCTTCGGTTGTAACAAAGTGCTCGTAAGCAAATAAGTAAATCAATTTTTACACCCCCTTTTTACACTTGAAAATCCAATAATGACAATGAGTTTTCTTTATTTTTAGTATATTCAATTACACTTATTATGTACATCATTTTTTACTCCTAAACCGCGGGCATAAGAAAAATAACTGTAGATTTGCAGGATGACGTTCAGCAGAAGACACCTGACTTGCTCCAAATCCCAGAGGACGTAAACGCTGTACAGCTGTTGGCTTTTTTCACCAAAATAAGAATGCTGTGAGAAACAAACAGGAGACCGCCAACCACATTCCCAGTGGCTGAGCCGGTCTCCGATGCTGTCCGGTTGATAACGTAATGCTGTTGCTCCCGCTCAGTCCTCCAGCCTCCGCACATCCACCTTCACGGTGAGACGCTGGTTGCCGGTGCCGCGGTAGATGCCCTTGACGGGGACGATGTCCTTGTAGTCCCGGCCGTGGCCCAGCTTGATATAGCGCCAGTCTACCTCACAGCGGTTGGTAGGATCGAACCCTCTCCAGCCGCTGCCGGGTACCAGTACCTCGACCCAGGCGTGTGAGGCTTGCTCGAAGTCCGCATTATTGCCGCTTAAGTCCCCTACGAAGTGGTACCCGCTCACATAGCGCGCCGGCACTCCGTGATGACGGCAGACAGCCAACATCAGATGAGCATATTCCTGACAGACGCCGCGGCGCAGCTCCAGCGTTTCGTTAACCGTAGTATGCACGTCAGTGGCAGAGGGATCATAGATCAGATCCCCGTGAATCGACTGGGTCAGCTCCTGCGCCCACGCATAGATGCCGTCCATCCCGGGCTTGAACGGTTCGGCATATTGCCGAAGCTCCCCGGTGAAAGCCGTATAGACTGTCGGCAGCAAATACTCCACAAAGCGATCATAGAAGCTGTCCGACGCCATCAGCTCCTGCTCCTGCCCGGGGCTTAGAGCTGGCGGCGGCCAGACCGTCTCCTGGGTGCTGACTACCGCCTTGACCTTGATAACCAGCTCCCTGTGAGGGGCATTCACACTGAAGGCATGCACCCGGTTGCCAAAGTAATCCTCATAAGTCAGCAAGGCCGTCGAGGGAGAAATGCTTACCTCTTGGTGATAACAGGACTGGCGGCTGTTCGTCCGGGGTGTAAGCCGCAGCTCATTGACACTGTCCGTCACCGCGTCCCCATAGGTATAGCGCGTTACATGCTGAATTTCCAGCTTCATCAAAGCGCCACCTCCAACCGAAAAAATGTGTCCGCCATAGTCCTGCCCAAGGTGCGGCAGCCCTCCGTCAACTGCTGCAGCAGAATTCCCGTCCGTTCCAAGGCCAGCTCCTCCCGGTCCAGACAGCCAAGCTCGGCCTTGAGCTTGCCTGCCTTGCGCAAGGCGCGTTCATGATTGGAATAGTCCCCCGCTCCTTCGTAGCCGGCAATCTCCTTAAGATGCTCCTCCAACTGCAGGAAGGAGAAGTATACCGAACGGGGAAAGCTCTCCCTGGTCAGCAGAAATTCTATAATATGAGTCCCCGACAGCGCATCCGCATATACCCGCCGGAAGGCCTGATAACCGCTCACCGACTTCAGCACCGCGATCAGATAAGGGTAAGGCGCCGCCCGGTCCGCCGAGATGGCTCCCAGCACCGATTGCAGAATACGCACTGTATTCTCCGCCCGCTCCAGGAAACGGCCGCTCTCGATGAAATGCCATTCCTGCTCCCGCTGCATGACCGAATGCTCCAACCCCTGGAATACTGCCACCTTCTCCTTGATCTGACGGTAGAACAGATTGGGTCCTGCCTCGAGAATATCCGACACCTGCCGCTCTCCCAACCACAGATAAAAGGAATTGACAGCCTCCCACAGCTCGCTTGGCACCTTCTCGCGGATGGTGCGCAGATTGGCTCTGGCTTGGGATACACAGGCAAACAAAGAATTGGGATAACCCCGATCCAGAGTGATGAAGCTCAGCACATCCCGCTCCGTGAACAGCTCGAACTGCTGCAGATAATCCTCTCTTGCGCCGAAGGCATCGACCAGCCTGGACCACTTGTGCTCCTCATGGGCAAAGTCTCCTTCATGCTGAATATGGTAATGGACATCGATCAACCGGGCGTGGTTTTCTGCGCGTTCCATGTACCGTCCGATCCAAAACAACGCTTCCGCATTCCGATTCAGCATCATCACCCGCTCCTTTACCCTTATGTTGAGAAAAAGCCTGGGCCCTTCTTAATCCAATCCCCGTTTATGCGATCACCCATGTATCCTTGCAGCCGCCGCCTTGGGAGGAATTCACCACAAGCGAACCCTTCTTCAGCGCCACACGGGTCAGCCCGCCGGGAATCACGTGAATTCCGGCCGCTTCCCCGCCCATAAGGATGAAAGCCCTAAGATCAATATGCCGCGGCTGCAGCTTGCCGTCCATCAGTACAGGCGCTCTGGACAACTGGATGGTAGGCTGGGCAATATAGCGGCCAGGATCGTCGAGGATTCTCTTGCGGAAATCCTCCCGTTCCTCTTCCGTAGCCGTAGGTCCGATCAGCATGCCGTACCCGCCGGACAACGAGGTTTCCTTCACCACCATCTCCGCAAGGCGTTCCAGCACATACTGCCGCTCTTCCGGACGGGAGAGCACATATGTGGGCACATTGCCGATAATCGGCTCTTCCTTCATATAGTAGCGGATCATGTCCGGCACATAAGCATACATCGCCTTATCGTCAGCCACACCGGTGCCCGGCGCATTGACAATCGCCACATTGCCGGCCCGGTAAGCATTCATAATTCCGGCAACTCCCAGCATGGAGGAAGGATCGAAGGCCAGCGGGTCCAGATAATCATCGTCAATCCGGCGGTAAACCACATCTACCTGAGTCAGTCCGCCCAACCCGCGGATGTACACTTTCTGGTCCATGGCAACCAGGTCACGGCCTTCCACCAGATGAATCCCCATCTGCTGCGCCAGGAAGGTATGCTCATAGTAGGCTGAGTTAAACTCGCCGGGGGTCAGGAGCGCAATCACCGGGTCCTTCTTGCGGGAAGGACACAGACTCCTCAGCACTGTCAGAAACCGGTTCAGGCTGTGCTCCACGTCGCGGATGGAACTGGAGAGGGTCAGTTCAGGGTACAGCTGGTTCATCATGGAGCGGCTCTTGAACAGATATGAAAAGCCCGAGGGGGAGCGGAGATTATCTTCCAATACATAATAGGAGCCTTGGTCGTCCCGGATCAGATCAATCCCCGAGGCGGTAATGTACACATCGCCCGGCACCTGGACATTCATCATCTCAGGGCGGAAATACTTATTGGCTACCACCATCCGCCTGGGCACAATCCCGTCCTTCACGATATTCTGCTCATGGTAGATATCGTACACGAATCGGTTTAAGGCCGTAACCCGCTGCAGCATCCCCTTCTCCAGCGTATCCCACTCATCCTTCGGAATAACCCGGGGGATCAGATCGAAGGGAATCGTCCGCTCCAAGGGCTGGATCTGGGAAGGCTGGTAGAGGGTAAACGTAATCCCTTCCTCCATCATCCGGCGGTCGAAAGCAGCCTGCTTGGCACCCGCTTCTTCGGCCTTCAGAGCATTCAGCCGGTCGTAGACCTTCCTGTAATGGGACCTTACACCCAGTCCTTCCTCTGAAAACATCTCATCATAGAATCCTTCCAACGCATAAGGCGCATTCGGCGAACGATCGATGGCTCCCATTGTACAGGCCCCTTTCCATATATAAACGCCCCTGCTCATGTCAGTCTTAGTGACATCCAATCTTTGAAAAAGCCTAACAAACCGCCATACTCGAAATGAATTATATGAAATATATTAGACCGCGGACCAATTAGTGTCAAGTATGTTGACATCGTTTTCAGAAAACAAAACCGCTTCCATGCAAAATAAAGTTTAGAATGGTTGTTCAAATTAAAAATCCGGGTTCGAGATAAACGGTTTATTTCTAGATTCAAGCATTAATTCAGATAATAGTAGTTCATCTGGGAATCAAACACCGTTCTCTCTCCCGCAAGCCGGAAATCGCTCCCGCCCATCTTGAAGCGGGTCGTTGCGGTAGCCTTCAGTGCCGGATCGTAGCGGTAAACCGTGACCATAGCCTGCTGGTAATCCTTCTCCAACCAGATCAGCTGCCTGTCACCGGGAGCAGAGAGAAGAACGCCGTTCCCGTCGCCCGTGTTATATTCCGCGCCCCGCACCAGATAGAGCCCTGCCTCATGATCCACAAAAACAAGCTTGCCCGAATCCGTTCCGTGAATGGCCTCAGGCGCCTTCATGTTCTCCAGCCGCTCCGTCTGTTGCAGGGGAGTCGGACTGGCATGATCCGTGCTGACCAGGGCATATTCCGAATTCAGCTTCAGAGGCGGCTTCCCGTCCTCCCGCTTCAGATCATAATAATGAATCAGCCCGCCGCCGCTGTCTCCGGTCCAGCCAATCCATTCCATGTGCCGGCCTTTATTTTTCTCCACCTCGCGGGTCCATATCTCCTTGCCTTGGCGGTCCAGCAGCCTGATGCCTTGCGCAGCGATGGCAGTCACCCCATCTTCTCTCCACAGAACATTCTCGTCATTCTGGTCCAAGGTGTATTCCTGCACACTGTACCTGCTGTCCGGGCTCCACTGTACCGGCCTGTGGTTAAGCATACCAGCTCCTTGTTTTATGGAAAAAACAGGATTGGCCGCTCCATCGTATATCACATTCCCGTCTGCTTGCCCCCTGTACCAGAACTGTCCGCCATCCGGGGAGGCCTCTATTAAAATCACCGGCCATGGATGTGGGAAGAGAGCCGCAGCAGCTTTTACACTTCTGCTCTTCAGATCCGCAATCCACAGCTGGCCGCCCTTATAGCCATTCAGATACAGCGTGTCCCCCTGCCGGTTCATCCAGCCGGAGGCGAGGAAGTCCGGGTCAATATCGGGAATTGCCCCTTCGATTAACGTTGTCAGAGCCCCGCTGGCCAGCTCCAAAACGGCCACATCGTAACGCAAGGTCCGGCCTTCGCCTGCAGCCGCCGGTCTGACCAGAATCAGATGCTCCGGGTCCGTGAAGCCATAGATCTTGGCAATAGAGCCGACCGTGTAGCTATCGTCTACGGTTACATCGGCAACCGGAGCTATCTTGAACGCCCCTGTATCCGGATTGACAATCACCGCATCAAGCAAAAATCTGTGCCCTTCATTAAAGTATGCAGCACGGTGAATTAGATGAACGACAAGCTTGTTTGCACCCGGAGACTCCACCGATTGCATAACGGCAACAAATTCAGAATGCTTTGCAGGATCCGCAAGCAAGCTGAAGCCGTTGTCCCGCTTCTCCACTAGCAGCTTCAAAGGGGGAATCTCCCGCGTTATTCCGCTACCCGGTTCCGTCTGACTGTTTCCCGCCGCAGATCCATTTCCGCTGTGCGGTGTCTGAAGCTCTCCCTCCTGTATGGCAGAATCTTCGACCTGCGGCGCCTCCTGATCCATATGCACCAGAACCCGGCCATCCGCTGCATCCAGATAGACCCGCTCCAGATTGCCGGCGGGATAGAGCGCCTCCACCACCCATACCGTGTACAAGGTGGTCTTATTGTTATATTCTATGGGCTCATCGTACAGCAGCCTCGCGCTCCAAGAGACTTCCGCCCCTTGAATATGAGACTTTCCTATAGAAAGCGCTTCCTCCTGTGAAAGCAATGCCGATGCAGACGCCGCCGGTCCAACCGTATCCGCAATGGGCGGGGCTGTGGTAACAGACGGGGCAGGGCTGCGGCCGTTGGCGCTGTCCTCTCCGGTTGAACCGCGGCAGCCTCCCGCTGCGGCCAACGCCAGCAATAACGCTGCAATTCCAAGGGGCTTCCATATTTTTTTCATGGACAGGCACTCCCTCCGTAGGATTCCATTATACCCCAGAAAGTGGAAAAAAGTCTTGCTAATTTCGATCATGAAAAAGCACTGTCCCTGCCGCAAGCCGGAATTTCTTCCTCTGATGATGCTTCCTCTGATGATGCTATTCCAAGCGGCGGTATGCCTGCTTATTCCCTGTTGGCTGTCCAGCTCTTGACCTCCTTGCGGATCAACCCGACGAAATCCGCGGCGGCCGGAGAGAGCGTCTCATCCTTGCGCGTACAGAATGCGATAGGATTCATCAGGGTCAAGCCGCGCACATACACCCGGGAAACCTCGCCCCGCTCCACATAATCCCTTACCGCCATCGATGACAGGAAGTTGGCTCCATACCCTGCGATAACCGCCCGCACCGCTTCATTCACTCCATTAAATTGCAGGCCGATCTTGGGCGGATTCACGTTGAGCGCCCGGCACAGAGAAAACAGCCGTTCCCGGGTGGAGCTGCCCTCCTCCCGCAGAATGAACGGCACCTTCATCATCTCTGCCAGCGTTATCTCTTGCTTCGCATAAGGATGTCCGTTGGGAACCACGAACCACAGTTCATCCTCCAGCAGCTCTTCCCATTCAATTCCGGGCTGCTCCTCCCAGCCCCCGCCGTAGACGGCCACCTCCGCGTCATAATTGAGCAGCTGCTCCACCGCTTCTCTGGAATTGGAGGTTGTAAGCACCACCTCCACCTGGGGATGCTCCTGCTTGTAGCGGGCCAGCCATTCGGGCAGCAGCAGGTTGGCAGGCAGATAGGTGGCCACAATCCGCAGCACCCCGCTGAATCCCGCCTTGTACTCCTTGATCCCGGCCTCAATTTCCTGCTCCATTGCAAACAGGCGTTTGGCATAAGCGGCCACCATAGTTCCCCCGTCTGTGAGCAGAATCCCCCGGCCCTTTGCGGCAAGCAGCGGAAAGCCCAGCTCCTTCTCCAGATTGCGCACCTGGGCTGTAACCGCAGGCTGGCTGATCAGCAGCTCCTCCGCAGCGCGGGTAACACCGCCTTTTTCAGCAACCGTGTGAAAAATTTTCAGAGCATGCAGATTCATTACCATACCTGCTTTCTACATAAAAATTGATGAAAAACGAAAAATTATATATTTTTCTTATGAGTGCTTTTCCTTTATTCTAAGGAAAAGAGAAAAATTTCACAAGCTCAAAAAGGGATTAAAACCAAGGAGTGGAGAACCCCATGCGCAAAACAAAGATTGTCTGTACCATCGGACCTTCCAGTGAAAGTCCGGAGATGCTCAGCAAGCTCATCGCTGCCGGCATGAATGTAGCCCGGCTGAACTTCGCCCACGGCGAGCCGGAGGAGCACGCCCAGCGGATCCGCAATGTCCGCGAGGCTGCAGCCGCACAGAACGCCTATGTAGCGGTGCTGATCGATACCAAGGGACCGGAAATCCGCATCGGCAAGCTGCAAGAATCTTATGTGGAGTTGGTTCCGGGAGAACTGGTCACCCTGACCACCGAGGAAATTCTCGGCACCAAGGACCGGATTCATGTCACTTACAAGCAGCTTCCCCAGGACGTCAAACCGGGCAGCATCATTCTGGTGGATGACGGACTTGTCCGCTTGGAAGTCCAGCATGCCGAAGGCACAGAAATCACCTGCCTGATCCGCAACGGCGGCCGCCTGAAGCCCCGCAAGGGCGTCAACGTACCGGGCGTCAAGACCAGCCTGCCGGGTGTCACCGAGAAGGATATCCGCCACATCAAGTTCGGCGTGGAGCAGAAGATCGATATTATCGCCCAGTCCTTCGTGCGCAAGGCCGAGGATATTCTGGAGATCAAGCATATATTGGATGAGCTTGGCGCAGGCCATATTCAGGTGGTCGCCAAAATTGAGAACGATGAGGGCGTAGAGAATCTGGACGCCATTCTGTCTGTGGCTGACGGGCTGATGGTAGCGCGGGGCGACCTGGGCGTGGATCTGCCTGTAGAGGACGTGCCGTTAGTTCAGAAGGAAATGATCCGCAAGTGCAACCTGGCCGGCAAGCCGGTTATTACCGCTACGCACATGCTGGAATCCATGCAGCAGAACCCCCGTCCTACCCGCGCCGAAGCAGGCGATGTGGCCAATGCCGTATTCGACGGCACAGATGCGGTTATGCTCTCCGGCGAATCCGCCGCAGGCAAATATCCGCTGGAATCCGTGGAAACCATGGCCCGAATCGCGGTCAAAGCCGAATCCGCGCTGGACAGCTACAGCTGGCTCACGCTGCAGGCTGCCCGCAAGGCGCCTGACGTGACCGGAGCCATCGGACAAGCTGTGGCGCAGACCGCGCTGGAGCTGGGAGCCAAGGCCATTCTGGCGCTGACGGAGAGCGGCTTCACCGCCCGGATGATCGCCAAGCACAAGCCGCAGGCGCCCGTAATCGCCGTATCCTCCAGCAGCGATGTGCTTCATGCCTTGACCCTGACCTGGGGCGTTGTGCCTCTGCTGCGCAAGGAAACGGCCTCCGGCACCGACGAGATCGTCGCCGCCGCCATTGAGCTGGCCCGCGCAGGCGGACATGTGCAGGACGGCGACCTGGTAGTGATCACCGCCGGCGTTCCCGCAGGCGCCACCGGCACCACCAACCTGCTGCGCGTCCAACAAGTTGGCGACTTGCTGTAATACCATAAGCCCCGGTCCGGTGCATGCGCATCAGGCCGGGGCTTTGAGGTTGAGGAGTCCCTTCTTCCGGAGCTCAGGAGCCCTTCCCTTGCGGAGCAAGGTTCAATCATTATACTTCCGCACCCGGAACCTGGTGCCCAGACCTTCGGCAATTGCGGCGCAGTCGTCAATCTCTTCTTGGGCGATGAAATCCACCACCGTCAGAGTGACCTCCGGAATATGGGCCGTGCAGTCCTTGGCAAAAGCCAATATTCCCTCATACGCTTCCTCGCCAAAAGCCGATTGGCACAGCCGCTGGTAATGTCCGGCGCTTGCCGCGTTCAGGCTGATGGAGACAGCGTCCACCGCCCCCTCCAGCTCGGGGGCTATCTTTCTTTTCCAGATCAGATCCGCCTGTCCGTTGGTATTGACCCGCACCCTCTTGCCCAGGCGCTTCAGATGCTTCGCTGTCTCTATCACCTCGGGAAGCCGCAGCAGCGGTTCACCGTAGCCGCAGAAGACCACCTCGCTGTAAGAGCCTCCGTCGCCTACAGCCTCGATAATCTCCGAAGCATTGGGCTCCTTCTCAAGCCACAGATCCTGCCCGATCCCTTCTTCCCGCTCCCTGATGCAGAATCCGCACCGGTTGGTGCACCGGTTGGTTACATTCACATACAGCTTGTTGTCCAACTCATAGGCAATCACTGACCTGCCTCCTCTTCTCCCCTTTACCGGGAAAATAATCCTTCCACTCCATCCAGCCGCTGTCCGGTCCGCAGCATCTGACGGATATGGGCCAGCTGCTTATCCGCAGCGCGCAATTGCTCCAGCAGCTTAAGCTCGGCAGCGCTGGTGCGCAGCACCTGGCGCAGCGCCCCGTTGCCCAGCACCAGCCGGTAGTGCCCGGACAGGGCCAGTATGGGATCATGAGTAGCCATGAGCACAATCTTTTGCCGGTCGATGAGAATTTCCAGAGCCAGCCGTTTGTCGATGCCCGCATTCTCAATCTCGTCGATGAGCACGATGGGACAATCCGAGAGGATCGCCGTATCGGCAATCATCAGCGCCCGCGACTGCCCGCCGCTCAAGGAAGTCAGCGGAGTATGGTAACTGAAGGCCTCTCCGGCCAGCCGGTTGGCCTGCTCCAGCACCTGGGCTGCCAGCTTCCCCGTTTCCTCAGGCGAATCCGCCCATTGCTCCATGCAAGCGGCATGCATCCGGATGAATTCCTCCACCGTGGCATCCAGCACAAAATTCATATTCTGGGACAGCTGCGCAATCAGCTTGAAGCCCGTTCCGAACCGCTCCTCAGGCCCCGGCACAACGCCGTTTAGCAGAATGTGCCGGCCGCTGGGAGTATCCCCTTGGGCCAGGTATTCAATATCGGCTAGGAGACGGCTTTTGCCCGAGCCCGTGGGCCCGACCACAACGGCTATATCGCCCGAACGCAGAATCAGCTCCTGCTCCTCGGGAACACCGTCCTTATCCCGCCCCCCCAGAATCGTAATCGTGTGTATAGGCTCATGCAACACTGTGGTTACAGCCTCCTTCCCTCCGGCCGCCTGCTCGGATTTCCTGATGAGCCAGCTCCCGCGCCGCCTGCATAAGGCTCGCCATATATGCGGCCGTACAGCGTGATGTGATGCTGCTTCATCCTGCCCCCGGCGTCCAGATCTTGCGCACATTGCCCATCTGGGCGTCCTCTCCGATCCGCGTCTCGCCCAGACAATAGGAGCAGACGGCTGCAGGCATGGAGAAGCGCAGCTTGGAGCCCTCCAGCGACTCCACCTCGGGAGCCTGCAGGAACAAGTCTCTCGCCCGCTCCTTGCCCTGTCCTGTCAGCCCGTTCATGGGCACCACATGAGCCTTGGGATTGGCGGTGCGCACCCGGTAGCGGAATACCTCCCGCTCCGCTTGAGAGACAATGTCGCCCTTGGTCAGGATCACCAGATCGGCCAGCTTCAGCATGGGGCCGATCTTGGCAGGAGTATTCAGTCCGCTCAGATGATCAATTACACATACCGACAGCACCTGCCGGATATACGGGGAGCAGCGGTTGCACAAGCCGGCGCTTTCCGTAATCAGAACATCCAGAGAGTGCGACATCCCCCAATCCAGGCAGGACCCGATATTCGTGACAAAATAATGATCGGGGCACAGATTGCCCGACAGTCCCACCAGCACCGGGATGCCCTTCTCCTCATACTTCTTGTCGTCAAAGGTAGCCATGCAGTCGAACTTGATGACTCCCGCCCGCTTGCCCGCCTGCTCCATGGTTTCGATAATCCGCAGAAGCACCGAGGTTTTGCCGCTGGACGGGGGGCCGGCCAGCGTAACCAGCTTCATGAGCTCCTCCCCTGAATCCCCTGGAGATAGCCGGTCATGAACCGCTCATGGGTAGCTTCTGTCACCTGCTTGATATCCTCCGACCAGACCAGCTCCCAGCCCATCCACAGAAGACGCGCCCCTTCCGGCAGCTTGCTCTTCACACCGGGATTCAGCGCAGGGAAACTGGCGCTTTCATACAGATTGGACACATGCTCCCCCGTCAGATAATCCGTCAGCGGCTTCAGACGCTCCCTGGCCTCCGCCTTGGTCAGGAGGAACACGGGGCTTGCGATCGCCCCTTCCTCCGGCCAGACAATCTCCACCTTATCCTTACGGGGAATGGACTTGGCATAGAAGTAGGGCATGATCAGGACAGGCGTTGCCTCCGGATTGCTTGTTCCCGCCGTTTTGGCCATCTGGGCGGGATGAAGCCCCTGCTTCACCGCTCTGCCCAATTGCTCCACCGCTTCCAGCCCATAGGCATGACGTATAGTAAGCAGAGTCGTCTCGCAAAAGGAAGTCCCCTTCTGCCCGCGCATCGCCACCTGCCCCTGGTATTCCGGCTTAAGCAGATCCTTCCAGGAACGGGGAACCGCCAGTCCGCCCAGCCGGGTATGGTCCACCACCATCACCAGGGGATTAACACAAAGCACCGTGTAACGGCCCGTGGGGTCGGACAGCTCCAGCCCGCCGAACCGTCCGGCGCCTCCCCATCCCCCGGCGGCATCTGCGAACACCCCCCGCTCCACAAACTTTCTGCGGAACTCCGCGTGGAAGAAGCTGCTGATGCCAGGGGAAATGACCAGATCGGGCAGTTCATCCTCATGCTCATATTCTTTGACCCGCTCATAAAAGCCGGTTTGGGTAGCATTGCCCTCAAAAATAATGCGGGATGTGTCAAACGCCGCCCACTCCCCCGCTTCGCTCCTTCTTATGAAGTCCTCCTCCACCGGCACCTTCAAGGGACAGGGCATCATCGCCCACAGAATGGGAGCCTTCTCAACCCCGATTTCTTCCGCTTGCTCCAGTTTCTCAGACAAAAACTCCACCTCCGCTTCATTGCCGAGCATTCCGCGCTGACTAATAAACCAATTGGCCCGTTACTTGTATGATACCACTCCTGAATCACGCCACCAAACCACAATTTTGTGACCATGTCAGGTTATATGACAAAAAGCCCGCTTTCATACGATTACGAACGGCTTTTTGGGAAAATGTTGGGGAATGTTCCGCTTTGTGTCACCATAGGCGGCATCAATCTGAGCGCGGTGCGGGAAGTTGGAGTCTGATTGTGACATTGGCAACCTTGGAGTGTGATCAAGGCGTTGGCAAACTTGAATTCTGAGCGTGATGTTTGGCAAACTTGGAGTGTGGTCTTGGCGCGGTAACCTTGGAATGTGACCTTGGTGCGGCAACCTTGGAATGTGGTGGTCTTAGTGCGGTAACCTTGGGGTTTCTCTCACCGGTGGTGTTGGCGTATGCGGTGTCGGCAAATAAGGGAACGGAAATTCCGCTATTGGCCTTATCTACCCACCAGAAATGGAGATAAGGCCCATCTTTTTCCCTTATGAACCATTGAAGGCCTCCAAACTGGCCGAAATAGTAAGAATAGCGGAAAAACCCTTCCCTTATATGCGAAAAAAGGCAGTCATGATGAAACATAAGGGAATTTCCCTTCCCTTATTTCTATGCGGCAAAGGATGGGAGCGAATGGCAAAGAGGTGTCAACTCAGACCCCGCTTATCACGGCGTAGATGAAAAGTCCGGCCAGAAAGCCGAGAGCTACCGCCACCGTCCACGCCACGCCATGAATAATAATATCCTTCGGGCCGCGGGCAATATATACAGCGGAAGTGAAGATGGCAGTCAGAGCCAGGCCGATAGCGAGCACCGACCCGGCCCAGAAAAAGGCAACGGTATTAACCGTCACGAACAAGAAGAACACCGCCCAGCCGATCAGGGCAAACCAGAGATACATGTACCGCTTCCATAGATTATTGAACAAAAGTTGCCAAACCTCCTTCTGAGGCAAAGGGATTGCCGTCAAAACCCCTATTGTGTTATACCGGACGCCGTCCGGTTTTAATGGCTTCCATCACTGATTCGGCATAAGGATGCCCCGATCCTTCAAAAGCCGCCAACGCTCCCCCCACATCATAAGGCACGCGCCGGATGGACGCCGTAAATGCCGCGGCCCCGCTTTTCCCGACCGGTTCATCCGTTTCCACAAGAGCATAGGAAGCCGCGGGATTGCCGTCAAAGGGAAGTCCTACGCTGCCGGTATTGATAAGTGTGCGGCCATCCAGACAGCGGATATAGGGCTGATGGATATGACCATAGATGACAACTTGCGCTGTCGTGCCTGCGAACATCACCCCAAGGGCCTTTTCCTCCCCGTCGGTTGGGAGTACAATATCCAGAACATTCTGCGGCGTGGCATGAACCAGCCGGATGGACAACTCTCCTGGCAAGCTCACCTCATGGGAAAAAGGCAGCTGCGCCAAATACTCCAGCTCTTCCGCGGCAAGCCTCGCCCTGGTCCAGGACATCTCCTTGCGGATCGCAGCCTCATGCTCCGACGACTTGGCAAAGCCGGGCTGAATCACGTTCTTGCCCACCAGCTCATCGATATTGCCCTGAAGCACAACCGTATTAAGCGCCCGAACCGCTTGAACACAGCGCTCTGGCAGAGGACCCTTGAATACCAGGTCTCCCAGCACATAAATCCGTTCCGCCTGCTGCCGGCGGATGTCCTCCAGCACCGCCTCCAACGCATGGTAATTGCCGTGAATATCTGAGATGAACGCAAGCTTCATGGATGATCCCTCCTACAAAGTATTGAACCCATTGCCGGCGAAGCGGTCATAGCGGAAAACTGACATCGGAAGCATCCGCTTCAATTTGAATTCGGCCAGGCTGATGGCAAAGTGCTGCCTTATATGCATTCAGAATACGCAGGAACACGTTGGGGAACGCGTACTCGTCCATCTCCTCCAAGCGAATCCACCGGTAAGCGGGCGGCAGACCGTCTTGCCGGGGCATTCCGTGCAGGTAATTGCCGGGGAAGGCTGCTCCCGCATCTGCCCCAGCGGGCGGCCGGACAGTTAAGTCGTCCCCCGCCGCACCCTCTGCGGCGATGGCGGATCCGTTGTACCCTGCCGCACCCTCTGCGGCCATGGCAGATCCGTTGTACCCTGCCTCACCCTCTGCGGCCATGGCAGATTCGTTGTACCCTGCCGCACCCTCTGCGGCGATGGCAGATTCGTTGTACCCCGCCGTCCCCTCTGCGGCGATGGCGGATCCGTTGTACCCTGCCGCACCCTCTGCGGCGATGGCAGATCCTGCTCCGCCGGGCAGAGAGCTTGCGGCCAGGCGGCAGCGGTACACGTCCATGTCCCAGCGGATATGGCTGAAGATGTGCTCCGCACTCATCAGCCACGCTCCCGGGACAACCGCGATGCCCGCCTCCTCCGCCAATTGCGCCGCAAGCTCGCCCATGGCCCGGCCATGGGCCGAAGCCGCAGCTTCGCTGTCTGCGGCTGCTGCAAGCGCCTGCGCGCGCTTGCGGGCTGCGCCCCTCCCGCTTGCCAGCCCGGTCCGGGTGCCGTCTCCGGCACCCGGACCCTCGGCAAGCGCAGGCTGCGGGAGCTGCACATGGGGCAGCTCCCACAGGCGGGCCAGCAGCCCGTCGCCGGGGCGCTGGCGCACGAGAATGCACCCGGCGTTGCCCCCGGTGCCCTCAATCAGCGCCACCGCCCGCCGCTCCGGTCTGGGCGGCTTCGCCTTGGCCTTCACAGGCAGCTCGTCCACGCGGCCTGCCAGACGGGCGCCGCAATGCTCCATCACCGGGCATGGCAAGCAGTGCGCCGCCTTCGGCGTGCAGATTGTCGCGCCCAGCTCCATCAGCGCCTGATTGAAATCCCCGGCGGCGCCTTCGGGTATCAGCGCCTTGGCCAGCTTCTCAATTCCGATACGGGTGGCGGGCTTGGCAATATCCTCTTCCAGCTCCATATAGCGGGACAATACCCGCATTACATTGCCATCAACGGCCGGCTCCGGCTTGTTGTAGGCGATGCTCAGGATCGCACCCGCCGTATACGGCCCGATCCCCCGCAGCCCGGATACCCCCTCCAACGTGTCGGGGAGCGTTCCGCCGTACTGCTCCACCACTTCCCTGGCTGCCGTCTGAAGATTGCGGGCGCGGGAATAATAACCGAGCCCCTCCCACGCCTTCAGCACCTGCTCCTCTGGAGCTTCCGCAAGCCTGTCCACCGTGGGAAACAGCTCCATGAACCGGTTATAATATGGGATAACCGTCTCCACCCTTGTTTGCTGCAGCATAATTTCCGATATCCAGATATGATACGGATTGCGGCTCCGCCTCCAGGGCAAGTCCCTGCGCACACTTCTGTACCATTCCAACAAAGGCAGGGAGAACCGCTCCATCGCCAACTCTATGCTGCTATAATCCCCCACGGGCTACCCCTCCTCATTTTCCCCTTCGCGCGAGTGCTCTAAATTGACTATAATAGAATTGCCGCACTTTCACAAATTCCGCAGCGGCTATAATGCTTCGTCGGAGGTCCCCCATGCTGAATATAGGCGAACTCGCATCCAAGTTGAACCAGCTAGTCATAACCATCCTGCTGATCGGGCACCAGAAGACCACATCCGAGTGGTTCAAGCCGCTGGTCGTGATGAAATACCATTCCTTCTGGCTTATTGTCAAAGGAAAAGGTACCTTTACCGTTAACGGCACGCCCTATCCGGCCGAACCGGGCAAGATCTTCTTTCATAGCCCCGGCATGCAAATTGAGCGGACCACTGACCCGGACAGCCCCTTGGAATACTACTTCTTACGCTTTCATTATACGGAAACCTATTGGGAGAAGGAACAGTGGATTTCCCGCTCTGCACGGGAGTGTCCGTTTCCCATTGAGGGCCCTTATACTATTCACAATGCTCCTCAGCTCATCCAGATTCTGGAGCAGATTAACCAGCTCTGGCAGCGGAGAGGGCATATGACCGCCATGCGCCGCAACATCCTGCTCCATGAGTTCTTGCTCGGCTTACTTCAGGATTTCCGCGCCCAGCAGATTGCCGGTGACACAACAGTTGCCATTGAACATACGCAGGATTACATGACCCGCAATTACCGGGAACAGCTCACTTTGGAAAATCTGGCTTATATGGCAGGCCTGAGCGTCAGCCATTATTCCCGCCTGTTCAAGAAATCCATCGGCTACAGCCCCATTGAATATCTGACCCATCTGCGCATTGACCGGGCCAAGGAGATGCTGGCTCTCTCCGATTACCGGTTGAAGGCTATCGCACAGAGCGTGGGTTACGCAGACGAGTTCTACTTCAGCCGTATCTTCAAAAAAATTGAAGGCATCTCCCCCCGAGACTATGCCAAGCGCAACAGCCTGGCTCCTGTTATCAAATCCGACTCCTGAGGAGAGTGGATTGAGGAGAACAACGGCAATGAACCGGCTTCCCGTCCTGCCGCTGGATCGGAGGCCTTCTTGTATTCGGGAACACCAAATCGATCGGGATTGCAATAGTTTGAGGCAAAGAACCATCCGCCTTTTTTTGAAATCAGTTGCAAAGTGAACCGTGAGGTCGCGTTTCCAGAGGAGTAACGGCCTTTTTACCTATGGCGGTCCCGTCCAGCTTATCCGTAACGGAATTTTTTTCCGTTATTCCTCCAGATTCAGGATTTCACCCTTTTTTAGCGGAAATTTTTTCCGTTAACTCCTGACGGAAGCCCCCAAAAAGGCATATTCACCTGGTTTTGGGAGTGTTAACGGAAAAAATTTCCGTTAATTCTTCATAAATACCAAAAAACCTCCCGGTAACGGAAATTTTTTCCGCTAAATACTCCTACGCCCCGTTATGTTCAGCTCTTTCCACACAGTTGCTTGGTCTCTGAGGATGAACTCTATTTCCTCCGAATTTTTTTGTTTTGGTCTATTGAGAAGAGGCTCTCCCCCGGAATGATGTACTTTCTACCAACAAAAAACCGGACGCAAGCGTCCGGTTTTTTGTGCAGCTGCAGTCAGTTAACAGGGTTTCCTGGGTTTCCATTCTTCTTCCCGAATTAGTCCAGGTCCGACTTGACGGCCACGGTTGCAGCCTCCCACTCGGCTGCTAATTGCAGCTTTTGCTTCATCGTCTCCGCTTCGTCCCAGCCCAATTGCTGTGCCATTATCTCTACCACATAGATGGCTATCCGTTCCGCGCGCTCCCGGTTAAAGTACAGCAGTCCGGTTCTTCTAACCAGGAAATCAGCGGCGTGAACAGTCATTTCCTCTTCGATGCAATAGCGGATCTCTGCCTCCAGCGCTCTATATTCATTATGGTCCAACGGAGCCTCATCGTCCTCATCACCGTATTGCTGAGCCTCGTCAGTTTCTTCATTCTCTTCGGCCTCATCTTCCGCCACAGAGGTCCCATGTCTTGCTGCTGTCGCCGCCTTCAGTTGCTCTCGCTCCACGACCGGCTCTTTTACAGCATCTTGTGCTCCTATTACAGTATCTTGGGCTCCTGCAGCATCTTGTGCTTCTACGGCATCTTGTGCTCCTGCTACGGCTTCTTGTGCTTCTACAGTTTCCACCCCTTGACCGTTCGGTAAGTCCGTTTCAAGTTCGGGTCCCAGTTCCTCTTTATCCCGCTTTAGCACACTATCTTTGTTTCGCGGCAGCTGCCGATCGCTTTTTGTCTCAGCTTGAACCGAACTTGGCTGGTTCCTTTTTCGCCAGCTCGCCTCTGACCGGCCGGATAGCTCCTCCAGAAGACGCCATGCTTCGGCCACCTTCTCTTCCTGTGGGCTGTTGAAAATCCCGGGCTTCCACTGTTCCACATCACGCAGGTCTTCTTCGGTTCTTCCCCCCAGCCAACCATGCTTTCTCCGCTTCATGGAATCTTGATTCCGGTCCGCATACCCGCTTCCACCTGAGGCCCGGTCGTCTGCCTCCCGCCCATCGCTTGCTCCAAACTCCCGGTCGTCTGCTTCCCGCCCTACGCTTGCTCCAAGCTCCCCGTCGCCTGCCTCCCGCCCTACGCTTGCTCCAAACTCCCGGTCGCCTGCCTCCCGCCCTACGCTTGCTCCAAGCTCCCGGTCGCCTGCCTCCCGCCCATCGCTTTCGTCCGGCTCCTGCCCTTGCTCTTCCGCCGTCCAATCCTCGAACCGCGAATCCAACCCTTCCATCCGCATATAGATCTCCGCTGTATTGGAGCCATACAAGGACAGCAGATATTGGGCGTGCTCACGGGTCAGTCCCTTCTTTATGCCCAGATTCAGCAGCTGCTCCTTTAACTCCCCATACGTTTCGCAGCGTCCGCTGTCGCCGCCGCTAAGCGTTTCCCCGCTTGTGGTGCATGGTCCGAACGCATTGCGCGACTCCCGCTCCAGGCTTCTCCCGATCAGATCCACCACACTCTCCGCCATCTTGCGGAAACCCGTCAGCTTGCCCCCGGCGATAGTGATGAGACCCGAGCTGGACTCCCATATTTCATCCCGTCTGGAGATGTCGGAGGGATTCTTGCCTTCCTCACGGATGAGCGGCCGCAAGCCTGCCCACATGGATTCCACATCATTGGGTGTCAATGCCATATGCGGAAACACCCGGTCCACCGCCTGCAGCAAATAATCCCGGTCTCCCGTCGTGGCTCTCAGCTTGCCGGGATCTCCGGTATAGACCGTATCGGTGGTTCCGATATAGGTCTTGCCTTCCCGCGGGATAACGAACACCATCCGGCCGTCTGCCGTATCGAAATAAACAGCCTGCTTGACTGGCAGCTTGCTGTGGTCCACCACCAGATGAACGCCCTTGGTCAGCAGCAGAGTCTTGCCCTTCAACGCATGATCCCGGGACCTGACCTCATCCACCCAGGGTCCTGCGGCATTGACAACCCGCTTCGCCCGGATTTCCAGTTCTGTTCCCGTCAGACGGTCCACCGCCTTGATGCCGCACACCTTGGACTTATAATATTGGAAATCCGTTGCCTCCACATAATTGACGGCCCATGCCCCATGGCGGACCGCCGTCTTCAGCACCTCCACCGTCAGGCGGGAATCATCCGAGCGGTATTCGTAATATAAGCCCGCTCCCTTCAATCCCGCGCCGGTCAGCAGAGGCTCCTGCCACTTGGTCTCCTCCGGCCCTTGCATGATGCGGCGCTCCGCCTTATCCACTCCGGCCAGACGGTCATAGATGAACAGCCCCAGTGAAGCGGACCAGTACCCGTAGGTTCCCCCTTTGTAGATAGGCAACAGCATAGGCATGGGGATCACCAGATGAGGAGCGCTGCGGTAGAGCCATTCCCGCTCCTGCCCCACCTGCCTGACCAGACGCACCTCGCCCTTCTTCAGGTAGCGCAAGCCGCCGTGAATCAGCTTGGTTGACCGGCTGCTGGTGCCCGAAGAGAAATCGTTGCGCTCAATAAGTGCGGTCTTAATCCCCCGCTTGGCTGCATCCCAGGCAATGCCGGCGCCCGTAATGCCGCCTCCAATGACAAGCAAATCGAATGTGGTCGACTCCAGATCCTCAATGATCTCCGTTCTGGAGAACGTGGATAAAGGCCGTTTCATGCTGTTCCTCCTATTCTATAATAACCCTGCAAATAACCCGCAAGACGGCCAAGAGACCAATGCTCTGCCGCCCCAGAATGAAAATGAAGTCAATTACGCCGCCATTGTGAGGATAACGCCCGATCGCGTTCTCTGACGCCATGCGTCCGCTCGGAAATTGAACAATTCTCCATGAATATATCTTCTGAGATTTTCAAAAAATGGAGCTTGCCCTCCGCAAGCTTATTGCCGAATAACCCGCGGCCAGCTTGACCGTTGCCCCCAATCCGGGGGAATGATTACCACAAACGCCGTCTATAAACTATATGGCTTAGATCCGCTCCACTATCACATACGCGGCAGCAAATTCCTGAATATGCGTGATGCTCAGATGAATCAGCAGTCCGGATTCCCCGTTGCAGAGACCCAGCCGTTCAAGCGCTGCCGCAGACAGAACCGCACGCGGCTGTCCGCCGGTGGTTGGAAGCACCTCTATGTCCTGAAAGCCTGTAACAGATCCGATTCCTGTGCCAAGTGCCTTGACGACCGCTTCCTTGGCGGCGAACCGGCCAGCTACAAATTCCGCCTGCCTGCCCTTGCGTTCCTCTGCCAACCGGCATTCTGCCGGAGTGAGCACTCTTGCGAGAAACCGCGGGCCGCTTTTGTCCTCCAGAAACCGTCTGACCCGCCCGATCTCCACCAGATCCGTACCCACACCGATAATCAAGCCGTTCCCCCCGCTTCACTTGTTTGATCCCAGTTTACACCATTTGCCGCGTATAAAAAAGGTTCACCTTCCACCCGTTCCCCTTCGTTGCCCGCTGCAATGCTTTCTCGCCTCTACCCAAAAAGCCCGCAGCATCCTTTTCACGTAGAAAAGAAAACTGCGGGCCAGCTAACATATGGCTTAAGCGCTTATGAGAAAAACTCCTATCGGAGAATTTCGAGGATGAGCGACCGCGTTTAAGCGGAAGTTTTTATCGCCAATCTGAATGTTTACCTTACACGCTTTAGCGCTATAAAGAACTTGAACATTCTGATGCAGTAAGAAGCGGCCGTGCCTCAACCGCCTGCTTACATTTCTTTAAGTTCGGTTCTGTCGGAGACGGCCAGATTTTTGCAGCAGGCCTGCCCTGTAATTTAAGGCGCATTCCCGTTATTGTTCCGTTCTGTGAAAAATAGAGCGGCCAATGCCGTATTGGTAAAAATCTGGTCCGTATCGTCCTCGTGATTGGCAGGATCGTGGATAATCTCAGCGGCCTCGCCTTCGGTCAGATGACGGGTGTTTCCTGTGTACTTGGGCTCCAGTTCGCGGATCTCTTCTTCGTTCATATGCATCCCTCCTGAAAAATTGGCATACAGGTAGGGTTCCCCGCATGGGGCAATCAGATTCCCGGAATGGGGGATCTTTTGTGCTCCGTCTTCAAATACTGCCGCTCCAGCTTCTCTCTGGCCTCATCCGAAATTGACTTGCCCTCCAGATAGTCGCTGTTGTCATCATACGTAATGCCAAGCTCCCCTTCATCCGTTTGCCCGTCCCACAGTCCGGCCGTAGGCGCCTTGGTGATTACAGCGGACGGAACACCGAGCTTGGCGGCAAGTTGGCGCACTTGGCGCTTGTTTAACGAAGCCAGCGGAGTGATATCCACCGCACCGTCCCCATATTTGGTGAAGAAGCCGGTGATTGCTTCGGAAGCGTGGTCCGTACCCACTACCAGCAGATTCAGATCGAAGGCGAGAGCGTACTGGAGCACCATGCGGGTTCTGGCTTTCACGTTGCCCTTCCCCCCGCGGCTTAAATGCTGGTGAATGCCGATGGACTTCAGACCGAATTCCGCTTCCAGCGCAATCTCGTTCACCGCGTCCTCAATGTTGGTTTCGATCTTGTACTGCAGCCCCAATGCTTCAGCGACCGCATAGCTGTCCTCGATGTCCGCCTGTTCCCCATACGGCTGGAACACTCCCACCGTCTTGAACTCCCGGCCCGTCTCCGCCGTCAGCTCATCGGTCGCCCGCTTGCACAGCCCCGTGGCCACAGCGCTGTCCACACCGCCCGAGATGGCGATCAGCACGCCGCTCACTCCGGCCTTCAGCGTATATTCCTTCAGAAAATCAACCCGTTGCCGAATTTCCCGGTCTGCATCAATCTCAGGTTTGACGCCGAACCGGGCGATTATTTCCTCCTGCAGGCTCATTCCTCTTCATCCTCTCTTCTATCCGTCAGGAATTCTTTCTGTTCTTGTGAGCTAACCTCACTTCCCATTACTGCATGCTTCTAGTATAGAACACCTGATGCAGAATTCAAGAGCAAGAATAAGTTTCCCTCTCCCTTCCCTTCCATTCATCTGCAACCGTTCCCGAATGGGGAACAAGCTTAGGAGTCTGTCCGGCGGCAGAGGAGCGCTGGTGAATGCCTGTCCCAAGGACGTAGTTCCTTCCCGGCAAAAAGATAACTTGGATGCTCAAGCCTCCATTTTTACCCCGCATCACAAAAAAATCCGCTCCCCACATAAGCGGGAAACGGACGATCAATGAGAGACGATCAATGAGAGAAACAGATTAAGCTCGGCAATAGTTGTCGAAGGCGCCCCGTAGATCGGCGGCGATCTCGGCGGCGGTCCTGTCCTCGATCTGGTTGCGCTGGATGAAGTAAATCAGCTTGCCGTCTTTCATGAGCGCAATAGACGGAGAAGAGGGAGGATACGGCTCGAAATACTCCCGCGCCTTGGCAGTCGCTTCCTTGTCTTGCCCTGCGAATACAGTGAACAGATGATCGGGAAGAGCATCATGCCCAAGCGCCTGGGCCACGCCGGGACGACAGTTGCCCGCCGCGCAGCCGCATACGGAATTCACCACAACAAGGGAAGTACCCTTGGCATTCTCCAGATTCTCCACAACCTCACCGGGAGTCCGCAGCTCCTTAATCCCCAACCCCGTCAATTCGTCACGCATGGGCTGGATAACATCCTTCATATAGGAATCAAACGTCATGGACATGAACCTTCCGCTCCTTTTAGATAAGTTATTATATTAAAATATTTCTTAAGTATCATTATACATGCCGTTTCTAAAGGATTGCAATCCATTCTTCGTCTGTGCCGGGCAGAAACCCAAAAAACAATCCCCCAAAGTGACGAGATGCTTTGAAGCAAAATCCGGGTACTTTCGGGAGAGCCCCCGAATGAAAACGCCACAATCCACATTTTTGCAAAATAAAGAGGCTTTCACGCCAAAGCCGTTGTTGCCGGCTTCATGCTGGCATGATCAGCCTCATAACCGTTTATTCAGCCGGGCGGTTGGGTCCGTCAACCCGTTGGTCTTCTGCCGTTTTGTGCTTGTTCTGGTAGCCCTGCTTGGGCTTGCTGCGGTTTTTGCCGCTCTCATTTTGTGCCATTACGATTCCCTCCTGTTAAAAAAGTGAATAGGCTGCTCCGATAGTATGCGCCTGTTTGCAGACAGCCATCCGCCCGGAGTTGACTCATAGTCAAGATTTCCACCGTATTCTCCAAGAGCGCATTTTCATTGCACTCCCATGAGCGGAATTTTCCGCTTGGCTGGTGCATGTGATACAATCTACTGTAGCTAGCTGTCAGGAGGATTCAACTATGAAGTATGATGTCATCGTGGCAGGCGGGGGGCCATCGGGATTAATGGCCGCTATTGCTGCTGCAGACAATGGGGCGCGGGTCCTGTTGATGGACAAGGGAGATCAATTGGGCCGCAAGCTGGGCATCTCCGGCGGAGGCCGCTGCAATGTAACCAACGCCAAGGAACCGGAAGAACTGATCCGGCATATACCGGGCAACGGGAGATTTCTTCACAGCGCATTGGCTGTGTTTGGAAGCAGAGAGATTATTGCCTTCTTCGAAGAATTGGGAATTAAGCTGAAGGAAGAGGACCGGGGGAGAATGTTCCCAGTGTCGGACAAAGCCAAGACAGTGGTGGAAGCGTTAGTCCGCAAAGCGGAAGAAAGCGGAGTGGAGCTTATGACCAACAGCCCCGTATCCCGTATTCTGTACGAAGAAGGCCGGGTTATTGGCGTCAAGCCGAGGAATGAAGCGGCCTTGTCCTGCAGAGCTGTTATTCTGGCCACAGGAGGCAAGTCCGTTCCCCGTACCGGGTCTACCGGAGACGGTTATGTCTGGGCAGAAGCAGCCGGCCATACCATCACCGAGCTGTACCCAACCGAGGTTCCTCTGACCTCCGCGGAAGGTTTCATCCGCAGCCGGGAGCTGCAGGGCTTATCCCTGAGGGATGTGGCCGCCACAGTCTGGAGCTCCAAGGGCAAGCGGATCGTCACCCATGAAGGGGACTTGCTCTTCACCCACTTCGGACTGTCCGGGCCTGTGGCACTTCGCTGCAGCCAATTCGTGGTGAAGGAGCTGAAGCAGGCGGATTCGGCGAAGATCACAATCGACCTGCGTCCCGGCGACAGCGAAGAGGCAGTCCGCACCGCATCGTGGGAGCTTGCCGCCACGGAACCGAAGAAGCAGCTTAAAAACGTGCTGAAGGGTTATGTGCCGGAGCGGCTTGTCCCGCTTCTGCTTGCCAAGGCAGGGCTTGCAGAGGAGCTTACCTGGGCCAACCTGCCCAAGCTGCCCTGGACCGAACTGGCCCGGCTGATCAAGGCATTCCCGGTAGTGGTGAACGGAACTCTTTCCTTGGAGGAAGCCTTCGTTACAGGCGGCGGAGTCTATCTTAAGGAAGTCGATCCCGGCTCCATGGGCTCCAAGCTCATGGCGGGTCTCTATTTCTGTGGAGAGATTCTGGATATTCACGGCTATACGGGAGGGTATAATATCACTGCGGCCTTCAGCACCGGGTACACGGCCGGGCGCAGCGCAGCGGCGGCGGCAGCCGAGGTGCGGTGAACGAGAAGCGGTGAAGAAGAAGCGGTGGGGGGAGGAGGCAGCAGGTTTGCCCTAAGCCGGGAGGAGGCAGCAGGTTGCCCTAAGCCGGTTGCAATGGCGGGAGGCGTCCGCAGAGGCATACGCCGGTTACGAATTGACTCCCGTCTCCCCCTCCTGCCGGATAGCAGGGGCCGCGCCCTGATCCCAGGCCATCACCCGGTTGCGGCCGGACTGCTTGGCCATGTAGAGCGCAGCATCGGCTTTCTTCAGCAATTCCTCCCGTTCTATTCCCGCTTCCGCCGGATAGCAAGTTGCCACCCCGATGCTTAGCGTAACAACACCCATAACCATGGAGCGCACATTGGGAATCGCTTCCTCCTCCACGGTCTTCCGGATGGATACTGCCGCTTGAAAGGCCCTCTCCATGCCCGAATCAGGCAGAACCAGAATAAATTCCTCGCCGCCGAACCGGGCGGCTATCCCATTCTCGTGGGCGGCATGCTGCTCCAGCACCCCGGCTATTCTCTTCAGGCATTGATCCCCGGCAATATGCCCGTATGTATCGTTATAGATCTTGAAGCAATCAATATCGATCAAGGCAATGGCTATCGATTGGGAATATTGCACGGATTGCTCCCAGAACATGCGGTAGTACAGGTCCATCCCCCGCCGGTTATTGATTCCCGTCAAACCATCGGAGGTGGAGAGCTTCTCCAGCATCCGGTTCGCTTCAATCAGCCTGCTCTCCGATTCCTTCCGCAAAGAGATGTCCCGCGCCACAGCAAAGCACACCAATTCCCCCCGCAGCCGGAACACGCGGCCCGATATTTCCACCGGAATGAAACGCCCGTCCCCTGCCGCAAGCGACCACTCAAAGATATGCTGCTCTCCCCTAAGGGCACATTGATACTCCGTATCATCCTCAAAAGCAAGGAAATCAGAATCATAGATATCCGCAGGAGATCCCGCCAGCACTTTCTCCCGGGTTATACCCATGAATCGGATGACAGCTTCGTTCACCTCCAGATACCGCTCCGGCTTGCCGTCCTTCACGCTGAACAGGAAGGCCATATCATGGGCGCTTTGAAACAACAGCCTGTACTTTTCTTCGTTATAATGGACTTCATCATACAGCGTGTTCATCCGCATCAGCTGCATATGAAGAATGTAGCACAGGCACACGGTGGGCAAGGAGACAAGGGTGTAGTAGAACATCACATTAAGCAGCGTGGCTGCATCCCGTAAAACAGAGGCATAAGTCAGGAAGATGGAGACGTATGTAAAAAAATATCCCAGCGCCCAGGTGCTGGGACGCAGGGGCGGTCCTCTCCGCAAAATCAGGATATTCCCCAAAGCGATCACAAAAGTGCTCACCACTCCCACAATGGAAGCATAATAAAATCCACCCTGCCAGAAGCGGGCCACGGAAATAAACAGGGCAGCAATCAGGGAGGAGGACCATCCTCCCAGCATAGTGGCAATCAGGACGGCAATACTCCTCAGATCCATCCGGACAGGGCCCTCAACCAGAATGGCCGCCCATACGAGAAACATCCCGGCTAATCCGAAGAAGATCCCGACCAGCATCTGACGAAGTTTTCCGTCCCGCATCGGCCTGTCCGCCCTAACCATCGAGGCCAAATAATGCCCAAAAACACAGAGCAGCAATATAGAGGCATTGGTAATATACTGTTGAACCATCCGGCTAGCACCTCTTCGAAGCAATAATTCTCTCTATTTCGGCGGTTTGCAACTTATATCCTGCTTACGCCCCTGCGAAAACACAATATTAATCAAAAATTTGCTTTCCATCTCTCATAAGCTTGTATAACGCCATTCCGGCATTTCCGTTAAAGACTCTATACCCATTATATCAACAGATTAAACAGCACCGGATCCTTATTCAGCTCAATATAAGAAATTCCCTTCTTGTTCATCCGGTCAATCAGGGGCTCATAATCCTCCCGGTTCTTCAGCTCCACCCCCACCAAAGCGGGACCGTTATCCTTATTATGCTTCTTGGTGTATTCGAAGCGCACGATATCGTCATCGGGTCCCAGCACCTCATCAAGAAATTCCCGGAGAGCTCCCGCCCGCTGCGGGAAGTTCACCGTGAAATAATGCTTCAGTCCTTCGTAAATCAGGGACCGTTCCTTGATTTCCTGCATCCGGGCAATATCGTTGTTGCCTCCGCTTACAACGCATACCACCCGCTTGCCCTTGATCTCTTCCTTGCGGCTCTCAAGCGCGGCAATCGCAAGCGCTCCTGCGGGCTCTGCCACAATGGCATTATGATTGTACAGATCGAGAATCGTGGTGCATACCTGCCCCTCGGCGACCAACACAATATCATCAAGCAGAACACGGCACATCTCATAGGGCAGCTGCCCGACCCGCTTGACAGCCGCACCATCCACAAACTTGTCGATATGCTCCAGAGTAACCACCTGCTGCCGGGCAAGGGCTTCCGTCATGGAGGCCGCACCTTCAGGTTCAACCCCGATGATTTTGGTTGCAGGACTGACTGTCTTCACATAAGCCCCGACTCCCGCCGACAGACCGCCGCCGCCGATGGTAACGAACAAATAATCCACGGGCCCCTTGGCATCCTCCATCATTTCCATGCCGACTGTACCGTTGCCCGCAATAATCTTGGCGTCATCGAAGGGATGAATGAATACCAGCCCGGCAGACTCGCAGGCCTTCATCGCCTCTGCGAACGCATCATCGAAGGTATCTCCCGTGAGAATCACCTCTACCGCGGAGCCTCCGAACATTTTCACCTGGCTGACCTTCTGTCCCGGAGTGGTGCTGGGCATGTAGATCTTCCCGTGGATGCCCAGAGTATTGCATGAGAATGCCACCCCTTGAGCGTGGTTCCCGGCGCTCGCACAGACGATTCCCCGGCTGCGCTCCTCGGGAGACAGGCTGCTGATTTTATAGTAGGCCCCCCGGATTTTGAAGGAACGCACCACCTGGAGATCCTCGCGCTTCAAGAACACCTCGCAGTCGTATTTATTGGACAAATAGGCATCGCGCAAGAGCGGCGTCCGCCGGATAACCTCCTTCAAAGCGTGATGCGCCAGCACAATCTCGCCCATTCCCACCATATTGTCAGGCAGCTCGTTACTCATGATTTACATACCCCCACCGGTATAATTATTTGTAAAAACACAAAAAAACCCGTCCCCTAAGGGACGAGAGAGACTCTCGCGATACCACCCTTGTTCCGTCAAGCAGATTATCCCTTTGTACCAAGAGACTCACTGGCTGAACGGCCCTCCTTCACGCACACTGTTGATGCGCATCCTGTATAACGGCAGGCTGCCGGCACAGTCTACGGCTTGCTCCGGGGTGTGCATTCCGGGACAAGAGGTTCAACCGGCTTCTCCAAGATGATATTCAGCGGCCGCTTCAACATTGGCTTGCAGCAGGTTGCCAATTCTCTGGGGATGAGGCGGGCGCTTACTCGTTCTCTTCAACGAATTTGGACTAACGTATCCTATTGAATTAAGTTATACCTTCTTCTCGCCTGCTTGTCAATTGGAGGTTTTGGAGCTGTTTTTCTTCTTCGCGTGGTCAGAGGATGATACCGGCACCCCCGGCTCAACCTCGAAGCGCTTCCGCTCTGTGCGCTCAATCTGCACAATACGCCCGTCGTGAATGGTGATGAGCACCTGGCCAAAGTCAATGCCGTGTAAACTCTCCTTGATCCGCTCCAGCCAGTAATCCTCTTGCTCCGGCGATCCCATACGACCCCTCCTGCATCAGCACCTGTAATTAGAGACCCAGAACTGCATGCTCCGCTTTCAGAGCATTCTCGGCAATCTCCGCGGTCGGCCCTTCGAATACGTACAAACGGTGAATCATGACCCAGATGGAATCTCCCACGGACAAGAGAGGCTTTTCAAGCGACCGGTATACGGTCAGCCTGTGCCCGGCCAGATCCACATCCAATTGCCAACGGCTGCCGCAGAACAGCGTATCCCGGATAACCGCCTCATCTGCGGCCAGTGGCTGGGAGAGCTCGCCGCGCTTGCCCGCTTCGATGAATTCGGGCCGTACGATCGCCTTCCCATATCCCTCGTAATCCGCAAAACCCTTGATGGAGCCAGGCTTGTCGAGCACCTTGGACTCCCCGATGAAATTGGCGACAAAAGGGCTCTCGGGACCGCTGTATATAGTAAGCGGGGTACCCTTTTGCTCCAGTCTGCCGCTCTGGATGATCATAATCTCGTCGGCCACCTCCATGGCCTCCTCCTGGTCATGGGTCACGAATACGGTGGTGATGCCCACACGGCGGATGGTTTCCTTCAGCCATGCCCGCAATTCCTTGCGGACCTTGGCGTCAATGGCCGCGAAGGGCTCATCTAAGAGCAGCAGCTCCGGCTCGGGCGCAAGCGCGCGGGCGAAGGCCACCCGTTGCCGTTGGCCTCCCGAGAGCTGATTGGGGTAACGCTTTTCCAGCCCGGCAAGTCCCGTCAGCTCCAGAAGCTCCTTCACCCGGGCCTTGATGTCGGCCTTCTTCCACTTCTTGACCCCAAGGCCGAAGGCGATATTATCGAATACATTCATATGTCTGAACAAGGCATAATTCTGGAAAACAAAGCCGATGTTGCGCTCCTGGGGAGGCAGATGATTCACCGCTTCCCCGTTAAAGCGGATATCCCCCGAATCAGGCTGCTCCAGACCGGCGAGCATCCTAAGAATCGTTGTTTTGCCGCCGCCGGATGGCCCCAGAAGACCGATAAGCTTTCCCTTCTCGATATCGAAGGTAACGTCATTGGAAGCTGTGAAGCTGCCAAACGTTTTGCGCAGTTGTTTAACCTCCACGTGCATGGTCGATCTCACTCCTTCTCTTTGGCTAGACTCTGATGATGCTTCCATTCCACAAGCGACTTCACGACCAGCGTGATGACAGCCAGGAGCACCAGCAGAGAGGCGACCGCAAACGAGGCGGCAAATTTGTAGTCATTGTACAGAATTTCCACTTGAAGCGGCAGCGTATTGGTTTCCCCCCGGATCTTGCCGGAGACGACGGACACAGCGCCGAATTCTCCCATGGCCCGGGCATTGCACAAGATGATGCCGTACAACAAACCCCACTTGATGTTGGGCAGCGTTACCTTGGTGAAGATGCGCCAGCCCCGCGCACCCAAAGTAGCCGCGGCCTCCTCCTCCTGGGACCCCTGCGCCTGCATGAGGGGAATCAGCTCTCTGGCGACGAAGGGAAAGGTAACAAAGCTCGTAGCCAGGATAATGCCGGGAAGGGCGAAGATGACTTTAATATCATGATCCTGCAGCCAAGGTCCGAACCAGCCCTTTGCCCCGAAGAGAAGGATGAAGACCAAGCCCGAGATGACGGGAGATATGGCAAAGGGCAGATCGATCAAGGTTATCAGCAGATTCTTGCCTTTGAAGCGGAACTTGGTGATGGCCCAGGCGGCGGCAACTCCGAATAGGGTATTGAGCGGCACGGCAATGCCTGCAGTAAGCAGAGTCAGCTTCACTGCCGCCAGCGCATCCTTGTCGTGAAGGGAGGCAAAGTATACGCTGGCCCCGTTGCGGAACGCTTGGGCGAATACGGTAATCAGAGGGAGCACCAGCACCACTGTCAGGAACAGCAGGGCCACGGTAATCAGCACAACCCGCACGGCCAACGGCTCTGTTGTAGGACGGCTCTTGCGGGCAGAGGGGCTGTTTAAGCGGGCAGAGACTGTTCCGGCCATAACAGCCACCTCCTTGCTCTTGGTTGATTGGCTTGCAGAGATGATACATTGGCTTGCAGCAACGGTACAACGGCAGAGAACGAACCGTTATGCATCATGAACGGACATCCTCCTTCTGGCGCGCCACTGCAAATAATTGATCAGCATAATCATTACAAAGGACATGAGGAGCAACACCACGGCGATGGCAGTGGCTCCCGCATAATCGAACTGCTCCAGCTTGGTCATGATCAGAAGCGGCGCAATCTCCGTCCGCATGGGCATGTTCCCGGAGATGAACACCACTGATCCGTATTCCCCGAGCCCCCGGGAGAAGGCCAGGGCGAAGCCGGTAAGCAGGGCAGGCAGCAGCTCGGGCAGGATCACCCGGAAGAAGGTCCGCAGCCGGTAAGAGCCCAGGGAGGCGGCTGCCTCCTCGATTTCCCGGTCCAGCTCCTCCAGAATAGGCTGTACGGTTCTGACCACGAACGGCAATCCGATGAATACCAGTGCGATGGTAATTCCGAGAGGCGAATACGCTGATTTGATTCCCAGCTTGCCAAGCCAGCTGCCCATCCAGCCGTTCTGGCTGTAGATGGTGGTCAGCGCTATCCCGGCGACGGCCGTGGGCAAGGCGAACGGCAGGTCCACCATGGCATCGATGATCCGCTTGCCGGGAAACTCATAGCGCACCAGCACCCACGCCACCAGCAGACCGAATACAGCATTGATCAGCGCGGCGTACAGCGACGTGGTGATACTGATCTGATAGGAGGCCAGCACACGGTCATCGGTAACCGTCGCCCAGAACCGGTCCAATCCCACTGACATGGATTTGAAGAACAGCGCTGACAGCGGGAACAGCACCACAAGACTGAGATAAAAGATCGTATAGCCCATCGTCAGGCCAAAGCCCGGCAGCAGATGCCGCCTCTTGGTCAAACTGCTCATAGAAACACTCCTGGCTCAACCGGCTTATCCGGAATGATATGGTTATCGTTTATTTGGAAGGCTTGTAGATTTGGTCAAAAATACCGTTGTCGGAGAAATGGGTCTTCTGTGCTTTGGCCCAGCCGCCGAAATCCTTGTCGATGGTAACCATCTTGATTTCTTGGAATTGGCCGGCATATTTCTTCGCCACGGATTCAAGGCGCGGACGGTAGAAGTTCTGGGCGGCAATCTCCTGGCCCTGCTCTGTGTACAGGTATTCCAGATACGCCTGCGCCACTTCACGGGTTCCCCGCTTATCCACTACCTTATCGACAATCGCAACCGGAGGTTCGGCCAGAATGCTGATGGAGGGGCTGACAATCTCGAATTTGTCCTTGAATTCCTTCAGCGACAGATAGGCTTCATTCTCCCAGGCAATCAGCACATCGCCGATTCCCCGTTCCACGAAGGTAGTTGTAGAGCCGCGGGCACCGGAATCAAGCACGGGCACGTTCTTGAACAGCTTGGTGACAAAATCCTTGGCGGCCGCTTCGTCATTATTGTTCTTGGACAACGCGTAAGCCCAGGCAGCCAGGTAGTTCCAGCGTGCGCCCCCGGATGTCTTGGGGTTGGGGGTAATTACCTGAATTCCGTCCTTCACCAGATCATCCCAGTCCTTGATTCCCTTGGGATTGCCCTTCTTCACCAGAAATACGATTGTGGATGTATAGGGGGAGCTGTTGTCCTTCAGCTTGGCTTGCCAGCCTTCATTGATCTGGCCTGCGGCCTGTACGGAATCTATGTCGAAGCCCAGAGCCAGCGTTACCACGTCGGCTTCCAGACCGTCTACCACAGAGCGGGCCTGGGAACCGGAGCCGCCATGGGATTGCTTGATGGTAACCGTCTGGCCCGTCTTCCCCTTCCAATATTCGGCGAAGGATTTATTGAAGGCGTCGTATAATTCACGGGTAGGATCGTAGGATACGTTAGTTATTTCCACAGCCTTAGGGGCAGGAGCCTTGGTGGCGGCTGCACCGGCAGACGCACTGGGTGCTGCAGTTGGCGCGGAATCGGCCTCCTCTTTCTCGCCGCAGCCGGCAAGACCGGTAACTAATGCTAATGACAAGGCAATTACGGACAACAGTTGTTTTTTCATCTTCCATTTCTCCCATCTCTTTTTGGAAAGTCGGGTATGCCCCCGCATGTTATGTGCTCTCGAAAAAAACACGCTCAATTGCATCGATCTCCGGCTGTCCGGTAGATGGAATTTATTAATCCTATAAAATTAGTAAGGATTAATAATGTGCTCATTTTAGCACCCGTAATTAAGATTAGTCAATGGCCCAAAGCGGTTTTTTATATCTTTTTTTTAAAATGAGCATAAGTTTTTGTTATAAAAGGCTTTCAGGGAATCCGCATCCGCGGCGGTTGCCTTTTCGCAGGTCGGGCATCCCGGCAGCTGGAAGCGGTTAGAGGCAGGTTGCGGCTAGCGGCCGGATGGGATATGCGGACGGTTGCGATTTGGCCGGTTGCGATTTGGCCGGTTGCGATTTGCGGACGGTTGCAATTTGGTCGGTTGCAATTTGCGGACGATTGCGATTTGCGACCAACCTTTTGCTCCGTTCTTCGCTAACTGCTGTGTTTTGCACCAATGATCTGCTATGGTCCACTAGAATTCGGCAAGGAGCTCTTCGGCCCAAATAGCGTCCCCAGAATCTAATCCGGAATCACAACACTGGGAGAAATTACAACCTAACCAACGTAGTCCAAAAAGCCGTAGGCCGCGGGTGATGGATCGATGTGGAACAACAGGCATGTCACAGGTTTAACTTTGACCACCCGCCCAAGGCCATTTGACGTGAAATTTCACGAAAAATCGGCCAATGGAGGCCTCTTCTTCCTCCTGTATTGGGATTTAATCGAATACAGGAGCCGGTCGGCTGTTTGCCGGGGTGAAGACATACTCTGATACCGGACGGGCAGAAGAGGGTGAGAAAATCGTTGCCGCTGAAGCTGTAACGGACACAGAAGCCCTTATTCGGCTCAAATCCAGACATTAGAAATTCTAACGGACCGGAAAGCCTCTATTTGCTCCAAATTGGCTTTGCAGCAGGCCATCGGGTACCAATAAGGTCTTTCCTGTCCGTTACAATCGCCCATAGCCCTATTTCCCCGTCTAAGTGTCGCTCATGTCCGTTATAGCTCCGGCGTTCCTCACCCGTTCCCCTAGCTCTTGCCCGTCCCCGCTCCACCTGCCGCACTCCCGGCCCGTTGCCCCTCTGGACAGTCCGCATGCTGCCAGCTTCTGCGTTTGTTTGTTGATCTCTTTTGTCGGTTCAAAGTACGCCCTTGCCTGTGGAGATGTGGATGTTCTGTCATCCCGTATGCTCCCTTATCAGGTCCATTCATCCCTATATATTGGAATTGAAGTGATGCAAGCTTAGCTTTCAGGCCCGTTTACCTCCTGCCCCGTTTGCATACCTGCCCATTTCCATTGTTGCGATGCGAGCTTGGCTTTTCTAAGTTTCGTTAAGACCTGAATTGAGCCTGTTACGTTCTCATGTCCGCTGCCGTTGCCTCCGACTGTGTGTATCGGAAACGATGATAGTTTATGCTTCTGATTAGGCGCATGTGCCATTATTTCACATTTCACGGAGAAGGCAGTATTGGCGCATCATGGTCATATTCCAGTTGGACAGGCGCACAGGATGGACCGGAAATAGGAAGAAGTTTAAATAAATTGTCGAATTTGCGTGAATTTACGCGAAATTAACAAAATTCTAACAGGGGAATGGAAGCAACCGGCGAACTTAATTAAAATCAACTTTCCAGTGTGGCCAGCTTTACCCAATAACAGGATGAAGGATGTGGACTAATGCGCTTTAAGACCTTTCGCTCCAAAACTCTGTTCATGGTTCTGCCTCTGGTTGCCGCTGTTCTGATTGCCGTCATCGCCGTTTCTTACGGGTACGCCAGATCCATCATTATGGAGAAAACCGACAATGTCATGAACCAGCAGCTGTTGGCTCTTCAGAATCAGATCAGAGCGAGCCTGACCGCCCATAGCCGTCTGCCGGAAACCTTCGGCAACATGTATGCCAATCTCCCTGGTACCCTCTCCCTGGAGCAGTATGATCAGATGCTGCAGGGCGGGCTTGCCGCTAATCAGGACACTTTTGGAATCGGCGTTTTTTATGAGCCGTCGGTATTCCGCAAAGATATGAAATATTTCTCCTCCTACGCCTACCGCGATCAGGACAAAATCACCGTAACCCATGAATACAGCGATCCCGGCTATGATTATCTGAATCAGGATTGGTATACCATTGTCAAAGGCGCCACAGAAACGGCCTATACGGCTCCCTACTATGACGAGGGGACGAATATAACCATGGTTACGGCGGCTGTTCCCTTATATGATGCAGGCCGTTCATTTATCGGGGTTGCTACCGGGGATTTTAATCTGGTGACGATTCAGGAGATGGTGAGCCATGTGAGCATCGGGGCGGAAGGCAAGGCTTTCCTGCTGGACCGGCAGGGCACGTATCTCGCGGGACCGGATTCGGGCATGCTGATGCAAAATGTATTTGCCGATAGCTCCGGTTCCGGCCTGGCCGGCATCGGGCAGACACTGTCGAAGACCGGTGAGACACCCGCCGGGAAGGCAGGATACAGCAGAACGGACAGGAACGAGCACATCTACTACCGGGAAGTTCCGGAAACCAAGTGGATTCTGGCCTTATCGATTCCCGATTCCCAGCTGTTCGGACAACTGGATGATTTGTTGGGCCGGCTTGCTTGGATGGGCGGCATTAGCGTGCTGCTTCTGCTGGCAGTTATCCTGATATACAGCCGCTCCATCACCAGGCAGATCCATCAGGTCAACCGCGTATCCGAAGCGCTTGCCCAAGGGGATCTGACCGTGAGGGAGACCAGCAGGGGCAGGGACGAGTTCGCCCGGATGATCGCATATATGAACCGCACCGCAGGCGAGCTTCAATCCATGATGGGAGTGATTCAATCCCATGCGCTGCAGGTCACAAGCACGGCAGAGGAGCTCATGGTCCACTCCGGCCAGACCAGCGCGTCAAGCCGACAGATTGCAGGCACCATGGACGCAGTGGCCGCCGGAGCGGAGAATCAGCTGCAGAGCACGGAAGAAAGCGCACGGGCTATTGAAGAGATGGCCCAGGGCATATCCCGCATCGCAGAGACCGCCTCCGTCGCGGCGGACAGGTCCCTGACGACCGCCGGACAGACCCTCCAGGGCCGTGAACTGGTCAGACTGGCTGTGGACGGAATGGGCAGCACCCGCCAATCCGTTGACGCCTCCGCCCAAGCCGTTGCCCGTCTGCACCAGAATTCGCAGAAAATCGGGGAAATCACCGATATGATCCACGGCATCAGTCTCCAGACCAATCTGCTGGCGTTGAACGCCTCCATCGAGGCGGCGCGGGCCGGGGAAGCGGGAAGGGGGTTTACCGTAGTCGCTGGCGAGATACGCAAGCTTGCGGAAAGGAGCAAGTCATCCTCGGAACAGATCACCGCCCTAATTCATGATATTAATCAAGAGACTGCAGAGGCCGTGGCCTTGATGGAACAAGGAACTCAGGATGTCCGACATACCACGGAGCTGATCAACCGGACCGACCATGTATTTGATGCCATCCACGGAGACGTAGCAGTGATCTCCGAGCAAATTCAGGAAGTTTCGGCGGCGGCCCAACAGCTCTCGGCGGCATCGGAGGAAATCTCCTCCTCCGTCCTGGAGCTGGCGGATATTGCCCGCCATGCAGCCCACGGCTCCCATGACATTGCCGCGGCCAGCCAGGAGCAATTGGCAACCATGGATGAAGTAGCGGCATCCGCCAGGTCGTTGGCAGCCAGAATGGGAGAAATGAATAGCCTTGCCGCCAGGTTCAAGGTGTAGCGGAAGAGTGGGAGCAGATGGAAGACGAAGTGCTGGGAGCAGACAGGAAGCTGGGGGTAGACGGGCTTAGACAGGCTTAGACCGGGTTAGACGGGCTTAGACGAGGTTAGACCGGGTTAGACGGGCTTAGACGGGCTTAGACGGGCTTAGACGGGCTTAGACGGGCTTAGACCGGGTTAGACCGGGTTAGACGGGCTTAGACCGGGTTAGACGAGGTTAGACGAGGTTAGACCCGGTATACGCTACTCGCCCGTTCTTCTCCGCTACTCGCCCGTCCCCCCGTTGCTTCCCGCGGTTCTTCATCCTCACAAAAACCCCCATTCCAGGGAATGGGGGTTGGTGCTTCCTATCTTGGAGGGGGCGTTTACAGGTGCACCCCGGCGGAGAAATGATCGTAGTCCTGTTCCGACGGATCGAACTGCTTCTGCTGCTCTTCTTCCGGCTGACTCCGGGAGGCGGCGCCTGGCAGCGAATCCAGGCTGTAGGCATTGGTATACACTTCTTGCTCCGCCGCGTCCTCTGTTTCACAAAGCTGCCCGCCGTGCGCCTGGACGATCTCCAGTGCGGATGCCAAGTCGGCCCGGTCCACCAAGACATGGATGACAGAAGTGTGCTCTGGATGACGCTGCTCCAGTACCCCCGCCGTAAAACCCACCTCCTGAAGGGTGTCCACCGCCAGCAGCGCGGATTTTTTATCGGAAAATTGAAAGTAGATCGGAGCGAGACTCATACAATCCCCATTCCTTTCGTGCAAGAAAATGTCTGGACCGTTATAGTCTCTCCAACTGCCCGGCGCTTAATCATTCCGCATTCTGCGCGGCTCGCTTGGGCTGGAGGCCGCTCATCCCGAACATGCGGGCAATGAACCAGCCCAGAGCTGCACCCACAGGAAGCATGAGCAAGCCGCTGACAGGACCTCCATCCCATATCCCCGCCACCAACGCGAACAGGGCACTAGCCGGAATGGTCAATGCGGCTCCGGTTTTCCAGAATGCTTCCATGCGCACCTCATCCTTCCACGGAAACAGCTGCACATAAGCTTCAGTGGCCGCCTCCTTGGCAAAGGCTTTTGCCATCCAGGCAAACAGGGCGCTTACTATAATAAGCACGATGGTACGGATGCCCGATGCCGGACAGACGCTGATCGCCGTACAGTAGGCCAAGGAGGCGAGCGCCACCAGCCTTAGCTTGGAGGTGCTGCGGAGAATGGCCTTAATAAGAGATTCCGCCAGTACATTCTCCTGCGTCCTCTGCTTGAACAGCTTCCTGGATGCGGGAAAGAGAAAGGGATGCTTGCGGTTGGGCTTGGACTTCTTGCGAGCGGGAAAGCCTCCCGCACTCATAAGCATGCTGGCCAGCTTCATCTTCTCCTCCCGTTCCCGGATCACATCCCGGTAGAAGGTTCCTTTTGCCCGAAGCCGGGCAGGGAGCAGCCAGCAGAGAGGCAGGAACAGGCAAGCAGCGATAAGGCTGGCAAACAGCAAGCCTCTCCCTGCGCCAGAGCTCAACACGCCGAACACCGCTGCGAGAACGGGCATCAGCAGAGCCCGGACAATGATGGACTTCCATCCCGACAGCCTCAGCTCCAACTGCTGCTTGCCAAGCATCAGATATATCTTCATGAGGAAGGTAATCAGAAACAAGAAGACCGTTTCCTGTCCGCTTATGCCATATCCGTTACGAAGCAGGGGAAACAGCACAAGCCCGATCAGCGCCAGTCCCAATGCCTGGGATACAAGGGAATAAGTCATTCCCGTTGCAATCATCCGCTTAAACCAGCTTCCCCGCTGAATCAGAAACAGCTGGTCGGCATCATCTACGAAATAACGGATCGTCCCCGTCACCGCCGCGATAAACAGATAGCTTCTGAATAGCAGATAAGGCACAGCTTCCAGCCAGACCGGCGCTTCTCTCCACCAACTGGCGTATTGGTAGCCCAAGAAAATAAGCCCGGGCACAACAACATACAGGGCAATTACCCAGTCTACAGCCATCTTCCAGGCCCGGTATTGAAAGGCCGCATTATTGCGGATTCTTCCCAGCGCAACACGCTGCGGAGTCAACATATGATCATCCCCTTAGGTCAAGGCATGGAAACAATCGAATAGCGAGGCTTCAGGCAAGCCGCACTTGTCCCGGATATCCTGCAACTGTCCGGATGCAATCAGCCTGCCCTCATTAACCAGGAGGAAGGAATTGCATATCTTCTCCGCCGTATCAAGTACATGCGTGGACATCAGCACTCCCGCCCCCCGCACCCGCTCGGATTCCAGCATCTCGAGAAACTCCTTGATGGCTCTCGGATCAAGGCCGATGAACGGCTCGTCCACGATATACAACTCCGGCTCATGGATGAACCCGATGATCAGCATCAGCTTCTGCTGCATGCCCTTGGAGAAGCCGGAGGGAAGATCATGCTTGGCCGCTTTCAGCCTGAAGCGCTCCAGCAGTTCATCAGCCCGCGCCTCAAAGGTCGCCTCATCCAGGCCAAATGCGGATGCTGCAAGTCTAAGGTGCTCCCAGAGTGTGAGTTCTTCATAGAGCACCGGATGCTCCGGAATATAGGCGTAATTGGGCGCTCCGCCGGGGAATTCCACCTTGCCTTTGACATCCTTAAGCAGACCCAGCACGGCTTTAATCGTCGTGCTTTTGCCTGCCCCGTTGGGTCCGATCAGACCCACCAGTTCTCCTGCCCCTACGGAGAAGCGGATATCCTGAATGACGCCTGTCCGGCCCTCATAGCCCGCTTCCTCAATATTGACTTGCAATTTTCCCATATGCCAGGTCTCCCTTTTCTAGAACATCCCTCTATTATAGCAGGCTTGCGGCAGGAAGAAAGAAGCTGTGCATTTTAAACCCGTTGCACGCCACCCGCACATGCCTAAAAGACCGGATAAATCCGGTCTGAGCTTCAGCCTATCCTGGCTGTTCGGAACGCTGACAGTTACCCGATGATATTAAAGATCAGCTGGTAAATCAAATAAGAAATGACAATAGAGATGGGGATGGTAATAATCCAGGTAGTAACCATCTTGCCCACTACACCCCAGTTAATGGACTTGTAGCGGATGGCGGAACCTGTACCGATAATGGAAGAGGTTATAACATGGGTGGTGGAGAGGGGCAGTCCCATGGCAGTGCCGGCTTGCAAGATCACCGTGGAAGTCAAGTCGGAAGCAAAGCCGTTCATCGGCTCAATCTTGATGATCTTCCGGCTGACGGTCTCGATAATCTTCCAGCCCCCGATGGAGGTGCCGAGTCCCATGGCTGTGGCCGCGGCCAGCTTGACCCATATGGGAACAGACATATCGTCATGATAGCCTCCGGCTACCAGCGCAAATACAATAATGCCCATGGCCTTCTGCGCGTCATTAGCCCCGTGCGAGAAGGATTGCAGCGCCGCAGAGAAAATCTGCATGAACTTGAAATTGCGGTTGACCCTGCCTGGACTGCGGTTGCCCATCAGGACGACAATATACCTTATCAGGACCAGCATAAGGAAGCCAAGCCCGAATGCCAGAAACGGGGAGAGAATCAGACCCAGTACAATCTTCTGAAAACCGGACCAATGAAGTGCGTCCAGTCCCGCTCCTGCCAACACCGCCCCGGCCAGCGAGCCGATCAGCGTATGGGAGGAAGAGGACGGGATCCCCAAGTACCAAGTGAGAAGATTCCAGATAATAGCGGATATCAAAGTTGCGGTAATAATCTGCAGACCGTTCTCCACCTTGAACGGGTCGGCGATGCTGCCCCCTACGTTCTTGGCGACTCCGTCGAACAGAATAGCTCCGACAAAGTTAAGGATGGCGGCCATAAAAATGGCAGTTCTGGGCGACAGGGCTTTGGTTGAGACGGAAGTGGCGATAGCGTTGGCGGTGTCATGAAAGCCGTTGATAAAATCGAACAACAGTGCCAATGCGACAATTACAATAATAAATATCACGTTAATCCCCCTGAAAGTATTACTGTGGCCGCACAGAAAACATGCGCACTTTTGCCATCATATCATAATTCGCTCGAATTGTATTAAGATTTTGTAAAGGAACCGACAATTTTCATGTTTATTTTCATTTATACATATGGGGGTATAAATGACTATTTTTGCTTATAATTTTACAGCATGGGCATTGCTATTCGAGGCAATTGTATCTGGAAAATTAGTATGGCCGTCATGCGCTGAAACTAGCCGGATCGGCAAAAAGCCTTGTCTTCCCAAACAGAAGCTTGGGAGAACAAGGCCTGATCTTAATATGTACAAGAAACCGGATTATGTATGAACAGGCCGGGTGTTGGCAAGAATTAGTCCGGCTCTGTCTGATTCAGGAAAAACAACGCGATGGTCCCTGGACCGGAATGAGCTCCAACTGCTCCCCCGATCTGGGAAATAATGAATTCCTGACAGCCGAACCGCTCCTCAATCATGCCGCGGAGCGCATGCGCCGTCTCCAGATCGTCTCCATGGGATATGCCGATCACCTGACTCTTGGGATTATCGCCGCGCTCCTCCATAATCGCCACCATCCGGTCCAGCACCTTGCGCCGGCCGCGGAGCTTCTCAATGGGGATCAGAAGCCCGTCATCCACATGAAGCACCGGCTTGATGTTGAGCAAGCCGCCGATGAATGCCGCCGCTTTGCTGACACGGCCTCCACGCTGCAAATATTCCAGGTTGTCCACCGTGAAGATATGCTCCATATGCAGGGCATAAAAACGGACAGCCTGTACGATCTCCTCAACGGAACCCCCTTCCCGGGCCAGTTGGGCGGCTTTGACTACTACCATTCCAAAGCCTGTTGAAGCACATTTGGTATCAATAACCTCCAGCCTGAAATCCGGACGTTCCTCCAAAACCTCATTGCGGGCCAATACCGCAGATTGATACGTTCCAGACAGACCGGAGGAGAATGCCACGTAGATGCAGGTGTCGCCTTGCTCGGCATACCTGTTGAAGCTCTCGCGGAATACTTGAAGGGGCACTTGCGCTGTTTTGTACACCTTTCCTTCCCGCATGCCGTCGAACATTTCCTTCGGATTCATGGTCTCGCCGTCGCGGAATTCCTGCTCACCCAGATAGACCAGAAGCGGGAGCACCTCAATGCCGTATTGCTTCACGATTTCCTTGGGAAGGTCGGAAGCGCTGTCGGTGATAATCTTTACAGCCATGGCTTCATCTCCTTTCATTGTCGTGCGCTTTCATACAGTAAGTCTATTGTACACCAGAACCGTCTTGGGAACAAAATAAAGAAGGGCTGTCCCATAAAGGGCAGCCTCTTCCAACGGACAAGAACACTGACTAAAAGGCAGATTGCACAGCAACGGTCCGCACTCCCTCAAAATAAGTGGCCAAATGAAGATTGCCCCGGTCAAAGACGGCATCTGTTACCGGAAAGCCCGTCTTCACCGAGCACAGATGGTACTTGCCCCGCCAAAACAACAGCCGGTATAGTCCCCTGTCCGTACAGGCATACACTCTTCCGCCAAATGCGGCAAGCGAGAAAATCTTGATCTTCCCATAGCGCACCAGCTCGAAGTTGCCCTTCTTGTTTCCAACCATCAGATCCCCGTTGGCGCTTGCACCGACAAGACTTCCATGAAGCACGCACAAGCTCGATACAGCCGTCTGCATGGGGTATTCCTCCGTGGACTGGGTATACCGGTCAAACACGGTTATCCCCTTGGTCTGCGCCATGAAGATCATCTGGGGGGTGTGGAATATATCAAAGACGGGAGAGTCGGTGTAGTTGGTGTGGAGCCACGAATCTTTAAACAAATACCACATGCCGTTCCCGCAAGCGGCGTACAGAACTCCGCCCTTGCTTCTCAGCCTGTAGCAAGCGACAGCAATCTTGGTGGGCAGCCAGCCGTCGTCAGCAAGCACGAACAGCCCTTTGTCCGTACAAGCGTATACGATGTCCTGATCTGTCTCCAGGCGGTGCACAACCGTATGCGGGGGCAGACTCCGGTCTGCCCTGAACCAGCGTCCGTCAGGCTCAATATGGAATAAGCCGCCGTTCACAGCAGCGGCCATCAAACCGCCGCCCGGAAGCACAGTCAGGGATGTAAGCAACAACCCGTGCTGGCCTTGTTCATAAAGAATGGAGTTTGAGAGCACCTGCATCGTTCCTTTACGGTCAGATTAATTACTCTCATATTAATTGATAATGATTATCATTGTCAACATACTAATCATGAACACTTTTACATCACCGACTGTCATTTGAACCGGACCAGGAAGGTTTTGATCTCGTAGGGCTTGATCCGTAAGACGGTCTCCGCTCCCTCAACGGCTTCGGATACAGGCCGTTCCAGCAGGTCGCATTCCTGCCAGGAAACAGCCCCCCAGCCGCTGCCCAGCCGCACCTCTCCCCGACGCCCGGCAAACTCGTGCAGGCGTACCACCAGAGCGTCACTCTCCTCCGCCTTCTTCACCGCGTCGATAAATACGGAGCGGCAATCCGTCCACAGCAGCGGTCCCGATTGGCAGGCAACCTGGCCGGATACTGCCGCAAGCGGCGCATTCAGAGCCCAGGCCTCTTCTGCGGTACCGCCGTTGAACCAGTCTCCCTCGTGGGGAAGCAGAGCATAAGTGAACACATGCCCGCCCTGATCCGCCGTATCATCCGGGACCATCGCCGACTTAATCAGCGTAAGCCGCATCACGTTATCCCGGATATCGTAGCCGTACTTGCAGTCGTTCAGCAGGCTGACCCCGTAATCTCCCTCCGACAGATCCGCCCACTGGTGCCCCACTGTCTCGAACCGGGCCCAGTCCCAACTGGTGTTCCAGTGAGTGGGGCGCTTCACATTGCCGAACTGGATGTCATAGGTGGCCTCCGTGGCCCGGATGTCCACGGGGAACGCCGCCTTCAGCAGTTGGCGCTGCTCATGCCAGTCCACCTCCGTGCGGAAGTCGATCCGCCGGGAATGGCTGTAAGCAATCATCGTCTGCACAATCCGGGAATCCATGTAGCGCCAGACAAATTCAACGGAGGCATACAACGGTCCGCTCGCAGCAAGGCGCACAGACTCCAATTCCGAGACAACCGTTGTTTTCTCTGTATAGAAGATGTCAATATCCCATGCCTCATGTCTGCCCTTGGGCCGGTCTTCGAATACCTGGAGCAGATTGCCGCAGCTCCCTTCGGCGATTACCTCCCGGCCGGCATCCCGGTCGTATATCCGGGTTAAGTGGCCCGAATTGTTCCACTCCAGCCGGTAATGCGGCGTTTCCAGCATACCTGGGCCGTATCTGAATCTTGCTTCGGCTGCTGCTGCTCTTTCGTAATCCGCCCCGCTCTCTTCCGCGGCATAATAGATGGATCTGAAGGACATGCCCGATTGGGAAGGGACATGCACATGCCATTTCCCTTCCGCATACTGGGCTTCCAACGGATGCCCCGCTTCGTCGGACCAGCTTCCCTGCTCCGTAATTCCGGGCTCTGCACATAGCTCCACCAGCTCCGAACGGCGGAAGGAGGCGCTGTTATATACGGTGAAGAGCAATGAAGAAGCCTTCTCCTCTCCGGAAGGACCTCCTCTGCCCGTGCCCCGGTCATCTCCCTCCAGCCGCGCCGAACCTTCCTCCTCCTGAACCGCCGGATTATCCCCCGCGTCAGGAAGGGCCAGCGTCCCAAGCGCATCCCGGTACACTTTTTCCCCCAGCTGCACAGCTTGTTCATATTCCTGCCTGCTGTCCTCGTAGACCTCTCGGATGGAGGAGCCGGGAATGATATCGTGGAACTGGTTGCGCAGAATAATCTTCCAGCCCTCATGCAGCGCAGCGCCGGGATACGCGTCCCAGCTTCCCGCAGCCAGAGCCGCAGCCGATGCCAGCCATTCCGCATCCCGGTACATCAGCTCCAGCTTCCGGTTCATCCGCTTGTTGTAAGCCTGGCTGGTGTATGTGCCGCGGTGCAGCTCCAGATACAGCTCTCCGTCCCAGGTATGGACATAGCCTTCGGCTTTTTCCACCGTCTGCTTCAGCTCCGCGAAATAATCATCCGCCCGGCCCGTCGTGGCCCGGGGCAGACCGGGCATATGGGCGAGCCTGCGGCGGACCTCCAGCATCTCCCGGTTGACTCCCCCTCCGCCGTCGCCATAGCCGTAGGACAGGAGCAGCTTGCGGTTCAGCTCCTTGTTGCGGTAGGCCTTCCAAATGCCCTGTATGGTAAACGGATTGACCAGTCCATTGTATGTGTAGAAAAAGGAACCCTCCTGCTGCCCTTCTTCGGGAGTGGTAATAAAATGGGTGGGAATTTCCGTACCGTCAATGCCTCTCCACATGAAGGTGTCATGGGGCATCCTGTTATACTGGTTCCAGCTGATCTTGGTGGTCATGAACATCTCAATCCCGGATTTGCGGAGAATCTGGGGAAGCGCCCAGCTGTAGCCGAATACATCGGGGAGCCACAAATACTTGCACTCTGTACCGAATTCCCTGCGGAAGAACGCCGTCCCGTACAGGATCTGCCGAACCAGCGATTCTCCCGAGGTAAGATTGCAATCCGCCTCCAGCCACATGGCGCCGCCGGCCTCCCACGTGCCTTGCTTCACCTTGCTGCGGATGTTCTCATAGATGTCGGGGTAGTCCTGCTTGATATATTCATAGAGCTGGGGCTGGGTTTGCAGAAAGACATAATCGGGATACATCTCCATCAGGCGCAGCACCGTGGAAAAAGAGCGCGCCGCCTTCTCCCTCGTATGCTGCAGCCGCCACAGCCATGCCACATCGATGTGGGTGTGGCCGATGCATTGCACCTCAACCGGATGGTCCCGCTGCATGCGGGCGAGTTCCGGCTGAAGCAGCTGCGCCGCCTCCGCCACCGTCTCGTAGAAGCGGTCTGAACCGGGCTTGGACCAATCCAGGCGCATGAACGCCGAATCCAGCAGCGCAAGCAGCGCCGCCCTGTCCGGGTGGTCCTCCGCCAGTATCTTCACTGTCTCCAGCACCGACCAGGCGGTAAAATACAGATCATCCGCCGCTTCATCCAGCCAGCACAACTCAGCCCGGTTGATCCGGTGCTCGGGATTGGCGTGCTGATCATACCCGCCAAGTCCGGACCACAGGCGGAATTCCAGACGGACTGTCTGACCGCAAAGCTTCCCGTCCAGGAACACCTCCTGATGGTTGGTGTCCACTCCCTGATAAGGACAGCCATTCACATACAGCAAAGATTCGAAGCCGCTGTTGTTGCCGCCCCCGCCCTGTCCAAAATGAAACCGGCCCAGCACCCGGCGGTCCTGCCATTGCGCGGGCACCTCCACCTCGGCTGAGAGCCATACGTAACGGTCGCGCCCCGACCATCTGGCGCCGGGACCCACCCATTGGATGCCGGTGCCCTCGCTGTCAGGCCCCCATCGACCGTCAGTGTCCCCGCCGTCAGTTCCCCACTGCGGGGGACGCGTGCCGATTGCTCCGTCCGGGTCGTCTTGCAGCCGAAACTGACTGATGCTCCTGATATCCCTGTAGCGGAATGGCTCAAGGGCGCTGATCCTTTGTTGCAGTTTTTCCTCTGTCCAGAACATAACGGTTGCTCCTCCTCTGTATCTTGACCGGACACATGGACCGGCAATGTCAATTCCAATTCATTCCCTACATGCTTTCCCTTGGGGCAAGCCGGGGCGGTATCCACAGCTTGGACTGGCTGTGCGCACTGTGCGCTTCCTGGCCGCCTTCCGCTTCGCGGCCTTCTCCAGCTTTGCGGCCGCCTTCCGCTTCCTGGTCCGCTTCCGCTTCGCGGTTGCCCTCTACCGACTGAATCAGCTGCCTTGCCGCCGCAGCCCCCATCTCCGTATAAGGCACCTCCACGGAGCTGAGCGAGGGAACCATGAAGCCGTTGGCCTGTGCAGTGTTATCAGCCGACATGATACGCACATCGGTTCCCACGGCAAGCCCCAATCCGGTGCAAGCGCGGTAGAGTCTGGAGCAGCCGACAAACCAGTTGCAGAGCAGGACGGCGGGAAGAGTCTTCCCGGCAAGCAAGCCGGTCCATGCCTCCAGCTCATCCGGCTCCCCCAAGCTGATCTCGGCAATCTGGGGGGACAGCCCCTTCAGCTCCATCCAGCGGCGGTAAGCGAGCAGCCGGTGCCGGTCCCCCCAGTTAAGCCGTGATGGGTCTCCGTGATGGGCCAGCACATAGCAGGGGGCGCTGCCTGTCTGCTTCCAGATATAATCCAGCGCCAACTCGATGCTGGCACCGTAATCCATCAGAATGGAGGAGATGTCGCTGCGCTCCGGGTAACCCTCGACTGAGACGAAGGGCAGCCCTGCGGCGTGCACCATATCCGCCCAATCCCCATCGTCATAACCCGTCGTATCCTTCGTAATAAGTCCGTCGATCCGGCGTGCCCGGTACAGGGCAATAAGCTCTTCCCGCTCTCCGGCGCGGTCTCCCTTGCCGTAGAGCAGCAGCTGGTAGCCCGCTTCCGTGCATACCCGCTGCGCCCCCTGCAGCACCTGCAGGAACAGGGGGTTGTCCAGATTCCCGTAAGCGCCGATGCACCTGCTCCTGCCGGTTCTCATCCCCCTTGCCTGGACATCCACCCGGTAGCCCAAATCCTCTATCGCCTGAAGCACCGCCCGGCGCTTCTCCTCGCTCACCCGGATGCCCGGAGTGCCGTTAAGCACCGCGGATACCACACTCCGGGAAACCCCCGCTTGCCTGGCCACATCCGCACTGGTTGCCCTTTTCATAAGCTACCTCTTTTCAGCCCAGAAATAACAAGACCCCGTCATTACATTCATCAGTGTTGCCGCCTTGGCGATATTGAAGTCTGAGGATAATGATAACACGTATTATCACGAGTGGCAACCTTGTATAGCCGAGGCATCTGTCTGCGAACAGCAATCCGCCTCTCCCAATATGAAGCTGCAACCCCACCGGGAGAAGATCCCCGTTTCCTGCCGACGGATTGATTAATTCTCCCCATTGGAGCTACAATGGCTATAGGTGAAAATCATCTGCAACAGGGAAAAAATAAACCTCCCGGAAAGAGTGTGCGTATGAGAACAAAGGTGCTTTCCTTTGAGGAGATTGACCCTTTTATCCGCTTTCCCCATCCCTTCGATCTGCCCGCCGGTTCCTCTCTCCCTCCCCGGGCGGCTTATGACTACAGACTGATGTACATTTACGGGGGCAAGGGCAGCATCGTCATTGACGGGAGTCCTTACGAAGCGGTGAAAGGCAACCTGTTTGTGTGGAGACCCGGAGTAGTCTACCGGATTATCGCGGCTCCCGGAGAGGACCTGACCATTCTCGGCGTCAATTTCGATTTTACCCAGACCAGCAATTCCATCGGCTATCCCATCCCTCCCGAGAATGAGGACCGGTTCAATCCGGACAATATTACTGAAATCATCGACTTTTCCGACCTGGAGGGCATGAACGGGATCATCTTCCTCCGGGGCATGCAGACCCATGAACGCCTGCTGCTGGATATGGCCAATGAGCATACGATCCGCAAGCGGTTCTTCACGCATAAGATCCGGGGGAGCTTTCTGCTGCTTTTGGGGGATGTGGCCCGGCATGTGACCTCCACTTATACCGAGCAGGATGAGACGGGGCACAAGGTGGACCTGATCTTAAAGCATATCCGCGAGCACTATGACAAGCCGCTGACCAATAAGGAGATCGGCGAGCACTTCAACTTCCACCCCGTCTATATCAACCGGCTGCTGGTCAAATATACGGGAACCTCGCTCCATCAGTATCTGATTAATTACCGCATCTCTCTGGCGGTGAACCTGCTGCAGAACTCGGGCAAAACCATCACGGAAATCGCATATGAGACCGGCTTCAAGGATGTGAATTATTTCTCCAAGTGCTTCAAGAAGACAGTTGGCCTCAGTCCCAAGCATTATGTGAGCGCGGCCCGGCATTCCTGGCTGCCTTGAACCGGGGCGTACGGCACCTCCCCGCAAATTCATGAATCCAGGCAACTCAGCTATCCGCAGTCCCTTACGAAACTCAGCGACTACTAATGTATCATGACGGAACTCAGCGACTACTAATGCTATCATGCATAAATACAGTTATTTGGGGCCGTCAGCCCTCTTTTTCGCTCTTCGCCTGCAAAAGTGCAGTTATTTTTGCTTAAAACCGCTAAAAAGATGAAATCCGGGTGAAATAACTGCACTTTTACATGATGGCCTTCCGTTGCAGCAGTTGCCCGTCAAATAACTGCACTTTTACATGCTGGACATCCCATATCAGCAGCCATCTATTATCAGAATTGCGCTTCGTGAAGGCGAGCAACGGATTCGAGTCGAGGAAAATGGAGCGAAATGTGGTCGCAGCAGGCTTCAAGAGCTCCGGCGCCCATTATTGAGAATATAGGCAGAGAAACTACAATCCTCCATATAATACTTCATGTGTCCATACGTTTTTGAAAACCCGGGGAGTATAATGAAGCTGCATCTTGTCCATTAGTAATGATGAAGACTACCTTATGGGAGGTTCCCCGTCTTATGCCGATTTTTTATGATCAAGTCCATAAGCAATTCCATCTGCAAACCCGTAACACCAGCTATGTTATGGGCATCATTCATGACGTTTATCCGGCCCATATTTATTGGGGCAAAAAAATCCGCTCCTCCGATCTGTCCGAGCTGATCGTCATGAAGGACCGGGCGTTCAGCCCCAACGTTACCCCCGACAACCGCAACTTGGGACTGGATACCCTGCCCCAGGAATATCCGGGATACGGCTCCGGTGATTTCCGCGCGCCTGCATATCAGGCGGAATTGGCAAACGGCACCACCGTTACCGAACTGTGCTATGTACGCCACCGGATCATCCCGGGCAAGCCCGCTCTGGAGGGGCTGCCCGCTGTCTATGTGGAGACGGAAGCGGAAGCCGAAACGCTGGAGATCGTGCTGGAGGATGCGGTTGCAGGCTTGCAGGCTGTGCTTACCTATACGGTGCTGGACGAACTGGACGTAATTACCCGCTCGGCCCGGCTCATTAATACCGGCAACAGCCCTCTGAAGCTGAACCGGGCTTTGTCCGTGTCCCTGGATTTTGACCATGACCGGTTCGAGCTGCTTCAATTATCCGGAGCCTGGGCCCGGGAGCGGCATGTGGTCCGCCGTCCTCTGGTCTACGGACAGCAGGGTATGGAGAGCAGACGCGGAGCCAGCAGCCATCAGCATAACCCCTTCCTGGCGCTGCTGTCCCCCCAGACAGGAGAAGAGCACGGAGAAGCGTTCGGAGTCAATCTGGTATACAGCGGCAACTTCTGCGCCCAAGCCGAGGTGGACCAATTCAGGACCACCCGCCTGACCATGGGCATCAATCCCTTCGGCTTCCGCTGGCTGCTTGCGCCGGGCGAGAGCTTCCAGACGCCGGAGGCGGTGCTCGTATATTCGGACAAGGGAATCGGCGGCATGTCCCGCATCTACCATAAGCTGTACCGCACCCGCCTGGCCCGCGGCCTGTACCGGGATGAGCCCCGTCCCGTGCTGATCAACAACTGGGAGGCCACTTACTTCGACTTTAATGCGGAGAAGATCGAGTCCATTGCGCAGGCCGGCAAGGAGCTGGGCATTGAACTGTTCGTGCTGGACGACGGCTGGTTCGGCAAGCGGGATGACGATACCACTTCTCTGGGCGATTGGTTTGTCGACAAGAAGAAGCTTCCGGGCGGCATCAAGGACTTGGCGGAACGGGTCAACAAGCTGGGGCTGCAGTTCGGCCTCTGGTTCGAGCCGGAGATGATCTCCCCTGTAAGCGAGCTGTATGAAGCCCATCCCGACTGGTGCCTGCATGTTCCCGATAAAAGACGCAGCCAGGGCCGCAATCAGCTTATTCTCGACCTGTCACGCGCTGAAGTGTGCGACTATATCATTCAGGCTGTAGGGGATGTACTGCGCAACGCGCCTATCACTTATGTAAAATGGGACATGAACCGGCATATGACCGAGGTCGGCTCGGCTTGCCTGCCCCCGGAACGCCAGGCCGAGACCGCCCACCGGTATATGCTGGGCTTGTACCGGGTGATGGAAGAAATCACCACGGCATTCCCCCATGTCCTGTTCGAGAGCTGCTCCGGCGGAGGCGGCCGCTTCGATCCCGGCATCCTGCACTATATGCCGCAGACCTGGACCAGCGATAATACGGATGCTGTGGAGCGCCTGAAGATTCAATACGGCACCAGCATCGTCTATCCGGCCAGCGCCATGGGCTCCCATGTCTCTGCCGTACCGAACCATCAAGTACACCGTATGACCCCGCTTACTATGCGCGGCGATGTGGCCATGTCCGGTAATTTTGGCTATGAGCTGGACCTGACCAAATTCACCGAGGAAGAAAAGGAAGTGGTCAAAGCCCAGGTGGCCTTCTACAAGGAAATCCGCTCCCTGGTCCAGCAGGGAGAGATGTACCGTCTGAAGAGCCCCTTCGAGGGCAACGACACCGCTTGGATGTTCGTATCCCAAGACCGCACCGAAGCCCTGGCGGGATACTTCCAGGTGCTTACGGAGCCTAACGGCGCCACTGCCCGTCTCCGGCTCCAAGGGCTTGATCCGGAGCGAAACTATGTTCTCCGGGAAACCGGAGCGGTGTACGGGGGAGACCGGCTGATGAACGCCGGGATTCAGCTGCCTTATCTGAACAGCGACTTCCAGAGCAAGCTGTACCATTTTACCGCTGTGTAGGTTGATGCTGCACCGCGGCAGAAGGACCGGTGGATTTCCGTTTTTGTGACGGGATCCTCCGGTCCTTTTTTTTACGAAAATGCCCGAGTTCGGCATTTACATTCGGGGGCTCCCCCAAAAATACCCGGATTTTGCTTCGAAGCATCTCGTCACTTTTGGGGGACTGTTTTCAGTCAGAGATACCGGACCCGCACCTCCTGGTACATCTCCGCTTCCTCCAGTCTGGAGCAGCGGATCTCCAGCACCCGCTCCTTCAGCGTGGCGCGGACAGAGGAACCGTCCACTGCGCAGGGGAGACGGATGTACATTTTGCGGCGGGCCGGGTCCTGCTCCAGCTTCAGCTGCATCGCGCCTGCATATACCCTAACGTTGCGGATCTGCACCTCGGCAGGTACTGTAACCCGGGCAATCACACTCTTGTGGGTCTCGAACACCTCATAATCGTAATCAAGCTCATTATCCTGCGGGGAAGATGAAGTGGAGACTTCTCCTGATGCTTCTTCTTCCGTCCAGGGCGCTCCCCCCCTGTCCGCGAGGGAACGCTTCAGAACATGCTGCACGTATTCCCCTACCCAATCAGTGCCTCCCGCACCCATCTGCTTCCTGAATTTATCGGTCATGTAAGGAAACTGCCCGCCCATCCACTTCTGCATCTGCTCCCAATCCGGTCCGTTGCCGCCTCTTGCCGTCATAATCATCCCCCGCTTTCCATCCGGTACAAGGTTGCCCGTCATAAGCCTCTTTCCTATTCTATGCGCCTAATGGGCGAATGCCACTATCCGCTCAGGAATACGTGGTCCATACGCATGCCGGATGAATGTTATGAAATGACTTATGGACCGATGGTGCACATCTGGGCATATACCCACATATACTAAATATACTTAAAATCGCTGAAAGGAGAATGCAGCATGCCCGCAATCGTAGGCTACGTCAGAATCGTCAGTGTGGGGCCGAGCGCCATCGTCCAGTTCGGCGACGCCGTATTCCTCTCCCCGACCAGCACCTCCAAAACCTTCGCAGGAGCCGGCTCCTTCCTTACGGGGGATCTGCCTGTAACCAACAACGGATTGAGCCTGACCAACACCAATGACCCCGACGGGGTGGATACCTCTGTAAGCAAGGTAGCTTCCCCATGATTATCAACGTCTACCAGACCATCTCCATCCGCAGCCTGACACTGGGCTCTCTGGCCAATTCCTCGGTGCTCCAGATCGGGTCTGCGGGAGTGGTGAAGGGCCTTTCCAATAACTTCAACACAGGAGGATTCACAGGCCCTGCTCCGGAAATCGGATTCGAAAGCTCCTCTGTCATCGGAGCCGAAACCGCGGCTCCCCTAGTACCCCTCCCTGCGCTGCGTTAAGGCCTGCTCACAGGCATGAAAGTACTACATCCCCCGAAATCCGCGTATTTATGTGGAGAGGGGGTGACAGCTGTGGACCCGAGCATGCTTTGGCATTTCCAGGAGTTATTCAGGAGGGTCGGCTGGCTTGCCGAGCAGCAGTTGAGGACAGAAGCCCGCATGAAGGCGACAGAGGAGCAGCTTCAGACGATAAGCAAGCAGTTGGCGGCTGTGGAGCAGCTGTTGACAAGCCTCCAGAACCAGCCTACGACCCGGATAGATAAAATTGAATACCGGTTCGAGCAGCTGAAGGTGGATACTCTGTCAGGCTCCCTCCAGATCGGCTTGGCTCACGGAGCCGAAGGTCTGATCGAGGATTTGCAGGCGGGCAACGTTTCCGCTCAGAATGTGGAGTTGGACCCGGGGGACAACGAGGATCCTTATATAAAGACCCAATCGGCACTGCAGGACTATCTGGGGGCAGAGCTGCACCGCGATATAGATGAAGCCGCGGGCAATGCGGGGGTAGAGGCAGAGATGGAGCTGCATGCCCGGATTGCTGAGGATTTGGCAAGGCAGGCGCAGGAACGCCTTGTTGTATACAGAAAGGAAATTCCTTCCAAAGAGGGTGCTGACGATGAAGCTGTCCGGACTATCATGGGCAGAATCAGAGCAGATATCCAATCAGGGCTGAAAAGCTTTTTTGAAACCTATGGCAAGGAGTGATGCTTATGGTGCAGTTGAATGTGGTGAACAAAGGGCTTCAGGTGGGCAGCATCCGCATTATGGGTGTTGGCAGCGCCTCCGTTGTGCTGATCGGGGATACGGAAACCATTGCTGCTTCCTCTATCTTCGACACGCCTCCCGAATCTCTTATTATCGGTCCGTTAGTCCCTTTTGCTCCTGAAGGGGGAGGGCGGTAGGATGCGCGTCTCTATCATTGGCCAGGTCCGTATTTTCTCGGCCCAATTAAGCTCCATCGTGCAATTCGGCGACTCCGTCGGCATATCCGCCAGTTCACGGGTTCTGGCCGTGCAGCGGGAGAAGGCGAACTTTTGGGGCAGCGAGGGGGACTTGGGTCGATTCCGCATCTTCAGTCAGAATATTCCCCAGCCGCTTGCAGACGAGCCGTATTCCTTCCGGACGGAGAATGAGGACGCTGCAATTTGTGTAGGGGATGTAACAATCTACGGCTTATCCGCCTCCACTGTGTTCCAGGCAGGGTCCAACAGAAGCATAGAGTTAGAAAACCGGACCATGCATATCCGCCAATTGGAGAAAGGGGAACGGCCGGTTTAGAAACGCATGTATAGAGGCAGTCCCCTTTTCGAAGGCATCCTCCAGTCCAGGCCGTCCATCATCCCCTACTCCAACCCGCCAGCTATCCCCGGCCGCCGTACAACCGCCCAAAATGAGTGGGACAATCGTCCAACCGGGCAGATAACTATGCACAGGCGCCTCCTTTTGCATATGATGCATTAGCTTAACGACGAAAGGAGGAGAAGCCATGAGCGCAGTTGCAGGGGGCTTCACTACTACAGGTACAATCCTGGTTCTGTTCATTCTGCTGGTCATCATCACGCGTCCGTTCATATTCTAAGATACCCCACAAAGTGGAGCCTTGCCTTTGGTGCTTATTCCAGGTGCTTTGCGGGGACCCCGAAAACTTATAAAGTCTATGAAGGTAAAAAAGCAGCGCCGCGATGAGCCGCAAATTCATACATCTGTTGCCGCATGCACGAGGACGAATGTTTTGATGCTGCAAAAGAGTGACTTCCGGGTGGAGTCACTCTTTTACATACAGGGGAGTGCGCGAAGAGAATATGAACTTGATGGGTGGAGGAGATGCGCTTGATGATCAGTGTAAAAGAAGCACGCAATGCCATGAAGGGAATGACCAATCTGCGCAAGGAGCTGGAGAAAGAGAGATCCCGGTTGAACAAATCCGTGAAAACTCTGCGCAAGCAAGCCAAAGCCGGGACGCTGCCCGAATGGTCCGAGGACGTCATGAAGCTGTACCGTTCCCCGGACTATTCCTTCGTCAAGCTGATGAAGCTGATGCGCAAGCACAAGGTACTATAAGCTCCCCACAAAGTGAAGACGAGGCTTCGATGCTGATTCCGATTACTTTGCGGGGCTCTGTGGCGCCGGCGCTTTGCGTCCCATCAACACAGCATGCCCGAAGAATGCATGATTGAGGTTCATCAATTCATCATAACGGCGGGCGATATCCCATAACGACGGGTATTGCGACAAATCCCGGTCCGCCGACTGGTGCGGGTCGGGATACATCACCACATCCTCCCATAGCTGAGGAGACATGGCTCTTTGATCCCACAGCTCAGCTGTCGCAAACCCGGTTTCCCGCAGCAGATTAATCCATTCCCCCGCTGTGTGCAGGTGCTTCACCCTGTATCCCTGCCTCAGCTCTGATGCCAAGGCTTCAGGAACCGGACGGGCAGCAATAAGCTCCCGGTCCAACAACAGACCTCCGGGACGGAGTACCCGCAGGAATTCCTTGAGCGAGTGCCCCGCATCTGTAAATACAGTCACCGATTCCACTATAACCCGGTCGAAGGAATTGTCAGCGAATGGCAGCGACTCCGCAGCCCCCTGAACCCAGGCAACCTGCACCCCCTCCGCCTCCATCCGTTTGCGGGCCTTGGCAAGCATAACAGGATGGGTATCCGCAGCTGTAACCTTACACCCCAGTTTCGCCAGCCTGCACGCCGTTCTGCCTGTACCGCATCCCACCTCCAACACCTCTGTCCCCTGGCCAAAGGCAAAATGCGTAATCAGCCGCAAGCTTCCCGCGAATCCGCCGGGATGAGCATTTCCCACACCCAACTTGGCGAGCATATCCATGTAGTCCATGCTTTTCTTCCTTTCCATTCGGTGCCATATACGGGTTAAGCCGTGCTACAATATATGCCGCCTGCCTGCAGCTCCGTGACAGAATGGAAGAAAAATGGCATTTACTCTTGTTTTTATGGAAAAATTGGACCATTCCCTTCATTCCATCTTAGGACAAGCCGCTGTGAAGTACGTGCAACATTCCTGCAGCCCCCGTCGTCAGGAAGAGTGCATCACATAAATCATAATCGGTTAGGAGAATGAGAAATGAAAAAGATCATGATTACCTCCGCCTTGTCCCTGGCGCTTGCAGTGTCAGCGGCTGGCCATTCCAATGCCGCAGCAGTGTTCTCAGATATAAAGGACAGCTCCGCCAAGGAGCAGATTGAAGCCTTGGCGGCTGCAGGCATAGTGGACGGGACGGCTGACCAGGTGTTCATGCCCGAAGATGTGCTCCTCACCTCCCAGGGAATTGCCCTCGTCGCCAGAAGCATGCAGTTAACTGCCCCCACCAATGGGGAAAGCAAAGAATCCAATGCGGCCTCCGTTACGGAGAGCAAAGATCCCGTTGCCGCTCCCGGCACCTTTTTCACGGCAGTAGACAGCGGCTCATGGTACGGCAAGTATTTTGCCGCCGTCCACAGCACCGGACTGGAGCTGCCTGCCGATATCGCTCCGGCAGAAGCGATTACCAAGGAAGCCTTCGTCTATTATCTGGTCAGCGCCATGGAGAAGAGCGGAGGGTTCCCGATGATCAAGCTGGTTCCCGCCGATATCGCCGATGAAGCCGAGTTGACGCCGTCTTATCAGGGCGCGGTCCAACGGGCTCTGCATTACAGGCTGGTGGCCTTGGACGACAAGGATAACTTCAACCCTGCCGCAACCTTAACCCGCGCAGAAGCGGCAAGCATCACTCATAAAGCGGTGGAACTGCTGAACAAACAGTTGGAGCTCACCAAAGAGACTGCGGCGGCAGAACCCTCCAGCTCCGAACGTTGGATGCATGTGCCCGAAGGCGTTACCCCGGCGGACAACGAATAAGCAGATGATCTTCTTGCCATAAAAGCCCGGCCTCCTCTTCAACATCAGAGGAAGCCGGGCTTACTTCATATTATTCTCCAATAATTACCGCTCTGCTCATCATTGATTCGTTCCCCGCGGCATCCATTGCGCTTATTGTAATCATGCTTGCTTCTCCTGCCACCTTATCAAATGTCCATTGGAGATCCTCCGTCTCGGCGACCACCTGATTCCCGGAACGAATGATATAGCGCACTACTTGTACATTGTCCTCCGGCTGGCTCCATGACAGCTTTATACCTCCTGCCACTTTCTCAATACCGGTTATAACCGGAGCATGAGGAGCGAAGATATCCATGTCGGGAATTTCCCTCCTGTATGCTTCGACTTGCTGCCTGTAACTCTCTATATCTTCCGCGGTACGGACAATTTCGGATTCTGCCGGGGCTTCACCAAAATCCCTTCTACCTTGCTGCGAAGTTAATCCATGCATAGGAACTGGTGTTTGCCTCGTGTACCAAGTTCCATCGGCCAACTGAAAGCTGTCATTTTGTCCCCATCCCCAAACTGTACCATTGGCAGCCAAGCTCAAGCTATGATAAGATCCTGCTGCAACCTCTACTTGACCCGACAGGGAGCTGATCCGTATCGGAGATAACTTCGAGATGGGTGTACCGTCTCCCAGTTGCCCCAGATAATTATCTCCCCAAGACCACACACTTTCATTGGAAGATACCGCCAAGCTATGAATCCAGCCTGCTGCTACACCAGTGATTCCTTCCAAACCATTCACTTTCATTGGTACAATATGATCAATCGTTGTCCCGTCTCCCAATTGTCCGTTGTAGTTCGCTCCCCAAGCCCAGACCGTTCCATCCGCGCGAGCTGCCAAGCTATGGTATAAACCAAACGCAATGTCGGTTGCGCCGGTTAATCCGTACACTCTTACAGGAGCATACCTGTTCGTAAGGGTCCCATCACCAATTTGGCCATAAAAATTGCTGCCCCAAACCCATAGGGTGCCGTCTTGCTGCACTGCCGCACTGTTAAGCAACCCTGCCGAAATCTCTTTTACGTTCGTCAAGCCGGGGATTTGAGCAGGTATTTGCTGGACATACAAATTAGGATCGCCCAATCCCAGTACACCCGGATAATTGCCGCCCCAGGCCCACATTGTACCATCACTTTTAAGGGCCAGGCTGTGCCTTTCTCCTGCAGCAACGGAAACAACCTGACTAAGATTGGAAACCTGCACCGGTACTAGCGCATAATAGGTGTCGAGAACACCCAATTGGCCGTTATCATTCCTTCCCCAGGCCCACACCGTACCATCGCTGCGCAGCGCCAAGGCGTGGTCTTTTCCCTGACTGATGGCAACAATGGAGTGCAATTCCGGTACTTGTGTAGGGGATTCGGGCCTTTCACCGGTTTGCCAGACTGTTCCGTCACTTTTTAGAATGAGACTTCTATTTACTGCAGCAGAGATACTGTTAGGCAAGGAGGCTTCTGTAGTAATTGTGACCTCATTGCTAAACGGTGATTGATTGCCGCTATAATCCTTGGCTCTCACCGTAAACGTATATGCCGTTTCCGTATTTAATGCGGTGGCGGTGAAGGTTCGCGCCTGTTGAGAGGTTTTCCCCGATACAGCAGTAGAGCCTATCCACACCCCATTCTGGTAAATATCATAGTCTTTCACTGCAAAATCATCCAACGGCTCACTCCAGCTCAGAACCGTAGAATTGGAGGCGACTCCTGTGACGCTGAGCTCCGGGGCTGAAGGAGGTGTGCTATCTGCAGTTCCACCCGGAATTCCGGACAGAGGAATGCGGGTAGTGGTCATATCCCCAAGATGGTTGCCATTGCCCAAACCCCCATACCAATTATTGCCCCAGACCCATACCGAACCATTCTCCTTCACAGCGAAGACACTGTCCTCGGCAGCGACTATCTCGGCTACACCGCTAAGATGGGAGACCTGAACGGGGAATAAAGCAGTCTGTGTAGTGCCTTCACCTAGTTGTCCAGAATTATAACCCCAGGTCCAAACCGTGCCATCATTGCGCAGAGCCATACCGAATCCGTTGCCGGCCTCAACCGATATAATTCCGCTCAGCCCTGCTACTTGAACCGGTACAGAGCTTCCTGTATCATTCCCGTCTCCAAGCGGTCCCAGATTAACATTGCCCCAGGTCCAGACGGTACCATCCTGCTTCAACGCCAGATTCAGATAAGGTCCTGCCGATATGGCTATGATAGAACCAAGTCCGGGTACTTGCTGGGGTGAAAGCTTCTCAACAAGAGTACCATCGCCTAATTGTCCGTTGGAATTATCCCCCCAGGCCCAAACCGTTCCGTCCTGCTTCAATGCCAGACTATGATAGTAGCTGGCCGATACTCCAACAACTGCCTCCATCTGGGGAACCTGTATCGGTGATGCCACTGGAGCAGATTTATTACCAAAACCCAGTTGGCCTACGCCATTGGAGCCCCAGCCCCACAGGGTTCCGTCATTCTTTAAAGCAAATGTGTGTGTTAGTCCTGCCTGCACAGACATGATGGAGTCCAGATTAGGAATCTGAACAGGAGTTAGCGATATACTGGCATCAGGTCCTAAATTGCCGGTAAGATTGGACCCCCAGGCCCACACGGTTCCATCATTCTTAACACCTGCTGCATATTCAGCTCCTGATGAAACATGAACAAAACCTTGCAACGGATGAGCGGCTACGGGAGTGAATGAATCTATCTGCGATCCGCTTCCCAATTCTCCATAGGTATTCTTCCCCCACGCCCAGACGTTTCCATCGCCTTTGATGGCATAATGGCTTCTGAGAGCAGAGATCAAGGGATCCGTGAGAACAACGCGCACCGCTTCACTCGCAGGCGAGATATTTCCCGCCGCATCCTTCGTCCGCACAATCAAATTATATGGCGTGTTCGCAGTCAATCCTGTCAGGGTAATTGAGGTCCCCTCCGTGCTGCCCAGCAGGGCTTCACCGTTGTAAATCTCATAGCCCGCAACGCCCGAAGCATTATCCGTGGCAGGCTCCCATGCCAGCATAACCGAAGATGCGGTTTTGGCGGGGACAAAAACTAACCCAGGCGCAGTTGGGGGAGTACGGTCAATTTTGACAACTACTGAAGCTGTAGCAGAGTGATTGCCCGCATGGTCAACAGTACGCGCATATACCGTATGTATCCCTTCTTGCGTTACGGGAAATTCCTCTTCAAAGGGCATCCATTGCCCAGCATCCGTTACTTTGACTTGAACCTCCTTCACTCCGCTATGCTCATCTGTCCCGCTGGTGACATGGATAAGCACATCATCTCTGGTCCATTCTGTAGTAGAAGCTTCAAGAATGGGAATGGAGGGAGCCACTTTATCTATTTTCACTAGCAGCGATGCAGCTTCTGATACATTTCCTGCACGATCTATAGTCCGCCCGTATACATAATAAGGCACATTATTGCTGATAACTACGGCTCCAGTATACTCTTGATAAAGGGGATCTCCGTTTGGATTTGAAGCTGCTTCACTTCTTTGTACCCCGCTTAACTCATCTGCTCCATGCAGCATTGTCAATTGAACATCTTCATTCGTCCAATCATCCGTTGATAGGATCAGACTGGGTGCAGCAGGCTTTGTTTTATCTATTTTTGCAATAGCACTGACTTCGGGACTATAGTTTCCTGCGCGGTCAACGGACCTGCCGAGGATGGTTGTGAGCCCCTCCTCTTTTATTAGCAACGAACTTTGATACCTCATCCAGTCATCCGTCCAATTATACTCGGAGTAACCTACACCACTTGCGGCATCATTGCCATCTACAAAAGTCGCATAAACATCCGTAAAGGTCCAATCGGCCTGACTGAGAATGATTTGTGGTGATTCCGGAGGAACCTTATCGAATTGCAGGCCATATTCCGTGATCTCGCCCAAATTGCCTGCATAATCAATTGTTCGGGCGTAGACCTTCATTTCCGTTTCTCCGGTAACGGTAAAAGGGGCTGAATAATCCAGCCAACTGCCGGTCTCCCCAATTTTATATTGGCTCTTCATGGATCCGCTTCCGCCGTCCAAACTTGAAGTCACGGTTACCGACACATCTTCATTTGTCCAGCCCACCGGATTTGCTGTAATTTGCGGAGCCGAGGGTGGAATCAAGTCTATCAACACCTTCTGGCTCTTAAATGCTTCTACGTTATTATTCCGATCAATAGAGCGGTAGCTAACGCGATTAACTCCGCTTGTTTCAAGGGTAAAAGACCCTTCATATATGATCCAGTTAACTCCGTCATCCAGGCTGTATTCCGATTGCTTGACACCAGAATAATCATCCTTGGCTGTTAAGGAAACCTGAACCTGGCTTACGTAATAGCTGTTGCCACCTACTGTCCCACTCAGACTTAAGGTTGTGGTCGGGGGAAAAGTATCCGCCTTTATCGTAATTTTATTGGTTTTGACAGCTTCTATATTGCCTGCATTGTCTACAGATCTGTATTTGAATGAGTACACTTTAGGATCAAGCAGCGTAATGGTTGATTCATACCGATTCCATGATAACCCGCCATCTGTGCTGTATTCGGTATATTGAATCCCTGATGAATCATCGGTTGCGGATAAAGAAACTTGAACAGGTCCGTAATAGACTCCTGCTCCCGGTCCATTGCCTTCGATCTGTATGGAGGTGACGGGTGGCAATACATCGCTTGTGCTTTTGGGAGCTTGCATGGAGTAAGTACTCTCCGTAACGGTAGAATACTCATGTAAGGAATCATTCCCCACCGCAAATATTATGGTGCCTGCAGATGCAGGTTGAGTAAATAATAAAACACATAATAGAATAATAAACCAATATTTACCTCTATTAACCATTTACAGTTTCCTCCCGCTAAATGTTCACATTAAGGAGCTTCCCGCTGCCGCGGCAGACTAACTCATGTATTTATCAGAATCTTCAATTCATCTACGAGATAATCTAAATCCTGCCGAGCTTCTTTAATCTTACAAGCGATCATCCTGCACATTTCTTTCTGCTCATCCGTGAGCTTACCAGAGAAATATAAAGCCTCCACGTAATAATGCATGCCATTAATTTCTTCTTGCTCCAACTGATCAAAGCACAATTGATTCAGACGCCTCAAGCATTCCTTGGCAAGATCATTTCCGAATCGCTCCAATTGAAGGAATATGTCATACTCACATCTAACATATTTATATGGGGATACAGTGCTTAGATAAGGGCTGTTTACAGCTTCATGCCAATAATCGAGGGCTTCACAGACAGATACAGGATGAAGAGAATGGAGTTCTTCCTGATACTGCATATCCTTCTGCTGAAGATAAGGAAATAGTCCATAGAATAATTCCAGACTAATCGTTTTGCGCATCACCAGACTATAATCCAAATAACCGTTATCCGTCGAGGCAAAGGCAACAAAATCCTTCGTTTTATTCAGTGCAGCAAATACATCCTCAGCAATTAATTGCTCGACAGCCCTCACTGCAAGAGCATAATAACCCGCTTCAATAATATCTGCTTCAAAGGCAATGATGGGCTTGGGATTTTCTTCGCTCTCCGAATAATACCGGCCTACCCCATTGGTTGAATACGCAAGATCTTCAAATGCGTTGATGATTCGCCCTGCATCTCCCATATGCTCCTGCCAGAATTCAAAGCCCAAATCCGCCTGATTGAATTTGAGAGAATTTATTTCTCTAAGGTTCTGGTAGTCTTCCATGTTATGGTTGCGAAGACTCTCCTCCAAGCACGGAAGTGTATTCATATAGACATAAATATTGGCATTCTCATCCGTATACAAATTAAACATGTACACGTCCCCATTGTCCGCACTGTCCGCAAAGGAGCGCACAATGGCTTTACATCCTTCTACTAATGCATGGATGAAATCCTCTGACGAAACAAGCTCCAATGCTTGCGGCTTGCCCAACGAATAATACTTCTGATTCCTTTCGCACAAAACCAAATAGCCTTCCTTACCCATGCAGCCTTTATTGTCGATTCGCCGCGCAATTTTGGAGAAATATGTGTGCATCGCCATCCTCCAGCATCAATTTATGATTCCTCTTATTCATCGACCGGCATCTTTTTGATATGATCTCTCTCGACCTTGTACCACATCATGTCCAGGAAAGCAGGTGGAATGCCGTAGGATGTGGCCCAATGATATTCCCCACTAATATCCATCATCCCGACGACCATTTCATTTCCTTCCAGCTGTACTTTGAAATGCTTGCTGGCTACCGCGTATTTACCCTCCCTTAGGATCTTGAGAGCCTCCGAGAAGGAACAGGTTTCTCCTGTAAATTGAGGTATTGGTATCGTATACACCGCCGTCGGATCTTCCTCCGAATCCCATACTTCGTCAAACTCCAGACCGGTTAGGTGATTCTCCTCCACTGCCCTGACAAACTTTTCAGTGACGAATACGCGAGTTCCTCTATGCTGCGGCATCTTGAAGATCGTTTCATCCCGAAGCATTTCCTCCTTGAATGCATACCGTTTTATCTCTGTAATAATTTTATATTCAGGATCAATTTTCACTTTGGCCCTATCATAATCCAAACAATCCAGCATACGAATTACATTAATCGCAAATATAGACTTGGGTGCCGCGGCATTGATATGAACCAGAGGCAAAATTTCTACCTTCCCTTGCAGGATATGGTTTAAAGCATGAATTGCTTTGTCATTAAATATAAATTTCCCATTGCCAAAGGCAGTGCAATCATACTCTTTTTTGGGCGGATTATGGATATATTCCACCTCTACAGGACTCCATATATCCTCCATGGGCTTCCCGTTAAATTTATGCCGATATTTATCATAATCCTCACTACCGTCTGGATACGTATAGATACAATCTTTGTCTGTCATCTGATATATTTTCATTATTTTTGCCCCCTTCATATTTTCCAGCACAGATATTGTATCATCAATATCTGTGCTGGAAATTTCGTTATTTAAACCACTTGTTATTAATTAAACCTAATAAATCCTGCTGATTCATCAACGTTTCCCTAATTCCATTAAGTTCTTTTACCGCCCTTTTTTGTAAGTCACTAAGTGGTAAATTCATACCATCAGGACCAAACTCATTGTATACAGCCTCTAATTTATCCTGCACATAATTAAAGTATTGCTTCGTATGAATCTTCCCATGCTCCGCGATATACCTAACCTGCAAATTATCCAGATCCATAACCTCCAGCATTGGCGTTCCTTTTTCTCTTGGCATCCACATTCCATTTGAAATAGAATTCAAATCAATTTTAAATTCATTTACCAGCAGATCTCGTGCTTCTTTTGCCTTTGGATACTTCTGATAATCGTGAGGCACAATATGATGAGCCTCCCATCGAACTCCATCACTTGCATCTGCTACCAGTTCCGCGGCGTTTAATTGTTCACCTAGTGTTCTGGAAGGATTTGTCGTGGTTGGAGCTCTGATTGCACCAGGATTCAGCGTGTCCGTAACCGGATCAATAATTTTACTCAGATACGTTGAAGGCAGGATGCAGCTCGTATTGTGCGTAAATATGCCCAAGCTGGATACATAGTACGTATGGAAATCTTGTACACTAAAATTATAAACCAATGCGGGCTCGTTTTTAACTTCAATCCTATCAATTGCTATGAGAGAACCATCATCTCTCTCTAACCAATCTCCTGCGAGCAGATCTTTTGTCAAAACCCAGCCTTTATCCTGAACCCAGAACGGATGGAGCTCGGTTGTTGTTAGCTGCTCTTCTCCGATCGTTATAACCCAACTTGTCGTAATTTCCTTCTGATATAACTGATCGACTGGCTTATAGGCAATCTCTCCTGTATCAGGGTTCTTCGACAGTACCAGGTCTCCGACATTTATGTCCTCAATTGGTCTGTCCCCATCATCTGTCAGGACAGTCGTTCCCGCTGTGAAGCAGTTCACACAAGCAATGAAGTTATCGATCCGGGTAAAAAACTTCAACCCTACCTTGGATACAATCTGTGTGCTTCCCGCGGCATCCCCGATGATGGGAACCATAGCCGCCAAGGACAATGCAGCATTTACCTGATCGCCGCGAATCAGGTAGATCACTCCATTGACGCCGTCAGCTGCCTCTCCTATGACAGGAACCAAGCCAACATAAGTGATCATGTTCTGGATATTATCATATGGGGACAGATCTGGATTATAGATGTAATTCCCCAAATTCCCCCAGAATTTCTCCAATCCACTCGGTCCGTACACATCTTGCGACCAGATTTGGTATGCTGATGTAGCTATATCTGCACTGTACTCTTCATCCGTTTGCCAGACATACTGTGCAAAATAATTGAAGCATTTCTCACAGCCCTGTTTATTATTGGATGTTACCTTTATCCCATCATAGTCGTCTGTAGGTATTCCTTCAAAGTAGTTGGATATATTGCGGTCGGCATTGTCCACTGTAACGGTGAATACAGCTTTATGCTTCCTGTTGGCATCGTCAGGGTAAATAAGAATGGTATATTTACCATTCCGTGCATAATAACGCTCCGGAACTCCGTCCCAGTCCTCATCAAATTGCAATCCTGAAACGAGTTCGTTATATGTTCGACCATTCCACTCGTACGTATGGCTTCCCGCCAATTTGTACCCTATATTTTCCTTATAGATTAGAAATCCACTTTGATCATATACTTCTGCGATACTTCCCTCGTGAAATTGGGAATATTCCCAGGTTAATACAGCCTTGTCATAACCGCTGCTGGCGTCAATCACCTGATTATTAGCGCCGGATTTTTTGGAGGAGGCTTCGTAGTCAGCCAATTCTACCGGATAGCTTTGAACAACCGAATTGGCTTGTATGCCCACAGCTGTTTGCAGATTGCCATCATAATAATGAATTCGGGCATAGTAGCTGCCGGGAGATTGGATGGTGTAAATCTGTTGGCTCAGCGGTGTGAAGATTTGCAGCAAACGGCCGCTGCTGTCCTCAAGAAAAATGGCATATGCTGTCACATTATAATTAATGTCCAGTGGTTCCGTAATCTGAAAATGATAATAGTCCACATCATACAGGGACGAAACATCCTTCTCGTAAATTTCGTTCCAGTTAGCCGCAATAGCCTTCTCCCGCGAGGCATGGAAGCTGTCCTCCACCATCACTCTCGTCTGCAAGGCTATCGATGGCTGCAGACTGCTCACCACAATATAATAGGTCCGGCCTGTCTCAAGAGTGCTCTCAATCTTGGAAAACAACTCTCCATACGGATGCGAGCCCTGTACATCATCATTGACCCTAATTAATTGGGTAAGCCCCGGATCGGAATACAATTCCAGGATGGTGTCGACAGCTTGCCCATTTCCCTGGTACGGTGAAGTGAAGAAACGATAATTCCCTGCTTCCGCCGGAGTAAATGCATAATAGGCTTTCTTCCCAGGCAGATTGGATATATCCACAGCATCTTTATTAGTCAGCGGTGTAAATACGTTCTGGCTGTTACGTATAACCTCAAGCCTTGCCTGCACAGCACCATTCCCGTACCCCTCCACCACTACATAGTAGTACTGGTTGGCAGCAAGATTAACCGTCACCCGTGAAAATCTGGATTGCGTCCCCAGATCATCGTTATAGCCATCATCGATCAATTGAGATAGCGCAATGTCATTGTAGACAGACAAGATGGTGTCGCTTTCTCCATTGGTCTCCTCACCTTGATAATACCCGGTCTGGATCGTATAGGAGCCCGTCTCAACTGGATGAAAAACGTATATTCTGCGTTCATTCTGTTGAGTGGCAACATCAATTGGCGTTCCCAGACTGATTTCGGGTATACCGGCAATCAGACTTGCCGCCAACCGGGCATGAACGGAGTTATTGTCGTATCCATGAAGCTTAATGTAGTAAGTTGTTCCTTCCTGCAGCGTAGCATTTAATTCAGAGAAAACCGTACCGTTGGCGTCATCTGACGGCTCCAGCACCAATTGAGTTAATTCTCTATCTGAATACAGTTCAAGGATGGTATCGCTCTCTGCTCCGAATCCGCCATAATAACCGGTAAAAATCCGATAGCTGCCGGAAGTCTGGGGAATGAAGCTGTAGAGTCCGAATTGGCCTTCCGGAATATCTGCATCAATCGGTGTTCCTACGCGCAGCATTTGCGGCAGTGTCTTCGTTGTTATTGCAGCATAAGGACTTGTGCCCGCTGTATTAACAGCTGCAATATTAATGGTGTATGTGGTATTGGGCTCCAATCCTTGAAAGGTATGACTGGATGCTGAAGTTGTTGCTGCTTCTGCTCCATTAAGCTGCAGCTTATAGCTCGATACGCCTGCCTGATAATCCCAATGAATGGTAATACTTGAGTCTGTCACTGCAAAGATCGATACATTCCCAGGAGTTGTCGGCGGCATGATCGTGGTTCTGAAGCTAATCGATGCCATAGGACCCGTTCCATGTACATTCTTGCCCTTGACTCCCAGATCGTAATTGGTATCAGGCGTTAAATTGTTGAATACAAAAGAATTGGCCGTTATGTCGGTTGCAACTAAAGTGTTGTTCTTGTAAATCTCAAAGCTGGTGGAATTGGCGCCGGGTGACCAACTGAACAATGCATTCTGCCCATCAACAGTGGTTGCATGGAGGTTAAACGGACTTCCCGGCATTAAGGTGCCAGAGCCTTCACTGACAACATTAACAATGAAATAGTCATCCCATTCCTGATCTGTCGGATAATGAAAATGGATGGTGTATGTTCCAACAGGTGTGGATGATGTTGTGGACCAAGTATAACTGGCAATGATAGGACTATTGGTCACATATTCTGAAGCTACGACTTGGCCGCTGGAGTCACTAACGGTCACTTCCACATCCTTGCTGTCGTCCAGGATGCGCGTTACTGTTGCATTCTGCCCCTGCTGGATGGTCTGATCGCCAGTCTTTACGTTTATATCAAAAATATCATCCCAGCCTGGCGCATCAGGGTAGATGAACTTAATCTGATACTTGCTGACAGGTGTATTAAACCCCGTCTGCCAAACATAGCTGGCATGTACACTTGTCCCGGTAATATAATCCGTCTTGACGATTGCTCCGCTGCTGTTCACAACCTGTACATTGATATCCTTCACGGAATCGAGGGTACATTCCACACTGGCACTCTGACCTTGCTTAATAACCTGATCGTCACCTATCAGATTATAGCTTAGGATGGATATATTGGATAATCCTGCGATGCTGGATGTCAATTGTGATACGTATGTATTTATTTTCTGCTGATACGATTGAGTTAGTTTATTAAACGCCGCATAATCCATACGAAACTGTTCGTTGTAATAAGCGGTGTCTGCCCCTTTTACTCCCCCAGACTCTTGCTCCGGTATGAGGTGAAGCTTTCTATTCTGGGCAAGCAGAATGTGGTAATCGGAATCAATCGATTTGGCCAGTTCCGTCTTCCCGGCAAGTTGCGCCCGTTCCTTCAAATGGAGAAGCTGCTCGCTTAGCGATAGAAGGCTCTTGTCATATTGATTAATATCGAAATCCTGGGGAATTCCCGTTGGATTATTATTCGGCACTTCTACAGGGGGAATGGCGTCTTCCGTAATCCCCAAAGCCTTCGCCAGATTTACAATGCCATGTCCATACAATCGAGTACTGCCAAGTTCAGTAGCCGTATCGAAGAGAGTCTGCTTAATCTCCTGATTGGACAACTCTGGTGATTGGGCCCATAAAGCAGCAGCCGCGCCTGCAATATGTGGTGCCGCCATGGATGTACCCGAAAGATATCCGTAACCTCCATCCATTGTGGTGCTGAGAATATCATAGCCTGGAGCCATTAGATCCAATTCGGCTCCAATGCTTGAGAAGTATAGTCTTTGGAAGCTCTTTTCCACAGCCCCTACGGATATGACCTCAGGATACAGTGCCGGATACAATTCCGTTTCTTCTTGTCCGTCCCAAGCTCCTCTGTTGCCGGCTGCTGCAATAATAATCAGTCCGCTTGCATCAGCAAGCTTTATTGCATCGTGCAAGGCTTGACTAAATTCACTTCCGCCGAAGCTCATGGATATAATATCCATATTATTCTCAATCGCCCATGCAATACCTTCAATGACCTTAGCATAATCGCCAAATCCCCGTTTATCCAGCACCTTAACAGAATAAAGCTCTACATTCGGCGCCGCACCAACAACTCCCAATTGATTCAAATGAGCAGCAACTGTACCAGCTACATGAGTGCCATGTCCGTTATCATCAGAATAACCACTTGTTTCCTCAACAAACGAAACTCCGCCTGTGACCGTCAAGTCTGGATGCGATGAAATTCCTGTATCCAGAACAGCTACCTTTATGCGATTTCCTGTGTACCCATTGCTGGCGGCAAGATCTGCTCCAATTGCTTTTATTCCCCAAGGGGTAGTCTCAGGTTCCGCCTCAGTACTCATTCTTTGTTGATTATTCTCATCCTGATAGGACGCCTCCGGCACGATCTCTCCAAGTGAGGCTCTGATTACTGTGGCATTAGATTCGATGTAGGCCACTTCAGGATCATTTGACAGTTCCTTTGCCTGAGCCTCGTTCAGTTCAACAGCAAAGGTATTGCTTCCGCCAATTTTTTTCACACCGTTCTTGGAAAGATTGGCCGTACGGGCAAAACCTGCCGAGTCTATTGCTTTCTTGTATCCTACTAAAAATTTCTTCTTCTGATTGGTGGAGTTTAACGAAGTATCATTCCTGTCCGGACCGTAAACGTTACTCAACACATTCTCGTTAACGTCATCTAAAATGCCGATATTGCTGTAATTATCCCCGGCTGATTGCTCTGCTTGGATAAGATTTGTAGGGATTATTGTGAAAACAACAGCAAACAGACATAGATAAAGACATACTCTTCGAAATTGAGCTTTTATCATCTAAGATTCTCCTTTTTATCAACCATGCTTCAGGTTAATGCGCTATCAATCTATCAATTTATTATGAATTATCATACAATAATGTTATATATCTGTAATGACGATGAGGAATAGACCAGGAAAAAGAGACAACGCTTTTCTTGCTGATTCTGCTTACCTTGTGTCCCGGAGTTGGCGGATCGGAAGGGGGGAACCCTGCCGCTTATCGCAAATGATGAATTTGAAGCACTGACACTTCAGAGAAAGTACTATACGATGCGTGATTTAACTATTTTTTTGCCTAAAGTTGAGTCTAAACCATTTGGTACCCTTACACTTGGAAAAAGGCACATCTACGAAACTATCATCATCCAAACCTCCGCAGGGCGGTATCATTTCTCGAAGAGCAAGCTTACCCTCACCCTGCCCACCGGACAATCCTTCGATGAAGCGGATTACAAGACCATTCTGGAAGTGGAGAACAATGTGGTCAAAGTTAATATGGCTCCCTTGCAGATCAATGCAACCTGGGGTCCCCCTGTTCGGACAGAGAGCGCCGGGGACAACCAAACCCTCTATTACAGCAACGGAGGAGAGGTCACCTTTGTGGATGAGAAGGCCGTCTCGATCGGCTTAAAAGGGATTAAGATCCGATAACAAGAAACAAAACCTCCTTTAATTTCAATATTTTCTCAAATTATGCGATAACTAGATTGCATCTTAGCCTTCCAAATCTTGTATATGACTACATTTAACTATTTTCTTCATGGGTATAGGTCATTGGACGAAGGGAAAATGAAATTCGAGGAGATATAAGGGGGACAAAAGGATCATGAAAAAAAGGAAGCGGCTTTTCCTGCTGATTCTGCTTACCTTAGCGTCCATTCCCGTAAGCTTTTACATCAAGCATCAAATAATTTGAAGCACTGAAATACATAACCCCATCCTAAAGAACAGGACAGGGTTAGTATAGCTACCTCTGAATAATCTGAATGAGGTTGCCGCATGTATCATCGAAGACCGCGATTGTGAGCTCGCCCATTTTTGTCGGCTCCATCGTAAACTTCACGCCGCTTTCCAATAAGCGTTTGTACTCTTCCTGAACATCTGCAACGCCAAACATGGTTACCGGGATGCCGTCGGCAAACAATTTCTTCTGATACTCTTTGGCGGCAGGATGATCATTGGGTTCAAGTATAAGCTCGGTGCCTTCTTCCTCACCGGGAGAAACAAGCGCGATCCACCTGAATTTCCCAGTGGGAATGTCATGTTTTGTTATAAAGCCCAGGGTCTCTGTATAAAATGCCAATGCCTTGTCTTGGTCTTGAACGAATATACTGGTGACAATAATTTTCAACATGTATTTTTCCTCCTCTGATAGTTGCGGCATTTATAATTATTCTATCCATCCTTTCAGCAAATTTTTAAGTGGTTCGTTGTTAAATACAATCACGCGATATTTTCCCTTTTTTTGCGATTTTACGAGCCCGGCCTCTTCCAACACGGAAAGATGCTTCGCGATTGCCTGTCTCGTAATGGAAAGACCGTGCTTCGTAATGAGACGAACCGTAAGCTCATACAACGTCTGCCCGTTGTGTTCGGATAGCTCGTCTAACATAAGCCGCCGGGTCGAATCGGCAAGTGCTTTGAATATAGTTTCCTTGTCTCCGTTCATATATCAAGTATATGCAACCTTACGGTTGCATGTCAAGCATGGGCAACCAAGGAATTGCATGATCATCCATGCCACTCCCAGTGCCCAGGGCTCCGCTTCCCCTACTTCTTCAGCTCCCGCGGGGCTACACCCCAATATTTGCGGAACACCTTGGCGAAGTAGCTCATATCCTGATAGCCCACCGCGTTGGCGGCGTCGTACACCTTCACGTTGCCCGCCAACAGCTCCTTGGCCCGTTCCATGCGTCTGCCCAGCACATAGTTGGAGAAAGATTCCCCGGTTTCCTTTTTGAACAGCCGGCTCAGATAGGACGGGTTGACGAACAGCCGCTCCGAGAAGGAATGGAGGCTCAAATCCTCGCCCAGATGCTGCTCCACGGATTCCAGGATGTTCTTCACCATCTCATGACTGCATTGACGGCGTTCATTATCCATATAGTCCCATATCTGACCTGCCACCCGCTTGGTCCACTCCAATATCTGACTTTGGGTAGTCAGCGTCTCCAGGGAGCGAAAGATCCGGTAATCCCCGTGCAATACCTTCTTCATGGGAAATCCCCGGGATTGGATGAACCGGGTGAAGATGCTGCTCAGATACAGCACATGCTCATGGACCAGCTCGGCCGTTGCGTGCCGAAAAACCTGGCCAAGATGCTCTTCAATCAGGGCATAGGCCTGGCCCACCTCCTCTGTCTGGATAGCGATCTCCAATTGCCGTTCGAAGCTGGGATTGAAATCGAAGGTCCCCTCTTCCTTCTTGACCTCCAGATAGGGTATGGCGATGGCGTGTCCGTAAACGGTCCGGTCCTGCAGCGCCCGGCGCGCCTGCCGGTAGGATTGGAATACCTCCGTAGAGCCGAAGACGGTGCCCAGTCCAGCCGAAGCCGTGAGCTTCAGACAGTCCTCCACCACCTTCAACAGCCGCGACACCTCAATGTTCGCCCGCTTCATGAGCTCCGTGTCCGGCTCCGATTGCTGGCCGAAGAAGAGCACCACTGTGGATCCGTTGGCATCATTGAAGACACGGCAGAAGGGAGAGGCCATGAATTCCTTGGCGATGCACTCCAGGGAAAATTGCAGCAGCGAGGAGTCCGCAGCCGAGAAGCGCGTCTCCTCCTCCGCCAGGGGGTCGATCTCGCAGATGCAGGCCAGAAAACGTGTATGCCCGGTAATACTCAAGTTCAACTCCCCGGCATGCTTGCGCCACTCCCATTCCTCGTAGCGGTTCAGAATCCAATTGCGGAAGAAATCGTTCTGCAGCTGAGGAAGACGGCTCTCCCACAACCGCTTCAGCTCATCCATGTTATGCTTCTCCATCAGCTTCTCACGGATTTCCCGGGCGGCCTCGGTCACGGCCTCCAGAATTTCCTGGTCTCCCGCGGGCTTCAGCAGATACTTCATCACTCCCAGCTCAATCGCCCGCTGGGCATAATGAAAGTCGTTATGTCCGCTCAGGATCACAAGCTTCATCTGCGGCTCCTGCCGGAGCACCTCCTCAGCCAACTCCAGCCCGTCCATCTCCGGCATCTCGATGTCCAGCAGGATAATATCCGGCTTGCGCCGCTCCATCATATCCAGCGCTTCCTTGCCGCTGCCGGCCAGCGCAACAATCTCGATGCCGCTCTGTTCCCAGGGGATGCCTCCGGCAATACCGTTGCGTATCCGCACTTCATCCTCTACAATCATCAGATTCATGCCTCTTCCACCTCCCCTTGGCTCCTGCACCGCAGCAGGGGCAAGTCTATGGAAACCGTCGTTCCTTCGCCCTTTGCACTGCGAAAATGCAGCTCCGCCGATTCCCCGTAATAGATCCGGATTCTTGCCTTCACATTCTGCAAACCGAAAAACTCGGTATTACGCTCGGCGGAGGAATAAGCATCGTTCCCCGCCGTCCGGTCCAGTGCGGCCCGGATCTGCAGCAGCCTCATTTCGTCCATCCCTCTGCCATTGTCGGATACGTTCAGAATCAGCCGGTCTCCCCTGGCCTCTGCCGAAATCACCAGCTCACCATCGTTAGTCTTCTTCTCCAGCCCGTGGAGAATGGCATTCTCCACCAGGGGCTGCAGCACCAGCTTCAGCACATACAGCTCCCTGCACTCGTCGGGAATGCGGTATTCCACGGTAAATTGTTCATTGAACCGGAGCTGCTGAACCCGGATGTAATACTGCAGATGAGCCATGGTTTCCTCCAGCGTGAAGCTCTCTCTTCCTTTGGAGAGGCTGAGCCGGAAGAACCGGGACAGATTCAGGACCATCTCGCCGATGTCATCCGCTTCATGCTGCTTGGCCGACCAGTAGATGGAATCGAGGGTATTATACAGAAAGTGGGGGTTGATCTGCGCCTGAAGAAACTTCAGCTCCGTCTTGGTCAGCCGCAGCTGCTGCTCATATATATCGCGGATCAGATGCTGCTGCTGCTCCACAGTCTGATTGAAGGCTTGAGTCAGATATCCCAGCTCATCCTCACGGCTGTTGGCAAGGCGGGTGTCCAGCTTGCCCATCCGCAGCTGCTTCATGCCGTAAGCCAGGGAGGAAATGGGGGCCGCGATTCCGCTGTAGATGACCCAGGATATCCAGAGCGCCATCAAGGAACTGATGACAATGATGCAATAAGTGAAAATCTGCAGCGGCTTGGATTTTTTGTAGATCTCCTCCTCCGGCTGCATCATGAGAAGGGACCAGCCCGAGCGGGGAGAAGCGACCCTGAGCATCAGCATTTTCCCGGAGGAGTCAGGCACTTCTCCGACAAGACGGTTTTCCTCCGGATCATCCCAGTGGGGCACGGGCTGATCAGCCCCCGCATTGGACACCACCAGCTGTCCCCGGTTATCCAACAGGTATACCCGGGATGCACCGCTTGGAATCAGATGCTCCAGATATGAGAGCAGCTTCTCCTTGCGGATGGACATGAGCAGCACATTCTGGCTCTGATTTTGGTTGCGGTTGTACAGATCCATCATCCGCAACAGAAGGATCTGGTTCCGGTCATAGATGGGATCAGGGGAACCGTTCAGGTCCAGCAGGTCCCGGCCGGGCAAATACAGGACAATGCCCCCGTTGGCCTTCACCGCCTCCTGGAACCAGGGCTCCTCCCGGTAATTCTCTTGATGGACCGCCCCCTTGCGGCTTGAAATCATCAGTCCAGAATTGCTGTGCAAAATCATGGTATCCGTCAGGGATTGGTTCACCGAGGTAATATTGGTGAGCTGAGCCAGAACCCGCGTAAAATCAATGACCACAGAGGGAGCGAACACATCTTCTGTGGAGTTCAGCCGGGAAGTGAGGTTCACATCCGTTGAGATCATGGTGGACAAGTCCCTCAGACTGTCCAGGGTCAAATCCACATATTCCAAGGCAGAGCCCATGGCGCTCATGGTCCGCTCCCCCAGCTCCTGCTCCAGAATGTGCCGCGAGCGGACATTGGCGTACAGGCTGAAGGCAATCAAGGGAATCAGGGTAAGAATGAAATAGCAGGTCAGCCTCACCTGAATCGAGCGTTTGTACTTTTCCTTGAACCTGGCGAGCCATCCCATGCTTTTCCTCCAATTCCGCTTATGATGCGCCGAAATGGCGCTCGTGGGAGCGCCATTGTCAGCTTGATTCGCAAACCTCTTTATTTGTTATTGGCGTACCATTCATTAACTTCCTTGGTGATTTCGTCGCCGCCCTTTTTCTTCCACTCGCTGACATAGTCGTCATAGGCGTCCACAGGCAGCTGGCCTACGACGATCTTGACGAAATATTCCTCCTCCAGCTTGGCAAGCGTGCTGTTGTTCTTGCCCATGGACGGAGTCGGTGTTCCCGAGAATTTGCTCGGCATGGCGTTGGCATTGATCATGTCCACCGTAGCATTAAGATTATACTCCGCACCCAGGGAATCCAGACGGTCCCGGTCTGCCGCATTCTTGTACGGCCGGAAGTATTCGCTTAAGGTCTGGCGGTAAATATGCTTGGTGTGCTCTTCATTATTGGTGACGATCTTCCCGTTCTCATTCTTCCATACCTCATTCTCGAAGCCCAGCAGCATGGTCTTGTAGCCTTCTCCCATGATGAAATCAATCATGCGGACCACAGCATCCGGATTCTTGCTTGTTACCGGCACCACATTATATGAGCTTACGAGATGATAGCCCACGGTTCCCTTCTTGCCGTCCTTGCCGGTGGGGAAGCCCAGTGCAATCCAGTTGGCCTTGGGGTCGTTCTTCTTGCTGTTGGCGATGGAGCTCCGGGTCTCATGCCACTGCCCGACGAAGAAGCCTACCTTGCCGCTGGCCACCTTCTCATTCAAGGTTGCCGGTTTGTTAAGCGGCCATTCGGGATCGATGAGATTCTCCTTATGCAGATCAGCCAGGAAGGCCACAGCCGCCTTGGTCTCAGGAAGGGTAACAGAGCTGACCAGCTTGCCGTCCTGCTCCATCCAGATCCCCTTCTGGACGCCGAACGCTCCGAAGATAGGCGCCGTTCTGCCCAGGTTCTCCAGCATGCTGAAGCCGAAGGTATCATTCTTGCCGTTCTGGTCCGGGTCCTGGGTGGCGAAGGCTTTCATAACCGCCTTGTATTCATCCAGCGTCTGGGGAGGCTGCAGTCCCAGGTTGTCCAGCCAGTCCTTGCGGATATAGACAATTTCATCGCCGAATACAGAGTTCATACCGGGGATGGCATATATTTTCCCGTTAAAGGTAACCGACTTCCACGCTTCCTCCGGGATGTTCTTCAGCAGATTCTGGCCATACTTTTGCAGGACATCATCCAGCGGCTGAAGCGCTTTTTGGCGGACATAGTTTTCCACCCAGTCGGCGCTCCATGTTGAGATGGAATCGGGCAGGTTGCCGGAAGCCATGATAACGTTCAGCGAATCCACATAACCGTCGGCTGGCGGATATGTCACCTTGATATCCAGGTTGGCCCCCTTGCGGATATAGTCGAGGTACGGGTTATTGTTCTCATTGAGCCCTTCCGGGAATTTCCGGCCCACATTGTTCAAGACGATGGAGATGGACTTCTTCTCCAGAACAGGCGCTTCGCTTCCCTGCGGCGCTGCGGAGCCCGCGGGTGAGGAAGATGCGGATGAACCGCCCGAACCGCCGCCCGAAGAACAGGCGGTGCTTACCCCAAGCGCAAGTACAACGGAGGCGGACAACAATCCTTTTACTTTCATATTCATTGTAAAATACCCCTCTCTCAAACATTATATAGGTTTAGGATTAAAAATGAAATTATCCCTTGACCGAGCCGATCATGATGCCTTTGACAAAATGCTTCTGCAAGAATGGGTACAAGATCAGAATCGGGAGGGTGCTGGCCATAAGCGCCGCAGCCTTCAGCGACTCCAGCGCCAGCAGGGAATTGTCCAGGCTGCTGGGCCCGTTGGTGTTGATGTTGGACTGGTTGAACATAATCAGCTCCCGCAGGTATACCTGCAGCGGGTGAAGATGTCGGTTGGTGACATACAGCACCGCGTCGAAGAACGCGTTCCAGTTCCCTACGGCAGACCACAGGCAGAGGGTAGCGATAGCGGGCATGGACAGGGGGATCATGATGCGGAACAATATGCCCACATTGGTGGCTCCGTCAATCCGCGCCGATTCCTCCAGCTCTTGGGGAACGCTCTGGAAGAAGTTCTTCAGAATGATGACGCTGAAGGCGCCAATGGCATTGGGGATGATGTAAGCCCAGAAGGTGTCCAGCAATCCCGTGGCCTTCACCACCAGATACTTGGGGATCATCCCGCCCTGGAACAGCATGGTGAAGACGATCATGAACAGGATCGCAGACCGCCCTTTGATATAGGATTTGGATAAGGGGTATGCTAACAGACAGATCATCAGGATGCTAAAGCCCGTACCCACTATAGTGCGCAGGACGCTGATGCGGAAGGCGCCCCAGAAGGCGCTTTCGTTCAGCACCTGCTTGTATGCCTCGAGCGAGAATTCCACCGGCCACAGCGTGACCAGACCGGAGACGATGGCGTGGTGGCTGCTCAGGGACTGGGCCACGACATGGATGAACGGCAGCGTGGCGACAACCGCGAACAGCCCCAGCAGGATGGAATTGACAGAGGAGCCTAGGCGTTCTCCCAGGGTTAATTTCATGAGGACCCCTCCTAAGAGTATTTGAGTTTCATAACATGAGCGGAGCGGTTATGACGAAAAAACTGACTTCGTAAGCATCCGCTGAGTTTTTGAGTTTCATAACATGAGCGGAGCGACTTACCAGATTCCTTCTTGCCCAATCTTCTTAACCGCTTTATTGGCGGATATGACCAGGACCAAGCCGATCACCGACTCGAACAGCCCGACTGCCGTAGTAAAGCTGAATTCCGCCTGGGTAATGCCCATCCGGTATACATAGGTCTGGATCACATCGGCCACGTCGTATACAAGCGGACTGTAAAGCACGAAGATCTGTTCAAACCCGACATCCAGAATACTGCCAAGCCGCAGCAGCAGCATGATGACGATCGTGCTTAGCAAGGAGGGAAAGGTGATGTGGGTGATCTGCTTCCACTTGCCCGCTCCGTCCATAATAGCCGCTTCATACAATTGGGGATCAATCCCCGCGATGGCGGCCAGATAGACGATTGCCCCCCAGCCGACTTCCTTCCATAAATCACTGACGACCAGAATCGATCTGAACCAGTCGGGATCGGCCAGGAAGAAGACCGGCTTGAATCCAAGCCATTGCAGCACCTCGTTAACGATGCCTGTAGCCGGTGACAGCAGATTGATCAATACGCCCCCGATGATGACCCAAGACAAGAAGTGGGGCAGATAGATCAGGGTCTGGACTGAACGCTTAAAGAACACATTCTTGATTTCATTAAGCATAATCGCCAGAATAATCGGTCCAGGGAAGCCCCAGATCAGCTTGTATAAACTGATGACCAGTGTGTTTCGGAAAATCTCGTAAAACTCCGAATCCGTAAACATGGCCTTAAAGTGCGAGAGCCCCACCCATTCGCTTCCCCTGATTCCGGAGAACACTCCGTAATCCTGAAAGGCAATGACGATGCCTGCCATAGGCAGGTATTTATAGATTAAGAAGTACAGGATGCCCGGCACCATGATCAGATACAAATCCCAGTATTTTATGAACCAGGAAAAGCGCTTGCTCTTGCCGGTGATTGTCATTATGGTATTCTCTGCAGGAGCCGTTTCGTCCACCGCCATGAATGCTCCTCCTCTCTCTGTAAGTCTGCTTAGGATCTCCCGGATTCGTACGCATCCGACATCTATCATTGTAGCGGCAGGAGCGTGACAGAATAAGTGGACGACCATGACCATTTCCGGTAATCTCATGACTATCGGCCAGCATTTATCTTATAATAAGAAGAAGAGGTTCAGATATTCGATTCGGCCATGATGCTGTTCTCTTTTTATTCGGTCAATATGGAGGTGTTGTGATCATGAGTAGAAGCTTCCTCTTGCTGTATGGAGTCGGCGGCAGCGGGCCCGATCATTGGCAAAGATGGTTGCAGCAAGAGCTGGTGAAGCAGGGTGAAAAGGTGGTTTTTCCTGAATTTCCGGACAAGGATCAACCTGACAAGGAGGCTTGGCTTAGCTATTTATCCTCCGTTCTTGAAGAAATCCCGCACGATGAAGAAGTGTATGTAGTGGCTCACAGCTTAGCGTGCATCATGTGGTTCCATTATGCAGCCTCACAGCCGGAACGAAAAATCCACAGGGCCATTCTGGTAGCGCCGCCCTCGCCATTTTTGGAATATGAGCCTGTAAGGAGCTTTTTCCCCATACCGGAAAGCTTGGTTGAGCTTGCAGCTGCGGCGGAGAGGACCCTGTTTGTTTTGTCCTCAACGGACCCTTATTGTTCGGTAAGTGATGCTTCTTCATATTTGGATTTGGGAGCGACTTGCATTATTCTTCCTAAAATGGGACATATCAACGTGGAAGCGGGCTATGGTCCATGGCCGTGGATTCTCGATGTTTGCTTGAACCGGCAGATTACATTATAAGAGATCCGCGCGGTTGGCAAGGGAGCCCAGGCAGCTGAATGGGTGAAAAAGCAGTGGCATCCCCGTTCCTCATGAATTTTTTTTGGAAACAGCCAAGCAGCGTGGCTGGTGCGCACATATGAGAATAACCTGGCGGAAGAATACCGCCAGGTCTTTTTTTTACGTTGCCCAAGGAGTTACGCCTCAGCCGGCGGTCCCGCCCGCTTACTCCTAAGGTCAAAAATTTCCGCTATCCCTGCAAATTTTTCCCGCCCCGCTTGGTCCTAACGGAAATTTTTGCCGCTATCTCTGCAAATTCATCATTCCTCGCTGTTTTAACGGAAATTTTTTCCGCTATTTCCTCCTGGACTCCCCAAAACAGGCATTTTGTCCTGGTTTTGAGGGAGTTAACGGAAATTTTTTCCGCTAAATCTCGGTAAATACCGAAAACTGTCCTGTTAACGGAAAAAATTTCCGTTAACCTCGTGTGCCCCTTGTTTCCTGCTCCTTCCTTACTTGCTCTACGGAGAAAGGCATCCCCTTCCTCGGAATCGGATCCTCTCTGTCCCGAAATAACCGGATCCCGTCATTTCATTCCTCAATCGAACCGCGTAAGCAGCATGGAAGTCCGATCTGTTGGGAAAGGGCTCTCCTGCCTCCGAATGATAGACTTGCTGGCTTCAAAAAAACACTGCAGCCTCCCTGAAGGAGACCGCAGTGCTTTATGGATTTCATTATTACATCCAATCAGGTTATTGACTCAACCCATTACGATATGAACCGTATGAGTTTGCCCGTCGTGGAACAGCTGGAACGTGCTTCCCTCCACTTCCTGCCCGTCCACCAGCAGCTGGCGCACTCCGTTTTGCACGCGTGCTTTGTTGTCGATGGTCACAAGATAGGTATCCCCCTTCAGCTTCCGCTTCATGGAGCACTCTCCCCAGAAGTCGGGAATGCTCGGGTTCACCGTAACCGTATCATATGCAGGATAGAAGCCCATCATATACTGGGTGACGGAACGGAAGATCCACCCTGCCGTGCCGGTGACCCAGGCGAACATGGTCTGGCCCGCCCGCGGATTGTCCGGACCGAAATACATATTGGTCAGGGCATATGGCTCGCAGCCCGAATAATCGGACGGATTGGTTTCGCTGTCAGGCATGATTTTCTTCAGCGTCTCGTAGGCTTTGTTCCCCCGGCCTGCATAGCAGTCCGCTACAATCTTGAAGGTGCCTCCGTGGCAGTATGGCGTCCCGTTCTCCCAGATGCCCGGAACAAAGCCGGTCAGCCGCCCGATAGCCGGATTATATTGCGTATACGTGGGGTACAGGGTTAGCGGTCCGTAGGGGGAATCCAGCAGCTCATCCACAGCCTTCAGGCACTGCTCCGCCCGCTCTCCCTCTGCAACTCCCGCCATCACGGCCCAGGTCTGGCTGTTCAGGTAGATGCTGCCTTCCTTCTCCAGATGGGTGCCCACCTTATCCCCCGCGTCCGTGTAGCCCGCCAGATAGTAAGCGCCGTCCCAGCCGGTGTCGTTAACCGCCTGCTTGATTTTCTCCGCCCGCGCCAACAGCTCTTCGGCCAGTGCCGCATCCTTGCGGACCTCCAGGGCCAGCTCGGCTGTATTGTGAAGTGCAAAATACAGGGCAATGGAGGTCCAGACGCTCTCTCCCTTGCCGCCCACTCCGATTCCGTTCAGGGAATCATTCCAGTCGCCCGCATGGGCCCGCACCAGGTTCCGTTCTCCCGTGTCATCCGAGGAGTGGCGGACGGCAGTCAGGATATGCTCCCATACGGTGGCCTCCCCTTCATCCAGATAAGGCACGGAAATATCCAGGAAGCTGTAGTCGCCCGTTTCCTTGATATAGGCGTTGATAGTAGGCGCAATCCAGGTGGGGCCATCGGAATAAATATGGTGGTCCAGCGGCAGCCACCCTCTTACACAGCGCCCGTCGCTGTACTCGTAGCGCAGTGTCTCCAGAATCTTCTCCTTGGCCAACCCGGCGTTGAAGGAGGTAATGGCCCACGCATCCTGCAACTGGTCGCGGAAGCCCTTGCCTGTATCCCGTCCGGCCTCTGCACACAGCTGCACCTGCTGCTTCACCCATTTGTTGATCAGATTGTTAACCAGCGGATCAGGAGTTTGGACGGAGATATCCTCCATCATCTGCTGCTTGGCTGCCTGAAGACGGCTGTAATCCCCTTCGATCCGGCCCGGCGCGAACAGCTTCTCCGCCATGGCGGCCGCCGTTTCCATGGAATCCGTTGCTCCCAGGAGCACATGATAGCTTACCTGCTGACCGGGCTCAAGGGTAAATGTATTCTCCAGTACGCCCACCATATCCTCATTGGAAGCAAGGCTTCCGCCCAGACGGCCTTCCACCACTCCATGGGGGGCGCCAATATCCCCGTAGGTGCCCAGGAACGCTTTTTTGCTGGTATCGAATCCGGTTATGGGTACGCTTGCAGCGACGAAGCCGTTGAACCATTCGTGGGTGCGGTCCTGCACGGTGTTGAAGGCAACAAGGAGATTACGCGCGCGGTCCGCTTGGGCGAACAGATTGGAATAATAATTGCAATAGATCTTGTAGCCGGTTAACAGAAATTCCACAAAGGAATACACTTTCACCTGCTTGGTCCGCTCCGACTCATTCGTCAGTGTGAGCGTCCAAATCTCGGCGGGGTCCTCCTGGTTCACGAACACCCTGGCCTTCACCTTCAGTCCGCCACGCGCTCCCTCAATAACCGAATAACCCAGCCCGTGCAGGCTGCCGTAGGCATCGAGCTCCCGCTTCACCGGAAACCACCCCGGGTTCCAGAACTCGCCTGTTTCCTCATCACGGATGTAGAAATAGCGGTTGCCGTTCTTGAACAATACGGCTCTGCCTCTTCCTTCCGGATCGATATAAGCCGCTGCCCGGTCCCCGTAAGCGCCTGCTCCGCCGCCCAGTTGGTTAATCCCCGATAATAACCGGGAATTCCAGATGTAGTTCATCATGGGCCTGGGTGTGACCGGGGTTGTGAAGTGGAATTCCGAGCCGTCACGGGAAAACTGTCCAAAGCTGCTCATTCGTATAACCTCCATTTTTTGTTAGGGAACGTTCCCTAATTAAGTTGTAAAAGAAGGATCTTCCGTCATCATAAGTAAACAGAGATCCTTATTTTCTGAGGATAAATACCTCACGGCGTCCTATAGATGCCGTGCGTTTGCCAAGAAGCCGAGCCGGTTTCCGCAGGGTAAATTCCTTCGTAAGGATATACCAGGTGCTTTCTGTGGGAATGGGGTCGGCCCGCTTACTCATAACGGAAATTTTTTCCGTTATCTTTGCAAATTCTTCCTTACTCGCTATTTTAGCGGAAATTTTTTCCGTTAATTCCTCCTGAACTCTCCGAAACAGGCATCTGGACCTGGTTTTGAGGGAGTTAAAGGAAATTTTTTCCGTTAACTCTCGGCAATTACCGAAAAACCTCCTGATAGCGGAAATTTTTTCCGTTATGCCATGACACTACCCTTTGCGCCTTTATTGCCGAATCCTTCAGCACTTGATCTACGGAGAAAAAGCTTCTCTCCTCAGAAGTATATGCGTTCAGTTCTTCTGAGAAAGAGCTCTCTTTCCTCAGAAGTATGCGTTCAGTTCTTCTGAAAAAGAGCTCTCCTTCCTCAGAAGGATACACTTGCTGATCTTCCATGGATAAACACCGGAGAGCGTTCATTTGACGCCGTGCGCGTTTACCCGGAAATCGGACATCATCCGCGGGTATACTTATCTGAGATTTAATAAAAAGCGCACATACGCCAGACTATGCCTGACGCCTTCACAGAACCGGCCAGCAGGAATTGCCCTCCACCAGCCTGGTGTCGAATATCCGGGTCTGCACCGGAGCAGCGCCCTTGCTGGTAATGAGGGAGAGAGTGGCTTCCACCGCGGCCTGGGCCACCAGGTCCATGGGCTGGGCCATGGAAGTAAGCGTCATGCTTACCGGCAGGAAGCTGAGCTGGCTCTTGATATGGTCGAAGCCCACGATGGAGATATGCTCGGGGACCTGCAGCCCCTGCTGCTGGAAATAGCCGATCATCTCATAGGCGATGATGTCATTGAAGGCCAATATGGCCGTAGGCCGGTCTTCCAGCTCCATGAAGGCTCTGGCCGCGGCGGCTCCGCAGCCGATGGCGGCATCGGTGTACAGAATATGCTCCGGCCGCACAAGCATATTCAGATCCTGCAGGGCGGTAATATAGCCGTTCAGCCGGTCCGAGGCCACCCGGTGCTGCATGTTGCCGGTGACATGGGCAATGCGGTTATGGTTGAGTCCGGCCAGATAATGCACGGCCTTGCGGGCTCCATCAAAGTTATTGATCAGGATATGATTCACATTCAGATCGTCGAAGCGGTTCTCGATCACGGAGAAAGGATATTCGTTCTGAAGCAGGGTCTCGATGATGTCCCGGTCCCTGTGATCGCTTCCGAACAGAATGACGCCGTCCGCCGAACCGCCCGCGAAGTAGTTCATGTACCGCACCTTGGTTTCATGGTTGTCATTGCAATTGCAGAAGACCAGGTGATATCCGTATCCGCTGCATGCCTTCTCCAGATGCCCGGCCAACTCCGTGTAGATGGGAGAAACCAGAGCGTCGTATACGACTCCGATAACATTGGTTCTGCTGGTCACCAGACTTCTGGCCGCCTGATTCGGGGTGTAATGCAGCTCGCGGGCCGCCTCCAGCACCTTCTGCCTGGTTTCGGCGCTGACTCCGTATTGGTTGTTGAACACCTTGGATACCGTCGTCTTCGAAACGCCAGCCATCCGGGCAATATCAATAATGCTTGCCAATGGGGCACCTCCCTGGATGGGGAACGTTCCCCATGGTTATTATAACACAGTCTTGGCAGTTGTGAAGCTGTGCAACGAAGAAAAACCCGGCGGAGGAACAGCCGGCAGCTCCTTCTGCGAACCGCGCATGAAGTGAGGACAGCCGGGAGGGAGCCCGTCGGTTATGAGAAAAGCTTCTATGGTCGTATTTCCAAGAGGAGCGACCGTGTTACGTTACGACGTTCGCGGGGCTAACGGACCTGAGAGACGCTTAAACGGGTAAATGGGCGGATGAGCAACTGTAACGGACCTGAAAGACCCTATTGGTGCCCGATGGCCTGCTGCAAGGGGGATTTGGAGCAAATAGAGGCTCTCAGGTCCGTTAAAATTTCAAACATGTGATTTTGAGCTAAATAAGGGCTTCTGTGTCCGTTACAGCTCGCCGCAACTCGTTACAGCTAAAGCAGCCGCGGGTTCCCCTCCTTCTTCTCATCCCTCTCCCTTCCTGCCGGGCAGTTACCGCTCCATAGCTGCTTGGACCTTTGAAAGCATGCCCTGATCCTTTGACCAGAATCCATTTGTGGTTCGATCGGGACTCAGGAGGAGCCCTGGCTGGCCATATGTCCAATCGGATATGGGCTGGGGGAGAGAGTTCCGTTGGACTTGCTACCCGAATATGGCATCGAACACCGGCTTCGTCGTCCCTCCAGGGTAGAGAATATAGAGCAGCACATAGACCATAACTCCCGTAGGGGCTGTACATAGCCAGAGGATGGCGGTTATGCGTCCAATCCTCCGGTGCTTAGCGAATTGCTTCTTGAATGCCTGCAACAGCGTCACAATGCCGAAGGCCCCGGATACCGTAGCGAGCACAATATGGAAAATAAGAAAGATAAAATAGGCGTCCTGCACCCATAAGGGGGCATCCTCGGAAAATGAGGTGTTTCCCACAAAGACTGTGCGTCCCACATACAGCAAGAAGAACAGCAGCGCCGTTACAGCTCCTGCAAACATCAGTTTCTCATGCCGCTCCCGGTGCTTCTTCACGATGGCATGCCAGCCGAAACCTACCAAGGTTGCGCTGATCACAATCAGCAGGGTACAGATGGTTGGAAGGATATTTCCCATGACTCGTAATCCCCGTCCGTTTCCTCGAAAAGTAGGGTGCCGCGCCCCATCAGGACAGCCTGCTCCCCTTCTTTTCTTACGATACCATTTCATTAAGCCCAATACCAGTATACTCCCCTGATTTCACCCGTGGCAGGTAAATGTCAGGTTTTCTTTCATGAGACGGTTCTCGTCACAGATGCCCTATGCTATAATGGAGTAACAAGGAAAGTGGGAGGAAAAGATAAAATGGGAATTTTTTTGGTGGTTGTCGTTGCATTCGTGCTCATTACCCTCATTGCCAGAGCAGTGGACAATCATGGCGGGAGAAGAAGCCGCAATCAGGAGCGGAACGGGAACGGCTTTCAACCGGATGGCAGCGCCCCCTTTTTTTTATGGGGAAGCGGTTCGCATCATTCGGGAGATGACAGCCACAGGGAGAACGATGACGCTCCCGGCAAAGGGGACGGCAGTTCTGACCATGATGGTGGCGGATGGGGTGACAGTGGTGGTTGGGGTGACAGTGGTGGTTGGGGTGACAGCGGCGGGGACTCCGGCGGTGGCGGCGATGGAGGTGGTGGCGATGGAGGTGGCGGAGGCGACTGATTAAAGTCGCTTTTTTCATTCAAGAATTTATAAGCTTCCGGAGCCCCCGCAAAGTACCTGGAATTAGCATCGAAGGCAGGGCTCCACTTTGTGGGGCTATTTTAATGTTTATTTCCCCTCGTAGTTTGTCATAAAAATAATATTTTTGCAGGGTATTTACCTTTTCTTGGAACTATTATATGATTATTGTATTGAATTGGAGTTGATGCCATAAAAAAGTTAAAAAATTCTATTTTGTCAATCGTCTGAAGTTGCCGGCAAGCCAGTAATCCGTAAAAGATGTGTGCTGTTTGGCCAGAAACAATTGTTGAAGGGAGTGTTTGGTGTAAACTATGAGAAAAAACAAGCTCTTGATCATGGTTGTTTTGCTAAGCTGTCTTGGCATAAGCGGTATTGCTTATGGCGTATCAATCAATATAATCGGTAAAGAAGGAAAGGAACCGTGGAACGTCCTGGATAAGTCTTATATCAGCCTGCAGAATGGCCTGCTGATAGAGGACAAAACCAAAGAATACACCGAGAAGCTGCAAACGGACAAAACGGCCAACGAAGGAACGGAGAAGAGCCGCCAAATCGCCAGGGAGCTTGATATCGGCAAATACGAGTTTCTTCCTGCCTCCAATAGCATCAAGAAGATCTCCTCCTTCGACCAAAGCGTATCGGTGGACGGCAATGAATTCACTTTTACCAGGTTTGAAGGAACAACGCAGAGGGCGATTCAAGCGAGTCCATTCTCGGGATCACCGTGGATTTTGGCATCCGCCAAAGGAAATCAATTTGTTTTCCCGCATAATCAATCCATCTACTCGGTTGCCCCGGATACTTTGGCAGTAAACAAAATAACAAGCGACACCGCATTTGGAATACCCGTGCAACAATACTTTACTGAAGGCCGCAATCAGATTTTTTGGGCGGCAGATCCGGCTTTAAGTCCCGGCGGCGAATACATGACTTACTTTTCAACCAAATATGTAGACAATGGCAAGATTACCCCCAGCGACGGGATTTGGCTGTATTCCTTTAAGGACCGTTCCGAAAAGCTGCTGTTTCATAACAGCGATTTCGAACAAGGCTGGGCAGTTAAATCGCAAACCATGTGGATTGATGATCAAACCTTCGTTTTTGCCGCATACTCCCCCGACAACAAGCACACCTATTATAAATATCATTTGGACACCATGCAGAAGGAACGGATTCTGGAGCACAGCGCCAGTGTGGAATTAAGCAAGGGATATCTGTTTTTCCGAACCAGCCCGGAGGTCATCACTGTGCTTGATCTGAAGACGGACCTCAAGAACGAATTTGCACTTCCTCCATTAGGAAATGAATATATGTACTCTTTTTCGAATAATGGAAGACTGGCCATTCCCAATGGTACGCATATTGCGATTCTTGATACGAAGGACGCTTCCATTACAAGATATGCCCTTCCCGATCCGAATGCGGCTTTCACCATTATGGATTGGATTGATGACAATGTGCTTCTCATCAACAAAGAAGACTCTTCTTCCTGGACATTGACCCATCAAGGAGGTAAAGGGGAATGATGCGCAAACTGTCCGTTCTGCTGCTGCTTGTTCTATTAGTCGGGGTATTCCCGGCGCCGACGGATTCCTATGCAAGAATTGCCGGAAGAGCCATCAATCATATCGGGTACGATGACTATCTATATACAGGCAGTGTCAACCTTCGCTCTCCCTTCAGAAGCGGTGGAGTTGACAGTGAGCAATACAGCATTACCGAGAAGTACAATCAACCCCGGCTGTGGACGGACGATACGCATGAGGGGGTCGACTTCGGCTCCCCGCATGGTACAAGCGTCTATGCGGTATATAGAGGTAAGATCGTGTACAAGCAGTACAATACCAGCGATATGAGCAATAACCGGATTATTCTTCAGTTGGATGTGAACAACAACAACTCGGAGAGCGATTATTCGTGGGACGATAACGTCTACGCCGTTTATATGCACATGTCTGAGCTGACCACTCTGGATACCGGCAGAGTGCTGAATGCCACCGATATAATAGGCAAAACAGGAACTTATGTGGATAGCAGCGGAAACCGTTCTCCCCATCTGCATTTCGGACTGACCAAGAACTGGTCCTCCAATTATGCCGATCTCAAATGGACTCCTCACTATAATTACTATAAGTACTCCAGTCTTTACAATAGTGCCAAGCACTACGATTTCATCTATAACTATATCCCGCCTGCCAATGGCAACGGCACCTTATATATCAGCGGCTATCACAAGCCGGATGCCTATTCGAGCGGCAATACTCTTGAGTCGATGACTCTGTACCACCGGGTATTGGGCTCGGGAGGAAGCTGGCAAGCCACTACCATGGGATATGTGGGAAGCTATCAATACACGGCCAATCTGCACTCGCTGGGTTATTCAGCCGGCACCCAAATTGAGTATTTGTTTGTGGGATTGGCCTATCCGCTGTCGTCCGGAAACAACAGCCACAGATGGGGCTACTATCCTGGAACATATTATACGCCGCCGCAATCGCCCAACAGTTATTTCCCGGGCACCTCTACACTGGGGACCTACAGCAACAGTCTCAAGTATATGATTCCTCTGAATGACCCTGATCCTTATGAACCCAACAATACAATGGCAACCGCCAGAAGCATTTCTGTGGGGAGCTATTACTACCCGTATATCTTCTCACCGAGTGATGTGGATTATTTTTCCTTTGCCGGATTTTCGGGAGCTGCGGTGACAATCAACATGAGCAGCATTCCCTCCGGGACGGATTACGAGCTGCAGCTGCTCAATTCAAGCGGCACCGTACTGAAAAGTTCAACGTTAGGAGGCAACAGCGATGAAACCATTACGGAGACGCTTCCTTACACCGGAACCTTCTATGTGAAGGTCTGGGGATATAACAGTACGTACCATCCGTCCGATTCGTACCAATTGATCGTGACCTCAAACGGCGGGGGTGCGGATAATTACGAGCCCAACAATACCATGTCTACTGCAACCTCCATCAGTACGGGTACGAATTATTATGCAACGATTCACAACAGCTCCGATATTGATTATTACAAAATCTATGCATTCGGGGGAACCCTGAACATCGGCATGAGCAGTATTCCGGCAGGTACGGACTATGACATTGCCCTTTATAATTCCAGTGGAACCGAACTGACAAAATCCACTGCGTCGGGCAACAATAATGAATCGATCATTTACAACGTCTTTGTCGCGGATTGGTATTATCTAAAAGTATATCCATGGTCAGGAAGCGATGCCAGTGATACTTACATATTGCGCGTGAACTGATCAGGGATGGCGGTAACAGGAAAGGTGGAGGAGGCAACCAGACGGTTGCCCCTCCACCTCCTTTTATCTATTTCTTCAGAGCGGCGTACCACTCATTGGCTTCCTTCACCAGCTGCGCTCCCCCGCTCTTATCCCACTTAGCGGCAAACTCGTCGAAATAGTCCAGAGGCTTATCGCCTACAATGATGGAGATATAAGCTTCATCCTTGATCTTGTTCAGTTCGGCCAGGTACTTGGAGTTGGAAGGAAGATTGGTGCGCAGTTCATCCCATACCACATTCTGGTCGAATTTGTGTTCAACAGCCCAATCCACCCGCAATTGGGTCCGCTTCACCGTCCAGTCGGGCAGTTGGATAGAATTGATCTGGGTATGGCCGCCAATTTTGGAGATGTCATTATTGGTCAGTTTGTTCAGCAGCACCGGAACCTGAGCCTCGTTAAAGTCCCAATGCTTACCCTTTATTCCGAACAGAGCCGTCATGGCACTCTCATAATCCGCATTCATGCCTTCAATCACCTGAAGCAGCTTGGCCATCTTGTCCGGCTCCTTCTCCAATTGCTTGCCGAAGCTCAGATAGCCCCCCGTAAGGATGCTTCCCGTGGCAGGAGATCCGATCTTGCCGTCGGGGCCCTTGACCGGTGTGCCATAAACGAGAGATTCCGCCGCCTGCGCGTTGGCCTTCTGCACATCCAGATAGCTGTTGGAGGCGGAGTCCCCCGTAAACAGCAGCGGCTTCCAGTGGTAGTACATGCCGATCTGCGTCAGCCCGATCTTGGAGCTGCTGAAGGCATGGGAGATGGAGAAGTATCCTCCCTTATTCTCCCCGGTGATGAACTCGGGATCAATGATCCCGTCTTTATACCATTTGCTCAAGGTAGAGAGAGCCTGCTTCATCTCCGGCTGAACAGCACCGTAGACCATCTTCCCGTCCTTGACCTTCCAGTATTCCGGCTTGTAGCCATATGCGCCGTACACCATATCCAGTCCCGTAGCCGACAGGCCGTAAGTGTCGTTCTTGCCGTTCTTGTCCGGGTCCTCCTTGGCGAACTTGTACATCAGCGTCTCCAGCTCTGCCAGCGTCTCCGGTGCTTTGTCCACTCCCACATTCTTCATCCAGTCTCCCCGGTATACGATGGGAACGTGGAATTTGTTATCCGTGCCCACGAAGGGCAGACCGTATATTTTGCCGTCAAGCATGGTGTAGTTGAAGATATTGGGCTCAAACGTGGTCAGACTCTTATATACGGTAGGCGCGTTCTTCTGCAGCATCTCCAGCGGAATTTCTGCCAGCAAATCCTGATCCACATATTTCTGCAAGTCGATAGATGATTTCACCACGATCTTATCCGGGATCTCGCCGCTGGCAAAGCGCAGGTTCAACAGGTCATTGTACTTGGAGGATTCCAGATTCCAGATATCAATATCCACATTGAACTTATCCTCCCAGTATTTGATCAACTCCCCCTCCGCCTCCACCGGAACCAACTGCTCACTGGCCATGGTGAAGGTATACTTCTTGTTCGCATCGGGTACAGCCGCACCGCTGCTTTCCTGCTGTACGGAGTCATTGCCGCAGCCCGCTGCAACAGTCAGGGACATGCTGAGGGCCAGCATACATGCCGCAGGCCTCAAGTTTGTTTTCTTCATCTCTAGGACCTCCTCTTAATGATCTTATTCGTATTCGCAAGGCGATGCAAGACCACCTGTGCTTCGTGATCAACCCTTCAGGGAGCCTACCAGCATCCCTTTGACAAAATATTTCTGCAGGAAGGGGTAGAAGCAGACAATAGGCAGCGTAGCGACCATGACGGTTGCCGCTTTAATCGTATCCGGATTGGCAGTGGTTCCGTCCGCAGCCAAGCTGCTGGAATCGATTACTTCTTGTGTGCCCTCCAGAACGATCCGCCGCAGCACAACCTGGAGAACCTGCTTCTTGGGATCGGTAATATAAATCAGGGAGTCAAACCAGGCGTTCCAGTGGCCGACGGCAGTCCATAGTATCAAGGTGGCGATAATCGGCATGGAAATCGGCACAACGATACTGAACAGGATACGGAATTCGTTCGCTCCGTCTATCCGGGCGGATTCCTCCAGACTCTCCGGCAGTGACATGAAGAAATTGCGGGCAATAATCATGGAGAAGGTTGGAATCAGACCGGGAATAATCAAGGCCCAGATGGAATTCATTAACCCCAAGTTTTTGACCAGGAGATACATGGGTATCATGCCGCCGCTGAAGAACATGGTGAATACAATAAAGGCCGTCCAGAAGTTGCGGTTGGGAAAATAGACCTTGGCCAGCGGATAAGCCGTCAGGATGCAGGCCAGCACGGTGACGGTTGTTGCCAGCCCGGTACGGATCAGTGTGCGGACAAACCCGTCTGTTACGGAAGAATTAGTCAACACCTTGGCATAGTTGGACAGGGTAATTTCATCGGGAATCAGGCTCAAGTCGGCCATGGAGCCTCCCCCGCTGAAGGAAAGCTTCAGCATGAACAAGAAGGGGTACAAGGTGGCGGCGCCCAACAGGGCCAATATAATCAGGTTGGCGGAATGAAATATCCGCTCGGACAAGGGCTCGCGTTTCACAGGAATTCTCCTTTCCTTCCTATACGAAAATACATTCTTTACATAAAAGTATTCGGAACCGGCTTCGCAGCCTTCTGGTCACTTTTGGGGATTTACGGGGGCTCCCCCAAAAGTATTCGGATTCCGCTTCGCAGCCTTCAGGTCACTTTTGGGGGATGTATTACCAGAGTCCATAATCATTGACCTTGCGGGCAATGGTGTTGGCGGTCAGGAGAATCACGAAGGCCAGCACGTTCTTGAACAAGCCCACCGAGGTGGCGAAGCTGTATTCCATGCCTACAAGCCCCTTGCGGTACGTATAGGTGCTGATCACATCCCCCACGCTGTATACCGCCGTATTATACAAGTTAAATACTTGGTCGAAGTCATCGTTGATGATGCTGCCGGCGGCAAAGATCAGCATGATGGTAATCACCGGGACCAGGGAGGGCAGAGTAATATAGCGGATGCGGGCAAAGCGTCCTGCTCCGTCCACCGTCGCCGCCTCATACAGCTCCGGATTGATGCCCGTCAGCGCTGCCAGATAGATGATGGAGCCCCATCCGATACCCTTCCAGATATCAGTCAGCACGAGAATAAAGCGGAACCAATGGGTGTCTGCCATGAAGTAAATCGGCTTTATGCCAATCATCTGCAGCAGCACATTGACGGGACCCACAGAAGGCGAGAAAAACTGGATGAACATGCCGGATACGACGATCCACGACAGAAAGTGGGGCAGATAGGTGACGGTCTGAAACACCCGCTTAAACCAGACCAGCCGGACTTCATTGAGCAGGATAGCCAATATAATGGGCGCCGGGAAACCGAATACCAGCTTGTAGAAGCTGATGATGAGCGTATTGCGGAAAACCTCCCAAAAGCTCGCGGTGGAAAACAAGTCGCGGAAGTGCTGCAGCCCCGCCCACTCGCTTCCCCATATGCCGGCGCTGAATTTGTAGTTCTTGAAGGCAATCAGAATGCCGTAGATGGGCACATAGTGGAACAGAATATAGAAGACAATCGCCGGGATAAACATGATCATCAGGTAGCGGTACTTCCAATAATTATACAGGCGCCCCTTCCGGAATGTACGGAGGAGGGCTGGTTGATTGGCTGCCGCTGAGCGGGGATGGGACATGGTGACTCATTCCTTTCGCAAAAAATCATGAAGTCGGGGGCAGAAGCCTTAAGCGGTACCGGATGCGTCTGCCCCTCGCCTTTTACGATAGGGCCTGGGCTTGGTACAGCACAATTGAAATATTTCATGATGATAGCAAAATGCGACGATTCCTGATGGTAAAGTTCGATGCCCATTGGAAAAAAATGATTAAGCGCTTTCTTTCCATTCAACAGTGCTATAATGGACTAATCAGCAAAAGGGGGCAGTCTGGCATGCGCAGATTATTCAAATTCAATACGATCTATCACAACCTGCTGGTCTCTTATGCCGCGCTGACGATCATAGCCATCACCGCATTGGGGGCAAGCTCCTACCTTTACTTCTCGTCCAACTTCAATGAACAGATCGAGAAGGTAAACGTCCGCATGCTTCATCATCTGTCCGATATGATCGACAATAATGCTATCCGCAGAGCCGAAGAGCTGTATGTGGAAATGGTGATGGATTTGCCGCGCAATAACGATGTGCTGATTCTGTTCGACCAGCCCTTGGAAGGCAATCACAGCAAACTGCTGGAGATCCAGCGCTATCTCACCCAGCTTGCCGTCAACAATGACGATCTGGTAGACTCCATTAATATCTACTACCGGCAATTGGGGGTCCTGGTCTCATCGGGTGCCCAGGGGTTCACCCTGCTCCAAGCCGACGGAACCCCCGGCAGCAGCTGGATGAACCGGATGCTGCAGAATAATTCGAATACCTTGTGGCTGCAGCAGTCTCTGGCAGACGAAGGCGGCAATGGCGGGACAACAATAGAAGCGCTCACCTTCGTGCGCGCCTATCCATTCACAGCAAAAGCCGATAAAGCCAAAGGGTTCATTTCCATCCATCTTAAACCTGACGCTATTACCCGCTACCTGGAACCGCAAAGCAGCACCGACCGGAGCAGCTTTCTGCTTCTGGACCATGAGGGCAATCTGATGGAGAAAAGCATAGGTGATTCGCGGCTGACGGGAGAGCATCTGGAGAGTCTGACAGACCGGTTGGAGGACATGGATGAGGCGGAGGGAAATTTCCTCGGGGATTACGGCACCAGGCTCATCGCCTCGTACACCACCATCGGGGAGAACGGCTGGCGGCTGGTCAACCTGACACCCGTGGACCAGTATTATGAGAAATCACGGACGATCCGCAATACTTTCCTGCTCCTCTGTCTGGTAGCTGTTGCATTCGGCATCATCTTGTCCAACCTGTTCTCGCTTCGCATCTACAACCCTGTGAACTCGCTGATGGGACGAATCCGCTCCAGCGCAGGCCTGTCCCTGCCTCCGGACAAGGAGGAGAATGAGTTGCAGACCATTGACCGGGTGTTCAATCACTTGAACCTGAAAGTAAGCGAGTTGGAGCAGACCTTCGCCGACAATATGCCCTTGATCAAGCACCATCTGATCACCGGGCTGATGCAGGGCTCCATCTCCGGTCAGGAAGAGATGCAGGACATGCTGCGGCTGTTGGGTCTGTCTTGGACCGGGTCCCGCTATACTGCCATGATCATTCAGCTTGACCCCGATCAGATGTCTGCTCTGAGCCAGGAGAATAGCCAGTTCATTCCGTACAATCTGATCAGCCGGATTGAGGGAGACTCTGCGCAGGAAGCCGCTTTTCTGGGGACAGCCCTTCCCCAATATCAAGTAGAAGTCCTCATAGCTGCCGACCGCCCCAATACAGGTCTGCTGGTGCAGACAGCCCTGGGCATAATCGGATACGTTCACGACCAATACCGGCTGTCCGCCAAGATCGCCTATGGCTCCTGGGAGAGTTCCCCCCTTCGCCTGCATCAGTGTCACTCGGAAGCGGCCGCTGCCCTCGCTTATCAATATTTCTTCCCCAATTCCCCCGTGCTGTCCGGGCCGGAGTTAATGAAGCGGGAGTCCAGCAAGGAGGAAATCGACCCGGACAGCATCAGAGAATTCTCCCGGCTGCTGAAAACAGGCAGACCGGAGCAGGTCCAGGCATTCGTTCACGAATGGATTGCAGCCCTCCAGGAAGGGCCTTATTCGGCAGAGCATGGACAGCAGCGCATCAGGGAACTGGTTGACGCCTTCCGCACCTACCTGCAGGATCTGCATATTCCCTACCGGGAGCTGTTCGGAGCAGGCTCATGGGATCATTTCAGGCGGGTCCGCCACATTCACCAGATGGAGGACTGGCTGCTGTTGTCGGTAGATACCGCCTTCGAATACCTGAAGGACAAGCAGAAGAACCGAAGCAAGGACATTCTTGAGGAGCTGCGGCAATATGTCCAGGAATTGTACCGGACCGACATCTCCCTGGATTCCGCGGCAGAGCATGTATCACTAAGCCCGCGCTACGTAAGCAAAATCTTCAAGGACGAAACCGGTGTAAACTTCACCGATTATGTCACGCAAGTCCGGTTGAATCATGCAGTGGAGCTGATCATGGACACCAGTGACACCGTGGAGCAAATTTCCCGCCAGGCCGGCTTCAACAGCTCCGGCTACTTCATCCGCAAGTTCAAGGAACAGTATGGCGTTACACCGGGGGTATACAAAAGCATACAGGGAGACGGCGCTCCCGGTTCGAAGAATGACCGGGATGGAAAGGTGTTGGGGCCGGAATAGGTCATTCCCGTCCCTACAGCCGTACTAACCCCTGCTTTTTCCGCAAATCAACGTCTCTCGGGTCAGCCAGCCGGGAAGGCAGGAGCTCAAGAGCCGAAAGCGCCAGCCCCGTCATTGCCGGGCTATAAAATCTCCTTGCCTTGCAGCAGCTTCTCCCCTTCCGTCAATGGCAGACCCTTCATGCTGAAATGGGCTCCCGCCGACGCAGCGGCAACAGAGATCCTGACTGTGCTCAAACCGCTTCTGCGCTGCAGCGGGCTTTGCTTCACCGTCACATACTGGAACCTCTTGCGGGGGATAACCACTATGGTTTCCGTCGCCCAACGGTAGCGCATGACCAGCAGCCGTTCATCGTGGACGCAGCTTGCCCGGCGGTAGGCCCACCACTCCAGCACAATCACCGCAGCCGTTAACGGTACACCCCACCATCCCCATGGGGTAAAGAATGAAACTGTCCCTGTTGCCGCCGCCAAGAACAGCGGTACAGGCAGCAAATACCCCCACTTGGCTCTGGCGGGAAGTCTCCTGGTCTTAAGCGTTGCCGGATTCACCGCAAAATCGGGGCAAAGCTGAGCCAGGAACCCTTCCACCCCGGCGGTTCCCATCAGCGGAAACAGCAAGGTGCTTTCCCCTTTTTGCGTGCCGTAGCCTGCGCTTACCACATGAACCGCCACCAAACCGAAGGGCTTCCAGATAATCTCCTGTACAATGCGGACCGCCTGGATCCGTCTGACGGGAAGAGTGACCTTGCGGCGCTCCAAGAGCCCCCGGCTAATCAACAATTCATCACCGCGCCGGACTACAGTGAAATCGGCGTAGCGAAGCACGGAGCTGACTACAGCCAGCAGCCACGCAAGCAAAATCACAATCGAGGCCAGCATGAGAATGGCCTTGATGCCGGAGAAAGTCGCCAGCGTCCGGAAGATCCTCAGAGAAGGAAACAACTCGTCGGCCTGGGATAGTACCGCGAACAGAAGAGACACGCCCACCCCCAGATTGCTGGCAGTCAACCCGGCCAGAAACAGCTTGCCCGGCGCCAGCTTGAAGGTTGCATCCCCTTCCGCACTCGTGGAATCCCCCTTCATGTGGAGTCCCTCCGACTTATGTTCAACCTCCGGCGCCTGTTGCCGTTCTTGTCCGGCCAGTACTCCCGTACAGTCCGTCAAGACTCCAGTCGTCTCCGCTGCCGCCACCCCATCCCGGCTGTCATAGGTCCTGCCGGGACGCAGCAGCCGTTCCAGCCTGTCGGCCTCCGCACGGGTAACTGCCGCGAACACTGCCTCCGGCTTCGTACCGCCGGCTGTCTGGACTTGCACTCGGGTTAGCCCCAGCATGCGGTGAAGCAATCCCTCCGAGAAATCCACCGTCTGAATCCGGGCTATGGGAATGTTCAGTTTCTTCTTGAAGATGACGCCCTCATCCACCTTGAGCAAGTCTTCCTCCACCCGATAATGAAACCACAGCCAACGGAGGAAGCCCCATACAAAAGCTCCCAGCACCATTGCGGCGCCAAGAATCAGTCTCCAGAAAAAAGACCTGTCCTCACCGCTCCTGCTGAAGCCCTGAGAGACCACAATCACCAGCAACGGTATCAGCAGTTCCTTCACCAGCTTAAGGGAAGCAATCAACGCAGCGGCGATATGCAGACGGTTTCCCTTAGATGTCTTCATGGGCCAACCTCGCCAGTTCCATGATCCGGTTGCGTACCGCATCGGCTGTTTCGAGAGACAGCCCGGGAATTTCATGCCCGCCTGCCGCCGTAGAAAATGTAATGGCAGCAAGGCCATGCCGCCGCATAACCGGTCCCTGCTTCATATCCACATGCTGCACCCGGACCATGGGAATCAGCGTCCGCTTGATGAAGAGGATGCCCCGCTTCAATGCAATCTCGTCTTCACGGATCTCGTAGCGCCAGCTCCGCAGCCGTATGGGCAGAATCACCTTGACAGACAACCATAATTCCGCAATTCCGTAAGCCAATAAAACCGCTCCGATCCACCACGGCCAGCCGAATTTCCAGGTGGCTGCAGCGGCAAGGGCGGACAATACGAGCCAGATCAAACTTCCTATGAGAGCAGTGGTCCTCCATACTTTAAGCATGCGTTCATCAATGGGCTCAAGCGGTTCCCGAAGAGTCATTATTTCTTAACTCCTTTCGCCTTTTTCACTGTCACCCTATTTGCTTTTGATCAGCAGGTCCACCGCTTCCTTAACCAGTTTGTTTGTTTTGCTGCCCGCTTTCTCTTCCAGAATGCTCTTCTCCAGATTGGTAGCCACTACATAGGCTACTGTCTTGTCCATGGCGCTGCGTACCGCCACCAACTGGCTGACCACATCCTTGCAGGATTCCCCTTCCTCCATCATTTTCAGCACACCGCGAACCTGCCCTTCAATACGCTTCAGACGTTTCTTAACATCATCATCAAATTTCATGGATAAATCCTCCTCCAAAGTTTTTTGCGCCAGCATTAACAGGCATCATAAGCATCATCCGGGTTTTTCTCTTACGAGAAGTGCTCCCTAAAGCAGCTAAACTGACTTTAGAATCTCGCTTACAGTTAATTTAGGAAGTAAATACCTCTATAGGTATATTATTAACGCTGCAATCCTTTTTGGCAAATTTTTCTTTGCTTCTTCCTTTAACATCCCTGATCCCGGAAGCTCGGACCGATGTGTTAGCCAGCATTTTGAGAGGGGGACTGGTGAGAGACTAGTGAGAGACTGGTGAGGGATAGGCTAGGACGGATCGGTAACGGACATGAGCGGCGCTAAACTGGCAAATTGGGATTATAAGCGGCTGTAACGGACATGAGAAGCGCTATTGGTCCCCGATGCTAGCTGCAATCGCCAATTTGGGGCAAATAGAGACTTCCTGGTCCGTTAGAAATTCAAATGTACAATTTTGAGCCTAATAGGCGCATCTGTGTCCGTTAGAACTTCAAATGCTTGATTTTGAGCCTAATAAGCGCATCTGTATCCATCTACAAATAAGCCCTCCGTGGATTTCGCCCAGTAAGGCACTCATGTTCGTTGCTATGCGCACCGTAACATACATGCCATCCAGAGTTGTTCATTATTCATTCTGCCGCATCAAAAAAAGCAGCCGCTGCTCTTCCTGGCAGCCAGCCGCTTCACTTCTCTCCTATTGCGACGCGCCCATATCTGCTTCGTCGGGCACACCGGATTTCTCTGCCGTCTCCCGCCCAGTGCCTCCGTTATAGCGGCGGGACAGCTCCGGCAGCTTCAGCGCGTAGAATGCAGTCACCGCGAGGATGCATACGCCCACTCCCACATAGGCTGCCTCCAGGGTAATCCAACGGGGGTAGAGGACCGCTATCAACCCAAGAGCGATGGACTGGGACAGCATCATAATCGGGTCGATCCAGGCATTCACCCGGCCCCGGATGGACGAATCGATAATGCGGGGCATCCAGCCCCCAATCGCCACATTCACCGGCCCTATCCCCAGTCCGACAAGCGCAGCGCTCAGCATAAACAGCCACACCTGTCCGGTAAAAGCCATCATGCTGCCGCAGACCACATTGGCAAGCAATCCTGCAACTATGACCTGAATGTACCCCCATTTTCTCACCAGATAAGAGCCGGCCAGACTGCCCGGCAATAACCCGATGCCAAAGAAGATGGTAAACAGCGAGGTGTACTGCTGATAATGATCGGGGGCCAGCTTGTATTTCATCATGAACATGGGAAGGACGGCGAATGCCCCGTTAATAAAGCCGAAGATGAAGAAGCCGGCAATAATCGCCATCAGCAGCTTGTTGCGGAAAATATAACCAATCCCTTCACGGAAATCCCGGATAATCAGGGAAAGTCCAATTTCCCTCCAGGCTGTCCTGCCGTTGGGCAGGCGGATATCCATCCCCACTCTCGTCGTCTGGATCAAGCAGCCGGAGATAATGAAGCCTACAGCATCAAGCAGGACCGCTCCCTCAATGCCGATATAGTGGTAGGCCAAAGCCCCCATGCCCGCGCCGAACAGCATAAACATGCTGAATACCATCTGGTTCATGCCCGCCGCCGCGGTATAATGCTCCGGCTTCAGAATGCTCTGCACCAGGGCGGATTGGGCCGGATTGAAGAACTTGCCCACTGCGCCGCGCACAAACAGCACCCCAAACACCAGCGGCATCCACCCTGCAACGAGCGCTCCCAGCAGCCCCATTGTAAGCCCCGCGCGTATCCAATCGCTGTAAGCACAGATTTTCTTGCGGTCCATACGGTCAGCCAACACTCCGACAAGGAAAAACACGGCCAGAGTCGGCAAAGAATACATCAGCTCCGCCAGAGCGGCATAGCCGGGCTGATTGGAATAATGGTCCAACAAATAGAAGGCCAATGCCATATTGCCGATGGTGCTGCCCAACTGGGAAGTAACGGCTGCGGCGAACAGCTTGCAAAAAGTCGCATTGCGGAAAATATCCCTCATGGTCGTGGTCCCCTTCGGCACTTGCCCGAGTTCTTGTGAATAGCTTCACTATACGCTCCGGCCAGCCTTGCCAGTAGTGACCCCGGTCATGAATTCAGTCACGATCTTCTTAAGTCTCTCCTCACTTCAGACGGAAAGCCTGCAGTCTCATGAACATGGACCGCAGGCTGATGAGCTTGTCTTACGGATTTACCGGACCGCAGGCTGATGAGCTTGTCTTACGGATTACCGGACCGCAGGCTGATGAATCGTATCACAGTTTGCAGAACGCCTGCTGATGAGCTTGTCTCGCCCGCATCAGATAAACAACTGCATATCCGAATCCAGGGCGTCATTCAAATAAGATTTGGCGTCGATGATCTCCACCTCGGGGATGAATTCCTCCTGCTTGAAGCCCATGACCTCCACGGAGAGCTTGCAGGCATAGAACTTGATGTTCTTCTTGCGGGCCCCCTTGAGAAAATGAATCAGCTGCGGCGCTTCATCATCCTTCAGCATATGCTCCAGCATCTGCTTGCCCATACCGGCAAAGTTCATCCGGGAGAGGGGCAGCTGCTCCGGGCCTTTGGGCGTCATCACCGCAAACATCTTCTCATAGAGCGTCTTGTCTTCCAAAGTCATCTTATCCGGGTCGCGCACCAGGAACAGTCCCCAGAAGGCGAAGAACATGGTCACCTCCACATCCAGTTCCTTGGCGGAATTGGCGAGAATCAAGCCGGCCATGGCTTTATCGTATTCTCCGCTGAACATGAGCAGATTCATTTTCTTTTGCATATCGCATCGTTCTCCTCTCGGATTAAGCTTACCCGTTATTCTTTCCAGATGAGGAGACATCATACGCCCATGCCAAAACCTGCTGCCGCGGCTGGACAGCACCAGCCTGAACTGGTAAAGTTCGGACATGGGGTACAGAACAATGGACACGGCAACCGGGTAGCCGGATAGCTTGAGACAGGATATAGCGGGATAAAAGAATGGCGGTGCGGCGATAGAAATATGCTGGCAGCCGACAAAAGAGGAGACACACGCAATGACCGAAATCAACACCCAGACACAAATTCTTCAGGCAGCGGAGACCTATGCAATGAACAAGCTCGCAGGGGAAACAAGCGGTCATGACTGGTGGCATATCAAGCGGGTAACAGAGTCCGCACGGTCCATCGCCCAGGAGGAAGGGGCCGACCCGTTCATCTGCGTGCTCGCCGCGCTGCTGCATGATCTGGCCGATGAGAAGGTATGCGGGAACGGGGCGGAGGGATTGGCGGAAATCACCCGCTGGATGGGAGAAAACGGAGTGCCGGAGGCCGGGCGGGAGCATGTGGTGGAGATCGTGTCCACCATGTCCTTCAAGGGCGGCGGACGCCCGCCTATGAGAACAAGGGAAGGCATGGTGGTTCAGGATGCCGACCGGCTGGATGCCATAGGAGCCATGGGCATCGCCCGGGTATTCGTCTATTCCGGGGCCAAGGGAAGGCCGGTCCATGATCCGGGGCTGAAAGCGCGGGAAGCCATGTCCCTGGAGGAATACCGGAGCGGACGGGACACGGCGGTCAACCATTTCTACGAAAAGCTGCTGAAGCTCAAGGAATTAATGAACACCGAAGCGGGGAAGCGGCGGGCTGAGGGACGGCACCGGTTCATGGAGCAGTACCTGGAGCAATTTTACGGGGAATGGGACGGACGGCTGTAAATGATCGTTCAAGTTGCCATATTTTATTTACGGCAACTTGAATGTCTTATGTTCTCCCGCAAAAATCCGCCCCGGAAGCACCGGCAGAGGCGGATTTTTTTGCTTTACCTGGCAGCTGTGCGACCACTGGACAGCATGCCACAAGTTCAGTTTTTTGCGCTTCAAGCAGCTTCCGGTCATTCCTTGACAGCACCAAGAACAATTCCTTTGACGAAAAACCGCTGCAAGAACGGATATACCAGAAGAATGGGGAGAGCGCCAATAAATATTTGGGCAGATTTAACGGTTCGGTTTGAGATATTGGCCATGTCTTCAGGACTTAACCCCAATTTTTCAAAGTCCAGTTGTACAATAACGGTTTGCAAAAATGTGGCTAACGGGAAGTTCTTATAATTGGATATATATATCAAACCATCAAACCATGAATTCCAATGAAAGACCATACTGAATAGCGACATAGTAGCAATGGCCGGCAAGGATATAGGCAAGTAAATACTAATCAGCGTTCGCAGGTGTCCGGCTCCATCAATGATTGAAGCCTCCTCCAATTCCTTCGGTATGCCTCTAAAAAAATTAAGCAGCAGAATCATGCTCCACACATTCACAGCTCCTGGAAGAATCAAGGCCCACATCGTATTGACCAAGCCCAGAGTTTGGATAAGTATATAGTTTGGAATCAGACCTCCGCCGAAAAGCATGGTGAATACAAAAATCCAGGTATAAGCCGTTCTTCCTTTAAATTTATGCTCCTCTTTGGACAACGGATATGCAGCCAAGGTGATCATGAGCATAATAGTAAATGTACCAAGAACCGTCCGCTGCAAAGAAATCAAAAGCGAACGAATGAAATTTTCATTGGCAATGGTTTCCTTGTAAGCATCCAGTGTAAAATCAATAGGCCATAGTACGACAAGATTTGCGTTTGAAGGTGCTTTTCCGCTGAAAGAAACGGCTAATATATGAAGCAGCGGCAAGATGCAAAGCAAGCTGATCAGTATGAGCAAGCCAAGGTTAATAATGGAGAAAATTTTGTATGGAGTCGTTTTATAATACACTCGAACTCCCTCCTTCTATTTAGAATATCCGATAGTTAGCATATTTGTAGGCCAAGCGGTAAGAGGTAACAATGAGAACAAAGCTGATTACCGATTTAAACATGCCTATTGCCGTCGAAAAGCCAAAATTCCCATTAATAAGGCCCATGCGGTACACAAATGTGTCAATGATATCCCCTTTTTGATACACGAGCGGATTATATAAATTAAATATTTGATCAAAGCCTGCATTCAAGATGCTTCCTAACGATAAAGTACCCACAACAATTGCAATCGGCAGCATGGAGGGAATCGTTATATATACCGTTTGCTTCCACCTGTTGGCACCATCTACTTCGGCTGCCTCATAAAGACTGGGATTAACTCCAGCAAGAGCGGCCAGGAATACAATCGCTGAGAATCCGAAGTCTTTCCAAATATCGCTAATGATTACAACAAACCGGAACCAGTCTCCTTTTCCCAGGAAAAATATCGGTTCAATTCCGAGCACTCCCAAAAAACGGTTGACCAGACCTCCATCCGGATTAAGAATGTCTACCAGCACTCCCCCCAAGATGACCCAAGACAGAAAGTGAGGCAAATAAACCAAGGTTTGAATGGACCGCTTTACCGCCATTCTACGAACTTCGTTCAGGCATAGTGCAAATATGATAGGTGTAATGAGCCCGAATACAATTTTAAAGAAAGAGATGAAGAGTGTATTCCATATCACTTGCTTGCTGTCGGGATACTGCAGCATGAACTCAAAATGATCCAATCCCACCCAAGCTGAGCCTTTAATGCCCAGCCACGGTTTGTAGTTCTGGAATGCGATAAGCAAACCGCCCATTGGAACGTAATGGAAAATAATAATCAGGATAAGCGGTGGCAGCAGCATCAGATGAAGCGGCCAGGTTGTTCTAAAGTTCCAACGGTCTCTTACTTTAACTACGGGCTGCACGGAAACATTTCCGCTGATGCTTATCCCGGATGTTTTTTCCATAGTATCTCTCCTCGGATAAAAAATGGTAACCATATTCGGACTTAGGAGCTGCGAGGAAATTAGTACCCGCTTTTGATGACAAAATCTCCACGTTCTTGGGAGTTTTGGCGGCAAATTAGCGGTACTTATTTCGTCGCACAGCGTCTGATGCCGCGGCTGATTAAGCGAACGGTATGAATCTCTCTGCTGGTGTCTGTTCCCGTCAATCTGACCTAATTATGCTACATCATAAAAAGTTTACATAGAACAATATTTGAAGATGATGTTGTTTTTTTAGTTTGTTTTGGAGCGGTGCTTTAGAAGATAATAGATTCATGTCGATGTTTAATTTGTTATGTTTCAAGACGAGTCCGGGTTGTTCTAAGATGATAGTGAAATCAAATACGAACAATTGGGGGAAAGGGAAAATGACGCGGTTGAAAAAGAAAGGCTGTATACTCATTCTGTTCATGCTCATGATGAGCATGCTCGCGGCCTGCATGGGCGGCAGCAATGATGATGCAGGTACAAAGCCGATTGAAAGCTCGGCAGAAGGCAAGCAAAATGAGTATTCCTCTCCATTCAATGGACAAAAATTCGATCCGCCGGTCACCATAACGATTGCCAGAGGCGTGGATTCAAGTATAACCTTTAAGAATGGGGAAACCATTGAAGACAATGTTCATACGAGATGGGCGGAGGAAGCCTTAGGTGTAAAGATAGAAACGATCTGGTCAGCCCCATTTGCCAATGAGGCGTTCAACACCAGGCTTCGTTTGGCATTAAGCTCCAATAGCGATCTGCCGGACATCCTGGTGGTTGATAAATTCATGGGTCAGGAGCTGATTGAATCGGGGAAATTCCAGGAGGCCGGGACCTTATTCGAGCAATATGCTTCGGAAACGTACAAAAAGGCAATGGCGGATGATCCCAATGTATGGCTGCCTTATATTCAAGACGGCAAAAAAATGGGAGTACCCAACATCGATTTTGTCATGAACAACGACAGCGTGCTATGGATCAGGCAGGACTGGATGGATAAGTTAAAGCTGCCTGCTCCAAAAACGGTGGAAGATGTGGAGCGGATCATGGACGCGTTCGTTAACGGCGATCCGGACGGAAATAACAAGAAGGATACCATAGGACTCGCTACAAGCTTAAAATACGGATTTAAAGTGAATATCGGCGGTTTAGGATGGTTGTTCGGCACTTATGGAACCATGCCGGAGCAATGGAATCTTGCGGAGAACGGCACACTTGAATACGGTTCCGTGCAGCCTGAGATGAAGCCTGCGCTTAAGAAGCTGCAAGAATGGATGGCAAAGGGATATCTGTCCGAGCAAGCAGGTGTGTTAGCCTCCAATGAAGCAGCTAACCAGTTTAATACCGGCAAAGTGGGGATGATCGCAGCGTCTTATTGGGCGGCCGAATGGCCATTGAATGAGCTGATGAAGAATACGCCGGGAGCCGCGTTCAAGCCATATCCATTGCCAACCGGACCTGACGGCAAGGCTGGAAGGGACAGCTACGGCGCCGGCCGGAACGTAATTCTGTTCAACAAAAATTTTAAGCATCCCGATGCGTTCTTTGTTTATCAAAACTATTTATTCGATCACTTTTCCGCTCCCGCTTTCGGCTCTGAATTCGAACACGGCTTTGCCGAAGGCTATGATTGGGCGAAAGTCAATGGAGAGCCTACAACGGTGAACGATAAAATTCCCGGAGGAAAGGTTTCCGTGACCAAATACTTTATCACACCGGACGGAATACGGCTTCCCTCCTCAAGGCTGCTGGCTTACGAAAGATTGCAGCGGGATAAAACCATTACCAGTCCTCTGGACAGCTTCTTGCTAGGCAAGCCGTATGGGGTCGGAGAAGCAGCCGCAATTATCATTGAACAAAAGAATATTGCTATGCAGGATATGTTCCAAGGACCCGCTACTGAAACCTCGAAATTGCGGGCGGACTTCCTGAATAAAATGCGCCTGGAGCAATTGACCAAGATTGTTTATGGCGAGCTTCCAGTTGACGCCTTTGATAAATTTGTTGATCAATGGATGTCATCAGGCGGCAAGGAAATTACGAAGGAGGTTAACGAGTGGTATAAGTCCGTAAGCAAATAACGGCGACTTGAAGGCGCCCCCTATCTATACCTTTATAACATAAAAAGCACATTTAGTTCGAAATGAGCCGTATTCGAACCAGATGTGCTTTCGCCGGGATAAAGCCCAATGAGAATAACCCCTGTACAGGAGGACTGGCATGCAGAAAAGCAGGAATACCTTTAAACAAATCATGTTCTTGGTATTGTTATTGCTGATACCTATCCTAATCCTGTATACCTCCTCTAATCAAATAAGCGAATCTGTTGTCAGAAAAGAGATTGCGGGCTCGAAATTGCACCAGCTCAGCTTCTTTCTGCAGCAAGTAGAAAATAATCTGGAGCAATTCAATATGATCTCCAGCGTGCTTAGCCGCGACTCAAGCATAACCAACTTTATTAATCTGGGCATGCTCCAAAGTACATTCGAAAAGGTCCAGGTAAAAAATATGGTGAAGGAGAAGATCAATCTGCAAAGCGCCTCAAGCAATTGGAGCAATCAAATTGCGGTTTATTCCGTCGGCGCACAGGAGACTATTACAACGGAATTAGTAAGCAAGCCTTCTGTCGATGATGTGGAAGCGTATGCCGGCCACCTCTCATTTGACTGGAGCTGCCGGCCAGGCGGGACGGACGGAGAATCCCCCTCCTTCTTGAAGCACACCGTCTATCCTGCATCCGGATACACACAGATCGGCCAGGCGCAGCTGATTATAGAAATAAGCTTCCAAGCTGACAATCTGCAGAGCATGCTGGAAGGTTTCAAAGAAAACAGACCAGGCAATCCCTTCTTCTATCACCCCGAATACAATCCTATCGTGAATCGAAATATCGATGATGCAAGCATCCCGAGTATTATTTCACAAATCAGGCAAAGGGAATTAGCGGATAGCGGTATTCTGACGATGGAGCTGGAGGGCATTAAGCAGCAGGTATTTTATTTGTACTCGGAATCCCTCGGGTGGTATTTGATTGATTATGTGCCTGTTCAGCTTATCTTGTCCCCGATTACTGCCAGCCGGAACTTCTTCTACCTGTCTGTCTTTTTACTGTTAACATTGAGTGTGCTTGTATCCTTTTTGTTATATAGAAATGTGCGCATACCTATCAGAGAACTAATCAAGAATGTGCAGCAGATGAAGAGAGGGAATTATTCCGGAAGAATTACCCATACATTCCATAATGAATTTGATTTTCTCCTAGGCCACTTTAATGAAATGTCCGAGCAAATCCAGCAATTGATAGAGAAGGTGTATGCGGAAAGGCTGCGCTTCAAGGATGCGACCTTAAAGCAGCTTCAGTCACAGATTAATCCTCATTTCCTGTATAATTGCTTGTTCTTCATCAAAAACATGACCAAGCTGGGAGACGATGAAGCGGTTATCAAGATGTCCCTCTATCTTGGCGAATATTACAGATATACAACACGGCTGGAGAAGCCAACTGCGACTATAGACGAAGAAATACGCATGATAACGAATTACCTGGAAATACAGTGCTTGCGGATGCAGCGCATTACGTATCAAATTGCCATTCCCGATGCCATGAAGCATATTCCCATCCCCCGTCTGCTGTTGCAGCCGATTGTCGAGAATTCAATTGTGCATGGATTAGAGATGAAGGCAGGATCAGGCCAAGTGGCGATCATCGGCGAGGAAGACGAGCAGGAATACCGGTTGATCGTAGAGGACAACGGGGTTGGAATGCCGGCTGAGAGGCTGCTGGAATTTGCTCCAAGGATGCAAGCTCCGCTGGAGGAAGAGATGGGCTACGGCGTATGGAATGTATACCAACGGCTCGTTTTGCATTTCGGACAGGGGGCAGGGATAGCCTTGACTCCCGTTGCTCACGAGGGCCTGCGCGTAACCCTGCATTGGCCTAAGTAACCCATAGAAAGGATGTTTCCCGTGTATCATATTTTGATCGTAGATGACGAGGCTTCCGTTGTCGAGAGTCTTGCCGAAGCAACACCATGGCATCTGATCGGAGAGGTTAAGGCCTATAAAGCATATTCAGCCTGCGAGGCGCTGGAATGGCTTGGGAAGCAGCATATTGATATTGTAATAACGGACATAAGAATGCCGGGCATGAGTGGATTGGAGCTTTCACAACAGATCCAATCCAACTGGAAATCTACGAAATGCCTATTATTATCCGGATATGCCGAATTTACGTATGCCAAGCAAGCCATAATGAGCGGTTCGATTGACTATTTGCTTAAACCAGTAAGCGACGAAGATCTTATAGCTGCCCTGCAACGGGTGATTGGCAGGCTAGAGGAGGAATGGAGGGAATTTAGCTCTTATCAGCGGACCCTCTATACGCTTAAGGAAAATCTCCCTTTATTAAAGGGCAGGCTTTTGAATGACTTGCTGCAGGAACGGCCGTTTTCCAGATCAACTTTTCATGAGAAAATGAAAATATTGGATATTCCCTTTGCCTTCGATGAACAGGTTGCCCTTCTTCTAATCAGGCTGGAGGAGCAATTCGCCAATTATAATCTTCATCATTTCACATTAATTGAATTTGCAATATGCAACATAGCGGAGGAGCTCAGCAACGGTTATTTTGACTTGTGGCATTGTACGGATGACCATGACTATTTGATTATCATGGTCCGGGTCAACTCGGACTCTACCAGACAATCTGTGTATCTTGAACGAATGGCCGAGCAATTGCAAACTCATGTCAAACTGTACCTGAAGGGCACGATTTCCATTATCGTCAGCAATTGGGGAGCGTTCCCCGACCAGATCTCCTTCCTCTACCAATCCCTGCTGTCATCCATGAGAAGGAAAATCGGGAGCAGCAAGGAATTTTTTCTGACCATGTCTGATGAGCCGGCGGCTCCACAGGTTTTTGCTTTGCAAAGCCTGTATACGCCCCCTCTGCTTATTCACCTTCTGGAGGCCGGGAGATGGGATTCCGTCGCGGAGAAGCTTGAGCTTGTCTTTCGTGAACTGGAGGAGCAGTGGCCGGATTCACATGAGCATATATTGGAGGTCTTTTACACGCTGTCGGCATCATTGTCCCATTTGGCTCACAAGAATGGCAAAAACTTTTTTGAAATCATTGACAAGCATTATAAAAAGGTGCTGGAGGGCAACCCTTTTCGTACGGTGCAACAATTGCGGGAATGGTCAAATGCTGTATTGGAGCTAATTAAAAATGAGATGAATCAAGAGTCCTTGGATAATCGTATTTCGGTTGTGAAACAGGTGCAAGAGTTTGTGGAGCAACAGATTTCTAACGATGTCTCCCTGCAAGCGATTGCTAACCATATTCATCTGCACCCGGTTTACTTATCCAAGGTATACAAGCTGGAGACCGGTGAGAATCTCAGTGATTATTTGTTCAAATTCCGCATGGAGAAGGCCGCTTATATGCTTACACACAGTCAAGATAAAATATATGAAATTGCCAAAAGGCTGGGATATCAAAACACCTCCTATTTCATCAAGGTGTTCCGAATGCATTACGGCATTCCGCCTCAGGAATACCGCGGGAGCTAAAGCGATTAATAAATGAATACCTGCCTTTAGTATTTCATGTATCGGGCCAAACCGCCCGGTTCTATAATAAAACATGCAGGCAGTCTATGCATCTGTGAAGCCACCGTTCCGCCCAAAGGCTTGAGAGAAGCCGCGGCCGACTCTTTGCCGGACTCGCTATGCAATTCTTTTTAATAAAAGGAGGTTGTATTAGTGAAGAGGTATCGGAAATATGCAGTGCCCCTGCTAATCGCAGCGATATGGGCCAGTCTCTCGGGCTGGACTGGTACTGCAGCAGCAAGCAATATTGAGATCGTACAAGGCAGCCTGACAGATGAACTGGTCAATCAAGATCATATGCTAACGAAGACCAGCCAGCTGCAATTTGAAACCAATCAGCCGGAAAAGCATGATGGCGACGGCACAAGGTTGAAAATGGGCAGCGCTCCTGCCGGCGCCAACATCGTGTACAAGTTGGAGCAGCAGATTGTTTCATTCAGCGTGGATGTGTATCAGCATAGCGGGTACACGGCGTCGCCGCTAAAGTTCTATGTGTCGAGTGACAATACCGAAGGAAGCTATCAACAAATCGTGCCTGACGTATCGAAGCTTCCCAAGGACGGATATGCGACAACGGAGCATCATTATTATACTTCCGCGAACATTCCAACGGAAAAGTATTATTTGAAGATCGAGTTTGCGGAGCGGACTCCCGATTGCAGCTGGAACCCGCAATTGGCCAAGGTTGAGATTCACTATTCATCAATCAGTCGAGATAAGCTGCCGGTGGTTCAAGATCAAAATTTTTTCTACTTGGATGACACGCCTGTATCGGGAACCGTGAAGGTCATTGTGCCTGGCGGAGAACAATTATACTATTCTGTGATAACGCTTCCAGAGCACGGGAATGCCAGTGTTGCTCCTAACGGCTTGTGGACCTATGAGCCTGCTTCCGGTTATAGTGGAGCGGATCAATTTCAGGTTGCGGTGGTGAATGAACACGGGGGCAGGAGCATCGCAACGATTCGTTTGTCAAGAGCTGTCGTAAGTGTCATTGACGAGCTTGAAGATTGGTCCTTAGCCTCCTTCTATACGCCGCAGCTTGAACATGACAGCTCGCAATCTTTTGACCGGACGCTTGTCAAGATCGGAAATGCCGCGCCGGGTGCCAACATCGTGTACGATCTCTCCAATTATAACGATATTCACCGCTTTAAGCTGGACACCTATACATTAACTGCGGAACCGGCGGCACAGTTGAAATTTTACTCGTCAGCAGATGGGATAAGCTTTGATCATGAACTGGTGATTTCGCCTGTCTTGGGCCAACGGTACAACTCCCATCAGCATGTAATCTACGAAACCTATAATATTCCTGCGAATCATAAATTCATTAAGATAGCGTTCGCAACCTGGGAAAACAGATACAATCCTTATCTGGGAAAGGTACAGCTGGACATGCTGGCGGACTTTATCAATCATGTGCCGGTTATCGAGAACTGGTACGGAAGAACGGTCCAATCAGACAGGCTTGCCGGCCAAGCTTACGGTTATGATGCGGATGGGGATGCCTTGGCCTATTACCTGCATACCCCGGCTGATTATGGTCAGGCGGATGTGCAGGAGGATGGAGCATGGATCTATATGCCGGGAAGCTATTCCGGTGACGCCCAATTCAAGCTTGCCGCTGACGATGGACATGGAGGAGTCGCAGTGTCAACCGTTTATCTCAGTGTTTACGAGGAGAACACGCCCCCAACAGTAGGGAATGTGAGCATTAGCACGATGAAGGAAACGGTGATTGCCTCCAAGCTGGAGTTTGTGGATGTAGACAGTCAACCGCTTGTCTACTCTCTTGAGACTGCACCTGCGCATGGAGCGGCAGATATCCGTGCTGACGGCAGCTACACGTATACCCCCCATCAGAATTATGTCGGTTTTGACGAGTTTGCTGTACGGGTCGAGGATACGATGGGAGGCGCGTCGATTGCTGCTGTCAAAGTTGTAGTCGATCAAGCCGTTTATGATGAATTGAAGGACTTTACTCAACTGTATGATTACAGTCCCGGCCTGCGTTTTGGCGACCCCTCCATGATTAACGAATTCGATTATGATACAGACCGGATCACAATCGGGGATGCACCGGCAGGTGCGTATATGATTTACAGAACTACATTTGATATGAAGCATTTTTTTATTGATGCCTTTCGACAACGGGATCAACCCGCCAGTGAGTTGAAGTTTTACATTTCAGCGAATAATATCGACTATGCGGAAGTTGTACCTAAGGTAACCGATGTAGGAAAGATTGGCTGGGCCCACTATGGATTGTTTGCTTATGAAGCAGAGCATTTTCCGGTTGGGACGCGGTACCTGAAGATCGTGTTTGCCACGAAACCCAATAATAATAATCCGCAAATCTCGAAGGTCCGAATAAACGACCGGGAGAGCATCCTGTATGATCCGGACTACAGCTACACCAAGGATGGGACAATATATACGGTTACGGCATCCGATATCAATGCGTTATTAACCCAGCAGAGTCATCCCCGTCTGATGGTTACCGGAGCCGAGATACAGAGGAAGCGGGAGCTTTACGGCTTGGATCAGTTCATTACCAAGAATACGGACAGCATTATCGCTGTAGCGGACAGTCTGATCGGGAAGGCGCCCAATCAATATATCATGAGCCCTACCAATGATCTGTTGGATGTATCCAGAAGTGTGCTGCACCGTCTTCAGAACCTGGCCATGGCGTATCTGCTAAATGAAAACGAAGAACAGAGAGCGGCCTATGCGGCTCAGGCCTGGATTGAAATTGACGCCGTATCCAAATTCCCCGATTGGCATCATGTTCATTTTCTGGATGCGGCGGAAATGACGGCAGCCTTCGCCCTGGCCTATGACTGGATGTATGATGCCTGGTCTGAGGAGCAAAAAGAAGTGATGCGTGAGGCGATGGTCGATCATGCTCTCCAGTATGGTGTGCCAAACTATCGTGGGCAGACCGGTTATGTTGTTAAAGAAAATAATCAGAATGCCGTAGTCAATGGCGGATTGGTGCTGGGCGCGCTCGCTATCGGGAATGATGGCGGATACGGGTTAATGGCAGGAGAGATTGTAATCGGGGCGATGAAATCGGTTGAGGATTACTATCTGCAGATGTATGCTCCGGCAGGCGGTTATATGGAAGGCCCCGTGTATTGGTCATATGGGACGGAGTACCTCACGTTTATGCTGTCGGCATTGGAAACGGCATTGGGATCGGACTACGAACTGTCCAATCATGACGGATTGAAGGAAACAGGCTACTTCCCCATCTACATCGAGGGGACAAACGGCGTATTTAACTATGCCGATGGCGGGGCAATCAAGATTACCGCTAATCCTCTTGTCTGGTTTGCCGACCGGTACGACCAAGAGCATATGCTATGGCATTATCGTACATCCAGGAACGATGTTGGCGGAGTAACAGGAATGGCCTGGTATGATCCCGACAAATTTACCATCCCTTCCGAAGATTACTTTCCTCTGGATAAATTTTTCCCCGGAACAGAGGCCGGCGGCATGCGCAGTGCCTGGTACGACGATGCCGCCTTGTATGCCGGGTTTAAAGGAGGCTACAATGAGCATTTGCACGGGCATCTGGATGCAGGGAGCTTCGTGTTTGACGCTCTGGGGGTGAGATGGGCGTTGGATCTGGGTCCTGAAGATTATGCAATCAGCGGTCTTGGCGGATATAATTACGGGGGAACACGATGGTGGTATTATCGGTTAAGGCCTGAAGGGCATAACACCATTGTCATTAATCCAGGGTTTGATCCATCGCAGGATGTAAGAGGCAAGTCCGAAATCATTGCCTTTGAATCCGAGCCGACGGGAGCCTATAGCATTGTCGATTTGCAGCCCGTTTACGGTCAGGGTGTTGAAAGCATGCAACGCGGATTTTATATGCTGGATAATCGGAGGCAATTTCTTGTACAGGATGAGATTAAGCTGAAGGAAGATTCCGATATATGGTGGTTTATGCATACGGAGCAAGACATCACTCTCAGCGATGATGGAACGGAAGCGGTCCTGGCGCGGAATGACAAGAGGCTCTGGGTCAAAATATTAGCGCCGGCGCCAGCCAAATTTACTGTTATGGACGCCAAGCCTATGCCCAACTCCCCTAATCCCAATTTAATCAGCAGTAATATCAGCAAAGGAAAAACGCAAAAAACCAATGATGGGGTGCGAAAGCTATCCATTGAGCTTGCCGGTACGAAGGAAGCGGTCATCAGTGTTCTTATGGTGCCTCTTGAGGCCGGTCAATTGCCCCCGGATGCAGGCTCGTTGCCGGAGGTGACACTCATGGAGAATTGGGAGATTGATACGCGCGGGCTCGCGACCGCTTCCCAAATCTATCTGAATGGGCAGCCGCTCCCAGGATTTTTTCCAAACAAATATTTGTACTCTGTCACATTGCCATTCGGCGGAGCACTGGAACCGGCAATAGACGTTACTGCACCATTTGATGCAGGCGTTACACGAACAGGGGAAGCTCCGGGAATCGCTGTGATCAGGCTGACAGATCCCAATGGTCTGTACAAACCAACGACCTATACGATCCGGTACAATTCGGGACTGTATGAAGCTGAGAACGCCTCAATCGTTCCCGGCAAGGTGGATACCATTCATTCCGGTTTTACAGGCTCAGGATTCGCTGATACGGAGAATAGTATTGGAAGCTATCTGGAGTTTCAAGTAGAGGTGGCTGCGGCAGGCAATTATGGGCTGCAATTAAGATACGCTAACGGCTCAGCCAACGACCGGCCTGTACAAGTACAGGTTAATGGTGTCGTTGTTGAAGAATACTTGTCATTGCCTTCGACTGCGGTTTGGAATAATTGGCAAACTGCGGGTATTACCGCAACTCTGCAAGCAGGGGTCAATACGGTAAGATACACGCCGCTTACAGCTGAAGGAGCCGCGAATATGGATCATTTGCAGCTTCATCTGGTCCCCAATCCCTGAAGAAGCCCGGGATAGTCCAGCTTGGCATTACTATCGCGGCGGCCTTCCAGGAGGGGGCGAACGAATGATCCCGTTATAGGCAGAACCGCTTAGGACCTGCCAATTGCAAGCTTACTTGCTCCGCCATCCCCGCAGTGTATCGTGCCGCGGTGGATGGCGGATTTCTGTGGAAAAGAAGAACGCAACGCGTCCGATTTTCTGCTATAGTGGATGTACGAAAACGCAGCGGAAAGGTCGTACAGCGCCAGGCTGCCGCGAGCATGGGAGGGTGATTGCTATTCCATACCGCATAAATACAAAACGAAATGAGCTGCCGTTATACTTCGACCATAAACGCATCAGCATCAACAATCAGCTGGCAGAGACGTTCCATTCCCATACGGGCACGGAGGTATTGCTGATCCGTCAAGGCAAGGGAACCATGATCGTCAATAATATCAGCTACGCCATCCGGCCGGGCATGCTGTGCATTTTCCAGCCTTATCAGCTCCATCACCTTCAGCTTGACTATACGGACCACCAGGCCTTCGAGCGCTCCATCGCCATCTTCGAGCCCAGCCTGTTCGAGGCTTACTTCGAGCAGTGGCCCCAGCTCCATGCCTTCTTCCGCTATATCAATCAAGGCCAGCTTCCCTCTCCCTGCATCTATGGGATTCTGGAGCAGCATGGATTGGACCGGGTATATCAGAGCATGCAGGAGAAGCTTCCCGATCTGGCGCAGGCCGATCAGCTGGAGGAAATTTCGCTGTTTCTCGTGCTCCTGTTCCGCTCGATCAAGCCGTTGTGGCAGCAGCAGAATGAGCATACAACCCCCTATCATACCCGCCGCAACCACCAGGTGGAGCATATCCTGAAGTGGATTGAGAAGCATTACGGGGAGCCCTTCCAATTGGAGGCCATGGCCAAGGAGCTTCATCTGTCCACCTATCATCTGTCCCATCTGTTCAAAGAGATGATCGGCATCAGCATCACCGACTACATCGCCACCCGCAGGATGCATCAGGCGGTCATGCTGTTGACCACAACCAATAAGCCTGTAACACTGATCGCCGAGGAAGTGGGCATCACCAATTGCTCGTACTTCTGCAAGTTTTTCAAATCGCGCATGGGGACTACCCCCCATCAATACCGCAAAAGATGGAGCAGATAGCTCACCCGAAGGAGCCCGGATAACTACAGAGAATAAGCCCGGATATCCTGGAGCAGCAGGACATCCGGGCTTATTCTTGCTTGCCCGCCTATTCGATTTGCACGGCGTCCCGCTGCGCGATAACGCACAATTCCGCCGCCTTGAAGGCATGCTCCTGGGTCATGGCATTCTCCGTGCGGTTGATGCAATCCAGGATCAACTGCCCGAAGTAAGGATAGCCGACCTGGCCGGCAACATGCAGATGATGCTCTCCTTCGGAATTGACCAGATAGACATGATCTTTGCTCTGTTCTCTTGCGATATCCGTATATTTGCGCAGCTCGATGTAGCCGTCGGTTCCGAGAATCGTCGTCCGCCCGTCCCCCCACGTGCTTAAGCCCTCGGGAGTGAACCAGTCCACCCGGAAGTATCCCGTAGCGCCGTTATCCCCAATCAGCGCGGCATCGCCAAAATCCTCAAACCTGGGATACTGCTTGTGATGGTAATTGGCTTTCTTGCTGTGAACCACTCTGGCGTCCTTGGCCCCGGTATAATACAAGAATTGCTCAATCTGATGGCTGCCGATATCGCACAGGATTCCCCCGAACTGATCCCGGTCAAAGAACCAGTCGGGCCGGCTGTCCGCCTTGAGCCGGTGCGGACCAAACCCGATGACCTGCAGCACACGGCCAATGGCTCCCTGCTCAATGAGGTAACCGGCATACACCGCGCTTTCCACATGGAGGCGTTCGCTGTAATACACCGCGTATTTCCGCCCGGTTTCCGCCGCCTTGCGCTTAGCCAGCGCAAGCTGCTCCAGCGTTGTCAGCGGGGCTTTATCCGTGAAATAATCCTTGCCGTGCGACATCACCCGAAGTCCCAACGCGCAACGCTCCGAAGCCACTGCTGCTCCTGCTACCAACCGGATGCGGGCATCCTGGAAGATCTCCTGCTCCGAACGCGCTTCCTTCACCCCGGGAAACTTAGCCAGGAAGGAGGCTACCTTCTGCGGATCGGGATCGTAGACCCAATCCAACTGTCCCCCTGCCTCGATCAACCCGCTGCACATGCCATAGATATGGCCGTGGTCCAGCCCGATAGCAGCAAACCGGAATTCTCCCGGCGCGCATACAACGTTCCTCTTGCCCTGCGGGGCATAAAACATTCCGCTCTGGTTTCCCATCCGAAATCCCCCCCTTAGAGCTTGCTTCCTGTTGTTATGGTTGCATCTGCGAAATTCTCCACGTGGCTGCTCTTTTCATAGAAGTAGGTGGCATGCTCCCTTACCCCCTCTTGGGTATAGAAGGGATCATCAGGCAGCAGCGGAAATGTGACGTTGACGCCCTGGCTTGCGGATTTGTAGATGCCCATGATCAATTCCAGGGTATTGCGCCCGTCATTTCCGTTGATCAATACAGGCGCGCCAGTCTCTATTGCAGTCAGCACATTATCGATTTGGGCCGTATGGCCCTCATAAGGCAGATCAGGCAATTGGTCATAAAATCCCTGAATCTTGGCCTCCAGCTCCAGATCCGGTTCCGGGAAGCCATTCTTCTTCGAAGTGGAAGCCTTCAGGCTCCAAGGAGCGGAGATCCGGGCATTCAGCCCTTGGAAGATCAGCTGCTGCTCCTCCCCGTGATGCACCACCGAGCTTGTTACCTGCCCCAACGCTCCATCCGGATACCGGAGCATGGCGATGGACAAGTCCTCGATCTCCGCATTGTCATGGGCCACATTGCTCATGTAAGCCTGTACCTCGCCGGGGCGTCCCAGCATCCAGAGCAGAGCATCAATATGGTGCACCGCATGATTCAGCGTGCAGCCGCCGCCCTCCTTCTCCCAGGTACCCCGCCACCACAGGTCATAATAGCAATGCCCGCGCCACCAGAAGGAATCCACCTGAGCGTGCAGAATTTTCCCGGCCAGTCCACTGTCCAGCACAGATTTCAGCTTCATCATGGGGGTGCGGAAGCGGTTCTGGGCAATGACTGACAGCACCTTGCCGCTCTTGCGGACAGCTTCGTTAATCTCGTCGCATTCCTTAAGAGAGGCGGCCATCGGCTTCTCGATAATCACATTGCTGCCCGCCTGCAAAAAATCAATTGCAATCTGCGCATGAACATAAGGAGGCGTACAGACGGATACCAAATCGATCCCATCCTGAAGAAGCTCCTTGTAATCCTTCACGACCTTCGCATCAAGCCCGTATTTTTCAAGCTTGGCCTGAGCCTTCTCGGGATAAATATCGCACAAAGCAACAATCTCACAGCGGTCCTTGAATCGCAGATATCCTTCAATGTGGCTTGGCGATATGGCTCCTGTACCAATAATGGCGACCTTTATCATCATGTACCCCTCCGGATGAATCAATTATAAGAGTTGTGCCCTCAATGAAAAGGATACCAGAATCACCATGCCGATTGTCGTTCTGCGATGTGCGATAAATAACGCTGTATTGCGGTGCCGGCGCCCGATCAGTCAATATGGAGTTTAACTCCCTGACCGGCCAGATGCTCCTGCAGCTTCTCAACACTCAACGTGGAGAAGTTGTCGGTCATGGCCGCAGCCGCTCCCGCTGCTTCTCCGGTAACTGCACAGGCCGGAATCACCCGGCTGATGTCCCACATGGCATCGGTTACAGAAATGCACCGGCCGGCCGCAATCAGATTATCCACTTCAGCTCCATACAGGGTGCGGAAAGGAATTTCATAAGCAGGCCCCCGCTTTCTCCAGTCGCTGATCACCCCGATGCTGTCGGCGAAGGGTTGGCGGTTTTCTTTGTCGTCAAGGGTATACAATCCGGCGATCCGCCGCGTCATCCGAATCTGGGGAATAGTGGACATGGTCACGGGGGTATGGGTTTCATCCGTTTCCCGGTGCTCCAATATATCCTTCAGTGTAAGATCATGGGAGATCTGCACCATTTCGCTCAACTCGATCCCGTCCAGCCCTTCAAAGCGTCTGCTCACCAGTGGCTTGGGTCCTCCGCCTTCTGTCTTCTGGTCATCCGGTATGTCAGAGGCGCCCAGCTGCCGCAGCTTGGTCTGACCCTGGGCCGTGTAATAATACCAACCCGCAATAATGTTTCCCTGCTTGAAAATCTCCACCTTGGCCCCCGCGGCCCGGGCCACATCAGCGTCCCCGGTGGCATCCACTACAGAATGGACCGCAATCGCGCTTCTGCCTGATTTATTCTCGATGAAGACGGCGGAGATTTTCCGGTCCTTCATCTGTACATCGGCTACCACAGTTCCGTATATAATGGTCACGCCTGCATCCCTCAGCAATTGCTCGGCCAGAATAGCGAACAGGTGCGGGTTGTATTGCACCATAAACCGCTGTCCCTTCTTTCTCTCCTCAGGCGAAAGCTGCTGTTCCAGCCATTCCTTGGGATAGCGGCCTTCAACGCCATGCCGGATGGACAGCCGCAGCAGTTCCTCACTGATCCCGAAGCTGACCTGATTGCCCAGCCCGTCGCACAACGGCAGATAGATCGTGATCAGCCCCAGGGTGGCCAACCCGCCAAGGGCAAATTCCCGCTCCAGCAAGATGACCTTGGCTCCTGCCCTGGCAGCAGCCAAGGCTGCGGAGATACCGGCAATTCCTCCTCCGGCGACAAGCACATCACATTCCTGGATAACAGGCACTTTCTTCTCTGTTTCTACAATATAACTCATTATCACTTCTCCTTATCATTGCTATGAATTCCGCTTATCCAATAAGGAACATAGCTGAATATCCATATTATACCTGACATTTCCCGGCAAAGGTATGGCTTGGCCCCATAAATTGTTTCTATGCGGACAACACCTCTTTCCTTTTCTGTTAAAATTACACGATTATCAAAAAACCTCCTGATATCGGAAATTTTTTCCGCTATGCTTGTCCCACGCGCCTTTATTGCCAACTCCTTCAGTGCTTCATCCGCTAAGATTATGCTCCCCCCCCTCCGAATTGCATACTTTCTGGAGAACGCGCTTTATCGCTGTAAAGAACTTAAACACTCTGGTGTGGTAAAAAAGAAGAAACCGCCTACGCCACGGTTTCTCCCTGTTCCTCCGCTCCCGCGGAGCGGATCAGTATCCTCGATATGCGGAGATGATCCATCTCCTCGATGGAAAGCTCATATCTGCCCACCCGGACCATTTGGCTGCTGCCGGGCGGACTCTCCAATTGCGAGTACAACCACCCACCGATGGTATCATAATCGTCGGAATCAATGTTCAAGCCCAACCGTTCATTAACCTCGTCAATCAGCAGCAGCCCGTCGACAGAGTACGTCTTCTCGTCCGCCGCTTCAATGCCGGGCCGCTCTTCATCAAATTCGTCCTGAATCTCCCCTACAATTTCCTCCAAAATATCTTCCACCGTCACCAGCCCTGATGTCCCCCCATACTCGTCGATCAAAAGCGCGATCTGCGTCTTCTGCTTCTGCATAAGCTGCAGCAGGACACTGATAGGCATGGATTCGGGAACGCTCATGAGCGGACGGATGATAGAGCGTATGTCGCTGCGGGCCGCATCTCCCTGCAGCAAATCCTTAATATGAAGAAATCCGATCATATTGTCCTTGTCCGGGTCGCATACGGGATAGCGGGTCAGCATCTCGCTGATGGCAATCGCCATATTTTCCTGATAGGACAAACCTGCATACAAGCATACGATTTCCGTCCGCGGGATCATAATTTCCCGCGCCGTCGTATCCGAGAAGCCCAATATATTATCCACCAGCGCAAATTCCGTTTTGTCCAGCATGCCGCTATTGCGGCTTTCCTTCATTAATAGACGGAGTTCCTCCTCACTGTGAACGAAATCGCGGTCTGTCTCCGGCTTGATGCCGGCCGAAAGCATCATCCAATTGGAACAGCGGTTCAACATCCAATTCAAAGGCAGCGTCAGCTTGTAGAAATACGTGAGCGGAAGCGCAATCCACAGAATAGCGGACTCGGACTTGCGAATAGAATAAGCCTTGGGAACCTGTTCGCCAATCGTAAAAAGCAAAACGGAAACCACCAGAAAGGAAAGTACCACGGACACATAACGGATAACAGAGTCGGTTGCGCCCGGCAGAACAGATAGCGCCGGTTCAAGCAGGTGTGACAGGGACAGCGCCCCGATGAAGCCCAGTCCCAGGGAAGAAAGCGTTATCCCCAGTTGGCACGCGGAGAGATAGGTGTTGGAGCATGTGATGACGGCATGGGCCAGCCGGGCCCGCATATGACCTTGCTCCGCCAGGGAGTGGAGGCGGCCGCTACGGATTTTGACAATGGCAGATTCTGCTGTTACGAAGAAAGCATTCAACAGCACAAGCACCACAACCAGCAGAAGCCTCACTGCAAGAGGTATCGGATCAACCTCCAACCAATTCCTGCCCTTGAAGGTATCAAGAAGCAGGTCCACCTCCTTCGTTCGTTATTTCCAAATGAATATTCCGGATAGTTCCATATGTATTCCATGCGGCTTGGTTATTAGTACAGTGTTTTTTTCGTCCGGGTAAACCCCTACGCACAAATTCGTGATGGCAGGTTCATGTAAACTATCGACTCTTCCAACCGAGTATGGTATGATAGATTCTCGTGATAACGTGTTAACGGAATAAAGCGGTTTGCATGTTCCGCAGGCTTACTACATCTTGGAGGGTTAATATGAAAAAAGTAGCATTATTAGGCATGATGATTGCGATGATGGCTGTGCTGGCGCTTGGCTGCGGCAAAAGCCCGGACAGTGACGGGAGCTTGGCTGCAAGCGGGGATGCGAAGAAGGAGAAGCTTACTATCGGCATTGACGACAAATTTGCTCCTATGGGCTTCCGGGACGACAAGAATGAAATCGTCGGTTTTGATATTGATTACGCCAGAGCCGCCGCCGAGGTAATGGGCTATGAGGCTGTTTTCCAGCCCATTGATTGGAAGGCCAAGGAAGCCGAGCTGGGAAGCGGACGGATTGATCTGATCTGGAACGGCTACACCATTACGGACGACCGCAAGGAAAAGGTGCTGTTCACCAAGCCGTATTTGAAGAACAGCCAGGTAGTGGTAGTAGCCGCCAAGTCTTCCATCGTGAAGCTCAGCGAGCTTGCCGGCAAGGAGGTTGGATTGCAATCCCTGTCTTCCGCCGCCGATGCTTTGGACGGGAATCCGGTCAAGGCCCAGATCAAGAAGGTGACAGAGTTCCCGGACAATGTGCTGGCCCTCTCCGATCTGAAGATCGGGCGGGTGGATGCTGTGGTTATTGACGAGATTGTGGCCAGATACCATATGTCCAAGGATAAGGGAGCCTTCAAGCTCCTGGAGGAATCCCTGGCTCCCGAAGAGTACGGCATTGGCGTGAAGAAGGGGAATGAAGAACTGCTCGGCAAGCTGCAGAAGGCCCTGGATGAACTGAACAAAAACGGCAAAGCCGCAGAAATATCCACCAAGTGGTTTGGTGAGAACAAGGTCCTGCAATAGGATAATGAGAGCCGGATTGGACTTGTGATCCGGCTCCTGCTTTTTTACGCGGACACTTGATTTGAAGGAGCCTTAAGAGACGATGAATCTAGACTATATCATCCGGATCGGCAAACCTATGCTGGAAGGGGCGCAGACTACAGTGCTGCTGTTCCTGATTGCCATCGCCCTGTCCCTTCCCCTTGGATTCCTGTTCACTTTGGCGGCGAAGAGCCGGTTCAAACCGCTGGCCTGGGCGGCCAACGGCTATATCTATGTCATGCGGGGAACCCCGCTGCTGCTCCAGCTGCTGTTCATCTGCTTCGGCCTGCCGATACTGCCTGTGATTGGCGAGTATCTGGTCTTTGACCGTTTTACGGCAGCCTGTCTGGGATTTGTGTTGAATTACGCCGCCTATTTCGCCGAGATATTCAGAGGCGGCTTGCTGGCAGTGGACAAGGGCCAGTATGAGGCAGCCCAGGTGCTGGGCTTAAGCCGCTTTCAGACTACGTACCGGATCATCATTCCCCAGATGTTCCGCGTTGCTCTGCCTGCAGTTGCCAATGAATCCGTTACCCTGGTCAAGGATACCGCTCTGCTGTATGCGGTTGCGGTACCGGAGCTCCTGCATTTTGCCCAAACCGCTGTCAACCGTGATTCCTCCATTACTCCCCTATTTTTTGCAGGCGTTATTTATCTGTTGATGACACTGGCCTTGACGGCATTCTTCAAGCTGGTTGAGCGCCGGTTCAAATTCGAATAAAGACAGGCGGTACACGAGTATGATTCAAGTCTCTGGTCTCAAGAAATCCTTCGGACAACTGGATGTGCTTCACAATGTAAGCCTGCAGGTGAACAAGAATGAGGTGGTGGCCATTATCGGCCCTTCCGGCTCAGGCAAAAGCACCCTGCTGCGCAGCCTGATTCATCTGGAGCAGGTAGAGGGCGGCAGCATCTGCATCGAAGGCGATTACCTGGTGAAGGACGGAAAATACGGGAGCCCCGCCCAATTGAAGGATATCACCCTGAAGATGGGCATGGTGTTCCAGCATTTTAACCTGTTTCCCCACCTTACCGTAAGGGCCAATCTGGAACTGGCCCCCCGGCATGTCAAGGGAGAACCGGCAGCGGGGATCCGCAAGAAAAGCGATGAGCTGCTCTCCAAGGTAGGGTTGGCGGACAAAGCGGAGGTCTATCCGGCCAATCTGTCAGGCGGACAGAAGCAGCGTGTAGCCATTGCCCGGGCGCTGATGCTGAAGCCGGACATCCTGCTGTTTGACGAGCCGACCTCTGCCCTGGACCCGGAGCTGACCGGGGAGGTGCTGCGGGTCATCAAGCAGTTGGCCGAGGAACACATGACCATGGTCATCGTTACCCATGAGATGGGCTTTGCCCGGGAAGTGGCGGATCAGGTCATCTTCATGGACAAGGGGGAGGTCGTGGAAGCGGGCGAACCGGAAGCTCTGTTCGGCAGCCCGCGGCTGGCCCGGACCCAGTCCTTCTTAAGCCGGGCCTGACTGATCGGGTAGTTTCTTTTATTCAGTCTCGCGCGCCTTATTTCCAACGCCTTCCTCTTTAGCACTTGATCTACGCAGAAAGGACTTCCCTAGTCGGACTATTATACGTTCCGGGAATTAAAGAAAACCGGCCCGCTCCTCTTCGTTGCCGAAGGAGAGCGGGCCGGTTCCCGGTTGTGCGTTGTTCAGATCCACAGGAACGGAATAGCAAACAATAGCGCAATCAGAGCCAGATCCAACCCCAGTTCCCTATGATGGCCATACCCGGGATAGCCGAACCCAGACACCTTGACTTTCTTCCCTCTCTTCTCCAATTGGGCCTTGGCCTTCACCCCATTGGTAGACAGAGCCTCTCCTGTCTCCAGACAGGATCTCAGCATAAGCTGTTGGCCGTTCAGGCCCCCGAGTGTGCCGTATATAGTCGTTCCGTCCACCAGAACAACACATACATGCTTGCCAATGTGGGGTTTGACCCCGGCATCACAAATCGGATTGATCAATTCCATCTGTACTGACCTCCCCTCCCCAACCAGCTGTGCTGTGAACATGGGGTTCTACCCTAATATATGGAGGGAAGGCCGGCGTTGATTGGACATTGGCCTAAACTGCCTGCCAGTTGAGGCTGTCTCCTCTGCCCATATCTACATCGAAGCCGCTGACCTTAATCCGCATCTCAATGCAGCTGCGGCAGTGCGCGGCCTCATCGCCGGTGCAGATTTTATTCTCATACAAAGCATATTTCTCCCGCACCGAGGTAGGCGACAGATTGGGCATGACCACATTGGCCCCCGCCTTGATTGCCCGCTCCCGGCCCTGAGGGTCCAGGCTGCCCATGGCCGTTGTAGCAGGCAGATTGGCCTTGGGAACCAGCAGCCGCGTCATGGCCACCATCACCAGAGTATCCTCCACAGTCCCTCCCTTGGCCCCCTTCAGCGGCGTATCGCTGTGGGGAATGAACGGTCCGATGCCGATCATATCCGGCTGAAAGCGGTGGAGAAAGTCCAGATCCTCCGCCAGATGCGAGACCGTCTGTCCCGGTAGACCCACCATAAAGCCGGCGCCTACCTGATAGCCGATTTCCTTCAATGTATGCAGACACTCCATCCTGTTGTCATAAGACATGGAAGGATGCAGCTGCTCGTACAATTCTCTCGAAGCCGTCTCGTGCCGGAGCAGGAAGCGCTCCGCTCCTCCCTTGTAGAGGGCTTCATAAGTGGCGCGGCTGCGTTCCCCGATGGACAGGGTGATGGCCACCTCCGGGTAGGCTCCCTTGACAAGCTGCAGAATCTGCAGCAGGCGCTCCTCGGTATACCAGAAGTCCTCGCCGCTCTGCAGCACGAAGGTCCGGTACCCCAGCTCATAGCCCTCCCGGCAGCATTCCAGAATATCCTCGGGGGACAACCGGTAACGGTCCGCATTCCTGTTGGATGCCCGGATGCCGCAGTACATGCAGTCCTGCTTGCAGTAGTTGGAAAATTCCACTAAGCCCCGCATGAATACGCGCGGCCCGTAGTGGGCCAGACGGGTCTTGTGGGCGTAGTCGAACAGCTGTGCTTTATGATCGCCTTCATTTAAGGTGCTGAGCACCTGGATAATCTCGTCTTTGGTGAGCGAATTGGTCTCAAACAGCTTATGGAGCAGTTCTGTCATCGCGACACCCTCCTTATTTTTGCCTGCCTGAATGCAAACATGCAAACGGCACCATTGTCCATTATCTCTATATGTTCAAAGTAGCATGGGGCAAGAAGCAGGAGATATGACCATCATCACAATATGTTATTAATTTCACAATGTTGCGGATACGGCCATATTCCGCCATCCGCGCCGATGCTCTGCGGATTTCAGAAAAGCCATCCCCGCAAGGGAACGGCTTTTCTGTTCAATCAAAGCTTACCTTTTACAGCTATCATTATGACAGCTATGCACCGACTGCGGTTCTCTTCATCCGCCAACAGCTATCATTATGACAGCGATGACGCGGCTCCGGACCCTCTCATCTGTTAGCTGTCCGTTATCCTGCAGAAGCTGCTTACACGACGTCGTAGCCCTGGTCTTCAATCGCCGCTTTGAGAGCGGTCTGGTCAAGCTTGCTCTCGTCATACTGCACAGTTACGGTTTTAGCGTTCAAATCCACGGTTCCTTTGGCTCCGATTGCCGACAGCGCACCCTCTACAGACTTGGCGCAATGGCCGCAGGACATTCCTTCTACCTTCAAAGTGGTTTGTGTCATGATACATTCTCCTTTTTGGGTTGATATAGTGAATGGATATTAATGCCTTTGTAAGGGAGCCTTCATCAGTGCCTTCAACCTGCTTACTTCATCAGTTTGTTGACGGTCACCAGCAGCTCGTCTAATACTTCCCTGTCCCCTTCCATGATGCGCTCCACCACGCAGGATTTCAGATGGCCTTCCAGAAGCAGCTTGCCCACTCCGTTCAAGGCCGATTGGATGGAAGCAATCTGGTTTAGGATGTCATCACAATAAACATCCTTCTCAATCAGCCCCTTGACGCCGCGGATCTGGCCTTCAATCCGGTTGAGGCGGGAGGTCAGGTTGGATTTCATCTTCTCGGGATGATGGCTCCTTCGGGCGCTGCCCGGGGAGTGGCAGCCTTCACCGTCTGCTCCCGCGCAGCATGCCTGCTCCTCAGCCCCTGCCTGCTCTAACCCTTCCAGTCCGGACTCATTAGTCTCAGGTCCAGAATGATGGGAATGATGAGCGTGGTCCGCATGCTTCCTTTCTTGCGTGTCCTCCATCTTGTCAGCTCCTCTCTTCCCCGTTGCCCCCTTCCAACCGGCGGCAACGGATCTTTGTCTCTATCTGTATATGCTAACGCTATAGCTTGATCCTTTGCAAGCGGAGGGCGTTCAGTACTACTGACACCGAGCTCATGGCCATGGCGGCGCCTGCCAGCCAAGGAGCCAGAAAGCCGGCGGCGGCTATGGGGATGCCGATGGAATTATAGGCGAGCGCCCAGAATAAATTCTGCTTAATATTCCCCATCGTCCTGCGGCTCATGTAGATGGCATCGGCAATTCCGTTCAGGTCTCCCCGCAGCAGAGTGACATCGGCGGCGGCTATGGCCACATCCGTGCCGGTACCCATGGCCATTCCGATATCCGCTGTAGCCAAGGCAGGAGCATCGTTGATGCCGTCTCCGGCCATAGCCACCTTCTTGCCGGATTGCTGCAGCTTCTTGATCTCCTCCGCCTTCCCTTCAGGGAGAACCTCCGCCAGCACTTGCTTGATGCCCGCCTGCCTGGCGATAGCTTCCGCTGTGCGCTTGTTGTCGCCGGTAATCATAATGACCGACAGCCCCAGCTTATGCAGCCGCTCCACCGCCCGCCGGGACGAGTCCTTGATGGTGTCCGCTACCGCTACGATCCCTGCATACTGCCCGTCTGCCGCCACCAGCATGGCTGTTTTGCCGTCATGCTCCAACCGCTCCATCTCCTGCTCCGCCATGCTGAAGTCGATCCCCTGCCCGCCCAACAGCCGGCGTGTGCCTACCAGGATGCTTCTTCCCTCAACGGAAGCACGGATGCCGTAGCCCGGAATGGCTTGGAAGTCCTCGGCAGCAGGCAGCGCCAGGTTCCGTTCCGAAGCCGCCTTGACGATGGCCTCCGCCATGGGATGCTCGGACAGCTTCTCGGCGGCCGCTACCACCGAAAGCAATCCATCCGTATCCAGACCGCCGTCAGGCGGCAGAATCACATCCGTGAGCTCGGGCTGACCATGGGTGACGGTGCCGGTTTTGTCCAGCACAACGGTATCCACACCCTGGGTCAGCTCCAGATGCTCCCCGCCCTTGAAGAGGATGCCCGATTCCGCAGCCCGGCCGGAGCCGGCCATGATCGACGTTGGCGTAGCCAGCCCCAATGCGCAGGGACAGGCAATAACCAGCACGGCAATGGCTTTTTCCAGCGCCTCCGTAAACTCTCCCCGCGCCGCGGCGAAATACCAGACCAGGAAGGTGGCCGCCGCCAGAGCCACGACCACGGGAACGAATATACCGGAGATCCGGTCCGCAACCCGTTGAATAGGAGCCTTGGAGCTTTGCGCCTCCTCCACCACGCGGATGATCTGGGCAAGCGCGGTCTCCTTGCCTACCTTAACCGCCCTGATCCGCAGGGAGCCGTGCTTGTTGATAGTCGCGCCGGTAACAGGCTGGCCGGGAAGCTTATCCACCGGGATGCTCTCGCCGGTAATCATGGACTCATCCACGGCAGAGTGTCCCTCCAGCACGACCGCGTCCACGGGAATCTTCTCGCCCGGCTTTACCACAATCACATCGCCGACCACAACCTGCTCTATGGGCAGCTGCTGCTCCGTGCCTTCCCGGATCACCGTTGCCGTCTTGGCAGCAAGCCCCATCAGGGTCTTGATCGCTTCCGAGGTTCTGCCCTTGGCCATGGCCTCGAACAGCTTGCCCAGCAGGATCAGCGTGATCAGCACCGCGCTTGTCTCATAATACAAGTCAGGCAGATGATGTCCGCCCCCGCCCCCGGAAGCCCATTCCACAGTAAGGTACAAGCTGTAGAAGAATGCCGCCGAGGTGCCCAGCGCCACCAGTACGTCCATGTTGGCGCCTCCGTTGCGCAGAGCCTTGTAAGCGCCGGTATAGAACTGCCAGCCGATCCAGAATTGCACCACGGAGGACAGCGCCAGCTGCACCCAGGGGTTCATGAAAGGAGCCGGCACCCACAGAAAAGACGTCCACGAGAAGTGCCCCACCATGGACCACAGCAGAGGAAACGACAGCGCGGCCGACAGCCAGAAGGTGGCCTTCTGCCTGCTGATCTCCTGGGAATGGCGGTCTCCCGCATCCTCACGCTCCTGCTTCTTCCGCGCAGCAGTGAAGCCCAACTGGGTGATCTTGCGGATCACATCCTCTGCAGCTGTTTCGCTGCCGCCCCATTCCACATGGGCCGTCTCCAGCGCCAGATTCACATTGGCCACGGTCACGCCGGGCAGCTTGGATACGCCCTTCTCAATCCGGGCGGCGCATGCGGCGCAGCTCATGCCGCCAATGGTCAGATCAAGAGCTTGCTTCGCCACACCGAAGCCCAGACTTTCGATCTTGGCCTCCAGCTCTTCCTCGGTCACCTTGCCTGGATCATAGCTTACCGAAGCCCGTTCCAGAGCCAGATTGACGTTCGCTTCCGCTACTCCCTCTACTTTGCCCAATCCACGCTCGATCCGGGCTGCACACGCGGCGCAGCTCATGCCGGTAATCTGCATGGTGGCTTGCTTGGTAGTCATACGCACACCTCATTCCTTTCGGACTCTACCGGGAACATTTCTCTTCAAGGAATACCCCGGTACCCTATATGAATTCATGAATCCATCTTATCATACCCCCTCCCCCTATGCAAGATAATTTTCCGGACGCCCTTTCTCCATTAAACAGGGGTGTAAGGAAAAACACTCCATTTCCGAACATGCATTTGCCGGTAAAAAGAGAATTCGTCAAGATATTATCATTTTTTCCCGGGAGAAGAAGCTGTTTTTTTATTTATAATAGAAGTGTGTAAACACTATACTATGTATAAATGGAGGACTGTTCCATGGATTATCTCTCCAGTATCCCCCACAATGATATTGAGATCGACCGGGAGCTGTTGAATAAAGCTATTGATCTCTCCCAGGGAGACAGCCGTTCCGTTTCTTCTTTCTTAACCGGGGCCCTTCGTGTCTATCTCAACAAAACAAGGCTGGAATCCATGGGATTTAAGGAAACCTTATTCCGCCTGCGCCGCTTCGATGAGGTAAAGCGCGTTTACTGCAAGAGAATCGCCCATTACGAAAAGAAGCATGATGAGAATACCCATTTGAACGATCCCTATTTTTGCGGCATCATTTATCCCTCTACTTTGACGGAAGTTTTCCTGACTGCCAAGGGGAATCTGATCATCCAGAAATCTGTTGCCAAAGAAATTCATTATTGCAATGGAAAAGCTGTTCAGGAAACCACCTACAGCTCATCCGAGCGCATCTTGAATAATGCGGAGGATTTTCAAGCGCCGCGGGTTATGGATATTATTATCCATAACCAGTTCGAGGCTGTCCGCCGGGATTTGCCGGAGCCCATCCACAGCACGGTCGTGGCCGCATTGAACAGCCGCATCAGCCAACGGCTGGCGGAGCAGCTGGACGCTGAATTCCTGCATGAGCTGGAGCTGTAAATAACAACCGTCCTTATCCGAAGATAACGTGAGATAGCGTAAGACAGCGTTGCAGCCAACTGCCGTGCGCAAGCAAAGAGCTTACCCCTATGGGGTAAGCTCTTTGCTGTATGTGTGCCCGAGCCAAGAAGGCACCGGCACTGCTGTTATTTCTTCGCCACATACTTGCGGATATCGAAGGCCACGGCCGCCACGATGATGAGCCCCTTGATAATCAGCTGCCAGTATGGGCTTACGCCGATAAAGGTCAGGCCGTAGTTGATGACGCCGAAGATGAGCACCCCGGCCATAACGCCGGGAACGGTTCCGATCCCGCCTGAGGTGGAGACGCCGCCCACCACGCATGCCGCAATGGCATCAAGCTCATACATGTTGCCGTAGTTATTGGTAGCTCCCCCGGTCCGGGCAGCCTCCAGCACGCCGGCCAAGCCGTACAGAGCGCCTGCGATAGCATAGATGTAAATCAGGTTGCGCTTGACATTGATGCCGGAGACTGCGGCCGCCTGAACATTGCCGCCGATAGCGTACATGTTTTTGCCCAGGCGGGTTTTGTTGAAGACCAGCCAGACCAAGCCCGCTACCGCTATCGCAATTACGACAATATAAGGAATCGAGTAGGGTCCGCTTGGACCGAAATAGCCTGTGCCAAAATGGCTGAAGTCATCCCGCAGACCGCCGATGGGCTGGGATTCATTAGGCTTCATATCGAAGTAAAGAGAGTTGACCCCGTAGACGATAACCATCGTGCCCAGCGTGGCGATAAAAGGGGGCACACTGAACTTGGCGACAATCCAGCCGTTCAATAAACCCACCACAAGCCCTACCAGGATCGCCAGCAGGATAGGGATTGCAATGTTCAGTTGGGGCAGGTCGGGATAGAACCGCCTGGGATAATCGGACAACTGCAGCATCGAGGCGGAGATAACTGCGCTTAAGCCTACGACGCGGCCGGATGACAGGTCCGTTCCGCCGGTGATCAGAATGAAGGCTGCACCCAAGGCGATAATCGCTTTAGTGGAGTTCTGCAGCAGAATATCCCGCAGAATGTTGACGGACAGGAAATTGGGATCCTTGATGGCAATTCCCGCAATCAGAACGATCAACACGAAGTAGATGGCATTCTGGGACAGGACAGATGTGATTTTTTTGCCTGTGGCGCTATTCATATGGATTGGCCTCCTTAAACGTTGGGGTCATTATGCCTGTGCGGCAAGACGCATGATTTCTTGCTCAGTAGCCGACTTGCCGTCTACAATTCCCGTGAGCCTGCCTTCGCTCATCACCATGACCCGGTCTGACATGCCAAGCAGCTCGGGCATTTCCGAGGAGATCATGATAATGCTCTTCCCTTGCTTCGCCAAATCGGCGATGATGGTGTAAATCTCATATTTGGCGCCCACGTCGATCCCCCGGGTCGGTTCATCCAGCAGCAGAATATCGGGATCAGTGAGCAGCCAGCGCGCCAGCAGCACCTTCTGCTGGTTGCCTCCCGACAGATTCTTGATCAATTGCCGGCTTGACGGGGTCTTCACCCGGAGGCGCTCGATGCTCCGCACCACATCCTCCTTCATTCTCTTGCCGTCCAGCAGCAGATAGGGCCGTTCATAACGCTTCAGATTGGAGATAACCGTATTCTCATGAATGGAGAGCACGGGAAAAATCCCCGTTACCCGCCGTTCTTCCGTAAGCAGCGCCATCTTGTGGCGGATCGCATCCTGGGACGACCTGATTCGTACACGCTTGCCGTTAATTTGCAGAGAACCGGAAGCGAGGGCGCGCAGTCCGAAGATGGCTTCGATCAATTCTGTCCGCTGGGAGCCCACCAGACCCCCAATGCCGAGAATCTCCCCCTTCTTCAGCTCGAAGGAAACATTCTTGAAGGACTTGGGATTAGTGGAAGTAAAATCCTCAACCTTCAACAGCGATCCTCCGGGAACATTGCTGCGGGGGGGAAAACGTTGAGTGAGATCACGGCCCACCATTCTGGATATAATAAGATCTGTCGTCAACTCCGATGCAGGCCAGGTGCCGATCTTGGTCCCGTCCCGCATAATCGTGACTTCATCGGAGATACGAAGAATTTCTTCCATTTTATGGGATATATAAATGATGGCAACCCCTCTGCTGCGCAAATCCCTGATGATCTTGAACAGCTGCTCCACTTCATTGCCCGTAAGGGAGGAAGTGGGTTCGTCCATGACGATAACCTTGGAATGAAAGGAAACCGCTTTGGCGATCTCAATGGACTGAATCTTGGAGACAGACAGGGAGCCTACCAATGTTTTCGGATTAATATTCATGTCGAGACTGGAGAACAGCGCCTCCGTATCACGAATCATCTTCTTCTCGTCAACCAGAATCCCCCGCATGGGAAACCGCCCCAACCAGACATTCTCCGCCACACTGCGGTGGGGGATAGGGTGCAGCTCCTGGTGAATCATCGAAATTCCGCGGTCCAAAGCATCCTTGGAGCTCTTCAGCTCCAGCTTCTGTCCGTTCAGCAGCATCTCGCCCCCATCGGGCGTGTAGATCCCAAACAGGCATTTCATCAACGTCGATTTGCCTGCGCCGTTTTCTCCCATCAACGCATGAACCGTTCCCGGCCGTACCTGAAGGGTTACGCCGTTCAAGGCCTTGACTCCGGGAAATTCCTTGGTGATCTCTCTCATCTCCAGCAAGTATTGGTTCTCCATTCTAAGCTCCCCTTCCGGCAAAGCGAATGCCCTTTGGCGTAAAACAAACGAAGGGCACAGGCTGGCCTCTGCCCTTCGCATGCTTCCTGTCAAATGCATTATTTCGCTTCGTTCATGTTATCCTTGGTGATTTTCTTGTATTTGATCCAGACATATTGGCCGTCGGTGATATCGAAGCCTGTGTTTTCCTTGGAAGGCTTTTCCCCTTGGGCCAGCACAGCAGCCAGCATCAGAGAAGCCTTGCCTTGGTTCTTGGCGTCATTCAGCACAGTGCCCAGCATGGTTCCGTCTTCCAGCGCCTTCAGAGCGGGTGCAGTCGCGTCAACGCCTACTACCGGCATGGTTTTGCCGTCCTTGAAGTAACCGGAAGCCTTCAGTGCCTCGATAGCGCCCAGCGCCATGTCGTCGTTGTTGGCCAGAACCGCTTCGATTTTGTCGCCGTTGGCTGCAAGGAATGCCGCCATTTTTTCCTGGCCTTTCACCCGGTCCCACATAGCTGTATCTTCTGCAAGTTTCTGCACTTTAATGCCTGCATCTTCGATGGCCTGAACGGAGAACTTGGTCCGCATCTCAGCGTCCTGATGTCCCGGCTCGCCCTTCAGCATGACATACTGCAGCACGCCGTCCTTGTTCTTATCCATTGCGGGATTGGCTTTCCAGTGGTCTACCAGCAGCTGGCCGGAGATGGTGCCGGATTCTTCAGCCTTGGCGCCTACATAATAAACCTTATCCCATTTCTTCATATCATCCGGAAGCGGCTCACGGTTTAGGAATACGACCGGAATGTTGGCGGTTTTGGCCTTGCCGATAATGACGCCCGCTGCTGCACGGTCAACCGGGTTGATGGCCATGGCGTTCACTTTCTTGGTGATGAACAGATCCACCTTGTCATTCTGCGTCGGTTGGGAATTCTGGCTGTCCACGATCTCTACCTTGGCCTTGTCCTTGGCCGCATCGGAGATGGCATTGCGCACACCGGTCATGAAGGTGTCGTCAAATTTATAGATGGCTACACCGATAGTGGGCTGTTTGGCTGCTGCAGGTGCGCTTGCAGCCGGTGCAGCGCTTGCTCCCCCCGAAGCAGCAGGGCTTGCGGCCGGTTCTTCTTTTTTACCGCAACCTGCGGCCATAGTGGCAAGCATAGCGCCAGTGGTTAATACCAATAATGTTTTTTTCATTTTTTTGAACCTCCCTTTGTGTTCTGTTCTTATTATCACCATTTTACCGTCACTTTCGAATGCGAAATCCTCATACGTTTTATCGAAATTCTCATGTGAACAGGTGCACATGGCAAAAAACCACCGGTCCGCTTGCAACCCGTAGTTTTTACATATATGAACATTTTTATTTCAGCAAAGGGAATAACATTTTTTGGTTGCCGGGAGAAAACATGTCCTTGGAACGGACTACCCTGGACCCCGTATCCACATTGGCGGGTATTTTTCCCCCATTCACTGCCCGGACTGCGTGGCTGACTCCCAGATACCCCATTCCGAACGGGTTCTGGACAACCGCCGCATGAATGATTCCCGCCTGCAGCAGTTCCAGCTCCTGCATGGTATTGTCAAAAGCCACCAGCTTCACCTGCTTGCCCATGCCTTCTTGTTCCAGCACCTGCGCCACCCCCACCGATGCCGTGGAGTTAAGCGCGATCATTCCATCGAGAGGACCGAGATTGTTAAGCATGCTTACGGTCAGCTCCTCTGCCAGCCCGGGTTCAGAGTAGCAATAGGCTTTGCCTGCCAGTTGAATCTCCGGGTGGCGTTTTAGCGTCTCCACTATTCCCTGTTCCCGCAAATCCGCTTTGGGCGTCCCCTGAATGAAGCCCATCAGGCCGATGCGGGCTGGCTTGCCCTCCAGCAAGCGGATCATTTCTTCGGCTGCCTGAATGCCGGCCTGGTAGTTATCTGTACCGATGTGGGAATCCACTTCAACCAAGTCTACCCCGGAGTCGATGGTAATCACCGGGACCGCAGCCCGCGCCGCCTTCACCGCATCAGCCAACACCGTGTCGTCATTGGGCGCCAGCACCAAAGCGTCCGCGCCGTCAGCAAGCGCCTGCCGGACCAACCGGGCCTGTACCTCCACATCCTCCTCATCGTCGGGAGCCAGGAAGCTGAGGTTCACCCCATATTCCCGGGCGGCCGCCTCCGCGCCTGTATACACGGTCTTCCAGTAATCCCCGTGGCGCATCCCCAGCACCAGGGTGATCTGCAGCTTGCGGGACTCCTCCGGTGTCCCCTTAAACCGAGTACCCGGAAGGGAGCAGGCAACGGAAAGCAGCAAAAGCAGCCCCACTGCGGCAAGGAATTTCCATTTTTTCCACCGGATCATGAATTTATCTCCCTCCCCGCGGCATCATCATCCGGCAGAACCGGCAGCCATATCTTAACGGTGGTCCCCTCTTCTTGTTCACTGTGAAATTCCAGACCATATTGCTCGCCGAAGGCCAGTCTGATCCGCTCATGAACATTGCGCACCCCCACGCCGGAACCTCCGGAGCCGCTGCCCGGACTAATCCGCGCGGATTGTGCCCCGGCAGTTCCGCTGCCGTCGATTCCCGCTCCTTCCAGAACCCCCGCCCTGTCACGGTCCTTGTCGAGAATCCGCTTCAGCACATCCGGGGGCATGCCCAAGCCGTTATCGCTCACCTGCAGCAGCAGCTTGCCTTGCGCCATCCCGGCCGAAACCCGGATATGGCCTTGATCCGGCATCATCTCAATCCCGTGCTGGATGGCGTTCTCCACCAGCGGCTGGAGAATCAGCTTCAGCGTCCTGCAGGAGAGGGTCTGTTCTTCCGCCTCAATCGTATAGGTGAACTTGTTCTTGAAGCGGATGTTCTGGATGATCAGATAATGGCGGATATGCTCCAGCTCATCTTGAAGGGGAATGATGTTCTTCCCTTTGCTGAGACTGATCCGGAACAGCCTGGACAGGGAGGTGATCATCGTGATCACGTCCGTATTCTTGCCGCTTTCGGCCAGACGCACCACGGAGTTCAAGGTATTGTACAAGAAGTGGGGGTTGATCTGCGCCTGGAGCACCTCCAGCTCGCTCTTGCGCTTGGCCTCCTGCTCCCGGGTATTCTGCACCATCAGCTCGCTGATCCGGCTGATCATCAGATTATACCGCTGGGACAGCTGCTCCACCTCCCGGGTTCCTCTCACGGCGATGGGCGATTCAAAGTCGCCTCTCTCCACGTTCTTCATGGATTGCCCCAACTGCTTGATCGGCTTGGAGATGACCGCCGACATGTAAGCCGACAGGACCACCACGAAGATCAGCACGAAGATCAGTGACCACACCATGAATACGGTGAATTCCTTCGTGGAGGTCACCAGTTCATCCATGTACGCCACCCCGATGATTTTCCAGCCGATATTCTTCACCGTCTTCACATGGATCAGCCGCTTCTCCCCGTTCTCATTATCATAGAAGCTGCCGTAGGAATAGTTCACCGTCTCGCGGGCGTGGGCCTCTTCCTTCAGCCCCAGATAGATCAGCTGCTGCTGCGGATGATAGATCAGATTGCCGTCCGGGTCCGTTATATACACATATCCCTTCTTGCCGAGGCTAACCCGCTGGCACATATCGTCAATGGCCCGGAAATTCACATCCAGAAGCATAACCGCCTCCTGCCGTTGCTCTCCTTCCCGAATGGTAACTGTCTGGCTTAAGGAAACCACCCACTTGTATTCCCCGACGAACAGATTCTGCACATGGGGGGATGAATATTGCAGATAGTTAGGGTACGAGAGGGCATAGGAAAACCACCGCTGACTCACCAAATCCGTATTCTCGCGCAGCACCGTATTGGGATATCCGGTCTTCAGCTGGCCTCCGGGGGAGAAGACGCTGACGGATACCAGGTCATTGCGGGTATTGACGATGGTGGCCAACTGCTCCATGGTTTCCTTGGATGAAAGAGAGGGACTCTTGCTGATCTTCTCCTCCAACTGGCGGAACAGCTCCTCCATCCCCCGCAGATAATATTCCACATTGAAATTGACCTGCTCCACGATCTGATCCGTGTTCAAATAAGCGCTCTCCTCGGCTGTTTTGGAGAATTTCCCGTACAGCACCAAGCCGACCACCAGCATGGCAATCACAATGATGATCGTGTAGACAGAGGTCATGTAGACCTGGATGCTCTTCTTGCCGCGGTTAGTGCCGCGGACTCCCGGCAGGCTGGACAGGCGGCTGCGAAAGCGTCTGAACACGGGCGTTACCCCCCTCTTATACTGCTGCGGTACTCCTTGGGCGAGATGCCAACATGCTTTTTGAAGCTGAAGCTAAAATAGTTGGGCTCTGTATATCCTACCTTCTCGGCGATCTCGAAGGCCTTCAGATCCGTAGTCCGGAGCAGCTCCTTGGCGGCCTCCATCCGGATGTGCAGCAGATAGGCCACGAAGGTCATCTTGGTCTCCTTCTTGAAGATGCTGCTGAAATAACCGGTGCTGATATGAAGCTGGCTGCATACTTTGTTGATGGAGATGCCGCTGTCGGGGTAATTGGCTCTTGTGTAGGCAACCGCTTCCTCCACCAGATTCTTGTAGACGCTCTGCCGGACCACGGCAATGCTGCCCATAATCCGGGTGCAGATGGCGATGAGCCAGCCCTTCGCTTCTTCAAGCGTGCGGAACTGGTGCAGCTCCGCAAACGGGGCCATGTTATCGCCGAATACCGCGTCCAGATCCGCATCCGCATCCTTGGCCGCTTTGAGAATGGCCGTGACGATTTCCATCAGGTACAGCTGGTATTCCTTCACGGATACGGGAGATTCCAGCAATCCCTGGAACAGGGCGTCCACATTATCCTTAAGCTCCGCCGCCGTTCCCAGCTTGATGCAGCGGATCAGAGACTCCTCCTTCAATTCATCGAAGCGCACCTTTTCCCCCAGCCGCTTCTCCACATCGGCGATGCTGACAAGCCGGTTGCCGCCCAGAATCACCCGGTAATCCAGGGCCAACACCGCATCCTTGTAAGAATAGGACAACCCGGAAGGCTCATGGACGACGATGCCGATGCCGACGGTTACCGTGAACTTCAGATAACGCAGAACCGCCTGGCGGATCTCCTCCAGAACACTAATAGTAAGTGCGGTAACCGCTTCGGCCTCCTCCTCATCCCTGATGCTGAGCACGACAATCTGGCTGTTGTGGAGAAACACTCTGCCCAATTCGCGTTCGGCTGCGATCTCCTCTGCAATATTCAGCGAGGCGAACAGCATCAACTCCTGGTCTTCGGAGTCCTTCAGGGAAACCGAGGCGGAGCGGGGCACCTCCCCGTCCTTCAATTCAGCCCCTGCTCCTGCTCCCGGCAGGTCCAGACTGACCACAGACACCTGAAAGCCGCGCCCGGACAAGGGGATATCATAGAGCACCGATTTCTCCTCAATCTCCCGCTTCTTCAACTGCCGCATCATGAGAGAAGCGAGGAAATTCTCCCGGAGCACAGGCAGGCTTTTGCGGTAATGCTCCTTCAGGGAATCGAGATTTTTCTTCTCCGCAGCCTCATTATCCAGCTCATTTCTCACCTTGGCCAGAACCTCCAGCAGCTCCTCTGTGGAAAAGGGCTTCAGCACATATTCATCCACTTGCAGCTTCAGCGCCTTTTGGGCGTATTCGAATTCATCATAACCGGATAAAATCACGATTCTGGTGCCGGGATGCTTGTGCTTAACCAGACCGGACAGATGCAGACCATCCATGAAGGGCATCTTGATGTCGGTGAGCAGCACATCCGGAGTATGCTTGGCGAATTGGTCCCATGCCTCTTGACCATTCTCTGCGCTGTCAATCACCTCGAAGCCCAGAGTTTCCCAGTCCAGACCCTGAACGATTGCCTCCCTGACATCAGCCTCGTCTTCGGCAACAATCACTGTATACATACAACCAATTCCTCCCGGTCTCCATAAGCGGATGCATTGGCACATCATACTGTACCTGCACCCATTGTACCTAAAATCGGAAGGAAAAGGAAAAGAGGGGTGGGGAGCCTACAAGACGGCCTGCCGGCCTTGTCTTTTGAACAGAGGCATACTTATCACGATCAACAGCATCAGGCCAATGGCAGCCGTCAGCAGCCAGATGGAAGAGAGCGCTCCAAAGCGGTCCATCCATCCGCCCAGCAAGAGCGGGAGCAAGGAGCCGCCCACCCCGCCTGCGGCGATCAGGAAGCTGGTGGTAAACTGCTCCCGGCCGGTAATCATGGAGTTGGCGTAGATCAGGGCCACGGCAAATATGCCTGCCATGGCAAAGCCCAGCACCGCCATGCACATGTACGCCACCCAAGCGGTAGAGGACAGCGCCAGACCCGTTGCCGCCGCCAGGGAGAGTACGATGCTTGCGGTCAGATAAGCGGCATAGCTGAAGCGCTCTGCCAGCACCCCGATCAGGGCGCGTCCCACCGACATGGTGAACCAGAATGCGGTGACGCTCCAGGCGGACGCCGAAGTGCTCAAAGCATATCCGTCCTTCATCCAGGACGGGGCGAATTCCACGATGCATACTTCCATCCCTACATACAGGAAGAAGAACAGGGCGAAACCGCCAAGCATGCCGTAGCCTGAGCGGGGCAGGGGAGGGGCTGCCGCAGAGCCTGCCGCCGCCCCTCTGCCCTCCCCGGCACTCCGGGCCTTCCTCCGAGCTTGCCCCCGGGCCGGAGAGGACTCCGCGCGCCTCATGTAAGCCTCCGCCTCCGTGCCGAAATCTAGCAGACGCCAAGCCAGGGCCAAGGCCAGGGCCAGCAGCCCCAACGGCAGGAAGGCCATGGGCCAGGCATCGAAGTAGAGAAATACACCGGCGAAGAAGGGCATAAGCAGCGCCCCCAGGCCGAAGTAAAGCTCCAGCTTGCCCATGGCTCCCGCCTGCTTCTCCTTGAATGCCAGCAGTATCAGCGCTCCAATGGAGGATTCAATCGAGCCGAAGGCGATCCCCATAATGAACAGCACTCCGGTCAGGATCTCCCAGCCCGGCAGGGTCATGGCATAGAATTGGGCCGCGGCCATAATCGCCATAGCCGCAACCAGCACCGTTCTCCGTCCCAGCCGCTGCACGATGAAGCCCACCGCGGATACTCCGATCAGGAACCCGGAGAACTGGGCGAACACCAGGCGGCCGCCTTCACTGTAAGCGCCGCCGTAGTGGTCAAGCAGAGAAGTAAGAATGGCCCCGATCAGAACATGGGAGAACCCGGTGGCCAGGTAGGACAAGGAGCCGATCCATAGCAGCTTTCTCATCATGCATCTCCTCCTTCAGCCGCTTCCTGAGCTTCCTGGGTCTGAGCAGGCTTGCTGTTGGTGACCACAGTTTCCACATGATGACGCTCCAACTCGAGCCTCATCTCTTCCGGAGGCTCCCGGTTGGTAACCAGAATGTCCACCGAATCCAGACCTGCGACCTGATAGAACAGCCGCTTGCCGAATTTGGAGGCATCCGCCAGTACTATCACCTGATCCGCGCTTCTGATCATCTCCCGGATCAGCATTCCTTCTTCCTCATAAGGATTGGAGAGTCCCGCAGCAGTAATGCCGCAGGTGCCGAGAAACACCTTGTCGAACCGGTAATCGGCCAGAGCCGCCATCGTACGCGGGCCGTACAGAAAGCGCTGCTCCTTCTGCAGAGCTCCCCCCAGCAGATGAAGGGCTACTCCTTCCTTGGATGAGAGCAGTACGGCAATATCAATAGAGTTGGTGACTACAATATTATCGGTATAAGAAATGGATTCCGCCGCAAACTGTACGGTAGTAGAGGAATCCAGCAGCAGATAGTCTCCCGGGCGGACAAGCGCCGCCGCCGCCCGTGCAATATCCTCCTTCACGGAACGGTCCATGTGAAGCCGCTTCTCATAATGGTCAATCTCCTTGCTTAATTGGGGCAGCATTGCGCCGCCGCGGGTGCGGATAATGCGGCCTTGCTCCTCCAGCCTGATGAGGTCGCGCCGCACCGTATCCTTGGAGATGGGAAGCAGCCCGCAGATATCCTCAATGGAAGCTCTGCGGTTCTCGGTGAGCAAACTCATGATCTGATCCATCCGTTCTTCCTGAAACATGGGAACCACCTTTCAACTTGCAATATGTTAAGGCAATTATACTTCAACTTAAGTTATTTTGCAATAACTTAAGTTTATTTGCATTATTCTTGATAGCTGTTTTGGGTTATTGGATTGAGTGCGTAGATGGGATAAATCCTTGGGGACGGGGGTTCTGCAGAGGGGCAAGCCTGCTCATAGATTCCCTTGCCGGGAGTCACTTTTTTTGGAATTGATTTTCGGTATACATATGGATACAATAGTAATAAAGGATATACAATAATGGACGGTCAAATATACCAATTTGGTTACCGGGGGAATTCCAGGGAGGGAAACGATATGATGGAAGAAGTCAGTGTATTAGAGCAAGGAATTGCACTTAAGCATCCGAAGCACACGAAGTTAACCCTGAGGAAGTTTTTATGGCGCACCTTTATGATGATTGTAGGAGCCAGTCTGGTATCTGTGGGCCTGGAGATCTTCCTGGTACCCAATCAAATAATCGACGGCGGCATTGTGGGCATATCCATTATCGCCTCTCACCTCACCGGATTGAAGCTTGGTATATTCCTGTTGCTTCTGAATCTTCCATTCCTCTTCCTCGGTTATAAGCAGATCGGCAAAACCTTCGCCTTATCGACTCTATTCTCTGTTGTTATCATGTCTATCGGCACCACCGTTCTTCATCCTGTTGACCCGATCACAATCGATCCGTTGCTTGCTGCCGTGTTCGGCGGAATTATTCTCGGGGCAGGCGTAGGTCTTGTCATCCGTTCCGGAGGATCGCTTGACGGAACCGAGATTGTCGCCATCCTGTTCACCAAGAAGCTCCCCATGTCCGTAGGGGAAATCGTCATGTTCTTCAATCTGTTCATTCTGGGCAGCGCCGGGTTCGTCTTCGGCTGGAATAATGCCATGTATTCCCTGATCGCGTATTATATCGCCTTCAAGGTGATTGATATTACGATAGAAGGCTTTGATGAATCCAAGTCCGTGTGGATTATCAGCGAGGACCATCAGGAAGTCGGAGCAGCCATCATCAACCGTTTGGGACGGGGTGTAACCTATCTGAATGGGGAAGGCGCCTACACAGGGAATGAGAAGAAGGTCATCTTCTGTGTGATTACCCGTCTGGAGGAAGCCAAGCTGAAATCAATTGTCGATGAGATCGACCCCAGAGCCTTTCTGGCCGTCGGGAACATTCATGATGTGAAGGGCGGCCGCTTCAAGAAAAAGAACATTCATTAACCCGCGGACAGAACAAACGCCCGGCGGTGGCAGAGAAGCCTTGCGTTTGCCCGGAAATCAAACATTCATCAGGCACCTGCCGAAAAAAAGCATCTGCTCCCTTCACGGGGACCGGATGCTTTTTTATCGCAGTCTCATAAACTATTCTGCAGAGGACAGCGGGATTTCTATGACGAAGGAAGTCCCTTGCCCGGGTTCGCTCTTGATGAGGACCATTCCTTTATGATTCTCAATAATCGCCAGACTGACAGTGAGCCCCAGCCCCGTTCCCCCGCTCTTGGTCGTGAAGAACGGTTGCCCGATCCGTTCCAACTGCTCCGGTGTCATTCCTGAGCCATGATCAACGAAGGTAATGCTGGCCGCCTCACCTGTACAAGCTGAACTTATAGTTAATCTCCCTCCTTGCGCCATAGATTCCATACCGTTCTTGATCAGATTGATGAACACCTGCTTCAGCTGATTTTCGTCACAATCCACTACAAGCTCCTGCTCCGCCAAAGTGATGCACAAGACAATATTCTTCATAATTGCCTCGGTTTCCATCAGTGTGGCCACCTGTCTCACTATGCGGTTGACATCGTTTCTGACAAAATTCATCTCATGAGGCTTGGCCAGCAGCAGCAGCTCATTCAGAATGCCTTCTATCCGCATCAGTTCAGAGCTCATGACCTGCACATGCTCCTTCTTGAGAGAATAACCGGAATCAAACAGCTGCAGGAAGCCCTTGATTGCAGTTAGCGGATTGCGGATTTCGTGGGCGATCCCGGCCGCCAATTGGCCGGCCATGCTTAGCTTTTCCGACTTAAACACAAGCTCCTCCGCCGCGATCCGCTGCGTCATATCACGCCCGATGCCCAGCACCTGGACCACTTCTCCCCGCTCATTCCTGATCAGCTTGCTGGTCACTTCAAACCACATATAGTGCTTGTCTTTATGCCGGACTCGAATGACCGCAACGTGAGTGTTTTTGCCGGAGGGGATGATAACATTCTTGTGATCCGTTGGATGATAGAAGAAGGAGCGTTCCCTTCCTATTATTTCCTCAGGTCTGTAGCCCAGCAGATTATAGACGCTCGGCGATACATAGAATACCCTGCCGTCAGGGGTGCTTAAGGAAATAACGTCCTGGCTGTTCTGCGAGATCAATTCATAAAGCGCTTCACTTTGGCGCAATCGCTGTTCCTGGGATACAGCATCCGTAACATCTCTGGTTGTCCCGACACAGCGGCGGGTCTCTACTGGTTCATCGGCAATCCACTCCGTTACCGTCTCCCAATAACGGGTTTCACCGTTGGGATGGAGATAGCGGAGTCTTAATCGCACCGGGGTACCGGCGGCGGCCGATTTCACCCTCTCCAGAAGCATTTCCCTGTCTTCACAGTGAATCCGGTTCAGAAGGGTCATAGGATTGTCAAACCAACTGCTTTCGCTTAGTCCCAGCATCGATTTCAATTCATCGGAAGCATGCAGCACCCGATTGGTGGAGTCCCATTCCCATATGCCCAGATTCGCGCTGTGATAGACGAGCCGGAGATGGTCCTGCGTGGAGGTGCAAGAGCTTGTGCCCGAACCGGACCTAATCTTTATGTTGGCAAGCGCAAGCTTGCGAAGATAGATGCACAATCCGTCCATGTAAGGAGATAATGTCAAGTCGAAGGTGTGGCCGACAGCAGCCAGATGGTCCTGCACTTGCACAATCATGCTATTATTCAATGCCTGGAGGCACTTGTGGTAGAATCTTGTTTCACTCAGCTTTGCGAATTCTTCCCAAATGACCTTGCCCTGAACATCCTCTCTGGATCGCTTGAATACTCTCTCTGCAGCAGAGTTCATGAATATAAATCGCCAACTTCTGTCCAACACAATCAATGCATCCGGCAAGCAGTCTGTGATAGCAGCGCTTAGCGGTCGTGATGATAGCATCATGGGCGAAACTCCTTTTTTTGTGAGGGGGATCCTATGGATTTTGTAGTGTTTCCTTAAATATACACTGATTTTCTGCGCAGGGGAACGGGTTTTAGGTATAAAGTCATACGAATCGTATACAAAACAGTATATATAACCTGAAAGATAATGATGCTATATTCTCTTGAAAAATAGTTGCAGTCCTACTTCTGCCACACACAAAGACCGCAGCGCCATCAGCTTGATCTGCTGAATTGCTGCGGTCTGTGATTGGCTAGGGTGTGTATGAAAACTCCGTGGGGAGCAGATTTAGTCGAATTCTCGTTTCTGGCAAGGCGCTTTTGTGCAGGCGTAACCTTATCGCCCCTTGCTTCGTTACATTCGCTTGACGCACCCCCGGTACGCCTGCCCGAAAGGGCTGGCCAGACGAGCTTCCGGCTCATTCTCCGCTCTCCGGCAAGATGGATGCCGGTTGGCCGGATGAGAGATTCCAGATGCCGGCAGTGATAGCTTCGTTGAATTTCTTCAGAAGCTGTCCGAAAGCCTGGCATTCCTCCGCCGTCCAACTGCTGAGCAGCGTCTCAATCATGGATTGCCTGGCATTCATATTCTCCTCCAGCTCCCGCTTGCCCAGGTCTGTCAGCTGCAGGAAATAAGCCCGCCGGTCGCCGGGATCCGGAATGCGGAGCACATATCCCTTGCGCTCCAGCGCCGCGGCTTGCCTGCTGACAGTGGAAACATCCAAGTGAAATTCCTCTGCCAACGCCTTCACTCCCGCTGAACCGCAGAAAGCAATCTGATGGAGCAGCAGATAGGCGGAGCGCTCCAAATTGCTGATTTTCTTATAGGTGGTCATGGAGGAGATATGCCGGCCAAGAATGGCAAGCTCCAGTTCAATCAATTCAGTTGCACGTTCTGTCATGGACCGTATGCCCCTTTCCAGCCTGCGGAAACGATAGCTGCATTGAAAGATTGCCATTGCTCCTGCCAGCTTATAGTTGTATAATCCAAGTATATAGTTTCATCATACAACTTATTTGGTGCGGATGGCAACTGCCAGGAGGCATATTTTATGAAAGCCCATGAGATCATGGTTAGTCAGGTTCACAAGGTAAAAGAGGACAGCAGCGTGCGTTCCTTTATCGAGAAATGCATCCGGCACCGGATCAGCGGCCTGCCGGTGGTGAATGACCGCAATGAGATCGTCGGATATCTGAGCGATGGGGACATTATGCGGTACATCGGCCGCCATGATGATATTGTGATCGATTCCTTCTTCTTTATCAGCGTAATCAAGGGTGATGAGGAGCTATTCGAGGTCAGGCTGAAGAAGCTGCTGGACCAGAATGTAATGGCCATTGCCAAGAAGAAGGTAATTACCGTTGCCTGGGATGAGGAAGTGGAGAATATCGCGGCCCTTCTCGGCAAGAAGCAAATCAAGAAGGTGCCGGTGGAACGCAACGGGGTGTTGGTAGGGATTATCAGCCGGGGGGATGTGATCCGGCACTCTTTCATGTCCATTCTGTAGGGACAACCACCTTACCATGACATGCACTGCAATGGATGATTTTTTGACCGCAGCACGCAATAACGGGGACGCAGACCGGTGAGGGTTCGCATCCCCGTTGCAGATCCAGGCTAATCTTAGCCTGGGCAGGACTCTGCCGCAGCCGGTTCCACCGGAGCCTGTTCTGCCGCCACCGGTTCTTCCCCGGCTTCAACCTGCTGCTCCAGCCCGGAGGAAGACGCCTCCTGCTCCGTCTTCCATCTGTGGTTGATATAGGTGATGCCGAAGGAGATCGCAGCCATAGCAAGCAGCACCAGCACCTTGTAGATGCTGTCCTCTCCGTAGAGATCATAGAAGAATACCTTGAGAGAGACCAGCCCCAGAACAATGGAGCCGAAGTATCGAAATACACGCTGTCTGGTGGAGGCTCCCCACAGGAACAGGAGCAGCGCATAGATCCCCCAGATGACCGACAGGGTAAGATCCGGGTCCCAGAAGCTGCTAAGGGAATACTCTTCGAAAATATTGATGATCTGCAGCTTAAGCAGACCGCCCACGATAACGTGGCTGACCACGGAGAACACACAGGATAAGAACAGCCGTCCCTCTTCCTTGATGGCCGAGAATGTGGCGCGCAGAGAATACCAGAAGCCCAATGCGGCCAGCAGCACCCAAGCGAGAGCCGCCCCGTTCAAGAAGGGAATGTATACGCCAAACCATTCGCCGCGCGGCACATCCCAGGTGACGGAAAACCAATACAAGGTGACGCCGACCCACAGAGCTATGGATACAATCTGCAGCCACTCCGTCTTGAAGCGCTTGGCGGCCCCCATCAAGAGCACTGCCATCATCCCCCAGACATAGACGCTGATCATCGGCTTAACGGCCAGCCCCTCACCCAATTGGGAGAGAGCCAACAGAATCAGCAGAGCTCCCCCTGCAACCTTGAATGTTACCGCCACGGAAGCTTCCTTCCCGGCAATGCGGTAGGCCATCCAGGCCAGCACCATATAGATCAGCCCCATGGCGGCCAGCGGATAGGTCATTGGCATAATGCCATCCGCCAGCACTGCGCACCAGCTCCCGTACAGCACCGCATTCACGAAGCCCAGGTACAGATTCAAGCCGTCAAATCTGAGGTTTGTTTTCCAGGAGGAAACCAGAAAGCCCAGCACATAGAACACAAAGGCGGCTGTGGCATACCGGAAGGGCATGCTCCACAAAACATCCGCGGCAGGATCGAAGTGAATATAATAGACGGCATAGGTTACCCATGTGCCCGCAAAAGAGAGCAGGCGAAACTCGGCCCACAGCTTGCGGATGCTCAGCCAGAAGTAGCCGCTGTTTAAGACCAGGAGGTACAGGAACAGCGAGAATACCTGGTCATTCTCCGGACGCAGGAAGAGCGGCGATGCGAAGGAACCGAGCAGGGCCAGATTCATGAGAATCCGCAGGTCAAACCGGTAGGACAAAGCCGTCAAGCCTGTGGTCAGCACCAGCATGGCGAGGAATACGGTCCCGGAATCCCAGAGCGCGTAGTAAACCCCCGAGAAGGCAAAGGTCGCATACAAGACTGCCCCGCCCAAGCCGCTGATGATTTCGCCGATGAGCATGCGTCTGCCCAGAATGAGCTTGAAGCCCAGAGCCCCAAGTCCCGCTCCAACCAGCAGTCCGGCTCCGGTCTTCATGGAATTGGTAATCCAGCCTTGATCGATGGTGTACTTGAACAGATAAAGAATGGAGCAGATGACGAATAACGCGCCGAGAAATGACGTCCAGTGTTTTTTGAGCAGTTCCGACATTAGGGGTTGCCCCTTTCATATGGTTTGGTTTTAGGACCAGGTCTTACCCCTATTGTGGAACAAAAATGCCGCCTCCATAAGTACTAACTTTCCCTAGTACCCTGGCAAGCGGCTCATCAAGAACCTTCGGTTATTGCTTCCTGCACGTATGCCTCGCCTTCTTGCATGGTCCCTATTCCTTCTTCTCCTCCCCGAACAAGCCCAGCTCCCGGGCCTGCCGCGCCGCCTCCTTGCTGGTGCTGCCGCCCAGCTTCTTCAACACATTGCCCACATGGACCTTAATGGTCCGCAAGGACAGATAGAGCTTGTCGGCAATGTCCGATTGGGTATGGCCCTCATCGATCATCCTCAGCACCTGCAGCTCGGAGGGGGTGATCTTATCTCTGATTTCCTTGATCCGGTAATTCTGCTCCAGCTGGCGCAGCCGCTTGAATTCCTCCCGCATCTGTCCGGCCACATAAGCGTTCATCGGCGACTCCTTGGCATAGGCAGCCCGGACGGCGGCAGGAATCATCCCGAAGTCCGACTTGACCAAATAATCGATGGCGCCCACCTTGTAGGCGTCGAAGATCATTTCCTTCTCCTGCAGGGAGGTGAGCATCACTACTCTGGCCGATGTGGTCTGGCAGATGAGCTGCGCCAGACCGATTCCTTCGGCAGCTCCGTGCATCATAATATCCACCAGCGCCACATCGAATCCCGCCTCCCTGACCGCCTGCTCCGCTTCCTCCCGGGTTGCAGCCGTTGCAGCGATCCGGAAATCCTGTTCTCTGGAGAGATAGGCAGTTAGCCCCCGCAGCCAATCCCCATCATCCTCGACCACCAGCAACCGAATTTGTTCCATGCTTTTCCTCCCTTCTGGGAAAATGAATGGTAGCCACCGTTCCCTTGCCCGGCTTGCTCTCCAGATGGAGGTTTCCCCGGTGCAGCTTCATCACATGATAGCAGTAGGACAAGCCGAGTCCGAAATTGCGGTTGGAGGCGCCCTTGGTGGTATAGAACGGCTCCAGCACCCGCTTCAGCTCTGCCGGACTTATCCCGCTTCCCGTATCCCGGACTTCGATGACTGCCCACTTGGGAGTTTGATACGCCCGAACCAGCAATTCCCCGCCGGACGGCATGGCCTCCACTGCATTGTTGACCAGATTCGAGACAGCTTCGAGAAGCTGGGCTCTGTCCGCCAGCACAGGAAGCGGACTCTGAAGCTCCCAGCGTGAGTCTATAGAGGCGGGCAGCCCCAAGCTCACCTGGCGGGAGAGCTCCCGCAGCACATGGGACAGATCCAGCTGCTCTGTCCGCAGCGCCAGCTCCTGGGTCTGGTCCTTCACCCGGGCAATCATCTCCTGAATGTGGACCGCTGCGGCTTCAATCACCCGGATATCCTCCAGCAATTCGGGCTGGTTGGTATCCTTGGCATAAGCGGTGATTTTGGCGGAGAACAGCTTCATTTTGCCCACATCATTCTTGATGGCATGGTTCAGCACCGCCGTACCCGAGGTAACAGCCCGGAGGGATATATCCAGCATCTTGCGGGTGATGAGAAATTGCATGTCAAGAAAGCCGTATTTGAAGATCGCTATGACGAAGAGAGCGAAGGCCAGCGCGATGGCCCCTGTATTGTACCGCCACATTTCGGTGATCCCCAAGGCAGGCAGCAGGTAGTTCATCACCGAGCAGAACAGCACGGCAGGCACGATGGCGGCCGTCGTATACCGGTGGTTGCGCCGCAGCAGGTACAGGGCTTCACGGCGGCTCAGCATCAGATATGCCCCAAGCGCCACAACCGGTACGGCCCAGAATACCACCGCCCGGAAGGGGATGGGATGAACCGGACGAATCGTCAGCATCATGAACGCTACAGGCGCCAGCACCGCATAGGGAAGAGCCTTCCGCAAGAAGTCCGGCAGAGGCACCGGATTGTAGCGGGAGGCGAACATGGCGAAGGTGAAGGGCAGACCGTAATACTGAACCAAGGATGCCGCCATTCGGGCCCGGTCCAGCCAGAGCAGGGCAACCGGACTGTAGCCGTGTGAGGCTCCATAAGGCATAATATTATCGCCGATGACGGCGGACAATGCTCCGGAACCTCCGCAGAACACCAGCCCGGCCAGCCACCGGGCAGCGGGTTTGTGCGGATCGAAGACCAGCAGCACCAGACCCACCGTCCACAACATGATCAGAACGGCTATCATTGCAGGATGGACACTCCCCCGTTTTTTTGATTCCTTATTATACCATTCCCCGCGGGGAGCGCGCGGAACATTTTATGAGTGAAGGACGCTAAAGCCTGCGCATCTTTAGCGCCAACGTCTCAGGGCCAGACGGTAGCCCAGATTGATGATAAAGTTATACAACAGATGCGTCTTGGACACCCTCATCCGCCGGATGAAGGAAGGCAGCGAATAGAAGCGCCTCCGGAAATCCAGATATCCCTCATACAGCTGCTCCGGCGACATATTGCGGGGAGCGTACACCACATCCGTCTTGCCGTTGTACAGGCTCCAGTCCGTGCTGAGCAGCCTCCCGTCCGCTTTCATGCCGGTATGCACCGGCGTCAGGGGAAGAGGGGTCAACAGGCTGACCGTCACCCCGTCCACGCCCAACTCCTCACAAGCCCGCAAAGTGTGGCCGAATGTCTCCTGCGTGTCCTCATCGAATCCGAAAACAATGCCCGCCTGGATCATGATGCCGTGACGATGCAGCTTGCCGATAATATCCTTGTACGAGCCCACCCGGTTAAAGCCTTTGTTGACCCCTTGCAGCGCCGCTCCCGAGAAGGATTCCAGCCCCACGAACAGGTACAGGCAACCGGCTTGCCTCGCCTGCTTCAGCAACCTGTCGTCATTGCAGTCGGAGAGCGTAACCTGGGCGGCCCATCTCTTGCCCAGGGGCTTCATTCTGTCCATCAGCTCGAGGGCATGGGCTTTGTCGGCGAAGAAATTATCGTCCCAGAATACGAAGAAGCGGGATTTCAGCAAGGATACCTCCCGGACCACCTCATCGATGGGACGGGTGCGGAAGCGGTCATGGTAAATCTGCTTCAGATTGCAGTAAGCGCAGTGGTAGGGGCAGCCTCTTGTTGCGAATACCGCTCCCTTCATCAGCGGGTTCCGCTTTAACAAATCCCATCTTGGAGCAGGAAGGTTCCGCAGATGGGGAATAGCCTCCGAGCGGTATACCGGCAGCTCCGCACCTGCATGGAAATCCTCCAGAAACCGGGGCCAGGTCTCTTCCGCTTCGCCGATCACGATAGTATCTCCATGGGCGGCGGCTTCTCCGGGAAGCAGCGTTACGTGGGGACCTCCCAGCACCACCTTGGCTCCCGATCGGCGGAACCGGTCTGCGATGTTATAGCAATGGTGGGCGTTGGGTGTATTTACCGTGATGGCCACCAGATCGAACGCCCGGTTAAACGGAATTCTCTGGTTGTACTCGTCCACCAGGGTAATGTGATACCGGGTTTCATCGATGAACCCGGCCAGATAAGGCATGGTGATCTGCACAAAATTATTGAACTGGCTCCTGCGGAACCGTTTGATCTTCCCATTCTCGGGCTGAATCAGCAGGATCTTCTTGCGCGCAGTCTGCATCCTGCACCTCCCTCCCAGCCTTGAAATTTTAGGTTATTGGAGAATGGCAAAAACACCAATCCTTCTTTTTTCACCGGAATATCATAGGAGAAAGGAGGTGAGCATATGCCGTTTACAACTGGGATAATAACAAATACTAGAGATTTTGGCACAGCGGCTTCCAATATAGTAGTCAGCATCCACAACACCGACTCCGCCAATAGTGCAACCGTTCTGGTTCAAATCATTGCCTCTGTAACTTCTGAGACCTTTTATACTGCTTATGTCATGGGAATTCCCCTTCCTCCGTCCGGTTTTACCGTACGTGAATTCTTTATCGCCGGGAACGTAGCTTATGAGGTTCAATTGGATGTCACTGCACCTACTCCATCGAATGTGATACTTTCCACCTACGGTATTGACCGGTTCGGAAATCTCGTAGCAGGCCAGCGGGTTTTGCAATCGGAGCTAACGACGATCCCTGCAATTTCCACGCTTCCGTAAGCGGAAGATTACTGATGCAGCATGGGCCGTACCTTGATGGTACGGCTTTTCTGTTTGATGATTTCATTTAAATGTTGGATTCCAAGGCCCTTGCACAATACTTTCCAGCGGTTATTCCATAAATTACGTATAACAAAATCAGGAAGGGATGGGGTAGCTTGGTCGACACCGGGATTGTAATGCCCGTATATTATCAAAACCCTAACCATTTGCAGCAGGCCATACTTTCCATCTTGGAACAAACCTATGCCGCCTTTCGATTTATCATTGTTATCGACGGCGCCGCGGAGATGCTGGAATGGGTCCGGCTTTATACAACGGATGATACCAGGGTGGAGATCATTGAGAACCTGGAGAATCTCGGTGTTGCCGGTGCTTTGAATGTTGGATTTGGCAACTTGCTGACCGACCCTGACATTCGATATTTAACCTGGGTTTCAAGCGATAACCAGTATGACGGGCAATTTTTGGAAACGCTCAGAAGAACATTGCGCCAATCCCCAAAAGAGGTTGGACTTGCATACAGTTCTTTCCGCTCAATCGATGATAACGGCACTCTGCTTAAATCCGAGACCGAGCTTGCCCTGCTGCGACAATTCCAATCCCAGCCCATAGAAAACATCCTGGATTCCAGCATGATCGGCGTTTCCTTTATGTACAGAAAAGAATATGCCCTGTTGGCCGGCGGATACCGGTATGCTCCGATTGAGGATTACGATTTTTGGTTAAGACTCACGGAAGTATGCGGAGCCCGTTATATTCCTGTGGAGCTTATGAATTATCGCGTCAACTCGGCCTTCAGTGTCTCCTCCACCTTGCATTCGGCAGAGAAACACCGGAACTGGCGTCTTATGTATCATCTTACCAGAAAGGAGGCGCGCATCCGCAGAGGCATACCGGTGGAAACCACCGTGCTTTTCATGTCAAGAACCAATGACGACAGCGAGATTGCCCGCGTTGAAGCGCTATATGAACAGCTCTATAGCAACTATACCTTATGTTTCGCGGATCTGACCAGCGACTGCTCGATCATTCCTAAAGTCAGCCAAATCCCTCATCCTTCCGTTACTTACAGTTGGTTTCCCGGCAGCAATGAGTTGGAGGTCCTTTACTACGCCTCACAATTTATCACCACGCCGTTTACTTTCATATACCGCAACGGCAAATTCGAAAACGATGTAGAACTGCATTTCCTGTCAGCGGAATTGAGAAAGCTGCAACCGGGTACTTTATCTGTTTTCCAATCAGCGGACCGTTCTGAAATTCTGCACCGGTTCGATCTCCTTCAGGAGCTTCCGTTAGGAAACGAGCTATTCAAGACTGCCAAACTGACGGAATGGCTAATCTGTCACCGGCAGCAGTTGTTTGGAGGAATGCGGGAATGAAGCTTATGTTCAGTTTCTACATGCCAAGCGGAGGAATGGGGACGTTAAACCAGATACGCAAAGATGCCTTTCTCAAGCAAGGCCACAACTGCCATCTGTTGTATACCTCACATCAGGAGAATGGAAATCCGGAATTCCTGCGTGAATGGCTTAAGAAGGAGCAGTTTGACATTATAACTGTCGCCTCCGACTACACCATGTTGGAGAAAATAAGGAAAGCGGGATATTCCGGACCACTGGTTTATGAAGTACAGGGATACGGTCCCCCTGCAGAAGGGCAGAAGGTTATGGTTTCGGCCAGAAACTACATACACTCCTTCGCCGATGCCGTACTATATCCATGCACATCCCATCTCGCTTCGCTCTTTTTGCAACATGTACCGCAAGTACCGCAATACAGCTTCGACAATCCTGTCGATTCCACTTTGATGCGCTACCGCCGGTATCCTCCCAGGGCAACACCTATACTCGGCTGGGTCGGACGAATTGAGTACAACAAGAATTGGCGGGAGCTGCTTGAACTTGTCCGCCGCCTGGTCTGGACGCATCCAAACTTGCGTGTCTGGATGTTCGGAGACCATGCGCTGGATAACCAATGGGAATATTCCCAGTTCGACGCCACCGTGAAGGCCTATGGTTTATCTTCGCATATCATCAGGCATACCAATGTTCCCAATGCCCTCATGGCAGACTATTACTCCATTATCGGTGACTCAGGCGGCTTCCTCTGCTCCACCTCTCTCTTGGAGGGTTTCGGATATTCCATCTGCGAGGCTATGTTATGCCGTTGTCCGGTATTGTCCTCAACCTCAGATGGTGTAAACAGAATGATTATAAACCATAAAACAGGGATGCTTTATCGAAGCGGGGATGTGAATGATGCCTATAATACTGCCCGTATCCTGCTGGAGAACGCCGGATTCAGGCAACAGATCCGCCGCTCGGGCATGCTGCATATCCGCAAACGCTTCAGACCGGAACGGTATGTGGCCAATTTTGAGGAGATGGTGATGAACCTTCGACGCAAGATGAAACTTTTATAACCTATTAACCTGTTAGGAGTGGTTTCCTTGCCGGCAATTAATTTTCAAGTAACCCCAAGCGGGACTCCCAAGTTTGAACCGGCTATTGCCGTCAATTTGCTCAGTCCGAACATAATGGTCGCCACATCCGTGTTCGTCCAAGGTACCGTGCCGATGACCGGAGCCTACGTTTCCTTCGACGGCGGAGCCACATGGTCGGTTAACATTCTGCCATTGCCCGCCGGCTTTGCCGGAGCAGAAGCCCAATATGTGGCATACGGCTTTCCAACCAACTTCTTTATCTCAGCCCACGCGTTTACGGTAGACGGACTGAATGGTACTACCATTGTTTACCGTTCATTCGACAATGGAATAACTTTCGAACCGCCTATCATCGTTGCACCCGGCTATGGTGTCTATACCAATAACGATGAGACTCTCATCGACGTTGACAATGCTCAGGCAAGTCCATTTCGGGGGAACCTTTATTTAGCCTATAATCATCAAATCAACATAACCGTTAATCCCAGATCGGTTTTCTTCTTCCAGAGATCGCTGGACAATGGCGCAACCTGGGAACAGCCGAAGCTGCTGTCCGATCCGCTCAGTATAATTGAAAGACCGGATATTGCCGTTGGCCTCACCGGAATTATCTACGGGGGCTGGATTACCACCACCCCCGCCACACAATTTCTGCTGCGCCGCTCTTTCGATGGAGGGGCAAATTTTACGGACACGGTGCCGGTTGCAAATGTTGTGTTAGTGCCCACCGTACTCCCTGTTCCGGGTTACGGGTTTCGTGTTCTGACTTTCCCCAATCTTTCTGCTGACCGGACGACGTTGGCATTTAGCGGCAGGTTATATGCCGTGTGGCAGGATTACCGTCTTGGATATTCGGACATCTTCATCTCCATTTCCAATAATCAAGGAACCACCTGGTCCACGCCAAAATCTGTCACGGGCGCCCCTCCAGGCTCCCAGAATTTTTTCCCGGCCCTCGATGTAGACCCCTTGATGGGGGTTGTGAATATTATCTATTATACCAACCGGGTTAACGGCTTTTTGCTGGATGTGTTCACAGCCAGATCCATAGACGGCGGCAGCGTCTTTTTCAACCAAAGAGTAACCACCCAATCCTTTAATCCCAACGAGGGAAGTCCTACTCCTGTTACAGTAATCGGTGATTATATCGATATCAAAACAGTCACACCCAGCGGATATATTGGTGTCTGGACGGACACGCGCACTGGCTCGCAAACCATCTTCGCGGGATTCAACACCGACCCTGTCATCTAGCGCATCCTGGTTCTGAAGGAACAAACCGTTGCCATCATACGCTGCCTCCCTCCTCAAACGCGGTCAAGTCCCGATGCATCATGCTGTCGGGACTTGACATAGCCCAAGCTTCAGGAACTGTTCCCGTAAGGGATGATGCTCATTGCATATCCGGCTTCATCCGTAGTCCTTGCCTATGGCGTATGCAAAAATAACCGGCCAGAACCAGTGAGCCGAGGATTAATCCCGCACTGGTCCATTGTCCAGCCGTCCACTGCAACGCATACCTCGGAGAATCGCCACGCAAGTATTCCAGCATGAATCTGCCCAATGCGTACAAGATGCTGTACATCAAAAAAGGGATGCCGGCCGGCAGCCTCCTGTTGCGCAGGATCATCAGCAGAGCAAAGATGACCAGATCCCATTGCCCCTCCCAAACTTCCGCCGGCCATAGAGGCTGGGCCCCGTACCGGTCAAATGCCATGGTTCCTTCCGGATAAACAATACCATATCCGGAATTGGTTGGGGAGCCGAAAGCGTCCCCGTTTAAGAAACAGGCAATCCGCCCAAGCGCTTGACCCAATACCACTGCCGGAGCAAGCTGATCGGCAAATTCCCAGAAGATGAGCTTCTTCCGCCACGTATAAACCGCGATTCCGCCCGCTCCCCCGATAACCGCTCCCATGATGGAGATGCCGCCATTCCAAATTTTGAATATTTCGCTTAAATGGTTGGAGTAATAGCCCCATTGAAAGAAGAATACATGCCAGACCCGCGCTCCTATGATTGCGGCAACAATAGCATAAAAGAAGGAGTCGAATACATGTTTCTGGTAGATGGTGTTACTGGTTAAGGAGTAGGCTACACCCAGAGCAAGCAATACGGCGAGCCCGACTATCAAGCCGTAGGAATGGACCGCAAACCCGCCGATTTCAAATAAGACAACTCTCATCCTCATTCTCCTGTTCACGGTTAAGGCGGCTGGATGCCACCCCCCTTTATTGCCGTTCGGTTTCTATGTAGCATTATACAATCTTGCGCAACATTTTTACATACCGGCTGTTAAAAGGGGGAATTAACGGCATCCGTCCTGCCACCGCGGGCTGAACCGGGAAAATTTTTGTTCCAGCTGTTTACTGGAATGGTACTCCACTTCGAATTATAGGCTAAAATAAGAATAAGCATCTGCAATGGTCCATGATTGCGATGCCGCTTTCACCACGGAAAGCTTAGCTTAGCCTATGATCCGGTTTTGAGAGGAGAATGCATATGAGAACACAGGTTCAATTGGGCTACACCCTGGGAACAAGCCTGTTGTTATCGGCAGTCGTCTACTTTTATGCGTCCAACTGGGGAGCGCTCAGCCGCTGGGAGAAGCTTGCGCCTCTTTTTGCCGCCATAGCTGTTATGTATATCCTGTCCGAGGTACTGGCCCGGAGGCCCGGCCGCGCCTTCCTTAGCCGCTTGGCGCTGTTGGCCTGCTGCCTGTTCTTCGGCGTGGGGCTCGCTCTTATCGGCCAGACCTATAACTCCCATGCCGACAGCTACAGCCTGTTCGCCCTCTGGCTGGTGCCCGCGCTGCTGTTTGCTTTACTCACGCGCTGGCAGCCTTTTTCTATCCTTGCCTATATTCTGGGGCATCTGGCCTATCTGTTCTATTTCTTCCCCTCACTGGACAGCGGCCGCACCTCTGAGCTCCGGTCTGTTACGGTTCTGGCGGTGCTGACAGTCCTCAATCTGCTGGTTCTGGCCGGCACGGAACGCCGGCTGTTGGCTTCACCGGTTTTGAGGTTACTGTCCTTTGGCGCCTCCTTCTTCCTGCTGCTCTATATCTCTGAGGCCTTTTCGCTGGGAGGATACGGACGGTGGCTCAATATTCCGCTCCTGCTGATGCTGGGCCTGGCTGTCTTCTATTATCACCGCACCCGCAATAAAATGCTGCTGCTGCTGAGCGGACTCTGCGTATCCGTCATGACCGTGGTGAAATACTTCCGGCTGCTGGTTCATTTTGCCGATGAAAGCTTCATTCTGTGGAGCATGCTGTTCGTGGTGCTGTTCGTGTGGGGGAATGTTCGGTTCCTGCGGTACCTCCGCTCCCTGCCTTCTGCCGCGGCATCCGAAGAGCAAGGGGAGGACGCGGGGGAGGAACGCACCCATTATGTGAAGTGGGCCGCACGGGTGCTCATGGTTTCAGTGATCGCCATCGGGACCATTCTGGGAACTGCGACGGTTGTCGGTTTCCTTATCATCATTCTGGAGATCGAACACCCGGAGAACGTTCTGGCGGTACTGGGCGGGGCCGTCGTCATCGGCACCATCGCCGCCAAACGGCTGAACAGCATTGTGCGCTATACCCTGATGACCGGGGGAGTGATCCTGGGCATGGCCGCTGCCCTGATCCTCGACAGCCTGCCGCTGATGCTCCTCTTCCTGGTGCTTATGGTCACGGCCCTTGTATTCATCACGGGTACGGTGCAGAGGATCTATTTCTTCGTCATTGCGGAGAGTATCGCGGGTATTGTGCTGAATGACCTGCTGGAGGATGGGGTGGGCATCTTTGCAACCCTTGGCGCCGTCTTGCTCGTGGTCCTGCTGGGAACCGCCCTGTTCGTCAAGCAACAAGGTCTGCGCACTCCGCTGCTGTACGGGAGCTATCCCTCGTTTCTGCTGGTTTTCTTCATCCTCACCTTCATTACGGAGGGCCCGGCTTACTACTTGTGCAACGTCCTCTTCTTCCTGACAGTGACGGCTGCCGTATTCCTGGGCAACCGCGCTTCCCTGGCTTGGGTATACGGGACCAGCCTGCCCTTCTGGATCGCCTTCCTGGTGTACAAGTATTATGATTTGGCCTGGAAGCTGCTGCACAAATCGTTCAGTCTGGCAGTGGCGGGCGTGATCCTGCTGGCGGCCACCATGTTGTACGAACGGAGGCAGGGCGCAGGGGAGCAGCCGGCTCTGCGCACCGGTCAGAGGCGCAGCACGGTATGGGTGCTCGCGGGCCTTGCCGTTTTGCAATTGGCCGTCATGTCGGCGCAGATTGCCAGAAATGAAGGGCTGCTGGCCAACGGCCAGGTCATCAAGCTTCAACTGGTCCCCCTTGACCCCCGGTCCCTGCTGCAAGGAGATTATGTGCATCTGTCGTTCACTATCTCACGGCCCGATTGGTCCGATGCGCAGTTTGAGCCGCTGAATGACAAGCCCAAGGCCACACTTGTCTTAGCACCGGATGCCGCGGGTGTGTATCAACTGGTCCGGCTTCATGAAGAGCATATTCCGCTTAAGGAGGGGGAGGTGCTTATCCGCGGCAAGTGGGACGGGTACCGGCAGTTCCAGTACGGCATTGAGCAGTACTTCATCCCGGAGGGAACCGGACTTGAAGTGGAACGGACCGCCCAATACGCCGAAGTCAAGGTTTCGGCCAGCGGAGATGCAATTCTGGTGCGGCTGCTCGGCGGATAAGCGATTGGTTAGTCTCAGGAAAAGGACCTGGCAATAAGGCCCCGGTCGTCTCTATACCCATTCGGAAACACTTATGGCCGGGCAACCGCCAGCCTCCTATGGAGGCTTCGCTCCCGCCTCACGGCTGCTGCCCGCCCAGCCAGACAATGACGATGCGCTCTGCAACCGCCGGCTCCATGAGAACTGCCGAGGCCACATTCGTAATGGCTCCGATCGCCACAACGTACAACGGATCGGAAGGATCGGACGCCATGGCCCGCTCCACCAGATTGCGGGCGGCCTCACTTTTGGCCAAGCCCCCTTCCCGGGGTAAATAAGAGGTGGATCCGCGGCAGACAATCGAACACTCATCCGCGCATACTGTTATTTGAAGCAAACCCCCGACAGGCGTATTGATTAGTAAGGGTGGCTTCATTTAGCAACTCCTGCCGGAGTATTAGCGGGTAAGGGCTGCCTCATTCTCACGCCGGCGTACTAGCGAGGAAAGGCTGCCTCATTCTCACGCCGCACATTGGTGAGGTTGGGCTGCCTCATTTTGCTGCAACGGACATGAGTGCTCTTATTTGGCGAAAATTGCAGGGGTTTAAATTGTAACGGACACAGCCGCTCTTATATGACTCCTCTACCTCCCATCCAAGGGAATTTCGGCCTCATAAGGTCTTTCCGGTCCGTTACGTTTGCAAACCTCTGTTTTTTTGGCAAATAACGTCGCTCAGGTCCGTTGGCAAACATACGTTGAAGCTTTCCGTGTGTAACGGCCCCCTATCCTCCGAATGATGTACTGAGATTAGGAAAAAAACCTCCAGCGCCCTGTTCGCGGAACTGGAGGTTGAGAATAACAACCCTTTTATTCATATGATGCTGCATATCTATGCTCTATTGGAGTCCAACTCATATGATGCTGCATATCTATGCTTGATTGAAGTCCAGCAGCGCGGTGTCCGCAGTCTGATCCGTGATCATCCATAACCTTCTTGCTCCGAAGCGATTGCGCAGCCCTACCTTAGCCTCATGGCACAGGCAATCTATATGCACCTTCTCCACCCGCCATTCTTCCCCGCCTGCAGGAAGACTGACCGTAACAAGCCCCAGTCTCTCCGTAAAGCAACCTTTGGCCCGTATAACCGGAATTTGTTCCTTAGACCCGTAGGTCTTGGACTGCCAGCCCTGCTCGGGCTCAACCCGGAGTGAGCCTTGGTCACCGGATGCCTTCCACCAGAACAGGTGCCCGCCAATATCGGATGAAACAGAGTCGCTGGTCCCTACCAACGGAGAACGGCTGCGAAGAATGGCTGCCCATGCGCCGGACTCGTATTCATCAATCTCGGGCTGCCAGTCCGGATGCAGATGAAAGGATTGAACGAAGCTATGCTCCCCCATGCCTGTAAGCCAAATGACCACAACCAGCGCCCCGTCTTCCTCCTTGTCAAGTACCAGCCAGCGGCGGTGCAGAACCCCGGCTGACTGGCGCAAATAACCGTCATGCGAGGCGTCGATGATAAGCCGCTTCCCATCCTCCGACAACCGGTGAAGCTTCGTCTCCGCCGCCAACGCTTCATCCCATTGCTGCGAGGAGATGTACGGCGTCTGGTCCAGGCCGTCCACTGCCACCGTGTTGTGTGTGGGCCCGGGCCCCCTTGAAATAGCGCCTCCATTCGCCTTCCTCATATGTGTACCGCCCCGGGTCAACCAGCAGCTGCTTCCCGGATCTGAACCATTCGAAGTGAAGCGGATCGGCATGTCCGTGGGACCCTCCCAGCGGTCCCGCATCGAAGAACAAATAATGCCGCGGGCTCCGGTAGATATGATAGCCTGCAGCCGGGAAGGGATGGAGCCTTCCGGTGTCTTTCGGTAGCGGGCCCGCTTCAAGCAGCCGCCAAGGTCCCTTTCGCTGAAAAAACACTGCCTCCCCGTATGGAACCTCCTGCGGTACGGGATTCTGGCTCCGCCAACCGCGCAGATGCTCTTGAAATGCCTGCACGTACGATTCATTGCCGGTCAGCAGATAGGCCTTGCCCAAATCCCGCATATGATAATGACGGTTCAATACCCAGGTAAACTCAGGATCTCCGCATGGATTCCGGTTCCAATCGACAGGGCGGCCCAGTTGCACATACCGGTCCCCCAGCATGGACGGCGCCACCTTGAAGCTGCCCCCGGCCGCTTGATCGGCAATTTCCACCGATTGCCTGGCCTCACCGGGAAACCGTTCCCTATACCAGTCCGCCGTATCCCGCAGCTGCTTCTCCTGAAGCATGTAGCTGTTCGCCATCCTGTCCCTCCTTTGCGCGAGCAGCATTATTCGTAGCAGCGCACCTCATAAACCGCAGCGGACGGGTCGCCGTTGGTGGCATGGATGACGATGCGGAGCAGCCTGGTTTTTACCGCGGCATTCAGGTGATGCCGGCGGTGCCGCTGGTAATTCCCCTCCACCCGAAGCAACTCTGTCCATTCGTTCCCGTCGTGGGCGAGGATGCTGTAGTCCTTCGGGCATTGGGGATCACGGTAAAACGGGCCATACGCATGGTATTCGCGAATCAGATGCCCCGGAAAGGTTAATTCCACGGTACCGACTATTTGCGCCTCTTTCCATTCCAGCTGCAGCCATTGCGATAACGGCAGCTCCGGTGCGGATCGCCACAGATTCGTGGAGCAATGCGGGCGGGTTACTCCGCTTGTTGCATTGGAAGCCGAATATACGGGCTGTGCCGGCTCCACTTGGAAGCTTAGCGTGACTCCATTGTCATAACGGCGCATCCGGCCAAGCCCGATCTCGAAGGCGGACAGATGTCCCGGCTCGATGGAACCGGCTTTGTGCCACTCCACATGCTCGTTTTCCATCAGGTCAAGTCTGATGTATCCGCCAGGCTTAAGTCCTTGCTCCACAGTCAAATTCACGTTCCAGTCTATCCACTGCTTGGATCCCGGAGGAACCTGAAGCACAGTTGCGGCAAGCGCTGCGCCAGGCTCCGTGCGGTAATCCCAGATGTGGTCCACGGGGAGCAGCTTCGCTTCAACTGCTTGGACCTGATCCGTCGCGTTGCTCAAGCACACGGAAACCTTGTTCAGCACGTCTGTACCGACAGCAATCCACTGACCCCTCCGCTGAAGCAGGTAGTCGTGGAGGGTTCTATGGTTTTGATCCCGCCATACAGCCAAGCCTTCGTGGAAGCCCTTGCTCTCCGGGCCCATTCCGTACAATCTGGCTTCACTGCTGGAAGTGAGCGTTGCCGATCTGGCCAGATCCAGCGGGTCCTCGTTCCCATAGTTCGGGAGGAAGCAGCCATCGCGCAGCAGATGCTGCTGCACTTCACGGATCGCTTTGGCCGGAACTTCGGAGACGGCAATGCCCTTTTTCTTGGCGATGGCAGCGGACAATCCGGCAGCCTGACCAAGTAATGCCCCCGTGGACATGACCCGCACTGTTCCGAGAGCGGCGTGTGTAACACTGACGTTGCGGCCTGCCATCATCAGATTGTCTAAGTCCTTGGCAATAAGGATGCGAAGCGGAATGCCGTAGGGTCCGCAGTAGCTTTTGATCGCATATTCGCTGGTCTGCTTGTAGCCTTCCTTGCTGGCGGGCTCACTGTGCTCCGCCAACAGACCGCCCGGAGTATGAAGGTCCAGGAACCACCCGCCGAAGGCGATCTCGTCCTCGAATACGGTCAGATTGGCCGGATCGTGCTCGGTCATCAGATATTGGCCCATGATGCGGCGGCTCTCCCGCTTGCCAGGCACCTGCCCAATCCAGTCCAGCGCGTAGTTGGCTGCCTTCTCCTTCAGCTTCGGGTCCTTGTTCTTGATCCAATCCCATACACCGAGCGTGTGGCGGGTCAGTTCATGGCGGATATCCTCTGCATCATAGATTGTATGCCAAGGTACTCCGATCTCCAGCCACCAGTAACCTCCCTTAAGCTCCTTCGGAATCCGCCCGTCGTCGTAGAAATACCGGGCGTCATCATGCTTCACCGCCCAATCCGGCGCCTTGAAGGGAACCGGACGTCCCATATCCCTGGCTCGGAAATGGATCGAGTTGCCCATGGTATCCATACTTGCATTCTCCGGTGCATGGAATTCGCCGAACTCGGCTCTTCCCTCCGAACCCATTCTCCATTCACAGCCGGCCAGGTCCGATATTACACCGTCTCCCGTACAATCGATGAAGGTGTCGGCGACGAAGGTGATCTCCGTCTCGGCATTGGCCACCCGTCCGTTGACAGACCGGATCTTGCGGTCGGCTGCTTCCACCGCGTACACAGTTGTGTTAAGGCGGATCGTCAGATTGGGCGTGGCCACCGCCATATCGTACATGGTCATGTCCCATACACTGTTGGTCCAGCCGTTCTCAAAAATCTCCTCATGGTTCGCAGCCCGCTCCTCAATGAGCAGCTCGGACAGAATGCCGGTTTCCCGGGCATAGGCATGGAAAGCCGCCGCTCCGTGGGGGGGAACCCGAATCTCGGAGGAACTGTTCCCTCCGAATACGGGCCGGTCCTGAATCAGGCAGGTTTGGGCGCCATGTCTCGCCGCTGAGACTGCCGCACAGAAGCCCGCCAAACCGCCTCCGCATACCACTATGTCATAATGCTCCGTCACATGTTTCATCGTTACGCCTCCATATTTTTAAAACGTTTTAAAAATGCTATATGCCTATAAAATACACCATCCATGGGACGCAGTCAATGTAATTTTAAAACGTTTTAAGAAAGTGTAGGCGAGTGGCGTTTTGTTGTTGAAGTGCAGCTAGGGGCATTTGCTGTTGTTGAAGCGCTGCTGAGTGCCGTTTGTTGTTGTTGAAGCGCTGCTGGGGGCATTTGCTGTAGTTGAAGATGGTGGCGTTTGTTGTTGTTGAAGTACGGATAGGTGCCGCTTGTTGTTGTTCGGTTGGATGGAGATGCTGTTAAGAGTGAGCGGGGGGATATCCCGGTTCCTTTGGCGGTAGGAAGTTTATTTATGTCCCATAAAGAACATAGCGGAAAAAATTTCCGTTACCCGGCGATTTCTTGGTATTTCCGGAAATTTAGAGGAAAAAATTTCCGTTAACTCTGCCAAACCCGGGTCAAGAGACCCTTTTCCGAGAATTCAGAGAGGGTAACGGAAAAAATTTCCGTTACGCGGGAGCGAACCTTAGAAAAAAGTGCGTTCCTATCCTTTAAAAATGAAACAGAACCTGCCGGAAGATCATCGTCAGGTTCCTCTTGTTATGATGCATTACCGGGTATTCACAGCTCCTTCACGGGGTCATCACCGGACCAGTGCTATCCCGGATGATCAGATGCACATCAATCCACTGCTCCCTGGCAACAGATTCATCCCCGGAAAGCAAACGCTGCACCGTCTTGGAGGCCTCGTAGCCGATCAGATCATGCCTGACCTGCACAGTGGTGAGCGGAACCCTCAGCAGATGGGTATTGGACAGATTGTCCATGCCCGCGAGAGACAGCTCGTCCGGGACGCGGATGCCTGCCTCCCAGGCACACTCCAGCATACCGATGGCGATGAGATCATTGCCTCCGATGAGAGCGCCCGGCATTCCTGTCGGCCCCCCGGAGCTGCCTTGAAGCAGCTTGCGCATGGCCATATAGCCCGCTTCCTGGAAGTACTCCGAATAGTACAGCCTCTCCTCCAAAAAGGGGACCCCCGCCTCCTCCAACGCCTGGCGGTAGCCCTTCAGCCTCATCTCGGCGGAGGCCAGCTTCGGGATATAACCCACCAGGCCGATATCACGGTGGCCCAATTCCAGAAGGTGCCGGGTCAGCAGATACGCCCCGCGGACATAGTTCGCGTTGATAGAGTAGATGCTTTCTCCCAATGGACGGTTAATGAACAAGCAGACCGTCCGTTCGCCGATGATCGATCTCGCTTCCTCCACCGGCATCCGCAATCCGATGAAAATTACCGCATCATAGCCCTTCCCCGCGGCAGCCGACTTTAGCTTGCTCCGCTCCTGGTCCACCGTAGCGATCTGGAGCAGCATCTGATAAGGGGTTTCCTCCAGCCCTCTGGACAAGTGCTTAAGCGTTTCGAAGTAAAACGGGCTTGTAAAGTAATCGTACTGCGGACCTGACATAAATACCAATATGTTGTTGGAGCGGCCGCCCTGAAGCCCTTGTGCCAGCCGGTTGGGCACATAATCCAGCTCTTTGGCGATCTCCAGCACCTTGGCCTTCGTTGCTGCGCTTACACCCGGCCTCCCGTTCAGGGCCAGGGATACCGTTGCCGGTGAAACCCCTGCCCTTCTGGCGATATCGTAAATTTTTGATGACATCAGCATCTCCACCCATCAGCAAGCTGCTCCAATTATAAAACGTTTTAAATCAGCCTGTAAAGTGATATGCTGTTTGCATAATCTTAGTAAGGGGTGTTCAAACACATGGAACCAGCTCATATGACTTATTCCCAACTTTGGGGCAAGAACGGGGAGCAATGGAACGCAGCCGGCCGTCTTCCCGACTTTTCCTATGCCGGATACGGCTGCGGGAACCGGGCGCTCCCGGAGCCAGGAGCAACAGCCAACGTCCGAGATTTCGGAGCTGTAGGAGACGGAGTGCAGGATGACACCGCCGCCTTTCAAGCGGCCATTGCTCAGATGGATGAAGGGGCGCTGCTGATTCCCCCCGGCCGGTATAAGCTGTCGGGCATGCTGGGGCTGCACAAGAGCCGCGTGGTCCTCCGCGGGGCGGGAGCGAAGGAGACAGTGCTGATCTTTAACCGCCATCTGACGGATATCAGCCCAGATTGGGGAGCGACCACCACAGGGGAACGGACCTCCAACTACTCCTGGTCCGGCGGTCTGATATCCATATCCGGCGACTTTCAGCCGGTGTCCCTTGCCTCCATTGTGCAGGATGCGCCTTATGGAGGGCGGACGCTCCATGTTGATTCAGCAGCGGAGTTGAAGCCGGGTCAGCGCATTGAGATTTTCCAGGAGGATGCAGCGGACAACTCGCTGGCTGATCACTTGTATACTTGCGATCCGGGGGATACGGGCAAGCTGCTGGGAAGCACGACGGCCAGTCTGGTGGCAGAGATTGAAAGCGTAGACGGGGGGCGGATCACCATCAGCCGGCCGCTCCGGTTCGCGGTCAGAGCCGAATGGAAGCCCGTCATCCGGCAGTTCCGGCCGACTGTGGAAGAGGTGGGTATTGAAGGGATGACCCTGGAGTTCCCCCACATCCCCTATAGCGGACATTTCAGGGAGCTGGGCTACAATGGCATTGCCATTACGAATGCTTCCGATTGCTGGGTGAAGGATGTGCTGATCCGCAATTCCGACTGCGGCATGATCCTGAAGGGGAAGTTCTGCACCATCCGGAATCTGGTCATGGAATCCGTCCGCGAGGCGGATGCCTTCGACGGCTGCACGGGACATCACGGCATTTATATATACGGCGATGACAATCTCCTTGAGGACTTCGATTACCGCTGCAAATTCATTCACGATCTGTCCGTAAGCAAATGCGCAGGCAATGTTATCGCGGGAGGGCGGGGCATGGATCTGTGCTTCGATCACCACAAACGGGCTCCTTACGCCAATTTGTTTACAGATATCCATGCCGGTACGGGGAGCAGGCTATGGAAAAGCGGAGGCGGAGCCGCCCTGGGCAGGAACTGCGCCGCGCGGGGCACATTCTGGAATATTTATACAGAACAACCTCAGCGCTATCCCGAGGGCTTTGCTCCGGATTCCCTGAATCTGGTGGGGTACCCGACGAAAGAAGCTCCCCTGTGCCAGCCTGAGGGGCTCTGGATGGAACCGCTGCATGCGGATGGCCCCATCACACCGGTCAACCTGTACCAGGCCCAACTGCAGCGCCGGTTGTCCGGCCAAGGGTAAAACCTGCGGGACACTTTGTCGCGGGGTTACCCGGAATTCCGTCATCACCCGCCTGTACGATCTGGGATTTGAGCGGAGAAACCGGTTCATGCTGCCTTTGAGGGCGGACATGAACCGGTTTTTTGGGGTTTATTCCAGAAACGCATCATCCTGCGTTAATCAAACTGTTCTGAAAAACTTCAAGACATCTTCCCCCGCCGGCAATTATAAGATTATTCACTTCTATACCATTTTTACAATATTAAATATTGATCTCATAAAACATTGAAGTTGCAAACCAGCAAGCATAAAGAGAGGTACATAACGTAATTCCGTTTTTAACCAAATGCTATAAAAACAAAACCAAAACGGGATAAGCTTCCTACGGGCCTTCTTCTCCGCTTGCTCGCGTTGTTTAATTACCCCATCGACTTCCCCCACAGAACCCCGAGCAGCACCAACTGGACGAACAAGAGGACAGGAATGCCTATGTAGAAGGCTGCATGCTTCGTTTTGTGCCGGTACAGCCGCATTCCTGCAAAAACCCCGGCAGCTCCGCCTATGACAGCCGTAATGAACAGATGACGTTCCGGAATGCGGTACTTCCGGCCTTTTGCCCGGGTTTTATCCGACCGCATCAAACCAAGCCCTATCAGATTGATGATCAACAAATAGACACATGCATAGAGCACCATCTTATTGCTTCCTCCTCCATACGAATGCCCTTCCCAATGAGACTTATACGCCGCCAAGCTTCAAAAAGTTTTGGTGTACGGAGAAGCGTTTGGCAAACAGGCTGGAAATCCGTCATTCCCCCGAGCAGTACCGCCTGCTTGACCGTTAACCCTCCTCCTTTCTCGGATTTCTCCATATTAATATGACCCTTTCGAGCTATTAGCCCAAACAATTTGCATGCGGCGCAAGCTTTCGCTCCTAAAAGCGGATGATCCGCCGTTCCTCAATCCTGCCTGAATGCTGCTTGTATACGGAGTAGGTCATCCGGGTCAGATTCACCAGGGCGAGCCCACGCTCCTCCCGGACGGAGTATGTATGTGAACCCAGATCCCCGTTCAACCGCACTCCGTCATAATAGATCCGTTCAACCGGCGTATGACCATGGACCACAGGCTTGGAATGGGTCAACGCCAGGAGACTTTCCCTCGAGATGGTGTAAAACTCCGCCTCCGTCATCCATAGGATCTCTCTGCTTTGCTTGTCCAGCGGCTCAGAGGGATTCAACCCTGCATGGGTATAAACAAATTCCTCATCCTCGTAAATCAGCGGCAGATTGCACAGCCATTGAATCTGTTCCTCCATTTCCGTCTTGGAGAAGGTCTTCTCGAAATCCTTCAGCGTTTCCCGCCCGCCGTGACTGAGCCACAGCTTATCCCCGCTGCCATAGTAGTCTCTCACCATTTCTTCATGATTACCGCCCAATACCTGCACCCTATCGGGATGGGCCGCGGCCAGCTTCCTAAGCTTCCTTACCACCTTTGCGCTTTCCTTGCCCCTGTTGATCATATCCCCGCCAACGATAAGCCGGTCTTTGGAATAATCCACCCGGGCCTGCTTCAACAGCAGCTCCATCCCCTTATATTCCCCATGGATATCCGTCATAAAGAACTTCAAATAACCTTCCCCCATCGGCAACCGGATGCTTCCATTGTAACCCATCTATATGTGATTGAATATTGATCCGATGAAGAATTGAGTCTGTAAAATGCAATCCATTGCGTAACCAAGCGATGGAACACCGTTTTTCCAAACAGTACAAATAATCGTAAATAAGTGCAAGTCCCGGAGGCGGCCGTTCCTCTATGCTATGTATATCATTCGCGGGTTTCGAGAGGAATCCTGTCAGGAGGCAACATATTGAGAACACTAATTGCAGTTTCCGCACCCGGGCTTCGGCGTATGATCTTCAGCAAGGAGGCCATCGGGCTGCTGGAATCGTTCAGTGAGGCGGATTGGCTGGAGGAGCGGGACACCCGTTACACAACAGATGAGCTGAAAGAGATCATTGCGGACTACGATGCATGCATCACGTCCTGGTCATCGCCGAGGTTTGCAAAGGATGTGCTTGACCGGGCTGTGAAGCTGCGTTTCATTGGGCATGCGGCGGGGACTGTCGTACCCGTGGTTGATCCGTCCGTGTTTGAACGGGGAATTTCGGTAAGCACCGGCAATTCTGCGCTGGCGCGATCAACTGCCGAGATGGCGGTGGCGGCGATGATGGCAGGAGCTTGGCGGATAAACGCCTACAGCCTGCGGCTGAAGCGGGATCAATGGTCGGTGAATATGCAGGAGTCGGTGCCGGGCCTCTACGGAGCAACGGTTGGCCTTATTGGCTATGGGGAGATAAGCCGCCAGGTGATTCAGTTGCTTAAGCCTTACGAATGCCGTATTTTGCTTCATTCCGGCTTCTGCCCGCAGGAGGAGGCGGAGGAAAACCGGCTGACACTGTGTGATCTGGATACGCTGCTGCAGGAAAGTGATATTGTGAGCCTCCATAACACCCTGACCCCCAGGACGCGCGGAATGATCGGCCGGAGCCAACTGCGGAAGCTGCGTGACGGGACTCTGATCGTAAACACGGCGAGAGGTCCGATCATAGAAGAAAGCGCTCTGGTGGAAGAACTGCAGACGGGTCGGATTCACGCTGTACTTGACGTTTTCGACCAGGAGCCGCTGCCTGTGGATCATCCGCTGCTGAAGCTCGATCAGGTTCTGTGTACGCCGCATATTGCCGGGTTCTCCCGCTACTGGCGGCAACGTCTTGGTTTGACTGTGATTGAGGAGCTTCAGCGTTTTGTACGCAATGAACCCTTGCAGCATGAAATTACGGCTGGGAAATTTCAGCGGCTGACCCCGAGATAACGGGGGCCGGGAGAGGAAATGATCATGAGGATAGGTATTGTGGGACTTGGGTTTATCGCCTTGACGGAATTTCTGCCTGCGCTGATGCAGATGAAGGATATGGAGATTGTTTGTGCGGTCGAACAAGACCAGGAGCGCTTGCAAAGTGTCGCGCGCAAATACAATATTCCGAAGCTGTACACAAGCATCGAAGGCTTGCTTGATGCTGACATCGATGCAGCGCTTGTGCTGACACCGTATCAAGCAACTTACGGAATCGTACGAAGCCTGCTTGAACGGGGCATCGATGTGCTAAGCGAAAAACCGATGGCGGAGACCCTTGAGCAGGCGGAGGAGCTGGTCCGGATTTCCGAGGAGAAGAATGTGATCTACATGATCGGGCTGAACCGCCGGTTTGCCGAACCGTTCCTGAAGGCAAAGCAGCTGATGCCGGTCACCAAAACAGAGCTCGTGTCGGTGGAGAAGGTGAAGCATATGACCTACTTTAAAGACAAGCCGATGCTGGACTTCGGCGTTCATTCGCTGGATACACTGCTCTGGCTGTGCGAAGGGAAGGTGAAATCATGCTCTGTGGATTATACGTTGATGCCGGACGGACGGGAATCCTCCGTTCAGGCTCAGTTCAGCTTCGATAATGGGATTAAGGGCCGGTTCCTGATGAGCTGCTGCGCCGGCATGTGGGAGGAGTCCGTCCGGATGTTCGGACAGGCGAATACTGTAGAGATTCAGGCTCCGGCCGTGCTGAGGCTCAAGGCGGAAGGGCAAGTAACGGAGACGGTATTCGGAGCCTCAGGTCCGGGCGGAGGCGGCAATTCGTTTGGCTTTCGTCAAGAGCTGAAGCATTTTGCGGATTGTGTGCGTACACGCGAGCAGCCCTCCGCATCCGGGAGGTCGGCGCTTTATACCCAGCAGGTTATGGACATGATCTATAAGCTGATGGGCAAATAAACCAACTCAACAAATGGCAAACCCCCTTCGTCCGATGTGCTGCCTGGCACAAGAGAAGGGGGTTTAGCTGCTGCCATGTCCTGTCTTTACTATCAAGATAGCATACAGGCTTCGTTATCCGTCCCTGCGGCTAACCTTCAGTTCCGCTCTCCGCACATGAGCGGGAAAAGTGACCTCCAGCAAACCGTCAAGACGCTGGTCCGAAATGAGGATTCCGCCTTCACCGCCAATCTCCGTGAGATTATAACAATGGGCAGGATTCATGCGAACAAGAACGGTAAACGGGGAGCTCATTAAGTTTGGCATATGAGCCAGCCTTACAATTGCCTCTGTATCGTCAGCCTCAAATTGCGCCAGCTCAATCCATGTATCGAAGCCGGCGGTAATCCGTCCGGGCCGGTAATAGGCGGAGAACCAATTCAATACCGGCGCCGATAATCCGCCGAATTGGTGCCAGCCGGCTCCGCGACCCGTTTCCACAATAAAATGCTCATAACAGTTGTAGGTTTCTTCCACTTCCCGCTTCCATAGTTCCAACGCTGTCGAAGCAATCCTCCAAGCAATATCCCCTCTGCCCAGATCCAGCATGGTCTTCCAATAAAACCACTGATGCGGCATCCATACCGCGCCGTTCCAGTAGCCATCCGGGGTGAAATAAGGAGCGCTTTGGTCCACGGTGGAAAGTCCGATCGGACACCAGATACGATCACTGTCGGTCAGATGGCCGATTAAGCGGCTTCCCCGCTCTGCCGGAGCAGCGCCTGCGACCAACGGATAAGCTCCATCCAATCCCATGTTGTAATTGGCCCCGCCTTCATCCCGAAGCAGTTCACAGGCCTCACCCGTTTCATCGTGCAGTACGTAGCCGTAATATCCGGCTTCATTGTCCCAGGCGTATCGGTTGACGGCCAATGTAAATCTTGTGATATCCTCTGAATATGCACGTATATCCTGCTCCCGGTCCCCAAGGGCTTCCGCTGCAAAAGCAAGCAGCTTAGCCATGCGAATGGCGTGGCAAGTATTCGACAGGGGAGCCGCTCTGTCCCGAAGTCCGTGCTTATGCACAAACGTTTGAGGCGGATAATCGTCCCAGCCGCCTGAATTGTAGAAGTAGTCCCATGGTTTCAACAGGCCGGAGCCCAGCGAGCCGGTGGTTGATCCTCCTGTTTTCCCGGCATAAAATTCATAATACTGCTTCAGCCTGGGATAGAAATGTTCCAGCCAATCCCGCGATTGGGTCCTGTTCCACAACTCATGGAACAAGTAGATCTGTACGGGCACCATACTGCCGTGATGAATGAAAGCATTGCAAGGGTCACCCGGTTCTGTTACATAAGCATTCAGACAATCCGCCGCCAGTTCGGTGCTAAGCTCACACAGGCCTATCCCAATAAAGCCCGAATCCCAGGTATAGAGGGAATCCCACCAACGCCCGGGTGTATAGTGGCGGATATAGGACCGCTTGGTGTATACGGGAAATACCACATTGGTTGCCAGCGTTGCCTCCATCAGCCGTTGACTCAGCCCATATTTATCCCCATCGGGAGATGCAGGGGGCCGCTGTCGCTTCACGGCAGCATCCTGGTAATGCGCCTCGGCCAGCTCCTTGGTCCGGTTGAATTCCCGCAGCATTCCGGTTACCTCGTCCTTCGTCCCGCAGCAAACCATTCCATACCGGATTACCGTGCTTCGCGGCTTCATAAACAGGCTCATGCAGATGTTGGTATAATGTCCCGTCTGCTCCTTATCGCGTAGCACTGCATTCACATGATCATGAGCCTTAAAGCGCAGAAAGCGGTCCAGCTCCGAGGCGTAAAGCTGACGCTGAAGGGCATTCTCATCCTCCCAATAAAGCCCATAGACTTGCTGAACTCCCTCATATTGCAGAAGAAGCGTACCCGGGCATGGTCCCGGTTCCAGATCAGGAACTGGATTGCGGGGGAGGAGACGGAAGGAAATCCGGTCCATTGCCGAAGCGTCAGCCAGCACGAAGCCGTCCAGTTCTATTGGCGTTGCCCCTTCGGAGATTAGCTCCAACAGATGATCGCCTGCAGGCAACGAGCCGACTTGAACGGCAAACTGTTCAATCTGTCCCGTGCCCTTGAACGCGAGCCGTGAGCGGATCAGCCCTTCGGCACGGAAGGCTGGAGTACAGCCCGGTTCCCCCCGAAAGCGAAAAATTAGCATGGCGTCCGGCAGTCCCTCCTGCAGCGAGAAGGAATAAACCGCCCGGTCTCCCGAATCCTTCCCGAAGCCTTGGGCTAACCCGCTGCCCTTCACGAAATTCTGCAGCCGTTTCTCACCGCGGTGAAACCCGTCATAACCAAGCCCGTCCTGGGGGCGGGGAACAGCAAATTGCAGCTCGTCGTAGTCTAATGCATCAACCCATGTGACATTTAGGGAGTCTGGTATATGAAGCTCCGTTTCCTCTAACACAGGGCCATGAGAGCAAAGCTGAGGGAAGTTCAGGGAAGCGACGTAATGCAGCACCAGGTTTTGCGGAATCTCGGTATTATTCACGCATTCACAACGCACCAGTCTGGACCGTTCCGTCAGATGGGAATAGGAAATATCCGCATATATTCTATCCTTCCATTCCAACTCATGCCGGTGAACAAAGGAAGAGAGGTCAGGTGCCGCATCCCATGGATGATAGCCGGACTCCCAGAGTACGCTGGGCACGTCAATCTTCCGACGATAAAAGCCCGGAAACAGGCTGAGATCAAACCGAATTCCCCGTTCATGATCGGCTATATGGGAAACGCCTATGTAGGTTTTGGTATACGGACCCCATTCAGGCAGCCGCAAATCATGAGTATTCTTCCAATACTGCATAAAGGGAACCTCTCCTTCCTGCCGCTATTATGATTCGGGCGGGTAACGCATTATTAGTGCTCCGGCTCACGAGACGGGCCGGGGCTTAGCCTGAAGCGCCTGTTCCCCGGCGCTTGCGGTATTGGCTCGGAGTCAGGCCGGTATGCTGTTTGAAAACCCGGATAAAATAGCTAAGGTTGTTAAAGCCAACCTGCAGATGAATTTCTGTAATATTCCGGTCGCTGACCGCCAGAAGCTCCATGGCCTTGCGAATGCGGAGCTCTATGATATATTCCTTGAAGGTACGGCCTACCATGAGCTTGAACATGGAGCTAAAATAGGTGGGAGCCATCAGCGCGCGTACGGCCATGTCCTCCAGGGTAAGCTCGTCGGCATAATGCTGCCGGATATATTCAACTGTATCGTGGAACGATTTGCGGTGCGTCATTAATGCGCTCTGCTCCGTCTTTCCTTGAAGAAAGCTTCTGTATTCCCTTCCGGAAATGATAAGCAGCATCAACAGCTGCGCGCGGATGGACAGCATGAACCCCTCATCTCTTGTCTGCAGCTCCTTTTCAATGACGGCAATGATTTGCTCAAGCATCAACTGGTTGAACATGCTTAGGTTGAGCTTCGGAATCGCTTTGCTTCCGCCTTCCATCAGCGGCTGAAGATAAGCGAAGTCCACGAACCCCTCCATATTGGATAAATCGGACATGCTTTCATTGATAAATTGCGGCATGAAATCAATTTGTACCAGCTCAACTGCCGTATTCGGGATCAGAGTGATCTGATGCTCCAGAAAGGGCGGGATTGAGAACAGATCCCCTTCCACCAGAGCAGCTTCCCGGGCGCCAATCCGGTTCTTGCAGCTCCCCTTGCGCACATAGCATATTTGAAAATGATCATGCATGTGCGGCTTCGGCATGAAGTTATCCGGGGTTCTCACCATCATTTGAAACGGAAACGGGGTATGCTCCCCCAGCTTAAACATCAGCGGCGTCCCCGTGGCTCCCATCTCCTCTGCAGTCTGTTTAGAAAAACAAGCTTCGACATGATCTTTCGCTGCCGAAGCTTGTTTTGTCTGTGTTAATCAATCAGCTTGGATTTTTGCAAGAGCCTCCGGGCAATTACGGATGCTTCTGCACGGGTAATGAGATCCTGCGGTGCGAGAAGGGTGTTTGTCCTGCCGGTGAATATTCCTGCTGACAAGGCCTCATTAACACTTGCTGCCGCCCAGGCGGAGATTTCGCTTTTGTCTTCATAGCTGTCCAGCAGGCTTGCAGATGGTGAAGAGGCGAGGGAGGTGATGCGCATGGCTCGGGCTATAATGGCCATTGCCTGTTCCCTTGTAATCTTCGCATCGGGACGGAAGGCGCCATCGTCATAGCCGCTGATAAGCATATGCTTATATGCCGTCTGAATGGAGCTGGCGTACCATGCGTCTGCCGCTACATCCGGGAAGCGGGAGCTGCTGTTCTCCAGCTTCAAGCCGAGAGCGCGAACCAGGATGGTTGCGAATTCTGCTCTGGTCAAATCGCTGTCAGGCTCAAACCGCATCTGGCTTCTTCCATCTACGATCAGACGTGAGCTCATATCCTGAACAGCGTCCCTTGACCAGTGGGCGGAAACATCCAGGAAGGATCTGGGGCTGCTCACGATAGCATAAATACTGTTGGTCATGCTGTTTATGATAGCCCGGACTTGATTGCCTTCCTCCACAATTTTAGTGGGAACGGGACGTATGGTGCCATCCAACTCGATGATGATCCCGGTAGCTCCACGATATTGAACCCCTGCAGGCAAGGTAATTCCTCTCTCAATATAGGAATCAAAATTTGATACCTCCACAGTTTGGCTTCCATTTGTTGCAATTATGCTAAATTCCAGTGGTTGTGTCAAGAGAGTAAGATCATCTCTTTCTGCCGCTTGCCGGACAATCTGTATACCATCCTTCTCAAGTTGGGAAATTTTCAGCTGCAGTATTACATCGCTCAAGTCAGTCGCAGCACCGGGCAGCGCTTGTACGATGCTTTGGCTCAGTTCTTTCGACGGTATGGAGTAGTTCGCCCGGTCCGTTTGGAAGTGAATTGTAACGTCCTTGTTCAGCATGGAGGAAAGCGACTGCATGCTCAACTCAGCCACAGCAACCTGCGGGTTCCCTGTAATTCGAATGGTTATCGCCGAACCGATTGGCAAAGCTGCAAGCTGTTGGTCCAGCCTCGCGGTATCGACGATAAACTTCATACCATTTAGTCCATCTGCCTGTATGGTTGTTACAGTACCTGGCTGTGACTCTGCCTGATTGTCCAGGGACGGAACGGAATGATCTGTCTCTTGGTCAGACCCGTTTGTTTCGCCGCTGTTAGTAGATTGGGCCACAGGGGTTACGCTGTTCGATGCAGTTGAAGCCTCGCTGCTGCCCGACGCGTTAACGGCCTGAACTGTAAAGGAATACACGCTTCCATTGGCCAGGCCAGTAATAGTGATCGGACTGGCAGAGCCTGTGACGACTCTGTTGCCTGGAGATACAGTGACCTCATAGTGCGTTACGGGACTTCCGCCATCACCCTGCGGCGCTGTAAAGCTGACCGTCGCGGCGCTATCCCCCGCAGTCGCAGTTACATTCGTTGGAGCTCCAGGCACCGTCGGCTGGTTGGGATTTTCCACAGTGACGCCAACCTGCAGTTCGCTGAGTTTGCTTTCTTCCACATTGCCGGCTTTGTCAATTGCCCGATACTCCACTGTATGCATGCCGTCCGGAATGACAACAGGGTTGTTGTACGTTCTCCAGACGGGCGCCCCATCTATTCGATACTCCACCCTGCTTACGCCCGATCCGCCTTCATCAGAAGCTTGGAAGCTCACGGTCAGACCGCTTGGATACCAGCCATCCTGCATTTCGTTCGCAGGCATAATCACAGTCGAGGGTTTGGTTTGGTCAGAGTTCGGCGAGAACTGAATGGTATATACGGCATCCTGGGTTGTCGGAAACAGCTTCATCGGATTTCCGTTCAAATCCAGAACCCGAATCGTCGCCTTATCGTTTAGGGTCGTTGGCTGGGTAATTTCAACGGCAGCTTTGGAGCCATCCCACAGATATGCCTCGACTACCGGCGGCGTCTCTGTGCCTCCGGGCAAGGTTACTGAATAATCCGCCAGCTCAACCTTGAATCCATACAGCGGAATCCCGTTCCAGAGGATCATGCCCATGGAATAATAATCGGCAGGCACCCACCATTTGTCCTCCGGCCCTACATCGAAGATAGTTAACGGTTTATGGAGGATGGCCTCGTTGCTTATTTCATCCGCCCCGGCATCCGGATTCCCGATCCGGCTCTGTCCGTCCATATCCTCGAAATTCGGCAGATCGTTATATGGCGCCCCGTAGTCAACCACTACGCTCTCAGCGGAAGGCCGGAACAACCAGCCGTTTCGGGTTAACCCCAGATCCTCTCTAATGTATCCGTACACACTGTTGCCAACCGTTCCGGCGCCCCAGGCGTAGATGACATTGTTGCTTAATGTGGTGGAGGAAGGCACGTTCACAATGGCAGCCGCCCGGTTGACAGCAATCGCATTATTGGCAATCCAAGTGTTGAAAGGACCGGTGTCACCGCCGAGAACCTCAATGCTGCTCGTACTGCCGGAGTATAGGATGGTGTTATTGACAACCTTCGTGTTCTCGCTCCGTTCATGCATATCTGAGCCGCTTGGCAATAATATAGGCGTATTCTGCACATTAAAAAAATAGTTATTGGTAATAATCTGGTCGTTCCCGTAGTTGCGAATTCCGTCCTTCCCGTTGAAGAAGAAGTTGCCGGAGAAGACGGACCCGTTCCCGTAGCGGTTCGTAGGTCCTGACCAGCTGTTTAGAAATGTATTGTACCGGATTGTATTGTTGGAGCTCTTGTTGCTGATCGTCTCCGCCTTGTCGCCAGTGACATTCTCGAACAAATTGTACTCGACAGTAGCATAGGAGCTTATCGTGTTCGCTGCTTGTCCGATCTGAACAGCCTCCATACCGTTGGTCCATCCGGGAAAATAGTCACCGACAAAACGAATGTTACGGAAATAGTTATGGTCGATCGTATTGTACAGATTTATGTTATTGGGCAAGTCGGCTTTGATGCCTACACTCATGCCCCGGCTGTCCTCGAACGTGTTGTGATCAATCCGGTTGTAGGAGGAATTACTATCAATGCGGACAATATGGTTATAAGCCGAATCACTGTCACCGCACTTGTAGAAATAGTTCCCTGTAACGCGAATATTTTCACCGTTGACAATCCGAAGGGAGTGGCCGCTCTTATAAACAATCCGGTCAAAAAAGAAGTCCCGAAAAATCATATGCCTTCCCGTCAGCACAAAACCGGTTGTTCCGGTAAACCGTACCCCTCCGGGGGTCTGGCTCCGAACGGTAATCGGGTTGTCTGCCGTGCCGTTGGCGCGAAGCTCCGGCCGTGCATTCGCATAAGTGCCGTCCTGCAGAATAATCTCAGAGCCGGGGAGCGCTCTGGCGAGACCTTCCTCCAATCCCATTATCGAATCGACCAGCAAAGTGCCTTGAAAGGGAGAACCGATGGTCTTAAAGACCAAATGGTAGGGCTCTGCCAGAGGCAAGCCATATGAACTCTTAATCGCATTGGCGGGAATCACAAGCTGATATTGTGTACCGAGTTCAAGAGGCGCTGTGGGCTTTACACTCAGCGTCTGCCCGCTGAAACTTGCAAGGACCGGTACAGCTTGGTGCGTTCCATAGGTCTCCAGCGTTACACTTTCATATACTTGCTCGCTGACCGTTTCATTGAATTGAATGCGAATCGTTGCATTTGTTGCGATATTGTAGGCATTTGCTGCAGGACTTGTGCTTGAAACATAGGGATTATTCAGTATGGTGCTAAAGGAGGAAACGATATCCTGCGCCAATGGTGTGCCCAAGCTGTTGTTCACAGCCCCGGCCGGAATCAGCAGCTGGCAGCTGGAGCCATGGGGCAATGGCTGAGCGGGTTTGACTGTGAGCACCCTGCCGCTGACAGACGCCGTTATCGGCAGCGGGGCTCCGCTCTTAGTGAGCTGAATGCCCGAAAATTGACTGCCCATAAAGATTTCATCCTGGAAGGTGGTTGCCAAGGATGCATCAAGCGGCACATGGACAGCTCCGTTAGCCGGAGACTGCTCTGTCATCGCTGGCACCCCGGCCGACGGTGTCAATGTGGAAATAATCTTGATATAAGGAGCGTTGTTGGGGCCTGCCTCCTTCGATTTGATATAGACCGTATTGCTTTCTCTCGCATATACAGTGCCTTGAGCCGGGTTCGTATTTCTGTTCGTCCCCAGAATGGCCAGGCCGACAGATGAGGCGCTTTCCGACCTTTTTTGCTTGAGATGGCTGGTCAGATCTACGCTTTTCCAACTGGAGGCATTGCTGTCAACGGTGAACGAAAGCCCTATATCCGATGATCCCGGTTGAGCCGGCAGAAGCGCCAAATCGGCGTCCGCAGGGGCATTGGAGTCCGTCAGCGCAGATTCGGTCCAATCCCCGGTGACCTCATAGACAAATCGCGGATTGAGCGTAGACGCGGGATCCGCCAGTGATTTCCTGGCGTTAACGTAGAGAACAGCGCTTATCATGTCGCCGGGAATGGTAACGGAGCTGAGATCAAATTTCAAAAAGGTTCTGCGGTTGTAGTTGAGATTGGTCTCATAACGGGATTGCAAATCTGCAGCTGTCCCATAATTGGTGTTGGCATTGGTGCCGCCATTGATGTAGGCGTCTTCCGATACCGGAAGTATAATTTCCACTGTTTCAGGGTTTGCGTGCGCTTTCATTTTCGTGCCGAACGGCACAGTGACAGACACGCACAGCAGGATAAACGTCAAGGTCAGCGGTAACCACTTTTTTAACAATTGCTTTCCTCCCTTGTGGGTTTTATCAGGAAACAGGGCGGCTTACTCTCCCGAACCGCCCCGCATAAGTTACTTCAGTTCTGACTTGTATCGGGCGTAGGCGCTGTTATAGGCGTCCAGCACCTTCTGCAGGTTCAGCTTTTGCATCTCCTCGATATGCTTATCCCAGGAAGCGTCCGCATTCAGGGAGCCCATTAGCAATTTTTGCTCATACTCATCCATGGCCGGGGTCAGATTCACCATGGCGCTATCGATAGTCTTCTTCTCGTCGGCAGTGAAGCTCAGAACCGGGAAAGGCTTGACCAGCCAGTCGCTCTTCTCGTAAAGGGTAAAGCCTTTTTGGCCGATTTCGTTCATGGTAAGGAGCTGACCCAGCAGGGAGCCCCGCACGCCAATTTCATAGCCGCCGCCAATGCTGCGCAAGAAGTTGGGGAAGCCGGCTGGATTGGACAGAGCGACCGGACGCATTACGGGCTCGTTGTTCACCAGATCATAATGGGTTCCCTCTATACCGAAATTCATCAGCCGTTCTCCCGCCGGGGTGAAGAAGAAATCCATAAATTTGATAACCGTTACCGGATCCTTGGCCTTGGAGGAAATCCCCCAGGCATACGTATGGATAGGCTCCATAGTATGATTAAATTTCACCTTGCCCTTGATATCGGCAGGAGGCGCGATGGATACGAAGTTAATATCCGGCACCTGGGCTTTCGCGGTATCATTCACCGCCGAGGTGGAGGCGAACCAGTCTATCGTGGTTCCGCCCAGATTGTTGCCCAGCATAAACTGCCGGGCCTGAGAGCCTCTCGTGAAGATTTCCGGGTCGATAATCCCGTCCTTATACCATTGGGACAATTCCTTCATCGCATCCCGGTACTGCGGCTCGGCCTTGCCTTGATGCACCTTGTCGTCCTCGCCGATGTACCAGTTGTCACGGGCGTCCCACAACTGAAACAGCTGGTAGATGCCCTTGGACCGGTTGAAGTAGGGAATTTCATCCTGCTTTTTATTCCCGTTAGGGTCCTGCTGGCGGAACGCATACAGCACCTTCTTGTATTCCTCCAGCGTCGTCGGCGCCTTCAGACCCAGCTTATCCAGCCAATCCTGGCGAATGAAGAAGCCCATGGAAGGCATTACCTTGCCCGGCGCCGCTCCCAGCGTACCGGTAATGGTATAGATTTTGCCATCCGGCCCTGCTCCCGCAGACTTGGCCTCCGGATAATCCGCCAGAAACTTCTTGATATTGGGAGCGTGTTTGTCGATCAGATCGTCCAGAGGCAGGAAGACGCCTTGCGAGATGACGGGGTTAATATTCGTCCGGAGTCCTTGAATAATGTCGGGAAGATCTCCGGAGGACATCATGGTATTGAAGGACTGCTTCTCATCAGTGATGGATTCGTTGGCTACGTTCTTCATCGTTACATTGGTAATCTTGGCAACTTCCTGCCAGACAGGCAAGTCTCCTTTAGGCGCTCCATTGGCTCCAAACGGATAGAACAGGGTAACAGTCGCCGGAGTGCCGGAAACCTTCAAATTGTCTTTCCCGTTGTAGCCTTGAGCGGAAGCCGCGGCACTTGCCGTGGGCGAGGCGCCCGGAGAGGCAGATGATTCTGCTTTTTCCTCGGAGCTTTGGCAGCCTGCCAACAAGGACGGGGCAATAGCTATAGACAGCATCATCGCAGCATATTTCTTTTTCATATGTGAAACAACCTCCCTTGAATAGTTGAGTTAACGGGCATCAGCCCTTGATCGCGCCCACCATAATGCCCTTGACGAAGAAGCGCTGAATGAACGGATACACTAGCAGCATGGGAATAACCGCGATGACAATCGTCGCATAGACTATGGTTTGTTCGGTCATAACACCGGCGCTTATGTCTACAGCCTCGTTCACGTTGTAGGACACCTCGACAATCAGCTTCTTTAGCAGCACCTGGAGCGGAATCAGCGCTTGATCCTTCAGCAGCAGCATCGACCAGAAATACGCATTCCAGCGGGCCACGAAGTAATACATGGTAATCGTCGCCAGAGCGGAACCGGATAAGGGCAGGTAGATCCGCGTTAGAATCCCCCAGTCATTGGCCCCGTCCATCTTGGCCGACTCCTCAAGGGAATCCGGCACATTCTCGAAGAAGGTCCGCATCAGAATCACGTTGAAGGTATCCACGGCAAAGCACAGCAGGATGCCAAGACGGCTGTCTGTCAGATGCAGGGCTTGGAAATTCTGGTAAGTCGGCATCATGCCCGCATTAAACCACATGGTCAGCAGCACAAAAAACGTGATGGTTTTTCTTCCTTTCATGCGCCGCTTGGATAAGGGATACGCTCCCAGCACGGTCAAGACCATGCTCACCGCAGTCCCCGCTATGGAGTAGAAAATGGTGTTGCCATAAGCAGTCCAGATATTGTCCATCCCGATGACCTTCCGAAAGGAGGCCAGCTCGAAGCCTTTTGGGAAAAGTGCCACATCTCCGGTGGCAACGGCAGTCGGGTCGGAGAATGCCGAGATGATCACATAATACAAGGGGTATAGAGTTATAAAAACGAGCAGCAGCATAAAGACGATATTGACGGTTCCGAAGATTTTTTCGCCGGTTGTTCGGCTCACCTATTATACCTCCCTCGGGGCATGATCACATAATGGATACATCGCTGATTTTTTTGGACAGCTTGTTGGCGCTCAGGACGAGGATCAGCGAGATTACCCCGTTGAAGAGTCCTACCGCGGTGGACATGGAATAGTCCGAGTTCTGCAGGCCTACCCGGTAGACGAAGGAACCGATGACATCGGCAGTTTCATAGGTGATCGGCTGATACAGCAAAATAATCATTTCATATCCCACCTGCATGATTCGGCCGATTTGCATCAGCAGCATGATCCCGATGGTGGGCAGCAGCCCAGGCAGAGTCACATGCTTGATTTGCTTCCAGCGGCCGGCGCCGTCGATGGTTGCCGCCTCATACAGCGAGGAATCGATGGACAGCAGGGAGGAGAAAAAGATAATGGAAGAGAACCCGGCGTTTGCCCATATGCCCTGAAGCACATAGATAGGCTGGAAGTATTCCGGCTTGGTCAAGAAGTATACGCTTTCAAACCCGAGCTTCTGCAGCACGATATTGACAATCCCCGTGGAGGGCGACAGAAAATTAACCACCAGACCGGCAATGACCACCGTTGAGATAAAATGGGGCATATAGGAAATGGTTTGCACGGCTGTGCGGAAGCTTCGGCTGCGGATCTCATTGAACAATATGGCCAGCACGATGGGCACCGGAAAAGCAAAGAGAATATTCAAGCCGCTGATGCTCAGGGTATTGCGGATGGTTCTCCAGAAGTAAGGTCCCGTGAAGAACTCTGTGAACTTGTCGAACCCCACCCATGGACTGCCGGACATCCCCAGGAACGGCTTGTAATCCATGAAGGCCATTCTCAAGCCGCCGAAGGGAAGATAATAAAACAAGGCATAATAGACTGCAAAGGGAATGAGCATGAGATACAGCAGCTTATCCCTGCGCAGACAGACGATCCATTCGGCCGTGCGAGTGAGCCGCCCCCCGATCAGGGGCGTACCCGATTGCGCAGTTAGTTTCAATTCTGTTCCTCCTTCCGTTCCTGTAGCGTTCGCGTTCGCTTCAGGCTGCTTTTTTATCTGTTAAGACAATGGCAGACGTCGTTCACCGGTGAGTGACACACCTGAAATATAGCACCGGGAGGGAGGGATGAAAACCTATTCTTTTTCCGATGAGGCTAAAAAAGTTCCAATCGGCATCTTAATATTTATCCAATCTCGCCGTTTGGAACTTTTTCAGTTGTAAGGGTATTCATTTTTTGCCGATTTGGATTTAGTATTAAAAATATAGACTAAAGAGATGCAAAGTTCTGAATAAGGGGGAAACAGCATGAGTTATTACCGGAAAATGTTTTTTGCATTCGCCGGCGTGGCGTTGATCTATACATTGCTGCTCGAAACGATATTCGTAAGTCTGTATTGGATTCCGTCCAAGCGCCAGTTCTCCGAAAGCCTTGACCAGGTAGCCAGGCAAGCCAGCGAATTCACCGATATCCGACTTCGCACACCACAGGAAATGGGGCTGATGGTGGAACTGTCCGAATATACACCAAGATACCTGTCAGGCAGCCTGGACAGCTATGAGCGGCTGAAGTTTGTCAAATTTATTAATCTTATGTCAGGTATTGCTCCTACCCTTAAGACGGGAATGGCAATCACCCGCTTCGATGATGATTTTGTCATTATGAATAATAGTGTGAGCAATCTGGATTTCTTCCGGAATGCCTTCCATCTTCCCGAGGATACATTAAATCGCACGATTCAGCAATTGACTGAAAACCCGAACGAGACCATGCAGATTCTCCATGTCCAGGATGGAGCCGGTCAGAGCATGGTTGTGCTCGCCTACTGTCAATGGGTGGGGCAGGCGCAGCCCCTGTACATCTTTAACACATTTGATGTTCAGCAGTTTTTTCACATGAATGCCCTTACAAAGGGTACCCTTGCCGTTTATTACGACAATCGGTTGGTTGCGGCAGCTGGTCGCCTGGACATGGAGCAGGTGAATAAGCTCCTGGAGAGAGGAACCAACTATGCAGATATGGAGATCCGTCATGCCTCCTCCTCCGTTCCTGGCTTCCGCTATGTCTATTTGGTGGAACCGCAGCAAATTCTTACTCCCACTCTGCTGTGGATGGTCGGCGCCGGCCTGGCGGCTCTGGCCACAAGCATCGGCATCACTGTACTGATTACCAAAAGAATGTATAAGCCTATCCGGGGCGTGCTGCAGACAACAGGGCAGATCACTACCAAGGATGAAATCGCCCACATTCGCAACACCATTGTCAATCTTCATACGGACGTAGAGGAAATGTCCCAGGCGCTGATCAGGAATAAGGTATCCCTGGAGAACAATGCCCTTCATGATCTGCTGATTGGAGTGATTGCTCCCGAACAAACGGAGGAGACGTTGGCTCCTTTTCCCCAATTGAAGGTGGCGGGGCCCTTTTCGATAGTTGTGCTGAAGTACACGGAGACGGCTCCTTTTACCAGCAGCTTCTCCCATGGCGTTATCCATGATGTCAAACAAAAGCTGACCCAGTTCCTAAACCAGCAGCTGGCAGCCAATCCGTTTTTGCGGATAATGGACATGAATTACGAGACCCAGGTCGTCATTTTTCAGGGCTACTGGCCGGAGGGCATGACAGAAGTCCTGCGGAATATGATCATCGGTGCAGAGACGGAAGATGGCCCCAACATCAGTGCCTTTATCCCTCCCCCTTGCGAGAGGCTGGTGGATATCCCCTATATTTACCGGCAGGGGATGAAGATGGCCGATGCCAGCGAGTATCTTGGCACCAATTCCAAGGTGATTCACTGGGAGGAAGCGGATACTTCTCTGAAGGACACCGTCTATTATCCGCTGCATGTGGAGCAGAATCTGATTAATTCCATTATTCACGGCAAAACCGCCATATGGCAATCCGCAATTAATGAAATCATCGACACCAATGTTCATGAGAGAAGCGCCAATATGTCCTCCCTGGCCGTAATGTTCGAAGCGACAGTGAATCGGCTGATGGACGGCTCAGGAGTGGCAGACCCGGATTCTCTTCCAGGACAGGCCTGTACCATGGACATTCATTTCCGGTCTTGCCGTACCTATGAAGAGCTGAGACAGCAGGCCCTGCAACTATTCGGCGCCCTTGCTTCATGGTTCGCGGTGGAGCAGGAGAAATCCAACAACGGTCTGGCAACCAAGATGCTGGCTTATGTCCATGAGCACTACATGCGCGAGATCACCCTGTTCGATCTGGCGGATTATTTGAATCTGTCCCGGAACTACGTTTCCACACTGTTCAAAAGCGCAACCGGCCGCAACTTCAAAGATTACATCAGCGAATACCGCCATAGCAAGGCTTGCCGGCTGATTCTGGAAAATCCCGACATGAAGATCAAGGAAGTAGCGGAACTGGTAGGCTGCAATACGTGGGCGCTGTCCCGTCTGTTCATGCGCTATTCAGGCATAGGCCCCAACGATTACCGCAAGCTGGCGAACCCCGGTGAAGACAGCGATAAAGAATGAGCCTACCGGCCGGGAAGCCGCGGCTTCGTGTGCCATACGTATGATTCCAGAGTTATTTTAAATGCGGAAAACCCCGTAATTATGAAATCCATAATTACGGGGTCCCATCAGCAGCTGGACGCCGCGGGAAGTACGGGATGAAGCCATCAAACGAGAGATTATCCCGTCTATTACCCATTACCAGAGTAAGCACTAAACAGAAAAATCCTTCATCATCAGCAATAATAATTCTATCTCTTCTTTTTCTCCTCCAACCAAATTCTGATATGTTATAGCTGCTCGTTCTCTCGTCCTTGTGGCATTTAAATGATTTATCAGAGACTCCATTAAACGGTTGAGCCTTCTTTTTTCTACGACTAATGCGGCATATTTTTCGTCTGCGGGCTCTCATTCTCCACTTCCCCCCTACAGATTAATACTTTATAGAGACTCTAACTAAATGATCGTAGTAATAAGTTGCTCTCTCATCAAATTTGTACTTGCTTGGAACGTTCTGCAGCAGATCAGAATATTTAGCAGGGTACTTTTCTCTTAATTCAGAGATTAATTGACAGAATAGTTTTTCGAATTTTCCTTTTATATTATTATCGTTTAATTGATCATACTGGCCCAATAATGCGGCAGGCGCCAACTCCCTGCCATATTTCCATGCGTTTTCCTCTAATTTTACAAAAATATTCAAAGCCGAGCCAAGGTGCTCACACAGTTCCTCATAATGATCATTCAAATTCTTTTCTAAAAAGTTTTTCTTTTCGTTGAATAAGTTTTTCTTGTCATTCATTCCACTAAACTCCTGATCCAAAAAATGTCCTAATTCATGGCAGAATACCAACTCTATATACTCTTGCCTATTGATGTTCATGCAACCTCTCTCATAAGTCTGGTCTATTGTGTCAAGATAAAGAATAATCTGATTATTCTCTTTGTCGCAAGCTCCCAATACATTGGAATCACCTGCTTTTTCACTCGCTGTTCTTAAATGTACATTAAAATTATGATGATGAATCCGATCCTCTAAATAGTCGGAAATATTCAACCTTTCTTCCTCCCATATGATTGAAGTATATTTCTACAACTTATATAGTACACGGGTGATTGCAAAGTGTCAATTTTATGCATCACCAGTGTTGCACTTTTGTTAAGTACACTCCGTGATTGTTATCAGATACCGACTTTGATACAATAAACATGAACTAGTGCAGCACTTTGGAGGGTGATCTGAGATGGCAGTTTCTGACGATAAAGAACGCTATATGTTAACTATAGAAAAATCGCTTAAACACAAGCTGCAGAAAATAGCCGATTTGGACAACAAGAAGCTTGGAGCATATATAAACGCTATTTTAGAAAGACACGTTGTAGCTTTTGAACGAGAATTATATGATACATACGGGTCTGATGATTTTTTAGTCAACTACAATGCTATATTCGGTTTGGAACATGTACCGCATTTAAAATATAATAAGACGGAGCTTGACGTTTTGGTAGAAAAATTTTTAAATAACCAATAGCCAATTTATGCTCAGATAAACGAAAATAACTTAACACACTAAAGAAAAGGGAGCCGCGAATATTCTTCGGGCTCCCTTTATTGAGGATCAGACATTTGCATATGGATTCATGCCGTCTTTTACTGGTTCATGACTTTGTTATCAGCGAACAACAACATTGTTGCTTAATAACAATGGATTTCAGCAAATAAAATAAATATCTGATTTCCGCATCAAGATAGTGATATTAACCCCTTACTTTCAAGGAATAGTAGCTTGTCATTAGGGACGCTCAATGCTAAATCTCCGTTTACTACATCTAATGCCTCTTCATCTATGTAAATTACAAATGCTTCTGTAACCGGAATTAATGCCTTCCAATCTAATTTGTTCAGTTCCATCGAAACCTCCTGCCACAGTACTTTACTTTCTCCCCACCACGTTTTATTAGCAAGGACCGCACTATTGGGTTCATTAGACCAATCCGAATGAATCTGCCAATATTGCATTAAAAGCTTAAATTTTTCCGTAACTTCAGTGTCAGATAGTGTTTCTTCAGGCCCTGCGTGTTCAACAGCATTCCATAACGCATAAATATTCTCGCCGCTTGCTAATTGCTCGTTTCGTACGCTCTCTAAGCCAGCTTGGAACATAGGATCAATAGGCCCATGTGGCTCATCGTGAAGATATATGCTTATAAAACAAATTATTTCATTTTCGACTAATTTCCCGATTTTTTTGATAGTCTCTATTGATTCAGCCAATAGCGCTCGTTTGACGTCATTTCGAATTTCTCTGACCTGCTCAACGCTAAGGTAACTATAAATAATCGATCCACCTTCTTTTATCATGGAAAGATTATCGTACTCATCATAATGAATTTGATACAATCTGTTGCGTACTGTTTTCCCGGCATACCAATACTCTGTACGTTTTATTTCAGTCAATTTATTCTTGTTGTCATAAGCGTATTCCTCTTCAAAGTGCCACTCTTGCCCAGAATTCATACCACTCCGAACAATAAACTCCACATATTTAACCGGCATTCTATTAATGAATATAAGTTCTTCAATAGAGTCAACCTTACCATATGAGTAACGCCTATTAATAATTCGATTATCAGATCGTTCAAAGCATTCTTGTTGGTGAGACTGAATGAAACATATTTCTCCAACTTCATTAAAACAATATGTAAAAGGAGCCCCGGATTCCATTATTGGAGATCGCGGCTCTAAATTTCGTTCAAACCAGAATGGCGTTGTATCATATCGCTTCCACCCGGTATATTCCCATTTTACACATTGAGATTTAGCCAGTTCTATGTACTTTTCTTTATTCAATTCAGCATCCTTACAAAGTAAGAAATAATATTCCTTATCTATCATCATGTTGGCTCCTTTAGTTTATTTGTTTTTACATGAAGTAATTGCTCCATTTCATATTTATTATCCGAATCCAGTATCGAATAGCCAGTTCAGATCACATTAAAACAACGTTTGAGTGATAATAAAGTTTCAGTGGAGAGGTTTGACTTTAAGGTACCTTGAGGGATTCCTAATTAATCGAAAAATAATTTCTGATTTAACAAGTTGGCTTTACCAACAATCTATTTTCTCTCCAATATGCATGTAGACCAACTTTCTCATCTCATTTTCTTAAATATTATTTTATCTGGACTTTATTACCATTTATTATGCTCATATCAAAATTGCGTTAATAAAAAATGAGGCCCGCAATTATTTTGAATAATTGCGGGCCTCATCGTCTAAGTTGTTGTTAATTGCTCTATTCTGTTTCAGATCAGCTGATTTTTAACTATTATCATACAACAATTATCACCTGATAAATACTTCCCTCTACTCCACCGTCACGCTCTTCGCCAGGTTCCGTGGCTTATCCACGTCGTGGCCCAGAGCCAGGGAGGCGTAGTAAGCCAGCAGCTGCAGCGGCACAACGGACAGGGCCGGCGTCAGCAGGCTGACAGTGCGGGGGATGCTGAATACCTGATCCACCGCCTTTGGAAGCTCCTCATGCCCTTCCTGGCCCAATCCCAGCACGTGAGCGCCGCGGGCCTTCACTTCCTTCACGTTGCTCACGGTCTTCTCGAACAGCTCCTCCTGGATCGCCAAAGCGATGACAGGTACGCCCTCTTCGATCAGAGCCAGAGTTCCGTGCTTCAATTCACCCGCCGGATAGGCTTCGGAGTGAATGTAGGAGATCTCCTTCAGCTTCAGGGAGCCCTCCAGCGCTACAGCATAATCCACGCCGCGGCCGATGAAGAACAGATCCTTGTGCTTGGCGATTTGTTCGGCATAGGCCTTGATTTCTTCCGTACGGCCGAGGATGCTCTCCACCTGCTCCGGCAGCTTCCGCATAGCCGCAATCATATCCTTGATGGCCTCAGCCGGTTGAGTGCCTAACGTCTGCGCCAGGAACAAGCCGAACAGGGAGAACGCGATCAGTTGCGAAGTATAAGCCTTGGTTGAAGCAACCGCAATCTCCGGTCCTGCCCAGGTGACGATCACGCTGTTGGCTTCGCGGGCCACGGAGCTGCCCACTACATTGGTGATGGCCAGCACATGAGCGCCGCAGCGTTGGGCTTCACGCAGGGCAGCCAGCGTATCCGCTGTTTCACCCGATTGGCTGACTACAATAACCAGCGTATCCTTGGTAATAATCGGATTGCGGTAGCGGTATTCAGAAGCCACATCGGTTTCCACCGGAATACGGGCCAGATGCTCAATCATATTCTTGCCCACCAGTCCTGCATGATAAGCCGTACCGCAGGCTACGATGTGCACACGGCTGATGGCTTTGATCTCCTCAGCGGTCAGCTTGATCTCCGGAAGCAGGACGCGTGTTCCTTCGGTATCCAGGCGGGCCCCCATGGTATCCCTGTAAGCCTTGGGTTGCTCGAAAATTTCCTTCAGCATGAAGTGATCAAACCCGGCTTTTTCCGCCGTGGTAATATCCCAATCGACATGAAATAATTCCCGGGAAATAAAATTCCCCTCGATTGTCATTAATTCGACGCCATTCTCGGTCAGAACGGCCATTTCACCGTCATTCAGAATATACACGTTACGGGTATGCTCCAGAATGGCCGGAATATCGGAGCCAATGAAATTCTCCCCTTCGCCCACACCGATAATCAGCGGGCTGGCCAGCCGCACAGCAACCAGCTTATCCGGCTCATACTCGGTAAGCACCCCGAGCGCGAATGCGCCGCGCATCCGTTTGACCGCCTTTTGCACAGCCTTGACAATATCCCCCTCATAGACAGAAGCAATGAGATGGGCAATGACCTCTGTATCCGTCTCCGAGACGAAAGCCGCGCCTTCGGCAATCAGCTCTTCCTTCAGAGTCATATAATTTTCGATAATGCCGTTGTGGACAACGGAGAACTTGGAAGTAGTATCCGTATGGGGATGGGAATTCACATCTGACGGCTTGCCGTGGGTAGCCCAGCGGGTATGGCCAATGCCAATGTTTCCCTGAAGCGGCGTTTCTTCAAGGGCGTGCTCGAGAATCGCCAGACGGCCCTTTGCCTTGCGCACTTCCAGCCCATTCTTCGTGAACATGGCTACACCGGCAGAATCATATCCCCGGTATTCTAGCTTCTTCAGACCTTCGATCAGAATCCCCTGAGAATCCCGTTTACCCACATATCCAACAATACCGCACATATATTTGTTCCTCCAATGTTTAGTTTTCATAAGAGCAGTCTGAATAAACCTCCACACAGCCACTTTTTTTCGACAAAAGAGCCCGGGGGGTTTCGTTTCATTCCATTCTGCATCTCTACGTTGCGCTTCAACATGTTCGAATCCGCCTATAATTACTTCATCTATGAAGCCCGTATCCGCTACGGGACTTAAGTCAAATCTCAAGCATCATTGTTGGAATCTTGTTCAGCCGGTTGCCCGTGCTGGTTTGCCTTCCAACTTGACGGCCACGATGCATCTGTGACCGGAAGGTCCCCGCCGAATATTCCGAACACCTTCACCTCGTCAACTCGCTGTCTGAGTCGCCTCCCATGCATAAGCACCGTATATCTGATGATGCTCATCCTAATGGCAGCTTAACCCGACCGGCAAGTTCTGGCGCTTGTCAAGAATTGCAACTCCTGCCCTGCCTTTCCTTCCAAAGTGACATATACCCATCTTATTCATTTTCATACGCAGTTGCAACTATTATTTAGCGGATATCTGACGGTTTTAGCGCACAAAAAAACGTCTCCCTCAGGAGACGCTTCGTCCAAAGTGTGCTTTTCCAAACCGCCGCTTGTTCTTCCGGTTCGCTTGTTCCTCTGCTAAGCCTTCTTCCTGCGCCGGGGAGCAAGCTCCACTTCAAGCTTGCCCGTGGCTGCTGACAGCTTGACCTCCACATCATAAGGCCTGCCGCTGGAACGGGATACACAGGTAAACACCGCTTTGCGCCCGGCCAGCAGCTTTCTTGCCCGATCCTCGGAAATAAACGGAACGCCGCGGAACATCAGACCATTCATCCACACCGACATATCGCAATGAGAGCAATAATAACGCCTGCCGTCACTTCGGAACTCCCCTATGCCGCAAAAGCCGCAAGCTTTGTCCATGCCGACACATCCTTTCATATCTAAATTAAGGAAGGGGACTGGTTGATAAATAAATTATACCATATATATCATTAATATGTTTAAATATTCAGATTATTTTGTTTCTTTCATAGCTTATAGATCGAACCGGAGCTCCCCTGCAAAATATATTTTTTACATGAGGCTTAGAAATAAGGCCCCGCTTTTTCCCTTATTACTCAGACAAGAGGTCATTTCCTGGAAATAAGACCCTCCATTTTCCCTTATCCCCTTCCAAACCACCAAGAATGGACTTCAAAAATGACAATAAGGGAAAGTACGTTCCCTTATTGCAGAGGATCGTCCGGCGGGAAGGAGAATAGTGGAAAAACCCTTCCCTTATTTCTCTTGGTACTCTCCAGCTTCATTACAGAGAGCTTGGTAGATACCAATCCGGGGAACAACTTCGACCGAACAAAGAAATCAAACAGTTATCCATGTTTATACCTTCTATCCTGTAACAACAGAATCCCGTCATTTCATTCATCCAATGTCCCCTCACAGCGGCATAAAAGTTTTGAGACTTTCAAAAATTGCATCAAAAAGCCCGTGAATTCACCAAAGAATTCACGGGCTGCTTTATTGGATTATGTTATTATACCGTTACATTACACCAATTCCTGCTGCACAACCGCTACGATCTGGCTGACATAAGCCTCCACCTGGTCCTTCTCCGGCCCTTCCGCCATAACCCGGATCAGCGATTCCGTACCTGACGGGCGGACCAGCACGCGGCCGTTGTCCCCAAGCTCCCGCTCCACCAGGGCAATGGCCTCATTGATCGCCTGATTGTCCTTGTATTTGCTCTTGTCCGCTACCCGCACGTTGATCAGCACCTGCGGAAACTTGCGCATGCTGGACTTCAGTACGGACAGCTTCTTGCCGGATTGCACCAGTGTGTCCACCAATTGCAGCGCCGTCAGGATGCCGTCTCCGGTTGTATTGTAATCCAGGAAGATGACGTGCCCGGATTGCTCTCCGCCCAGATTGTACCCGTTCTTGCGCATCTCCTCCATCACATAGCGGTCACCGACAGCCGTCTGCACCGACTTCAGCCCCAGATCCTGCGCCGCTTTGAAGAACCCGATATTGGCCATTACCGTGGTAACCACTGTGCCGTGCTTCAGCTTGCCTTGGCGGTTCATGGCATCGCCGCAGATGGTCAGGATATAATCCCCGTCCACCTCTTCGCCGTTCTCATCGATGGCAATCAGCCGGTCCGCATCTCCGTCAAAGGATAGCCCCAGATCAGCTCCGTGCCGCTTCACCAGCGCTGCCAGCGCCTCCGGATGAGTCGAGCCGCAGCCGTCATTGATATTCAAGCCGTTAGGCTCCGCGCCCGCCGCGATTACTTCCGCGCCCAAGTCACGGAATACCCGCGGCGCCAGCTCGTAGGCTGCGCCATGAGCACAGTCCAGCACTACCTTCAACCCTTTGAACGACGATTGCACCGTATTCTTCAGGAATTCCAGGTACTTTTCCTTCCCTTGCAGCTCCTCTGTCACTGTGCCTAATCCTCCGCCGATTGGCCGCGGCAGCTCATCGGACACCGCATCCATCAGCTGTTCAATCTCCAGCTCCGTATTATCCAGCAGCTTGTAGCCGTCGCCGCCGAAAAATTTGATTCCGTTATCCTCAACCGGATTATGGGAGGCGGAGATCATAACCCCGGCATCGGCGCCCATTATTCGGGTCATATATGCCACACAAGGCGTTGACACCACACCCAGCTTAATTACATTCGCTCCGATGGACAGCAGGCCGGCGGTAAGCGCCGCTTCCAGCATCGGCCCGGAAATTCTCGTATCCAGACCGATTACCACCTTGGGACGTTCAGCCTGCCTGGTTAATACATATCCTCCGCAACGGCCAATCTTATAAGCGAGCTCCGGTGTCAATTCCTGATTGGCGATTCCCCGAACGCCGTCTGTGCCGAAATATTTACCCATACTTATGCGTCTCTCCTTCTGCTAATCCAAATCACTAATTACTCATCACTTATCACTAATCACTCATCACAAAATGCAAATCCTCGTATGTCTACTATATGAGCCTATGCCTGCCATTGTGTCATTGCTCTGTCACCACAGGCGGAGATGCGGATGCCTCAGGCGAAGAAGCAGGGGTCGCCGAAGGGGCAACAGAAGCATCCGCAGGCACATCAGCCGGGGGCGACGGCAATGGTGTCAGCGATGGAAGCGGCGTTGGCGTCGGCGAAGGAGCAGCAGGCGAGCCGGAAGGCAGGGCGCTGCTGGGTCTTATTCGGGTGGTTACCTCAACCGTCGCTCTCGCCACCCCGTCCAGCCGCTTGACGAACGGAGGCAGACTCACATTAATAGCCAGTTCATGGGTACCCGGAGCCAGATTGCTAACATTGACCTGCGCCTGGACATCCTGGGACCTGAGCTTGTCAATCACGGCAGGCGCCCCTTCCACCGTGATGCTGGTTGTGCCATTCTCCGGCGCAACCAGCCTGCTGTCTACCCCTTCATTGGAGACCCCCAGCCTAATAGGAATGCCCTCCAGCACCTTGGTCACGGCCGGAACCACGGTCACCTTGATCTCAAGCTTGGACGGCTCTACCTTCACAGCCTGATTATTGACAGGGACCTCCACCGAGAACACCTTATCCTCCCTGAGATCCGTAATATCCAGCTCTACACCCTCGTAGAAATCCATCTTGTCCAGAACATCCTGCGTGCCGTAGACAATAATTTGTTCCACGCTTTGCTGTACACCGGCGATGGCATACCCGGCGGCCGGCTGTCCCTTCCACTTGATCTGCAGCGGCAGCGGCTTCAGCGGCAGGGTAATCGGCACCTCCACCTCCAGAACAGGCGGACTGATCGCACCCTTCACCTCATTGCCGAACTTGTCGTATGCGATCAATTTTACCTTGTGGAACACATTCTGCTTGGCCTCGTCGATATTAACCGTGGCGCGGGCTGTCTCCGCCATCTCTATCTTGCTGGCCGGTCCGGAGATATACACCCGTCCCGGATTGAGAATAGGCGTGCCGGTCCGGTACCCGTCCGCGGGTTTGCCGGTCACATCGATCTGTACCGGAATTTCCTTCATCTTCTTCTCTTCCATGACCACCTGGACCTTGTTGGGTACAATCTCCAGCGTAACCCCTCTTGGCAGCTCCGATTCGGCTGCAACCTCAAGATCGTACGTGCCTGCGGTCAATTTGCTGAGATCGGCAATGATCTTGAAATTGCCCGGATTCATCTCCCGGATCCTATTGTCATCGCCCTTGAGCGTCACAGTGACCTCGCTGGGCTGGATGGAAACAATGCTGTACTGAATCTCATCATAGAGCGCCTGAACCATCACATTGCTGATCGTCGCATTGGGAGTGGTGCGAACCGAAGATTCCGTATTCGTCTTCACGTCCAGATGGACCACCACCCACAGCAGCACCCCGATTGCCAGCGCCACAATCCTCACCACATTGGTATTGCGCAGCCATTTATCCATCAGACCCGGCACCCCCCTTCCATTTCCAGAAGGTACTCTTCTCCTTCGTGTGGTTCTTCATGGTCAGTTCTCCGTACAGCTTGGAGATAAAGGATTCTTCCTTGATATCTCGCACGATCTGCCCGTTGATCGCAAGCGAGATCTGTCCCGTCTCCTCCGATACGATAACGGAGATGGCGTCGGATACCTCGCTCATGCCTATCCCTGCCCGGTGGCGCGTTCCCAGTTCCTTGCTGATAAAAGGATTCTCCGAAAGCGGCAGATAGCAGCCCGCGGCCATAATCACATCCTGGCGAATGATGACCGCGCCGTCATGAAGGGGCGTATTGGGAATGAAGATATTAATGAGCAGCTCCGAGCTGATATGGGAATGAAGCGGAATCCCCGACTCCACATAATCCGTCAGGCCTGTCTCCCGCTCGAACACGATCAAGGCCCCGATCTTGCGGCGGGACAGATAGTTAACCGTCTTCACGATCTCGCCGATCCGGCGGTTCACCTCGTGGTCCTCGTCCGTTGTGGAACGGGTGAACAGCTTGCCGCGGCCCAGCTGTTCCAGGGCTCGTCTCAATTCAGGCTGGAAGATGATGATCAGCGCCATCACCCCATAAGTGAACATCTGATTCATCAGCCACTGCAGCGTGTTCAGGTTGAACAGGAAGCTCAGCGCCCAGGCCAGCACCACGACAAAAATTCCCTGAAGCAGCTGGATTGCCCGGGTCCCCCGCAGCACCAGAATCAATTTATAGATGACATAGCTTACAATCAGGATATCGATGATTTCTTTGATGGAGCCCCTGATCGTTAGGTTCGTAAAAATCTCCATAACGTTATCCCCCGAGGTTGTGGCGCTCTCTGCTTGAATGAAAAGTCCTCATCTCATCATATCAAATTTTCAAACAAAAAACCTCCCCTTGAGGAAAATCGCAAGGGAGGTTGTGGTTTTGTCCACTTATTTGGAGAACCAGGAGAAAAATTCATTCATCTTGTACCATACCCACTCCAAGGTTTCATCCACGATTGTGACATGGCCGGCTATATAAGCAGTGGAAGCCAGATTATAGCTTCCGTCTATAACCGTTATATCACCCTGCACGTTGCCGTCAATTTGTACTTTCCCCCGTTTGACCGTGAGGTCCCCCTGAACGGTGTGTCCTTGCGGCACAATAACCGTATCCCCCTGTATGACCACTTGATCCAGATTGGCAACCTTCACTACCAGATCCTTGTCTTCATTCCAGAGAGAAAGGAAGCTTGAAACCATGACCAGCAAAAAAACGGAGGCCACAGATAACGCCGGATGGGTCTTCACCCAGTTGAACCAGCCGGACCGCTTCTTTTGTTGTGGAATCTGGCTCATAATGCGGGCGGTCAATCCTGCCGGGACAGCGGTTTTGGGCAGAAGCCGGACACATGCCTCCGTCTGCTCTATCTGCCGGAACAGCATGCTGCAAGACGGGCAAGCGATCAGATGCTTCTTCAGCGCAATGCTTTCCGCTTCTCCAAGATCCCCATCCAGGTACTCATGCATCAAAGGAAGGGCTTCAGAACATTGCATAAAGTTCAGTCTCCCCTTTCCAATACTGTAGCTTTGGCTCTACAAGGTATCATACGTAAACAAACTATTCCCGGTTTCATTTTATATTTTGGCCTCCAAATTCAGGCTCCAGTTTTTTTCGCAGAAACTCACGGCCGCGGTGCACCCTGGTTTTTACCGTCGTTACCGGCATTCCCAGCACATCGCCGATCTCCTGAAGAGACATATCATGCAGATAGCGGAGAATCACCACTGACTTATATTTTTCCGGCAAAGTCTGAATGGCCTTGCGGATCTGCTCCTGCGTCTCCGTCAGGACGAATTCTTCTTCCGGCGTCTCCTGATTGCTGGGCAGGAGCGAATACCAGTCTGCCCCTTCACCATCGGGCATCTCCGCGTCCAGGGAATAATTGGGCTTGCGCTTGCGCAGACGGTCAATGCACAGATTGGTGGCAATCCGGTAAATCCAGGTGGAGAACTTCTGATTCTCGTCATACCTTTCCATGTTCATGTAAACTCTGAGAAAGGTATCCTGTACCACATCCTCGGCCTCACTGGAATAATTCAGCATCCTGTAGGCGAGATGATAGATTTTGTCCTTGTACATATCCACGAGCTCTTCAAAAGCGCGCCTATCCCCGTTCCGTGACAGCCTCAAGAGCCGCCCCTCTACATAGTTCACGCATATTCCTCCAACCGGCTTCTCCCAAAGCCTGTAAAATAATCCTCACCAAAAATCCCGCATAGTCACATGATCCTAATCCTATGAAACAAATTTACGGTTACTTGGCTTCGCTTGTCTGCTTTTGCTTGGAAATCTGTGCTTCCGACAGCACGACTCCCGCCAGAATAAGCCCCATGCCCAGCCATTGGACGCTGGCAATGCTCTCTCCCAGCAAGAGAAAGGCTCCGATTACCGCTACGGGCAATTCCATGGCCCCGGTCATAGCGGCCAGCGACGAACCGGTCCTGGGGATGCCGATCAAAAAAGCGATGGTGGGAACGACCTGCCCGAGACAGCCAAGCAGCAACCCCCATAGCACTAACGAGCCGGTGGCTCCATCTGCTCCGCCTATCAGAAACTGGGGGGGATACACTGCATAGATCACCATAAGTCCTGCTGTAAGCATCCATGCCGATTTCAAAAAGGGATGATGCTCTGACTTCACCCGGCCGGCCGAGAATAAAAATAAGCTGTATGTAAAAGCAGATGCCAAACCGTATAGCAGTCCCATAACAGTGAAGCGCTCCAGTCCCAGCGACAAAAGATTGACAGAAAGCACCGTTCCTGCCATTACAATCACAATCGCCGCTCCTTGGCTGCGGGTAGGCAGCCTCCGCTGTGCAAAGCACTCCATTACGATGGTAATCCAAGTAAACTGAAATAGCAATACAATGGACAAAGAAGCGTCCAATTCGGATAACGTCCGGTTATAAAAGACTGTCGTGAGCGACAATCCGAATATCCCAATAAGGGCGAGCCTGATCCAGGGTCCAGTGAATGGATTGCGCCGCGCCTCCTTCGTCAGCAGCACCAGTACCCACATCACCAATGTGCCCATAGTAACCTGAACGGAAGTAATGTCCCCCTCACTGTATCCCGCTTGGAATGCCAGTTTAATGGTTGGAGACAAGAGCCCGTAGCTGGAGGCGCCTATCAGGATAACCGCCACGCTGAACCATTTTTGTGCCAATAGAGATCTCATTATTGTCCGGCTCCTCCGCCAACATACTTCCTGTACGAATAACCGCCTCGAGGGCGTCGTTCGACGCCATGCATCAGCCGGGAAATGAGCTTCCGCTCATAGGCTTTCTGGCGTCTTCAAAAAACCGGGACCCTATAGGTTCTACCCATAAGGTCCCCGAGTCCCGGCTTTAATATGAACTGCCTCAACTATAAGACAGTGCATCTGCTTCGAAAAAGATCAGCCTGTATTCCTTAAGCCCGCGGCAATACCGTTAATAGTCAGAAGCACCTCACGGATCAGCGCCTCATCCTCCTGGCCGAGCGCGCGGTGGGCGCGCAGCTCCGTGAGCAGCTGCACCTGCATGTAGCTCATGGGATCGACATAAGGATTGCGCAGGCGGATGGACTCCTGCAGAATGGGCACATTATCGAGAATTTCCTGCTGGCCGGTAATCATCAGGATCAAATCGGAGGTGAGCTTGAATTCATTGCGGATCAACTTGAAGATCCGGTCGGCCACCTCCTTGCTCTGCACCATCTTCCCGTATTCGCGGGCTATGGTAAGATCGGCTTTGGCCAGCGCCATCTGCAAGCTGTCGATGGCCGAGCGGAAGAAGGACCACTTGGCGTACATCTTCTGCAGCTGCTTCATGTTCTCCGGCTTGCCCTGGTAGTAGCTGTACAATCCGGTGCCCGCCGCGTACCAGGCCGGGAACAGATACCGGCTCTGCGTCCAGGCGAATACCCAGGGAATGGCGCGCAGATCCTCGAAGCGGTCGCTGTTCTTCCGTTTGGACGGACGTGATCCGATATTCAGCTCGCCAATCTCGGGCAATGGCGTAGATTCCTTGAAGAAGGTCAGGAAATCCGGGTCGTTGAAGACCAGGTCCTGATACTTCTCCAGAGATTTCTCCGAAATGCTGGCCATAATGGTTTCATAACGGTGTTCATGAATATCGCTTTGGGGATGCTTCGACATGACCGCGGCGGTAAGAAGCGCCCAGGTAGCCTGCTCCAGACTGCGGTAGGCAATCCCCTTCATGGCATAACGCTGGGAGAGCACCTCGCCCTGCTCGGTAATCTTGATGCCCCCGCCGATGGTTTCCGGCGGCTGGGCAAGAATGCTGCGGTTAAGCGGCATGCCTCCGCGGCCCAATGCTCCGCCTCTGCCGTGGAAGAACTTCAGCCGCACTCCCGCTTCCCTTGCCACCTCGGTTAATTGCTTAAGAGCCACCCGCAGCTCCCAATTGGCAGTCAATACCCCGCCGTCCTTGTTGCTGTCGGAATAACCCAGCATAATCTCCTGCAGGTCATTGGTATCTGCCAGACTATTCCGGTAAGCGGGAATAGAGAACAGCTTCGCCATAATAGCGGGAGCATCATGCAGATCGTCAATCGTCTCGAACAGGGGAACCGGCTGCAGGCTGCATTCAATAGCGCCATCCTGCCCTTGGCGGTACAGCCCTACCTCTTTACAGAATACGAGCACCTCCATCAAGTCGCTGGCGCTCTGTGTCATGCTGATCAGATAGCTGCGGATGCAGTTGACGCCGAATTCCTTCTGGGCCAGCTGCACCGTACGGTATACGGCGAGACATTCCGTTGTGGCTTCCGAGTACTCAAAATATGGTGAAGTAAGCGGACGGGGATCATTCAACACTTGGGTCAGCAATTCTACCTTCTCATCCTCGGTTAAATCGCTGTAATGATCCGTCAATCCGATAATCCGGAAGATCTCGGTAATCGCGTTCTCATGCTCCTTGCTGTGCTGGCGGATATCCAGGGTGGACATATGGAACCCGAACAGCTCCACCTGACGGATCAGCTTGCGGATGTAGCGGTCCGCCACCTGCTCAGCGAAGTGACCGCGCAGACTGTCGTCGACAATCTTCAATTCGGCAATAAACTCTCCGGCATTCTGGTAACGGGCGCCCTGATTGTGAAAGTTGGGGTTGCCTGAATTCTGGACCTTCTCCAGCATATACGTCAGCTTGATGCGGTAGGGCTCCTGCTCGTTTCTCCAGGGGTCCTCCAGCTCCTCCTCCATAATGTCCCGGTCGGCCTGAATGGACTGAAGCAGTTCATCGCTCACTTTTACGATGCTGCTGCTGAAGCTCATATGGTTGATGGCCTCCCGCAGCACCTCTTCATACTTCTGCAAGGCAAGCGCCCGGTGCATCACCAGCGTCTCGAAAGTAACATCCGCCTTGACAGAAGGGTTGCCGTCCCGGTCTCCGCCGATCCATGACCCGAAGCGCAGGAACGTTGGCACATGCCAGTTCCGGTCGGGATAATACCGCTCCAGACATCGCTCCAGCTCTGCATACACTTCCGGCAGCACATCGAATAAGGTCTCATCGAAAAAATACAAGCCGTTGCGTACTTCGTCAATGACGGTAGGCTTGCGGTCTCTCAGCTCATCAGTCTGCCATAAGGTGAGAATCTCGCCATGAAGGAGCGTGCGAAGCTGCTCCCGCTCCCGGTAGGTAAGCATAGGATTATCCAACTGCATCACTTGCTCGGAGATGCGGTGATGGATATCCAGCACGGCCTTGCGGGTAGCTTCGGTAGGGTGGGCCGTCATCACCAGCTCCAGGGAAACACTCTGCAGAATCTCCTGAATTTCCTCTGGCGTAATATCCCGCAGACTAAGCTCCTTGATGATGCTCTCGATGGAGCCGGGCTGGATTGTCTCGCCCGCCGTACGGTCATAATCCCGCTTGCGCCTGATGCGGTGGTTCTGCTCGGCAATATTCACAAGCTGGAAGTAGATTGCGAATGCCCGGATGACCCGGTGACGGATAACGGGACTCAGGGTGTGGATGGTGGATATGTAATCTTTATAGATATCAGGTTCAAATGACGCCCGCATGGACTTGCTCATTTCCCTGATTTTCTCTACAATATTGAGCAATTCCTCGCCACCCTGGTGGACCAACACCTCTCCCAGAATATTAGCCAGAAAACGAATATCCCGGCGCAGCAAATTATTGCTGGTTCCCTTGGTAGCCACTATGAATTCCGACATGCCTCTCACCTCATTAGCCTAATGATTCTTCGTCCGCTCTTAGAATGCTTCTTTATCGGTTGTTAAAGTTAGATTACTTTATTTTATCACAGCACCTCTGCATAAATATAGAGGGAAATGGAATAAAAGTTTATCCATTTTAAGCGGTGCATGAATAAAGGGCCTGCTCCGTAGTCTTTCATATCAAAATAGCATGCGCATAACGTCCTGTCAAAATAATTTTCCCAATAATGCGACAGTTTGTCACAACTGTCCAGCCCCGCAATCCGCAAATTTCCATGAAAAAAGAGCCTTTGGGCAAAGGCTCTTCACACGCTCCATATATGGGATTCTCCCGGATTTGTTATCTCGCGGCGACAGCTTTGCCCCTGCTTTCCTGGGCAGCAGCAGGCCGTTTTGCGCCCGTCTCCTTGACAGCAACCGCAGAGGGCCCGCCGGCGCTCTCCGCGAGCTCAAAGGGCAAGCACAGGGGCACACCGGTGCGCGGATCGGCAATAATATCCGCTTCAATACCGAATACTGAGCGGAGCACGTCCTTGGTCATGACCTCCTGGGGAGATCCTTCACTGATCACTTTGCCCGCCTTAATGGCAACCATATGTCCGGCGTAGCGGGTGGCGTGGTTCAGATCATGCACGACCATGACGATGGTCCGGGCTTCCTCAACGTTCAGCTTCTGGAGCAGCTTCAGCACTTCAAGCTGGTGGCCCATATCAAGAAAAGTGGTAGGCTCATCCAGGAACAGGATATCCGTCTGTTGGGCCAACGCCATAGCAATCCAGGCCCGCTGCCGTTGACCGCCGGACAACTGGTCCACGGGACGGTCGAAGAATTCCTCCATCCCCGTAACTTGGACCGCCCAGCGGATGATCTCCCTGTCCTCCTTGGACTGGTTGCCAAAACCCTTCTGATGGGGAAACCGGCCGTAGCCGATCAACTCGCCAACGGTCAATCCATCAGGAGCTGTGGGATTCTGGGGAAGAATCGCCAGCTGCTTGGCCACTTCCTTGGTGGATTGCTGATGGATGGCCTTGCTGTCCAGGAAGACGCTGCCGCGCTTGGGCTTGAGAATACGGGCCATCGCTTTCAGAATGGTGGATTTGCCCGACCCGTTCGCTCCTACGAGAGCCGTAATCTTGCCGGTAGGGATGGACAGATTCAGATCTTCTACAATCATGCGGCTTTCATAAGCGATATCCAATTGCTTCGTAAACAACCGGGTGCTGTTCATATGTTCCTTCCCCTTTCATCCTCCGAGCTGGTCAGCGCGACCCGGATCCCCCGGGCAATCAATGACGGTATGACCGAAACATGCCCTTCTCCCTCAAAATCCTTGCCGATCACCGTCAATCCCCGCTCCTTCAAATCTCCAAGCCGTTCTGCCATCTCGATGGCGTTCTCGAACATCCGGCTCGGATTCCCCCGCTCCAGCCCTCCGGCAGCAATGAACAGCGTAATGTTCCTGTGGGCTTCTCCTTCCCGCCCTTCCTGCTCCAGCTCCTGGCGGAAGGTCTTCTCCTCCTCCAGAAGGACGTTGTCATTCCACCAGATCGAAGGGCTGCCCGCGACATAGGTGGAGAAGGCCTCTCTTCTGGTAAACAGCACATGGAGAACGAAGAAGCCTCCAAGGGAATGGCCGCAAAGGGCCTGGCGTGTCTTGTCGATGGTAAAGCGCTTCTCAATCACCGGCTTCAATTCGGCTTCGATAAAGTGAATGAATTCCTCCGCCCCGCCCACCGGCGGCCAGGGCGAACGGTCTCCCCTGACAGGCAGACGCTCCGGGTCGGCAGGCGTTGTGTAATCCCAGAAGCGTTCCTTGTTCGCCTCCACCCCATCGGGATAGCCGATTCCCACCACAATGGCCGAATCATAGCCATGAGGCTTCTTCGTCAGATATTTGGCCGTCTCCGCGGTTGTTCCAAAACAGGTATTGGCATCAAGCATATACAAGACGGGATACCCTCCTGCAGGAGTCTCATCCCCGGAATGCCACATCATGATCCGGTACTCCCTTCCTGAAACTGCAGAGCGCATGTCCCAGAGCTCAGTGCCCGGTATGGCCACCTGAGTGGGGGAACCGGCGCTTAACGAGCTTATGGGCATTTCCCCGATTCTCTCCATCCTGATCCTCCTCGTCTGGCAGATACTTTGCCTTTCCCGTCATCTTCATCCCCGAAAAGCCACTGCACAGCCTGCGGAAATTGGCTGACAAACCAAGAGTGCTCATGTGTGCCGCCTTCCACCTGCTCAAAGCGCAGGTGCTCCACACCCAGTCCGGCTCCTTGGAGAATAGCCCTCGCTTCCCAAGCCAGCGGAACCATATCCTTCTGCGCCGTTTGCTTGCCTGAGCCTTCCATAGTGCCTATGGACAGGTAGAAGCGGGAGGCACCGTCGGCAAGCTTGCCTGCCTCCTTGCGGAGGAAGTCCATGGCTCCCTCATACCATAAGGAGACAGACAGCAGGCCGATGCGGCTGAAGATATCCGGGCGGGTGCAAGCGGCGTACAGGGAGATCAGACCGCCGAGAGAAGCCCCCAGAATGCCTGTACTGCCTCCGCTTTCGTCCGCATAGTAGTTGCTGGCCAGATATGGCCTGAGCCGCTCCGCGAGAAAGCGGATATAGGCCTCTCCTTGACCGCCGAAGTCGGGATGAATATCCGCCAGCGCTTTGGCAGGCCACGGCGTATATTCGTCCAGCCGGTTGCGGGGCTTTACCCCCGCAATGATCATTTCGGGCAGCGACCCGTTTGCGAACATTTGCTCCAGTAATTCCGTATGAGTCTCAAACAAATATTCACCGTCCTGCACGAACAGCAGCGGAAAGGTTATATTCCAGGCTCCGCAGGAGGGGGGAATATACACGGTTATTTCTTTATCCTCGAATGTATCCTTGATCAGACTGCCCTTCATCTGCCTCTTCCTCTCAGTTATGCAGGCCGCTTCATAAGCAGCGTCAGAAAATAAGGAACGCCGATAATCGCTATCACGATGCCCACCGGCACTTCAGCGGGCGCGACAACCGTCTTGCCGATAAAATCGGCCAGCATGACCAAGGCCATTCCCAGAATGCCGCATACGGGAAGCACATGGCGGTGATGCAGCCCTACCAGTCTCCTCGCAATATGAGGCGCCAATAATCCCACGAAGCCTACGCCTCCCGAAACGGATACACAGGCGCTGACAATCCCGATGCTGGCCAAGAGCAGGAAGGACTTTTCCTTCTCAGTCGCTACGCCCAGACTTGCAGCCGTGCTTTCATGGAGCTGAAACAGATCAAGGATGTAAGACTTCCGGTAAATAACAGGCAGCAGCACCAAGAGCCAAGGCGTGATGGCCACAACAAATTTCCAGTTGGCGCTCCAGATGCTGCCGGACAGCCAGACAGTAGCCATCTCAAAATCGGCCGACCTCATCTTAAGAGACAAGTAGAGCGTGATAGCTCCGAAGCCCGAGCTAATGGCGATGCCCACGAGCAGCAGACGCTGCGGGTCAAGACGCCCTGACTTCCAGGCGAACATATAGATCAGAACGGCGGCCATAATACCGCCCACCAATCCGAAGAACGGCATCGCCAGAATCGCCGTCCAGCCTGTAGTCCGGACTTGCCCCTGATAGAAGAACATGAAAATCACAATTGCCGCTCCAGCACCTGCGTTAATACCCAGAATACCCGGATCGGCCAGCCCGTTGCGGGTGATGCCCTGAATAACCGCCCCGGCAATCCCTAAGCCAAGACCAACCATGGCGCCAATCACAATTCTGGGAAGCCGGAAGTCGAAGATAACCAAATCCCGCTCCGGCGTTGATTCGATTCTGAAGAGCGTCTTCACAACTTCCTTCACGGTGAGATCGAACTCCCCGTTGGTCAGACTGACATAACCCGAGATGAGCACAATCCCCAGTCCAGCCAGAATCACAGACCACAACCGCAGCCGCGTAAGCTTACGCATGCTCATTCCCTCCCTTCTTCCTGATCAGATACAGAAAGAAAGGAATCCCTACCGCCGAGGTCACGACGCCAATGGGCGTTTCGAAGGGATAGTTGAGGAAGCGGCTCAGGATATCGGACAGTCCCAGGAATACAGCGCCTGTTACTCCCGCGCAAGGAATGACCCACCGGTAGTCCACGCCGACCAGATAGCGGACAATATGGGGAATCAGCAGTCCCACGAAGGCGATCTTGCCTGCCATTGCCACCGATACACCCGTCAGCACCGCTACGCAGCACATGGCCCCGATCTTCACCCACAGGGTCCGCTGCCCCAAGCCGGCTGCTATGTCATCCCCCAGGGAGATGATGGTAATCGACTTGGCCAGCATCAGAGCTACTGCAATCCCTACCACCGCAAATGGAATCACCAGTTTTATCAACCCGGGGTCCATCTGGTGCAAGCGGGCATTGAACCAGAAGCTCACATTCTGGGATACATGAAAATAAATGGACAGTGCCGCCGAGACACTGCTGAGGAAGGTGCCGATTATCGTTCCCAGAATCGCCATTCTTACCGGGGACAGCCCCCCCGGCATCATCCAGGCCAGAATGAATACAACACTAGCTCCCAGTGCAGAACCTGCAAAGGAGCTTGCAATCAGAGTCATGGAGGAAGCATTGGGCAGCAAAACCATGCACAACGTGATGGCGAAGGCCGCGCCGTCCGTTACCCCCATAATGGAAGGGGATGCCAGATAATTTCTGGTCATCCCCTGCATAATGGCTCCCGACATGGCCAAGAAGCCGCCTATCAAGAGCGAACCCGCCGCCCGGGGCAAGCGGGAGTGCAGCACAATCTGGTGATCCACATTCCCGGGGTCAAAATTCAGAAATGCGTCTCTCACCGCAGTCCAATCCATCGACTTGGCGCCATACATGATGGAAGCAAGCAGCGTCAGGACGATGGCGATCGGGGACAGCCCGAGCAGCAGGGCGGGTGAAATCATCTTGTTCGTCATCGTTTATTGGCCGAGCTTGTCCACGGCAACCGGGAGGAATGCGATCTTGCTCCACGAGGTTCCGCCTTGTGCGCTGGGATCAACAGCGTTGACGAATACTTTTCCGTTCTTGACTGCATTAATGGTCTTCCAGATCGGATTATTCTGCAGATCTTCCAGAGATTTGGGTTGATCCTTGTTCTCAGACTCTGCAAACTGGACGAACAGAAAATCCGGATTCAGCTCGGCAAATTTCTCCAGGGCAACGGCTTCCTGCGCCTTCACTACTTTGATCTCTTCCGGCACGGCAATGCCAAGATCCGTATAGAGGGACGGGTTAAAGAAAACGTCGGCCGGATACAGATAGATAATGCCGGTGCGGATACGGACGAACAACACCTTCTTGTCCTTCACATTGGCGGCAATCTTGTCCTTGGCGGCGGCGGCATCCTGCTTATATTTGTCAACGATCTGCTTGGCCTGATCCTGCTTGCCCACAATATCGCCCAGCATCAGCAGATTGGCATCCCAGTTGGAAGAGATATGGGACACGGGAATCATGGGTGCGACCTTGTTCAGTTGCTCGACCACTGCGGCTTGGAACTTGGAGGTGCCAAGAATAACATCCGCCTTCAGCTTGAGGATCGCCTCGGCATTGGGCTGCTGGCGGTTGCCGACTTCCACTGCGCCTTCCATGGCTTTTGCCATGTAATCGGGAATCTTCACCCCGTCGGTTACGGCACCAACCGGCTTCACACCCAATACGGCTGCATCCTCCATCGCTTCCAGACTGGCTACGACAATATTTTGATTATTGGCAAGAGCATATTCTTTATCCAGGTATTTGATCGTTTTGGGACCTTGCGCTGCCGGACTGGCAGACGGGCTTGCAGAAGGACTTGCAGACGGAGCGGCTGAAGCAGCAACACTTGCAGCAGCGCTGGGAGACGGACTGGCAGCAGAATTTGCAGCATCCTTATCATTGCCACAGGCACCCATCAACAAGCTTAAAGCTAGAACACTACCGATTAACCAACCTGACTTCTTCATTGGATCATAAAACTCCCCTCGCGGCAAAAAAATCTACCAGAATGAATGAAATGCATTCTCATTGATAATGAGAACTGTTATCATTATAAAAGGAGGGAGTTTTGTTTGGCAAGTCCTTTTTTTCTAAAAGGGTTTTCATAGAGGCTATCGCCTGCTTCTCGCCAGCAGATACAGGAAGTAGGGGGCGCCGACTACGGCCACCACAATTCCTACAGGGATTTCATCAGGCTGCACAATCAACCGTCCGATGGTATCCGACGCTGAAACCAAGAGCGCTCCGCAGAGCGCGCAGGCCGGCAGAAGCAGACGGTGTCCGGTTCCAACCAATCTTCTGGCCAAGTGAGGGGCAATCAAGCCCACGAAGCTGATGCTTCCGCTCACAGCCACACTGGAGGCCGCCAGAGCTACTGCCGCCGCAAGCAGCTTGCGGCGCTCACTTTCTACCTTCGTCCCCAATCCCCCGGCAATCTCGTCCCCCAGATGAAGAGTATCCAGCACGGGTGCTTTCATCATGGCATAAGGAACCAGGAGCAGCAGCCAGGGAAGCAGCGCGACGACAAACTTCCAGTTGGAGCCCCAGATACTGCCCGCCTGCCATAACACGATAAAGTCGAACTGGGATTCGTCCAATGCGAGAACCAATACCGTCATCGCTGCGCCGATTCCCGCCTGCACCGCAATTCCCACCAGCACGAGCCGCAGGGGACTGATTCCCTCCTCCTTCTTGTAAGCCAGAAGATAGATGAGAACCGCTGCTCCCCCCGCCCCTGCCAGGGCGAGAAAGGGTAACGCGAAGATGGTTACAGCCGTTTTGGCGCCCCATGCCATGACGAACAACACCACGAACAAACCTGCGCCCGCATTAATCCCGAGCAGTCCCGGATCGGCAAGAGCATTGCGCGAAACCCCCTGAATGATGCAGCCTGATAAAGCTAATCCCGCTCCCACCAGAATAGAGATGACAATACGGGGCAGCCGGAACTGAAACAGCACCAGATTTTCCTTGTCTGTTCCTCCTCCCAGCAATGTCCGCACGGTGTCTATGGGCGACAGCCTGGTAAAACCGGTATTCATGCTGATAATGAATGAGAGCAGCAGTAGTGCTGCAAAACAAAGAAATATCCATGCATGGCGGCGGTTCATTCTTTTCCGGTACGCCTCTATATTCCAATTGGAGCCTTGCATTACAGCGCCCTCCTTTGCTTCCGCGCCAGATACAGGAAGAAGGGGATGCCGATCAAGGCCACCAGCGCACCTACAGGAATCTCGGAAGGGGGATTGAGCATTCTTGCCGCCAAGTCGGCCAGCACCAGGAGTAAGGCGCCCAGTACCGCCGACGCCGGAATAATGAAGCGGTAGTCCGGCCCCACAATCCCACGGGTTATATGGGGAATAACCAGCCCGATGAACCCTACGGCGCCCACAACCGCTACCGAGGTTCCTGCCAGGAGCAGTACAATAATCGTGCCTGCGGCCTTCACCATGCCCGTTCTCAAGCCCAGGCCCTGCGCCACATCCTCACCGAGATTCATTAGCGAGATGGAACGGGACAGAATCATTGCGCCCAGCAGGGTTGCGCCAACAACCGGGGCAACCATTCTCAGCTGCTGCCAGTCGCTTCCGGCCACTCCGCCTGAGGTCCAGAACATCAGATTGCGGGATACATTAAAGTAAATGGCGATTCCCTGGCTTAGCGCGGTAAGCAGGGCCGTTACCGCAGCCCCCGCCAGCACAAGACGCATGGGCGTTGCGCCGCCTCTCTGCATCGAGGCAATTCCGTATACGAGGAGGGCCCCCAATGCGGCTCCTATGAAGGACAGCAGAATAATCTGCAGATAGGAGATGCCGGAGAAAAAGGCGAAGCAAATGGCCAATACGAAGCCTGAACCGGCATTCAGCCCCATCAAACCGGAGTCAGCCATGGGATTGCGTGTAATCCCCTGCATCACCGCTCCCGCTACGGCGAAGGCTGCCCCAATCATGGCGCTGGCTAGTGCCCGTGGCAGCCGCAGATTGTTGATGATCAGATGTTGGGGGTTCATTTTGTCCGGATGGAGGATCGCCTCCCATGTCACATGAAGAGGGATGTCCAATGCGCCCTGGGATACGGAATAGAGTATACCAATCCCCAGAACGGCAAGTCCTGCCAGAATGGCAGTCCAGCCTGCCCAGAGCTTGCCTTTTAGCTGTGCGTTCACAACGGCCTTGGCCGCTTCCACTTCCATAACCTGTTGCCTCCCTGTTGCCGTCAAGCCTGCCTCAACCGCTTTTTGCAATGCACCTTTGTGCAAGAAGAACCCCGGATGCCAAGAAAGCTCCACAATGTGGAGCCTTGGCCTCAACGCTTATTCCGTTTGCAGGCACATCCTGTTACTTCGTCATATTCTCCGTTACTGTCTTCACACCGTATTCCACACCCAGAGGTCCGCCGGAGAATGCCGAACGGTCCAGAATGAATACATGGTTATTCTTGACGGCCGTCAGCGTGTTCCATATGGCATTGTTCTTCAGCTCGACAAGGTTGGTTTCCTCCGAATTGCTCGTGGCATCATCCCAGATAAAGATATAATCGGGATTCATGCCAACTACCCCTTCCAGCGTGAACAGGTTGTCTTTTCCGTGTACGGGCGGATAGTTCTGGGGTGGCGTAAGCCCCAGTCCCAGATTGGGATCATAGAATGCCGCGTTGCGATCGATGCCATAAGCGGTATAGCCGCCCTTGTTGTTAAAGCTCAGGAAGGCCACACTCTTATCCTTGTAGGCAGACAGCTTTTCCTTTGAAGTGGCAATCAGTTTCTCGATTTCAGCTACCTTAGCATTGGCGGCTTTCTCTTCGCCTACCAGCTTGGAGAATTCTACCAGACGGGTCTTCCAATCCATCTCATTCTTGAAGACTACCACAGGAGCGATCTGCAGCAGTTGCTCATGAATCTTATCATTATAAGGAGTAGCGGAAATAATCAGATCAGGCTTTACTTCGAGCAGACGCTCCAGACTCATGGGACTGCCCAGGTCCATAACCAAGGCCTTGTCCTTGGCATACGGCTGGAGCGAGAGGAAGCCTTCCAGCAGCGTATTGGAGCTGTCGCCTGCCACAGGAGTTACCCCTATCGCGAACCAGGGCTCCAGGAAGTGGAAGAATGCCACCGCTACCCGCTTTGGCTTTTCCTTGATGACAACGTCATTGCCCAGCACATCCTTATAGGTGCGTGGAAATGCGGCAGCCTCCGGAGATGCGGACGGACTGCTGCTGGCAGCAGGACTGCTTGCGGCTGGACTGACGCTTGCGGCCGGACTGCTGCCGGCTGCGGAAGAGTTGCTGCCGTTCTCCGCTTCTTTTTCCCCACAGCCCGCCATCAGGCCGAATGTGAGTGTCAATGCGAACAATAATGCCATTACCTTCTTCATGAATGAATCCCTCCGCCTTATGAATACTCTATCTATCTCCCTTGCAATCAATTGAGAATGAATTGCAATTTCAATATAGGAGCATTTTAGCACAGCGGTCCGGCCATATGAATGGATGATTTCCCAAAAGCATGATGGACAATTACCTGTTAGTTCGCTTGCTCCATCACGCGGCAGCGCACTTGGCTGGGGGCAATGCCGAACTGTTTTTTGAACAGTCTGCTGAAATAATACGCGTCCTGATAGCCCACGGACTCGGCTATCTCCTTGACACTGCAGGAGGTGGACAGGAACAGCTTGTAGGACTGCTTCATTCTGTAGCCAATGAGGTAATCAATGGGACTGATTCCTGTGTATTTCTTGAATACCTCGGAAAAGTATTTGGGACACATCCCGTAACGGCTGGCCAGATCGCACAAAGTATGCTGGCGCATATAGTGGAACTCGATATATCCCCTGGCCTCCTCCACAATGGCATGCGTTTCCGTTTTCTTGATGCTCTTGGCCGCGCTGAACACCTCCGACAGAATGGAGTACACCAGCGTTTTCGCCTGAAACTTGGAGTAGTTGTCAGGCTTGTCGGATGCCTTGACCAGCATCTTAAGCAGGGCAATCATATTGGGATTGGAGCCGATCTCCATCTCAAAAGCACGGTGCATGTACCCGCTGGTTTCCCGGTTATGATGATAGTACATAATGTAGAAATGCAGCGGCTTGTCCGTTATATTACCGGAGGTCAGCCATTTGCCGGGGCAGCCGTGGATCACCATACCGGGACGGAATTGGAAGGGTTGGCCATCCAGCTTGAAATACCCCTCTCCCTGCACCGGGAAGAGAAATGCGGAGATATTGGTCATGTAGCCAGGCTCCACAAAACCGACGGGATGCTTGCGGTAATGCGCGGGCAAAATCATAAAGGGCTGACTCGTGTACTCTTCAATCATATCGTTTATGTTGATTTCCACAGCATGACCTCCTCTCATTGGCGGATTAATTCCGGCAATTGCTGCACCGGCCGTAAAATTGCAAGGTATGATTCGTAATGGAGAAGGCATATTGCTGCTCCACCTTAAGCTCCAACTCGTCGAGCAAATCCTCCTCCATATCTATGACCCTTCCGCATTCTTCGCATATGAGGTGATGGTGGTTATGGGAGACACTGGTATGACAGCAGGCCTCATAGCGGGTCACACCGTCCCCAATCTCCAGGCGGTGGACCATCCCCAGCTCCAACAGCAGATGAAGTGTCCGGTGAACGGTAGATTTGCCCATATCGGGATCAATTTCACGCATATGCCGAAATACCTCATCCGTAGTCAGATGGGTATTCCTGTGCTCCCACAAAAAATCCGCAATAGCCTGACGCTGCTCCGTGTACCGGTAGCCACGCTCATGAAATTGCTGCTTCAAATCAACCGTGCCCAGATTGCTTCCCATAACACCCTCCTGCAGAGTGATCTTCCTCTTGCGCATCTCCACACGTTATTGAACTTTAATTTCAATTATAACAAATCTTTCTGTCAACGGTATGACGTATTTATGCATTTTTTCCAAACCAACTGTCCATTGCCGACCAAAAAAGAAGCCGGGAAATGGGCTTCTTTTTTTGCAGGTGATGAATGCTGCCCGGAAGCAGTCAATCAATATTTTTTTGCAAGAAAAAAACCCTTGTGCTACAAGGGCTTTTGACTCTGTGAGTTAAGCGGGTGATGGGAATCGAACCCACGCTATTAGCTTGGAAGGCTAAAGTTCTACCATTGAACTACACCCGCAAAAATATGGTCGGGACGACACGATTTGAACATGCGACCCCCTGGTCCCAAACCAGGTGCTCTACCAAGCTGAGCTACGTCCCGACAGTATTAGAAGTACTAAGCGCGCCCTGAGAGATTCGAACTCCCGGCCTTTTGATTCGTAGTCAAACGCTCTATCCAGCTGAGCTAAGGGCGCATATATTGGAGCGGACGAAGGGATTCGAACCCTCGACCCTCGCCTTGGCAAGGCGATGCTCTACCACTGAGCCACGTCCGCAATTTCAAAAATCTTATGCGCGTGGAGGGACTTGAACCCCCACGGTCGCCCGCTAGATCCTAAGTCTAGTGCGTCTGCCAATTCCGCCACACGCGCATAATATTAGTGGTGAGCCATGTAGGACTCGAACCTACGACACCCTGATTAAAAGTCAGGTGCTCTACCAGCTGAGCTAATGGCTCGTAAAAGAACTGGGGATCTAGGATTCGAACCTAGGAATGACGGAGTCAAAGTCCGTTGCCTTACCGCTTGGCTAATCCCCATTATTTTCGGAACCAGAAGGGTAATCACCACAGTCTTGCACTTCATGAATAGAAGTGGTGGGCGCTGACGGGATCGAACCGCCGACCCTCTGCTTGTAAGGCAGATGCTCTCCCGGCTGAGCTAAGCGCCCGGGAAAATGACCCGTAGGGGAATCGAACCCCTGTTACCTCCGTGAAAGGGAGGTGTCTTAACCGCTTGACCAACGGGCCATACAAAGCTTCCAACCGGAATCGAACCGGTGACCTCATCCTTACCATGGATGCACTCTACCTACTGAGCTATGGAAGCAAGGTACTCCCCGAGCAGGACTCGAACCTGCGACAACTCGATTAACAGTCGAGTGCTCTACCGACTGAGCTATCAGGGAATATTACCTACAGGACTGCTTGCGCCCTGAAAACCGGATGCGAAACGAGGTCACCGATAACCTCTTGTGTGTTCTTATGTCCCCCTGAAGCTTGCGCTCCACTTTTTGGGGTCTAGATTAAGCCCTCGACCGATTAGTATTCGTCAGCTCCACGTGTTGCCACGCTTCCACCCCGAACCTATCTACCTCGTCGTCTTCAAGGGGTCTTACAT
>JAQSYI010000009.1 GCA_029256185.1 Paenibacillaceae bacterium
CTCTGGATGGGGGCAAAGTAGTCCAATAAGAGCGTTCAAGTCCGTTACAATTCCAAACCCCCGGTTTTGGACCCAATAAGGGCGCTCAGGTCCGTCACAGCCTGGGGCGTGTCTGAACACCCGCTTGAGGGCAGCTTTTCACCGCCTTTTCACCCCGAGCTATCGTTGCTTTCGCTTAACGTACCCCGGTACGCCTGCCCGAAAAGGGCCTGGTCAGAGACGATCATCTGGGAATTATCTCCTCCCCTTAGAGGTTCAGATACGCCCTAAAGCGGTGACTCTTCTTCGCCAAACTACTTCCATAGGAGTCACTTCCCTTTTGTGCTCACTGTGTTTAGCCCGTCCGGGTTCTTCTCCTGTAGGGAACGAATTTACGAAACGTTGTACTAGGTGGTCCCCAGCACGGAGTCCTCAAGCCCAATGTGCAACGGGGTCTGCCTGCGGTGAACTGCCACGTGGAAAAGATCAGGAGGACCATGTCTTTTCATTCTTATACGCTTCCAAACATGCGGGTTCGCAATGTGTATGGGGCATCACTCTGCGTCTAGGCTGCATTCCCCGGTGGCGTTCAGACCACATGTACTCGGTTTTTCATATACAATGAGCTATCGCACACGTGTTTAGACCCCATGTAGTCGGTTTTTCATATACAGCAAGAGGCTGTCCCAAAGCCATAAAAATGACTAAGGAACAGCCTCTTCCCAAACTTCAGGCGGATCGGACCGGATGGCTCCGCTTATACATATTCATGGGCCATAATCAGAAATACGCTGGCCGTCCACGAGTACATCCTGTCCCGTTGGCCTTCGCCGGTCAGCGGATGGAAATTCTCCGCCATGCCGCCATGCCCGCAGAGTCTGCAGAAGAGCCGGGCAATTTCCCGGGCCAGTTCCCTCGTCTCCGGCAGGCCAGCGTGTTCTGTCGGCGTCAGCATAAGCCACCGCTGGAAATCCGCCTCCCCTTGAACAGCACATTCCTCAAAACCGAGGGGATAATCCCGCTCCTTCCAAGTGGCGGCAAAGGACTCCAGGGCAATCTCTACTGTGCCGCCTTCTTCCCCGGGAGCAAAATCAAGCTCCGTATAAGTGCAGGTCACCTCTTGCCAGGGAGCCGCGACCCGGTATTGGCCGGACAGGAGAGTGATCATATATTGCTCCTGTATCCCTCCGTAATGGCGGAAGAAGGAGTGAGGAGAGCTTGAGCAAATCAAGCTCGCTCAGAGAACAGGACGAACGGAGACCGCGGACAGGACAGCGGACCGGTTGCCCGCAGCATCCTCAGCAACTACCCCGAAGGAATGCTCGCCCGGCTCCGGCACTCCCTCCAACGCATATCCCGTCTCCCCGGACGAAACAGCAGCCGCAAGCAAGCCGTTATGATAAATGCGATACCGCAGATCAGCATCATTATCGGCAGCGGGATCCCAGGACAGCACCGCACCCGTCCCGGTCCATTGCACCTCAAGGGAGCCGCCGGCCGGCCAATAGGGCGCTCTGTTGTCGGTATAAGCATCCGGCAGATAAAGCGTATGCACAGGCTGGCCTGTATACGACCATTCGTGGTCCACCTGCTCGAAGGCATTCCCCTTCATCACATGCCCGTAATCCCCCAAGCTCAGGGAAATCCCACGGTTCAACCGGCTCATTACATTATTTTCCACAACAATATTGGTGTTGTCACCGGCCTCATTGGACGGATTGGCATCGCTGCTTAACAGCGCCGACCAGGATACGATGCCCGATTCGGCAGGGGATTCCGTATTGCGGACGGGTACGGCTTCCGGCACCCCAACCACCCGGTTGTCCTTGATATCGATGCCGTATGCGCTCACCGCATAATAACGCCCCTGAACCCCTGTGCGTTGGGAATTGACATAGATGCCGGCATGCCCGCTTCTTCTGGAGACGCCCTCAACCACATTGCCTCTTACACTGATAAAATAGCCCGGTGTCATCCGCTTCTGTTCCGTCACTTGGGAAGTGAACACATAGATCCCTTCCGAATCCGTGCTCACGTTATCCGCCGCCACCCCATCAATCACATTGCCGTACATCCATATGCCCTTGGCGCTGTCGACCACCGTATTGCGGTAGAAGGTAACATTGTCATTGGGCGCAATCAGTGTGAATTTGCTGCTCCCGTCGGGCACCACCTGCCAATCCTTCTCCACTTGCAGCGTGTTGCCGCTGATCCCCGTTACCTTGCGCAATTGTCCCAGGCCCTTGCCGTCAACAATGACTACAGCCAGATAGCTGTACCGCAGGGGATAGGAAGCCGCCAGCGGGCTGTGCGGCGCTACCGTAATACTGGATTCCGCCGCGCCCAGCACATCCCCTTCATTCAAAAAAGCGGTGGGCATCTCCACACACAGAGCCTCCCCGTCGTTAAGGGCGGCAGAGGTTGGTCCGATATGGGCTACCCGGTTATCTGCCATGTGAAGATCATTTCTGCCGAACAGACCGTGGGCGTCATCCAATATCTCCGGATGTCCCACCAGCTCGTTGTTCTCCATAAAGGCATACTGGGCAAAGGTGCTCACTCTTCCTCTGGCAAATTCAAACCGGTTGTTCCTGTGAGAGGTATAATAGCTGACGTAGGCCGTCTCAGCGGAAGCGTAATAACCCTTGAAGGAGCACTGCTCAAACAGAAGCTGCTGGTGGATGATAAACACCGCTCCCTGGCCTCTGCCCGATCCCGCCGGTTGCGGGGTGATGGGATAATCGATGTTGACCCGGTAGATCAGGATGCTTTCTGCCGTCCGCAAGGTTTTGTCCGTTACGGCGGGCCCCCAGTCGTTGCCGAACCACATGAACGCGTCCGGTCTCATATCCGGGTTGGCCAGCCGCAGGGACAGACGGGCCACCCCTTGTCTTCCCGCTGTTTTGCCATCCCCGGAGGAACGGATAAAATTGGCGTTGCCGCCGTTGTGGTACAAGAACGTGGTCCCTTCATCCTCACCCAGCAGCACAATACCGGCGGGAAGGTCCACATGACTCAGATAATAGGAGCCGCTGGGGAAATAGACCATCCCGCCGCCTTGCTGCTTGGCGGCTTGAACCGCATCGCCCACCGCCTGGGTATCATCCGCCGTATCATGGCCTGCAGCTCCATAATCCGCCACGTTCACCACATTGGACCATGCGAACTCTCTGGCCCAAGCCGCATTCAAGCCAAGGGGATTGTCTCCTGCCGTCACTATGCTTAACCGCTGGCCGTTGTCCAGCGGAACCCAGTCCGTACCACCGTTATTGGAGACCTCTACCGCGTAGTCTCCGGCAGGCAGGCTGCCCACGGCAAAACTCATGGAATAGGGTGTAAGGGCGGTAATCAATTGAGGATATTCTCCGCCAGCCCCATCATTCAACCGTATCATCGCATCATCTGTTCCTCCGAACTCGGACAGGGCGAAATTCCTTCCGGACACCTCAATCTCCAGACCTTCATATGCTTCATCATCCGAGATAAACAGCGGCCTTGCCCCGTTCAGCTTGAACGGCCGGCTCCAGCCCCAGTCATTCTTCACCCACAGGTCATAGACGCCAGGCTCCAGGGAGGAAGGCAACCGCGCAGTCACATAATAGCCGTTGCGTTCATCAGCCTGCTCCAACACCAGACTGGCGGCACCGGCAGGAGGCACTGCTGCCGCTATCCCTGCAGAAGGAGCGGCCTTCACTTCCAGGCTGGCCCCGGTCAGCCCGTAGCCGTTGACAGAAACAAGCGTATCGGGACTTACCGCATCGGATACCCGCAGGATAACCGGAGGCGCCTGCCATGGCTCCTCATATACCGTGAGCGAAACTGTGCTCTCCGACTGTACGAGCATGGCGGAGTCATCATAGTCGAACAACGCTTTTACCCCATATTCCCCCGAATAGGCAGAAGTATAAGCAAGCACCGCCCTGCCGTCTCCGTCTGTAACCGAAATGCCCATAGCCGCATCGATATATGCGCCCACATGCTCGCCTGACAGCTCGAAACGGATTGGCTTGCCAGGCAGCGCCTGTCCTTCCCCGTCTGTCAGGACGGCCTCCAGCACAACCTCCTGTCCCGGCTTAGCCAGGGAGTATCCCTCCGCGCCAAATTGCACGGCGGTGAAGGAATAGGCGGGCACAGTCACCTCCGCCGCTGCCGTAGGCCGGGACAAGCGGTGGCTATCCATATTCCGCAAGCGGTAATGGTATACGGATGAAGCATCCAGACCGGAGGCATCCGTATATTGGGCAATTCCTGCCGCTACCGTTGCCACCGGCTTGAAGTCCGGCTCCCCCTCCTTCTTTCTCTCGATCTGTACGCCAAGCTGGGGATTGGCGGTGTTCCAGCTCAGATGCGCCGCTCTGGGCGCCGTATATGAGGCCTGAAGCCCGGACAGCCCGTTGGCAACCGCTTCATCGAAGAAGAAGCCCTCATAATACGCCGCATATCCCGCAAGCTTGGTGGCCTTCAGCTTGAAGCTGCCCGTTACCTCGAACATGACGTACACGCCGTTCTGAATGGATTCCACCACTCTGGATGCCAGCAGCGCCCCGTTCAGATCAAACAGCTCGAACCTCTCCTTCACAGTGTCCGCCTGACCGAAATCCGTCGTATAAATCGTAAACAAATGCGGGTCATTATCCGTCAGCACAAACGTCTGCTCGGAGGCATCTCCTCCATATACAGTCATGCTCTTCCTGGAGAAGCCTGCCGGAGGCTCCAGCGCCCGGACATCCGCAGCCGGATTCTGAATGACCCAATAGGTGGTCCCGTAGGGAGAATAGCCGGAGAGATAGGAGGGAGCGGAAGCCGCATTAGCGGGCTGCACGGCATCTCTTCCGTTCGAGGCGGCAGCGGCATAATAGGGCAGCACATAGCCGTCTGTCCCGAAGCTGCCTGCCCAATTGCCCTGGAGCGTGCGATTCTCTCCCACATAAACCGCCGACGCCGAAACAGGAGCCCCTGCATACGCTTCTCCATGACCCTGAGCCTGCACGACACCCGGAAACCTGACCACTCCTGACAGCTCTGCCAGCAAAACAATTACCATCAACCAAGAAAGCAGCTTCACTCTCATCCTGTCCACTCTCCTAAAAGTAATGGTTCATTCGAACAACGGAAGCCGTTCCAGCGGAAAGCCTGTGCCTTGCAGCGGCATCAGGCGGTCGGTCCGCCCGTTCTCCTCCAGCGCCTTGATTCCCTCACTGGCCGGACTGTACTCGCAATACAGGCGAACCTGGCCCTTCTCATAGCTGACCCGTCTGGTGAAGGTCTGCCTGTTATGCGGCGTGGACAGCAGGCCGTCGCTTATGCTTGCGGACAGCGCCTCACGGCGGAATTGGCTGAAGCTCCCCCTCTCCCGCCCGGTGCCCGTCTCCGCTACAAACCCGTTTCCCGTCAACAGCAGGCTTCTGCGGGAGAAGGCGCGGGGCGGTCCCTCATAATTGATGAAGGATACAGCCAAGTAGTCCTGCCGGCGCTTGACCCGCACCGCAACACTGCGTCCATGATCAGTTAACAGCAACGGGTGGAGACACAGATACACCGGGCCGTCCTTGATGAATACGGGACAGGGCTCCAGGCTCTCCCCCTCCAGTTCCGCCAACCGGCGGTCTCCGAGCCACAGCTCCTCCACAGGATGGAAGCCGGCGGGGAAAATGACGCACAGCTCCAGAGAAGCAACATGGACCGTGGTATGATCCTTGGGCTTATACAGCATCATGGCCGTTGTATCCGCCAGAAGGCCCAGCTTGCGACCTTCATCATTGACGATATAGGAATCCCTGAGCTGTTCAGGTGCTCCGCCGTTCACCAGATACCGCGCATAGACAGCTCCCGTGTGGGCAAGGGAGGAAACCGCCTCCCCTGTTTTGCTGTACAACAGATGGAAGGAATCCGTCTGATTGCCGCTGTGGAACGCATGACGGGCCACTCCCAAGGCGAACTCCTCCGTCATCACCGTCCGGCTTGTGCCGGCCACGGCCGGATACTCCGTCCACGCCAAATCCGCAGCTGCGTCCGGGAGACCCTCAGAGACCGGCTCATCAGTGGATGAGCCCACCTCATAAGTTCCGCTCACGCAGCAAGGAAATGTTTTGTTCAGTGCGTACTCGATCAGATAACCGGGGCAGTGATAGTCGGGCTCAACCATCCAGGAAGCCCCCACCTGCATAAACGCGAGATTCTGATGGATAATCTGGCCCTCCTCCGCTTTTCCGCCAAACAGGACATCACCGGGATGAAGCGGCAGCCTGCTGCCCAAGACAGCGTGAAGAACATAATGCGCCTGATGCATCTGACCCGCGGAATCCACGGTGTAGGCTCTGGAGTAAGGCCCGGCAATATTGGACAGGCGGGGATGATAGTGAAGCATAATATCGGCCCATATCCGCGCCTCTGCCGCAAGAGCCTTGGCCCGCACCTGCAGACTTGCGGTCAGGTTGGCCAGCTCGGCCAGCGCGCATAGCTGCACCGGCGTGTACGTAGGGCTGGTAAATTCGGAAGCGAAGCCCCGCCGCCTGAGCATGGCACAGAGCCGGTCAAGCCGCTCCTCCCCTATTGCCGCCAGGCGGGAATCGCCGCTGCGTTCTCCTCCTATGATTGCGGTAAATGCCGCCATGCAGGGAAAATTATCGTTGACCCCCACAAAGTCCAGAGCGGGCTTGGCGAATTCCGGCAGCACCTCCTCCAGATAGCCCTCCAGACGTTGCCTGGACCTATCCGTCAAGAAATCCCCGTATTTGACCAGCAGCTGCAGAACGGACATGGGGGTAAAATGACACATCTGATAGTCCGCCCCGCGGATAATCGCTTGGGCCAGTCGGTTTTCCTCTCCCCCGCCATGCCGGAGACAGGCCATCGCATACCAGATAAACTCCCTTAATCCCGGCCGCCCGCCGGGTACAAGCCAACTTCCCTGATTGTCAAAGAACAGCATGGCATTGACGGCTACCGCTTTGCTGTAGCCCTCCCGCACCTTCGCTTGCTCCTCCGCCCGTTTCATAATGGATCCCTTCTTTTCGCGGTCAAGGAGCCGGCTGTCCAGGGCGTGTTTGCAAGCACGCCCTAACCGGCTGCCCGTTCCTATTTTTTCAGAGTGGCATACAAATCATTGGCTTCCTTCTCCAACTGGCTGCCGCCCTTCTGATTCCATTCCTTCACAAAATCATCAAAGTAGGAGACGGGCTTCTCGCCCATGACAATCTTGACATAGGCCTCCGTCTTCAGCTTGATCAGATCCGGCCAGTATTTGCCGGAGGACGGCAGGAGATCCGCCTTGCCGAACAAATCCACCATGGGCTTATTGTTGGCTCTGTAGATATTCAGAATCTGCTTGTTGTAATATTTCTCAATAAACCCGAACTTGCCCTGGGAGGCCCAGAAGGTGGAGCCGTTGGTGGGATCGGCAATGCCCGCTTCCTGCAGCTTGGTCATATCCGTATACTCGCCAATACGCTTCAGTCCCGATTCCGCTCCTTGGGCCGCGTTCACATAATCGTAGTGGACGCCCTTCTGTCCCCAGGCCAGCGAAAGCCAGACATCCTCCTCGTTCTGGATGGAATCCAGGATGCCCAGAATACGCTGCATCTTCTCCGGCGACTTCTCCATCTGCTTGCCGAAGGCCCAGACATTGCCAGCGGTTCCCCAAGCCCAGCCGCCGGATTCATCCCTTGGACCTGCGGGCAGCTTGGCAAAGTCCACCTTGCCGCCCGGGTCTACCTTGTGGACGGCATTGATGATGGAGTTAGGATCGGTTTCGTCCAGCGCTGTGGCCAGAGCATTGTCCAGATAGGCGATTTTTCCGGAATTAAACTTCAGCTGCTGGTCCTTGCCCGTGACGAATTCCGGATCGATGTATCCGGCCTTATGCCATTCGGCCAGCTTCTCCAGTGCCTCTCTCGCTTCCGGCTGCACCGTGCCGTTGACCACCTTGCCCTCCTTCAGCTTCCACTGGATGGGCATGACGCCGTAAGCGCCGAATATGGTGGGAAATTGGTTGTAGTAGGAATTGCCGGTGCTGCTCATACCGTACACGCCGATCTTCTTCAGGGCGGCGAAGGCAGCCGTCATCTCGTCGATGGTTTCCGGAATCTTGGCGATTCCGGCCTTCTCCAGCAAGTCGGTCCGCCACACCTGCTTGGAATGGAACTGTCCGCTGAAGTATAAAGTGGGTAATCCGTAGTTCTTGCCATTCACATTGGAATAATACCAGCCCTGAGGCGCTACCTTGTCCAGCTCACTCTTGGTGCGCGGCGCATACTGCTGAATCAGGCTGAGGGGCACTTCTGCGATCAGGCCCTGGGAGGCGTACTTGCTGAGCTCCGCGGGGTCCATCACCAAGAGCACATCGGGAATATCGCCGGTGGACATCATAAGCTGCTGCTTCTGCTTGTAATCGTTGCTCGAGATAGGGTAAACCTTCTCCAGCTTGATATGGAAGCGCTGCTCCAGCGTCTGCTGGCCGTAGGAGTTTTCTTTAATCAGCCCCGCCGCATTCATCCAATCCACCTGCAGGAGCTCCTGCGCCTGCTGGCTTGCGCCCGGCGTGGGAGAAGCTGCCGCAGCAGACGGCTGTCCGGCCGTCTTGCCGTTGTCCCCGGATGAGCAGCCCGACAGCCATACGGCTGTGCAGACGGCGATCGCTGCCGCCCTGTGCCGGCCTTTCCCCGGTCTAACCCATTCATGAATCATCTTGTTGCCTCCCTTTGTCTTGTTCATCTATATCAAGCATACAAGCCTGATACCAGGATTGGCTATCCCTTTACGGAGCCCAGCATGATCCCTTTGACAAAAAAACGTTGCACAAAAGGATAAACCAGCAAAATCGGCAGAGAAATCGCCATAATAATGGCCGCCTTCAAATTTTCGGGCACAATCGCGGTCATATCGTCCAGCTTGAATTCCGTTGCCAGATTGGTGGAGGAATCCACTACATTGTGCCGCAGGTAGAGCTGAAGCACCTGCTTGGAGGAATCGTTCAGATAGATCATCGCATCGAACCAGGCATTCCAGTGGCCTACGGCCGCCCACAAACCGACCACGGCCAGCAACGGAGTGGAGAGCGGCAGCACAATCCGGAAGAAGATGGTCCCTTCTCCCGCCCCGTCGATCTTGGCCGATTCCAGCAGCTCGCCGGGAAGCGCCTGAAAAAAATTCCGCAGCACAATCAGATTAAATCCGCTAACCGCCACCGGCAGAATCAAGGACCAGAAGCTGTCCACCAGTCCCAGAGACTTCACCAGCAGATACAGGGGAATCATGCCTCCGTTAAACAGCATGCTGAATACAATCAGCTTCATAAAGAGATTGCGGTTGGGAAAATGGGAGCGGGATAAAGGATAGGCCGTCAGAGAACACAGCAGAGTCACGCTTGCCACCCCAACTGCCGTCCGGAGCAGCGTATTGCCGTAAGCCCGGTAAAGATTGGCGTCCTCCAGCACCTTGCTGTAAGCCGCAAAGCTGGGGTCCATAGGAAACAGATGCATCCCCGGGCGGTTGATATCGGCCGGCGAGCTGAGAGATATGGTGAACACATAGAGAAAGGGGTACAAGGTCGCTGCACCAAGCAGGCAGAGAAGCAGCAGATTGCCCGCTTCAAAAGCTTTTTCCCCCGCTGAACGCTTCATAGTTAAAGTAAACCTCCCTGTGATGGAATTCCTACCAGAGACCCTGATCCCGGTCATACAGCTTGATCAGGCGGTTGCTCACCACAACCAGAACAAGCCCGAAGAACGAGGTAAACAGTCCGGCGGCCGCGCCTAGCTCGAAGTCCATGGTCTGCAGCCGCCGCAGCACATAGGTATCCAGAATATCCGCTCTTTCGGTGTTCACAGGCAGCGTCAGATTGTACACCTGATCGAAGCCGACCGACAGGAACTGGCCGATATACAGCAAGAACATAGTAATGATGGTCGGCATAAGCGACGGAAGCGTGATGCTTCTGATCTGCCGCCAACGGCTGGCTCCGTCCACTACAGCAGCTTCATACAGACTGGGATCGATGGAGGACAGGGCGGCAAAATAAACGATGGAGCCCCAGCCCACGCCCTGCCAGATGGCGGACAAGGTGACAATGGTATAAAATTTCCCCGGTTGGATCATCCAATTGACCGGCTCCATGCCAAACATCCGCAGCAGTTGGTTAAATCCCCCGTCCATTCCGAAGAAGGAGAACATGATTCCCGCCAGGATCACCCAGGAGAAAAAGTGGGGGAGATAGGACACGGTCTGGATCAAACGCCGGAAGAACACTTGACGGACCTCATTAAGCATAATCGCCAATACGATGGGAGCGGGAAATACAAATACCAGCTTCAGCAGGGCGATAATGACTGTATTGCGCAGGGCCAGACTGAAATCGCTGCCCGTAAACAGCCGTTCAAAATGCTCCAGTCCCACCCACGGGCTTCCCCATACTCCCTCCAGCACCTGATACCGCTTAAAGGCAATCTGGATGCCGTAAAGGGGAACATAGCTGAACAGAAAGAAGACGGCAAACCCGGGCAGAAACATCAACACCAGGCTTTTGTGCTGCATATAGCTTCTCACGAGCCGCAGGGCTGGCGCTCCCCGGCTTAAGGCGCTTCCTTTCCCGGCGATAGAAACGCGCTGTTCTTTCAACATGCATTGATTCACCTCCATCTTGCCTGAATGACCGGTTGTGACCGGCAACCACATCATAGCCGCGGCTTCCGTTCCATAACAATATTCATTAATTTAGCTGATTCCGTCCGCTAAAACCGCAGTAAATAAGCCTATCCCCAGGGGGATAGGCTTAGCGGCAACACACGGTAACAATCGGCTCATCTAGATGGAATCGGCAAGCTGCTGCTGGCGGTATTCTCCCGGCGTCATGCCCTCCAGCTTCTTGAAGACCCGGATCAGCTGCTGGGCATTGGTGTACCCCACCTCATGGGCGATCTGGGCCATGGTAAGCTCGGTTCCCGCCAGCTTCTGCTTGGCTGTCTCAATGCGGTAGCGGGTGAGGTAGGAAATATAGGTTTCACCGTATTTCTCCTTGAACAGCTGGCTGATATAGGATGGTGTAACCTGGAAGTCGGAGGCGATTTCGTTCAGCGAAAGCTCCTGGGCATACCGCTTGTGAATATAGGTGAGGATATGCTGCATGATTTCCTGGGACTTCCGGGAGCGGAGTCCTTCAATCTGCCGCTTGGCCGGAAGCAGCAGCTCTCCCAGCATGGCCAGCCGGAGCGCTTCCCCGTCCTCGCAGCAAAATAATTCATCGTAGGGATTGCGTCCCGAAGCGATCATATGAAGCTCCAGATCATACTCATGAACCAGTTGGGTCAGAGAGACGAGCAACTGGAGGTAGAACATCTTCATATAGCTCAGCGATGGGGATTGCCGCCTCAGCGCATCATGGAAACCGTTCAATTCGGCAGAAACCTGTTCGTCCGTCCGGTTCTTCACCGCCTCCAGAACAGCCGTTGCCTCCCCGGCCGGATAAGAAGGAAATTGCGGCGCCTCTCCGAGATGCGCCTCATAAGATACCACTCCGCCGGGAGTCTTGAGCCATTCGAATTGCAGAGCCTGGGACGCGTCCTGGTAAGAGCGGGACAAGAGCGTAAGCGAATCCACCTTTCTCCCGATGCTGATGGCCACAGACTCCTTCAGCAGCAGCCGGATCGTGTGGCGCACGGCTTCCGCCTCCCGGACCAAATCCACCGGACGGCCGCCGGGAAGATTAAGAATCGCCACAATATCCATGGAAACGGCTACGGTTTCGATAACTGCCTGCTCCTGAAGCTTTTCCTTGACAATGTTGGCAATGGCGAATCCCAGCAGCTGCTCATCCCCCTGCCGGAAGGAAGATCTGTCGTTAAGGGGGCCGGAACGGAGCACCATCACCACAAAATACGGATATTCGAACAGTCCGGCCAATTGGTTATCCTTGATCATCTTTTCCAGAGAGGGCAGATTTCCTGACAAAGCGGACAACAGGAAGTGGTCCCGCAAGAGCGGAAGCTGGTCATGCCACTGGGCCCTCACCTCATCCATCTCCTGCATAAGCTCGGTAATCCGGTACTCGATTCTGCGGAAGAAATCAGGATGGCTGTCCCATTCCGGTGACTTCGCTCCCCCCTCTTTCCTCCGGATCACCTTGATGATTCTGGCGATAGGCGCCTGAATCCGGTAATAGCTGAACAGGGACAGCAGCAGGGCAAGAGAAGCCAGCGCCGCCGTACTGATCTGAATCGAGTGCTTCAGATTCACCACACTTCGGGTGGGCTGTTCTGCAGGAATAGCCATGGTATAGATCCAGCCGTTCAAGCTTGAGGCGGATTCCGTGACATACAGGGTACCGGGATGCTCCTTCCACGAGACGTTGCGGGTTCCCGAGTCCCCCTCTTCTGAAAGCGATGCCAAAAAATCCGAGTCCGCCCCCTCCAAAATGCCGCCGCCGGCAATAAGACGCCCGTCCTCTGTAAAGATGGCAATCCCCCCGCTGGTATCGAAGGGGTAGCGCTCCACCAGCGTCTTCAGATAAGGAATGCTTACATTGACGATAAGAGCCCCCTTTATCTCCTCATAGAAGATAGGCAGCAGCTTGATGTACGTGATCACGGGAAGCCTGGTGCCCGCCGAAACCTGCAGCTGCCTGGGCGGAAGCCAGATGCTCTGCTCCTTGGCCGAGGCGGCCCTTCCCAGCTCGGGCAGCCAAGCCACATCCAGCATGGAGCCCGGGAGCGCCACCGACTCCTCGGATACGGAGGAGATCTGCCTGGGGCTGATCACAGTCCTTTGCCCTGCATGATAGAAGTAGACGGAATCCACCGAATCATGGCTGTTGGAAAAGTTCACGAGATGATCGTTCAGGCTGTTTGCTTCCAGCATGGAGCCAAGCAGAGGCAGCTCGCCCAAGCCCATGAGCTTGACCACTTCCGGCTGCAGGGCAATGACCGCGGCGGATTGCTCAATCTGGCGCAATCTGCTGTCCACTTCTCCGATAATTTGCTTCAGTGCTACAGAGGAAGACCGGTTGACCTCCCCTTCGATGATTCCTATTCCGCTGACATAGATAAGCGAGCCGAAACCCACCACGGGAATGACCGCGATCAGCAGCATAAATACAACCAGGCGGTAATTGAGTTTCTCTTTGATTACCCTCGCCAAGCTCATGCCAAACCCCTCCCTGCCTGATTATTGTAGCATAGGAGGAGATTCCATTTGTATGACCGTTTTTTTACCGGCCGTCCCAAGCGCCTAATCCTGCGGACAAACATGTCGTTAGAATACAATAGATCATCCGGGAATTAGATTACACTTGGAAGTGTATTTTGTCACATATCGTGATCTCTCCGTATCACTTGATGAAAACGCCGCCGAAGGGAATGACCTCCCGCAGCACCCGCTTGACAATGCCGTCGCCGTGAATCTCCAGCTCCAGTTCATGGTTGGGCAGACTGCCCTGAACCAACGCCACCCCGCGGCCCGTCATGCTCCAGTGATAATTCATATGCTGGCTGGCCAGATGGTTGCCGTACACGCACAGATCCAGACGGGCATTCTCCGGCATGGCCACCACGCAGCGGGCATCCACATAGAGAGGCTCCTGCTCATGAAGCTCCAGTTCATAGAGAGGACCGTATGTAAGAAGTCCTACCTCCCCTGTGCCCGACAGCTTCATCTTCATCCAGTCTCTGGCGATAATCATCTTCTTGAACTGCAGCAGCTTATGCTCCATCCGGATGCCCGGCGTATAATAGAACAGATGTCTGAATTCAAACAGCAGATCACTGCCGCCTTCAATGGTTACGGAGCGCAGGCAGAAGCCGTGGGGCAGCGCCGTCATGAATTCGCAGGGACCGGTCAGATCGGCCAGGATCAGCTTCTTCTTGCGGTACATGCCCTTCAAGTTCATGAACCGGTCCGCCCTTCCCTGGGGATGGCCGCGGTAGGCGATAATCTGCCTGGGATGAAGCATGCTTACCTTATCTTCTGCGGCGAGGGTAAACCGGGCCACCCGTCCCGCCTCGCCCCCGCTCTGCTCCTCATTGTCAACCTGCATAGCCTCACCCCCTTATTTCCTGCGCGCCTGCGCCCGCATGACATAGCGCGCCACCCGGGAAACGGCAAAGTAGCCGATAACCAGCAGCACGGCTGTCGCAATCATCCTCTGAATCCGGTTGGTCTGCCGCGCACGCGCCTCCTCGGAGTTCTGCAACTCCTCCACAATATCGGCGAGCCGCCCGTTCTGCTCCATCAACACGGCATTGTCGGCCATGAGCTTCTCCTGCAGCTGGCGGTACTCCTCCGCCTGAAGCAGCGCCTGCTCCGCCTGCCGCTTGGTATCCTCCAATTGCTGCACGGTGGAATCGTAGCTTTCCTTGACCTCCCGGTAGTCCTCCTTCAGCCTGTCCACCTCGCCGGGAAGGCCCATGATGCTGCGGATGCCGTCAAACAAGCCTGCTTGCGCGGGAGCGGGAAAGGCAGTAAGCGAACCAACAAGCAGTACGACTGCCATGCTTGCAGCCGCAGCAACGGGCAAAAACCCCTTTTTCCCTACCAATGCCATCCCCCCTGACTTGTCCGTTTTGTCGATATATGTAGTATACGCCAACCAAGCTGCAAGGTTTCTCCCTTTCCATGACTTGCGTCTTAAAATACCTTACCCTTTAGAGGCGCACTACACACAATAACCCCCGCCCGAAATTCGGGCAGGGGCCGCGGTTCGCCACCCAAGGGGCGAAGGCATATTCGATTCCGGACGAAAAACTGAAGAGAATCAGCCCGGCTCATCCGTCAAATAGATCTTGCCGAACAATTCCGGCTTCTTGCCGCTTCCGATGCCGCTGGACCACTCCAGATAGCCCTGCCGGCCCGCCCCGTTATTCTGGTTAACCAGCACAGACAGGCGGAGAGGCTCTTCCTCGGTTCTGGAATAAGGATACAGCTCGCTTAGCGGAATGAATACCTTATACAGCGTGTGTCCTGCGGTTCTGACAATAGCCTGTTCGGAGGTTGGCAGCACATTGCCCGCCGCTGTCCAATTGACCACAATATCCCCGCCGATGTCGGCCGCGTTCTGCTTGTATACGACAGGCTGTCCGCCGGATATGCCGAACTGAAACTCGGAGCGGTCGAATTCTCCCGCGAAGCCCAGCGTATCGACGGCAAACTGGACGCTGTCCGTCTGATAAAGATTGGCGGGAGTCACATTGCCCGTATGATGGGTTTCGTCGGCTACGTCTACTGCCAGATACAGTCCCTCCTCATCCACAGCGACGGCAAACTTGGCCTCCAGGCTGCCTTGCGCCGGATTGCCCGCAGCAGTGGCCACCCAGTTCCAGTCTGAATCGATCCATTGTGCATTGCCCGCCATTGCCAGCGTTTGCGCATCAAAGGGAGGAATGTTGGCTACAGTCACCTCGGGAACCTCGGCATTGTGGATGGCCTCTTCTCTGGCCCGCTCCGTCTCATTATAGATCACCTTATCCTCTGACGGCTCAAGCAGATCCAACCGGCTGCCGTCCAGACCGTTGATATAATACATCGTGCCGGGTCTGATCTGCAGGTTGGCAATACCATTGCTGATATCCTGGGGCATGCCTACCCAGTCGGTGACAGTCGTCTGCGCGGTAAAGCTGCTTAGCAAGTCCGGTGAAACGGCCGTTGCCGACTCCCCGGTTCCCCACACAATCAGTTGGTCCGCACCCCCGTTATTCATGCGCACGGCAACCTGATTGCCTGCAAGCTCATACTCTTCCACGTATTCATAACTGAGAGACATATTTTCCATATACGTATGGATCACCGCAGCCTCCATCCGTGGAGACATATAAGGGACCTTGCGGAACAACCCGGCGGATTCCAGCCAGGAGAGCACCTTATTCTGTCCCGCCCATTGCACTTGCTCCAATTCGGCGGAGTTGAACATTCTCAGGAAGGTGGATACCTCGCTGCCGAATTTAACATCCTTCAACAGCTCCTTCATCATCCGCATGGACAGCTGGCGCTCCGTATAGTTGACCTCCGGGGAGCCTGGCCGCAGCAGGATGAGATGGCCCTCCGTGTTCATGTAAGGCTTGGGCTCATAGCCCGCCTTGACGGCGATATTGTTATAGGTCCAGGGATCAAGATCGTAACCGTGCATGGCCAGCACATCGAAGTAGTCGCTGGCTCCAAGGGCCATGATCCTCTTATAGAAAGGCACATACCGTCTCGCGCCGATCCCGCCGATGGTGACGGTAGCTTCAGGCTGAATATCCTTGATGATTCCGTAAGCCGAGCTCAGCAGCTCCACATAAGCCTCCGGCGTATCCCGCCAGAACACGCTTCCTCCCGGACCGGGCAGATGGGGCTCATTCCATACCTCCCAGATGGAGGTGTCATCCTTGTACCGTTCTACCAGCAGCCGGATAAAATCCTCCCAGTATTCAATATTGCTGGGCCCGTACGCCGAATAGCCTGTGACCACACTGGTGGAGGTGGCGCTGGGCATCTTGGAGGCCCACTGGGGAGTCCCGTAGATGTTGGAGATAATGTAGAAGCCGTAATCCTTGATCAGCCCGTAATTATGGTCAAGCTCATCCCAATAATAGACACCTTCTGCCGGATTAATGGGAGTATCCGTGCCGAAGCCCCATCCCCAGGCGATATTGTGATAGCGCGCCCCCCGGAAGCCCAGCAGGTCCGCCACCTTCAGATCATTCTCCAATAGAGCGCCCGTATGCGCCACATTGCGCAGATTCCTCTGTTCCATGGGTTTGGTTGCCCCAGGCGCCACCAGCAGGGGATGGCGGACATCGAAGGTTTGCCGCTGCCATTTGTTCAGATTGGTATCATACTGGCTGTACAAATAATCGTTGGAAAAATAATCTGGCAGCCCGTCGCTTCCCATTCCCGAAAACTCAATCTCATAATAAGCGGGCTTCGACGGAGTCCAATTCCAACCCTCCTCTGAGAAAGCGCTTGCGGAAACTTCCTTCGTCAACACCACTTCTCCGTATTGGTCGTACACCGTACCGGTTACGGTGGTGAGGAAAGCGGGAAGTTGGACGCCAGGCTTGTAATTCACCGTTTCACCCAGCGTATACCAGGCGAATTCCTTGTCAGGACGGATATTGTAATTGTCGTTCTTGATATAATTGACTCTCTCAATCTTGACGGCGTCGTAATTCAACCTGCCTGCCGGGACTACCGGCTGGCCGTTGGCATCCTTCACCTCGCTGTAGATAGATGCCAGAGTAATGCAGAATTTATCCGTGCCGGCGGGCATGTCCGCCGTTTTGATCACAAAGACGTTCTCCGCCCATTGACCGCCAACCGCCGTTGCCACAATGTCCAGCTTGGATTGATAGACATTGTTCTTGTAATAGTTAAGTTGAATCCGGGGGACATTCCCGGCATAGTCGGAGCTGGTCTTCAGTTGGTACGTAAACTTATAACCCAGAACCGACGGATCCACCTTAATAAAGGGCGTGTTCATTCCCCCATAGACCACGCCGGGGTATACCGCCGGATTAACGGCTCCGATTGCAAGACTATAGCTCCCCTCATAAGGATCAACGGAATCCAGTCCGATATCATAATCGAGGGAAGAACTGCCCCCCACATACTTGACGGTCCAATCGGGGTCCATCAGTTGGCTGGGACGGATGCCTGCCACACCGGTCACGGCATTCTCGAAGCCGTTTCCGTAATCATATTTCTCGAATTCCTCCACCATCCTTATGGCATCATAGCCAAGCCGGCCGGCCGGCGTTACGGGTTGGCCGCTGCCGTCAAGCGTTTCTTTGTAGATGGAGGCGAAGGTGATGTTGAATCTGGTCACGTTGGCCGGGATGCTGCTTGTCTTCAACGTATAGCGGACCTCCGACCATTGGGCGGCGGTTGCCGGGATGGGGAGATCGATCTTGGAGTGGTACAACGTATTGGTGTAATAGTTGATTTGAATCCGGGGCACGTTCCCCGCATAATCGGCGCTTGCCTGAATCTGATAGATCAGGTTATATCCCAGCGATTGCGGGTTGACCGCAATCATCGGTGTCGTTGCCCCGCCATAGATGGCGCCGGAGTATACAGCGGGATTAACGGCGCTTATTCCCAGGCTATAATTTCCTTCATACGGACTCAGCGTGTCCAGTCCGATGTCGTAATCCAGGGAAGAACTCCCGCCCACATACTTGACCGCCCACTCGGGGTCCATCAGATTTCCCGGCCGGAAGCCGGGGACACCGGCAGCCGCATTCTCAAACCCGCTCTGAAAAACCGTCTGATCCTGCAGACTTCCGGCCCTTACCGCAACCGGGGGGATCATAACGGCAAGACAGGAAAAAATTGCGATAAGAGCGAAGAACCGCTTTATCGTCGCATTCATTTAATTCCCTCCCATGTGTTTTGAGTTGATTGCCATTCCGTGGCAAATCCGAAAAACTCGCATCGTAAGCATCAGCTGTGTTTTGAGTTGATTGCCATTTCGTGGCAAACTCGAAAAACTCACCTCGTAAGCATCAACTTAGTTTTGAGTTGATTGCCATTCCGTGGCAAATCCGAAAAACTCGCATCGTAAGCATCAGCTTAGTTTAGGATTCTCTAACTTGGCGAAGCGTCGCGAGTCTTATTCCTTAACACTTCCCATCACAATGCCCTTCGTAAAGTACCTTTGCAAGAAGGGATACAAAATGAGTACCGGAATCGCCGCCAGGAACACCTGGGCCGCTCTTGCCGTACGGTCTGAGGTCAGATCCATGATTTCCAGATCCGTGCTGTTCTTCAGTAAGGTGTCCATTCCCACAATGACGGTGTACAGGTAGCTCTGCAGCGGATAATTAACGGTTGAATTCATGAACAGAATCCCGTCAAACCAGGCATTCCAGTGAGTAACAACCGTAAACAGGGTCAGGGTCGCCAGCGACGCCTTGGACAAGGGGACGTAAATTCTCGCCATCACCGTCCAATGACCCGCTCCGTCAATAAGCGCCGCTTCCTCCAGCTCAACCGGAAGATTGCGGAAGAAATTCAGCAGAATCACCGTATTGTATACCGGCACCGCATGAGGCAGAATCAACGCCCAGATGGAATCCAGCAGCCCCAGATTGCGGATGGTCATATACAGCGGGATGATCCCTCCGCTGAACAGCATAGTAAAGACGAAGATCCAGGCATAGAGCGTGCGTCCCTTCAGTCTGGCGGAATCCTTGGACAAGGGGTAGGCCACCAGAATCGTCAGGCTCATATTGACCAGAAGCCCCAACGCCACCCGGATTCCCGAGATGCCCATGGACCGGAGAAAATCGGGCATGCCCAGAATAAACGAGTAGGATTTCAATGAAAACTCCACCGGCCAGAACGTGACAGATCCTGTAGCCACTGCATTGCTGGAGCTTAGCGACATGGCCAGAAGATGGATCAGCGGCAGCACGCAGAGAATTCCCAGAAGGCTCAGAAACACATAGTTGCATACGGCAAATATCTTGCGCGGCATAGAATAATATTCGAGCATCATGTTCTCCCCTTCAAAAGCTGCGAGGAAATTAGCAGTGCTATATTCGTCGCAGTCTCTTAGAATATTCGGTAGTTGGCAAAACGGTTGGCCAGGAAGTAGGACAGGGAAATCAGGATGAAGGATACCACTGATTTAAACAAGCCCACTGCCGTTGCCACCCCGTATTGAGCGTCGATCATCCCTAACCGGTACACAAAGGTGTCGATAATATCGCCGCTTTCGTACACTACCGGACTGTACAGATTGAACACTTGCTCAAAACCGGCATTCAGCACATTTCCTATACTCAGTGTCATCATCAGCACAATAATGGGCAGCATTCCCGGAAGGGTGATGTGCAAGGTCTGCTTCCAGCGGTTCGCTCCGTCAACCACCGCCGCTTCATACAGATTGGGGTTAATCCCGGTGATGGCAGCCAAGTAAACAATGGTGCTGAAGCCGAATTCCTTCCACTCATTGGTCAATACGAGAGTGAAGGGAAACCAGGTATTGTCGCCCAGAAAGAAGATGGGCTCCAATCCCAGCAGCTGCAATCCTTGATTAATAATACCGTGGCTGGGCGACAGAATATCGATGAGAATGCCGCTCAGAATAACCCAGGACAGAAAGTGGGGCAAATAAATCAAGGTCTGGACCCAGCGTTTGACCACCTCCTTGCGCAATTCGTTCAGCAGAATGGATATGGTGATGGGCACTGCCAGATTGCATATAATCTTCATCACCGCGATGAACAAGGTATTCCATAATACCTGGTAGAAATCCGGCACGTTCATCACATAGCGGAAGTTATCCAGACCGATCCATTTGGAGCCGAACAATCCTTTGACCGGAATGAATTGTTGAAATGCGATGCTGGCGCCTGCCATGGGCAGATAGCTGAATATGAGAATGGCGATGAGACCCGGCACCAGCATGATATGCAAAGGCAACTGGAGCCTCCATTTTTTTGACACCATTTTGTTTCCTCCCGTCTCCTTGTTCCCCGCCAAGAGATTCTCTGCCTGCAGAGGCAAGCTCTCCCCTGGCGGGGCTTTCTATTTTGTGTTCAACCGGACGCTGTACTTGTCTGTGATTTGCCGGAATGCCTATTTATTCTTGGCAAACCAATCGTTTACTTCCTGTTCGATGGCCGTTCCGCCCAGCTTCTTGAACTCGTCTGTAAACTTGTCGAACTCATCGGCCGAAGCGTCGCCCATAATGATCTTGGTGAATATCTCGATTTCTTTCTTCTTCAGGGTAGGCAGCTTCTCTGACATGGTGGAGGTGGCTGCGGACAGGAACTGGTCGTAGTGCCCCAATTTCTTCTGGTCGTAATATTCGATTACGCTGTAGCCGGAGCCGGTTTCCCCGAACACCATATTGGAATACCACATGGAGTCGTCCCCCGCCCTGAATTTGGTCAGCCGTTCGAAGTGGAGATTGGCCGGGAAGCCCAGCTTGCTTCCGTCATTCTTCTTCAGCGCCTCATGCACTTGCCGGAACGCTTCCAAGTTGGTATTAAGCGGATCGATGGCAACAGGCGCATATTTCGCCGGGAAAATGCCCGTTGCCGAATCGCTGATGAACGGATTGGGATTAGGCGCATAGCTGGTTTCGTAATAGTGCTTGACGTAAATGTTGAACAGTTTGACAAGCGCTTCCGGATTTTTCGAACTCTTCTTGGCCACAAAAAAATTACTCGACGTTTCCTTCAATTGAGGGATGGCAGGTGATGCGTCGAAGGAAACAAGCGGCAGAGCTTTCCATTGGGCCTTGGGATCCTTGGTGTGGTTATCCTTTTGCCCCGTTCCGCCGTCCGCCACATAACCGTAAGCCAGACCAACCCGTCCTGCGGCAACATCTTCTCTGATCTTCTGCGCCGTCTTGACGCCGAATTCCTTATCCAACACCCCTGCTTTGAACAGATCCTGCAGCTTTTGCAGAGGCTCCTTCATTTCCTTCTGGACAGATCCGTATACAAGCTTGCCGTCCGCACCCTTGACCCAGATGCCGGGATAGGCATGGAAGCTGTTGAAGTAGCCAACCAAGCCGCCGTGCGCAGGGTCCAGAAACTCCTTGTTGATGGCCAGACCGATGGTGTCAGCCTTGCCGTTGCCGTCCGGGTCCTGCTTGGCGAAGGCAGTGGCAATCTTGAATACATCCTCCATCGTCTTCGGCTCCTGCAAGTTCAGCTTCTCCAGCCAATCGGTACGGATATAGAGCATGCTTGCGGCGCTGATGCCTCCATTGGAGTAGGTCCTGGGAAGGCCGAGCAGCTTGCCGTTGAAGGTAGCGGCTTTCAGTCCCATCCCATTGTCCTGGGCCAGTACGGATTTGGCGTACGGTGAGCTGTATTGCTGCCAGATCTCTGTCAAATCGGAGAGCATATCCGCATCGGCCAGCCGCTTCATCTCCTCCTTGTTCACCTCGAGAATATCCGGCAGCTCCCCGGAGGCGATGGAAATGTTCAGCTTCTGCCGGTACTGGGTGATGTCTGTGGTCCAAAGGTTCTTGATCTTGATGCCGTAGTCCTTCTCGAATATGCGGGTCCAGATATTATTGTCAATATTGTCCCCTGCCGGAAACTTGAAGCCCGCATCAACATACCGCACGGTGGAGACTTCAATTGGCGGATCATATTTCCCCAACGGTTCGGCCTTGACGGCCGGAGTGGCCGACGGCGTAACCGCAGCTCCTGCCGTACTGGCCGGAGAAGCGCTTTCACCCCCGCAGGCGCTTAGCAGCAGGGAAACGGCCAGCGTCAGACTCCATACTGCCGTAACAGACTTGCTTGTGTTCATTTCCTTTGCCCCCTTATGTCATTTCCTTGCCTTTTTATTATAGAATGATGGGATGAGCGGACGAAACGGGACATTTTTGCGGGTCTTGTCTGATCTTGCCAACTTGCGGCTTTCTCATGACCACCCAACGGTTCCACCATGACTCGCTCAATGGCTTCGGTCGACGGCTCCATCATGACTCGCGGTATTCGTGGGGAGTGAGGCCTGTGATTTTCTTGAATAATCTGGTGAAATAAGGAGCCGATTCCAGACCCACCATGGTTGCAATCTCCTGAATCTTGCTGTCGGTTGTCTTAAGCAGCTGCTTGGCCCGGTTAATGCGGGCTTCGTTGATGTACTCCAGCAGTCCCTTGCCGGTCTTCTGCTTGTACAAGCGGGAGAGGTAGAACGAATTGAGGTAGACCAGCTCCGACAGCCTGGCAAGGGACAGCTCCTCATGCATGTACGTATGGATGTATTGGTTAATTCTGCTGATGATATCATTGGTCCCCTGGCTCTGCCGGCGGCTGTTGCCCTCCGCCAGAAGCTGCGCCAATTCGCCGAAATAGCCGATTGCCGCTCCCAAATCCTCATGCTGCCCCAGATTGGCCAGTTTATCCCGGTTCACCGCATGACTAACAGAGCCGGCGGTATCCCGTTTGCTTATGTACTGGAGGAAGAACGCGGACACCGAACAGAATATTTCTTCCTTGATCAGGCTGCCGCCGATTCCCGGTGAACTGCCAAGCAATGTCTGAAGCCCGGTGAAAAACGTCCTGCAGGACGCTGTGTTTCCTTCATCCAGATCATTCTCCAGCAAGTCGAGCCGGCGCAAGTGGGTGCGCAATTCATTCCCCGCGAAGAATTGTTTGCTGGAGGGCTGCTCCTCCTTATGCGGGTGGACAGGCTCCGTCAGGAACATCTCCTTGCCCTTATCCATCCCGCAAGAGAGACGCAGCCGGAGCATCTGAATTTTCTGGCCCAGCTCGGACCAACCGCATGATGACGAAGCAACAGACAGAGAAACCGGCACCTTCAGCATCCGCTTGCAGGCCTCCTGAATCTGCTCCGCATTGCCGGAGCACCGGCGGCGGCTCTCCTCGTCCATCGCCTCCTCTCTTGCAAGCTGCACCAGCCAGACAAAGCCGCTGCGGTCAGTCTGAATTCCCTTGAAACGGGCAAAGCCCGAGTAATACTCCTCCGCAATATTATCAAGAGCATAGAACAGCAGCGGCTGCGCCATGGAGTCCGCGAACGACCCCCAGTCGTCAATCCGGCCCACGGCGGCCCATACGGGACAGTCCGGCTCCAGTTGGATTTCCAGTTCGCTGAACCTGCGCAGCCTGGCCTCCTCTGACTCCGCTTCCCCCTGGAACAGGCGGAGCAGATACTCCTTTTGCAGAGCGGGCAATACCGATTTCAATTGACTTCTGGCGCGCTCCAGCAATCCTTCGTGGCTCATTTCCCCGGCGATCTCATCCATGGCTCTTCTGATGGCCCGCAGGATGGATTCATCGCCTTCGGTCTTCAGCACATAATCAATCCCTCCGGTACGGATAGCGGTTTGGGCAAAGGCGAAATCATTATAGCCCGTCAGAAAAATGATCTTGCAGCGGGGCCAGCGCTTGCGGACCTGCTCCGCCAGCTCCATTCCGTCCATGCCGGGCATGCAAATATCCGTAAGCAAAATATCCACCACACTTTTGGCCATTTGCTCCAGCGCTTCGGCAGAGGAATAAGCCTTCAGAATGTTCGCTTCCAGGCTCTCCTCCTCCATAAGCGCACCTACCAGATAATTGACGGCAATAGGTTCGTCGTCCACAATAAGCAGATTCAGCATTCCAGTCACTCCTCGGCTATACGTCCGATGGCGTCCTTTGGCATCCTGCGTTTGCCAAGAAATTGGACCATCATTCACGCATATGTTTTTTTCAATGGGGGATTGCGTTACAATTCTTCATGAACCGGGAACAACAGCCTGACCCGGAGTCCTCCCCCGTCCCGGAACGATAAGGAAATCCCCGCCAGCTTGCCGTATTTCAATCTGAGACGCAGATGAACATTCAGCATTCCTGTGGTGTCTCCGGGAGTTTCCGTACCGGCAAACAGCCGCTCCCACCGCTCCAGCTCCGAAAGGGGCATGCCTACTCCGTTATCCTCAACCACAATGGCGGCCATCTGACTGCCTTGTTCCTGCTCTGCCGGCTCGGTGTAGACAGTAAGCCGCAAGCCTTGGGCAGGAGTGCTGAAGCCATGGTTGTAGGCATTCTCCACGATGGGCTGCAGGATCAGCCGGGGTACCCGCAGTGCAGCCAATTCGGGAAGCGGGTCGCGGATTTCATGAGTCATGCGGTTGGAGAACCGGATCGCCTGGATTTCCGCGTAAGCCCGCACATGCTGGAACTCCTGGATCAGCTGCACCTCCTCGCTGCCGCTGCGGGTCACATACTGGAAGTAATCCCCCAGATACTTGGTGAAATTCATGGCATTCTCGCAATCATACGCCTTCGTCATCCGGTACAGCAGATAGAAGCTGTTATACAGGAAGTGGGGATTAATCTGGGATTGGAGCTGCTTCAGCTCCGACCGCTGCAAGTGAATTTTCTGCTCGTACACCTCATAGATCAGCTTGTTCAGATGGGATACCATATGGTTGAACTGCTCGTAGAGATAATGAAACTCGTCATTGCTCTTATAGCTGATGGACACGCTGAGATTGCCCGATTCCACCTTGCGGAACGACCGCACGAGCAGGGTCAAGGGCCGGTGGACCGCACGGTACAGATAGAAGGAGAAGAAGCTGACAATAATCAACGCAGCCCCTGTAATGCACCACATATAGATTCTGTAGCGTTCAAGCGGTCCCAACACTGCCTTTTCGGGAATAAACACGAACAGCGATATGCCCAGGGATTCCACGTAGGAGGTCATGGTAAAAAAATGGCGCTCTTGCACCGTCCCCCTGCCGGACAGCAAAGCAGTCCCCTGCGGTGCGAGCCCCTGCTCCCGCTTAATAGCCTGCAATGCACCGCGGCTCAGAGAGGAGAACGCCTCCTCATCCCCGGTGCTTACATATTGCCAGTCCGCATGCAGCAGAGCGGCACCGCCTCCCTCGTATTCCGTCAGCTGCTCCAGATAAAGCATCAATGCCTGCGCAGACAGCGTAAGCTCCAGCACAAACATGGGATTGCGCCCGTCGGAAAAAAATTTGTTCGGATAGTATTCACGGAGCAGCACATGCTTGCCGTCATAATAAAACCGGGAGTTGCGCGGTCCTGCAGCGGCTTGCTTCAATATGTCCAGCTGCTCTCCGGATAAATCGGATACCAGCTCCTCTGTGGAAACGGTTTTGCCGATGCCCGGAATGTGTGCGCTTACATTTTCGATGTATTGGCTGGATTCCTTCATCAGCTTGAGCCGTTCCTGAAGGCGAATAATGGCCGTTGTCGTCTGAAATTCCGTCAGGGCTTCCGGCGTAATGGCCAGCGCCGCAAGGTCCTCATCGTTGACATATTCCCGCTGCAGCCGCTCGATCCGGTCAATTTCGTTCTCCAGCGAAGTCTGATAGAAGCGGACCATGGATTGCAGCGACTTGTCCGTTACCCGCTTGACGATGGAGGCCCCCCAGCTGTTCATCTCCGCTCCTAGCGCGTACAAAGGCGTAATCACAATAAGAAACATGACGATCATCTTGGTAAAGATGGAGATTCTGCGCTTTCTGATTCCCTGAAGCATATGGTCACCCTGTCTTGTCCCGTTTTCCTTACTATACAATATATTTCCTGTATCGAATATTACCCCTTTCCCGCTTCTCCGGCCAAACCCTATTATAAGCCGGTGCGCCAGCAGCCGATATGGGATTTTTTTGCGGTCATTGCCCAAATTTGACCACGGGGAGGCGGCATGGGCAGCGGGCAGCGTCCGGTTGACGTCTGGATGGTTTTCGAAAAACCGATTTTGCATTCCCCCGGTTTTGTATTATATTAAAAGATACTATCATGTGAGCAAGGAGCCTGATTCATGCGCAACACACTACCTCACTTATTCAAGGAGCAGATGTCGGGTATGCTCGATCCACGGGAGCTGGAGCCGTTCCTGGCGAGCTATGACGATCCCCGCACTTATGGCTTGCGGCTTAACCCGGCGAAGATAACCGGTGCATCGGAGCAATTCCGGGAGTTGCAGGAGCATTTTGCCTTGGAGCCGGTTCCATGGTGTCCCACTGGCTGGTACTACCGGGAGGATGCCCGCCCCGGCAAGCATCCCTTCCACGCTGCAGGACTGTATTATTTGCAGGAGCCCAGCGCCATGTCTGCAGCCGAGTTGCTGAATCCCCAGCCGGGTGAGACAGTGTTGGACCTGGCGGCCGCGCCCGGGGGCAAATCTACGCAGATCGCCGCCAAGCTGGGCCCAAGCGGCCTGCTGGTGGCCAATGAGATCCATCCGGCAAGAGCTCTCATTCTCTCGGAAAATGTGGAACGGATGGGCTGCGCCAATACCATTGTAGTTAATGCCGCGCCGGATAAGCTGGCAGAGCGGTTTCCCCAATTCTTCGACAAGATCATGCTGGATGCCCCCTGCTCCGGGGAGGGCATGTTCCGCAAGGACCCTGAGGCCATGGGCGAGTGGTCGCCGGGCCATGTGGACATGTGCGCGGCGAGGCAGTTGGATATTATGCAAAGCGTTGTGGTGATGCTCAAGGCAGGAGGGATATTGGGCTATTCCACCTGCACCTTCAACCGGCAGGAGAATGAGGAGTTGATCGGGGCTGTGCTGGGGGAATTTCCATGCCTGGAGCTGGTGCGGACAGAGCGGATCTGGCCCCATAAGGAGCGGGGGGAGGGCCACTTTGTCGCGGTCCTGCGGCGTCATGGCGGGGGGGCTGAGGCTGCTGAAGCGGCTGGGACTGCTCCCGTTGCAGCCGGGGCAGGTCCGCTGCCCGGAGCATCCGGGGAGCGTCCCCGGGCAGAGCTGCGGCGGAGCAAGCATGGGGCCAAGGGCGGGGCCAAGGGAGCGGCAGGCTCCGGCAAGCCGCTGCCGAGGCAGACCGTCGAAGCCTGGGAGCTGTTCTTGCAGTTTGCCGCGGACATGTTCATTGATACGCTGCCGCTGCCTGCGGGAGAGCCCCTGCTGTTCGGCGAGCAGCTCTACTGGCTGCCTCACGGTGAGGCTGACGTGTTCCGCAGCGCAATGCTGGAGGGTATCCGCGTCCCCCGTCCCGGCCTTCATCTGGCAACGGTGAAGAAGAATAGGGTGGAGCCGGCCCATGCGCTGGCGCTGGCTGTGCCTCTGGAAGCATTCGAGCGGCATGTATCGCTTCCGGCGGATTCTCCCCAGCTCGCAGCTTACCTGCGGGGTGAGACGGCAGCATCCCCGGGGGATACTGCCAACGGCTGGCTCCCCGTGTGCGTGAACTGCTATCCCATCGGCTGGGCCAAGTGCAGCGAAGGACAACTTAAGAACCATTATCCCAAGGGGCTGCGCCGCCCATAGCTTGTTTGGCCAAACTCCGCGCTATGACAAACAAGCCGCTTTCTCCGCTGCAGTCAGCGGGCAAGCGGCTTGCATCCGTTTTTTTCATCATACAAAACTGGTATAAGCGTGCAGAGTGCCATAGCGCTCATTTTGCAAGCTGTTCGGCCATGGGCGCTCCACCCGACTGCCAACAGCTAGCATTTTGCAAGCTGTTGGGACACGGGCGCTCTACTCGGCTGCCAACAGCTATCATTTTGCAAGCTGTTGGGCCACAGGTGCTCCACTCGGCTGCCAACAGCTATCATTTTGCAAGCTGTTCGGCCACGGGTGCTCCACCCGACTGCCAACAGCTATCATTTTGCAATTATGCTTTGACATGGAAAGACGCAGGCCTTCCCTACTTTTAATGAACAGACTGATTCTCGAACACCACTTCATCGATGGGCTTGTTGCCCTGCAGCATGGTGAAGCTGATCTGGCTGTAGTCTTTTTCCTTGTCCAATTCCTGCATGACCAGCGACGCGATTTTCTCCCGCACTCCCGGATAAGTGAATGTGGTGCGGAAATCGATGAAACCCGTCAACTGCTTCCGGCTGATATCCACGGTAGCCGTCCCAATAGGCAAGCCGCCCTCACGCTGGTTATAGATTTCATAGGTTAGCATATCCTTGTCATCTCTGGCAAGGGTAACGGTGAATTCTTCCTCCCTGCCGCCCGCTGCCCACTGAAACCCCGCTTCGTCCTCCGCCTCAATCAAATCCTTGTGCGAAAGCTCGATGGTCTCAATAATAACACCCTCATAGCGGTGATCTATGGCAAACGTATCGATTAAATCAGCATCAAAATCCATAACTACCAGATTGGTAACTGTCTCAATTTCCTCATCCAGAGGATTAAACATCCAGTGAATGTCGCCAACAACATCGTTGCCGATTATTCTCATGAAAACTTCCGCGATCCATTCCTGATCCCTGTCATATACGTGATACTCCGCCTGATGGCGGGTTTGACTTGTAGGGACAAGCTCATAGTATACCGGATTACGGTAATCGTTGCCAGGCTCCAAGGGATCATCATCGTATAAGGCTCCGCCCCGGTCCATCCGGATCGTCTCCCGGTCCAACGCATCCCAGTCCCCCAGGTCGTCATCATCCGCTACCCAGATCACCTCGGGCTCATCTTCATCCAGATCCTTAACACCCGTAAGCTCCAATGTATTCCCTGTGGCAATTACATGATCATAGGAGCTATGGGTGACCAGCACCTCGCACTCCCTTACCTGCATAGCGTGGATCAGTGCCTGGATATAATCGGTTATGAAGCGGTCAACCGCCTTTTTGTCCTTGGAGGATAACGATTCCTTCTCCAGTTGGACCGAACCGCTTATCCGCTCTTGTTCCCTGTATACCAGCAGAAGCGTACCGACATACTGCCCCTCGCACAGAATATCGCAGACTTCACCGCCGGCTGTTCTCATATCGGGCCTCAAGGTAATTTCAGCCATGAACCATCGCCTCCCACACAGTTTGACATTCATTCTTAAAGAATGCCTCCCAGCCCAAATTATATGCACCCGGGCATATGTCCAAACGGAGAACTCACAACCGCATAAGATAACGTAGACCGACAGACAGACGGCAATAAACATCAATCCGCACATGAATCCCATCTTCGGTTGCAGGTCGGTAAAACTACACAAGGAGGAATTCATGATGAGCGCAGTTGCTGGCGGCTTCACAACTACAGGTGTTATCCTGGTATTGTTCATTCTCCTGGTTATCATTTCGCGTGGTATTCTCTACTAATACTTCACCGCAGCAAAAACCGGCCTCCTCTTGCAGGAGCCGGTTTTTTGCCGCGCTTATGCTTGTACTTCTGCCAGTGCTTGTACTTCTGCCAGTGCCTGTACTTGAGCTCCGCTTGGGCTTAGCTCAGCTGCAGCACATGCTTAAGGAGCGCTGCCCGGACTCCATCCTCATTGTTGCTTGCCGTTGTCAGGTCCGCGGCCGATTTTACCGCTTCAGGAGAGTTGCCCATGGCGATTCCCAGCCCGGCAAACTGCAGCATGGCCGTATCATTATTATAGTTGCCGATCGCAAGCACTTGCTCCGCCGGAATCTGCCGCGAGCGGGCCAATTGCTTCAGCGCATTGCCCTTGGTCGCCTGGGGATGCATGACATCGATGAAATAATCTCCGCTGCGGATTGGGACCATGGAGCAGCGCGTCTGCGCCCACTCCCTCTCCACCCGGTCCATATCTTCACTGGTCCCGAACAGGGTGAATTTGAGAATCGGCTCGTCCACGGCAATCACATCCTCCACGCGGATGGGCCGGATGCCGAACCTTACGTACATGTCCTGCTCTCTGGGAGTAATCCGGTCAATATACATATCGTACACGGTATTGGCGTCATAGTGGATGCCCGTATTGCGGCAATAATCCAGCAGACCGGCAAGCTCCTCTACAGGAAATCCGAAGCTGTGCAGAACGCTCCTCTGCTCAGACTCCATGGTGATTCCGCCGTTATGGGCGATCAGAATTCCCTTTAACCCCAACTCCTCCATCAGGTAAAACGTGTTGGACGGGCTCCGGCCCGTACACAGCACAATGGATGCACCCTCCTCGTAGCACCGGCGTACGGCATCCTTGGTTCCCTCAGTCAGAACATGATCATCCGTGAGCAAGGTCCCGTCCACATCAAGAGCAATCAACTGGTATGGCAGATTCATATTCATTCTCCCTTCCTTAGGGCGTGTCTGAAAACTCGCTTGAGGGCATCTTTCGCCGCCTTTTCGCCCCTAGCTGCGTTGCTTTCGCTTGGCCCGGGGTCCCCGGTACGCCTGCACAAAAGCGCCTTGCCAGAAACGAAAATTTGGGCTTTATATGCTCCCCACGGAGTTTTCATACACACCTTAGCCGGTTTTTGATATCCGGCCTTCTATTCCGTCTTCAACTCCATAAGTTCTGCTGCAGTCAATTCGCGGTACTGTCCCAAATCCAGATATTCATCCAACAGCAAGGAGCCCATCTTCATCCGTTTCAAATAAGTTACTTTCTTGCCCACCGCTTCGAACATTCGTTTCACTTGATGAAACTTTCCTTCCATAATGGTCAATTCAATCTTGGAGGATTGTCCCTTCTGCGGGTCTCCCTCAGCGAGAATGACCAGTTGGGCAGGCAAAGTCACATATCCGTCATCCAATTCAACTCCCGAGGAAAAAGCCTTCCGGTCTTCTTCCCCCACTGCTCCGGTTACTTCCGCATAATACATTTTGGGAACATGCTTCCGCGGGGACAGAAGCTCATGAGCCAGCTTCCCGTCGTTGGTGAGCAGCAGCAGCCCCTCCGTGTCCTTATCCAGCCTGCCTACGGGGAACAGATCATAATGGGAATACTCCTTCCCCAGAAGATCGATTACAGTCCGGTCCCGGTTATCTTCAGTAGCGGAGACAACTCCCGGCGGCTTGTTCATCATCAGATAGACGAACTCCCTATAATGTACCGGCTCGCCATCAACTATGATCGCATCCGTCTCCGGATTGACCTGAAGACCGCTGTCCTTCACTGTCTTTCCGTTGACCTGCACTCCGTTGCGCTTCACCAGCAGCCTGATCTCGCTCCTGGAGCCAAAACCGGAATGGGCCAGCAGTTTGTCCAAGCGTTGAGTCTGTTTCACTACACCCATCTCCATCCTGCGGGGTATTCATTCTTTAGTGTGCCCTGGGACCATTTGCCCCAGCCCAGAGGGAACCCGTCCACACAAACCAGCACATATCCCTTGGCCGGTGTTTCATTCGCGCGGCGGATGGCGCCCTCCTCTATGAACAGCGTCTCCCCCTTCAGATAGCGGATTACCTCATCAGAGGCCGCATTCAGATGAAGAGAACGCCGTACGGTCTGAGGCTCCAACCCCAAAGCCAGCGCATGCGAGGGCTCGAATCTCCCCCGCTTCAGCATGCCCGCCGGCCAGCCCGGCCTGAAGGCCTTCAGGCCATCCAACGCCGGACTGCCGTACGGGGAAAGATAGAGATGCTCACCGAACAGCAACGGGGTACCGGGGAGGAGTTCCACCAGATTATCCGCACAGAACGCAAGCCACGGGGAGAGGTCAGCAGCGGCGTCCGCAGGAGAGGGCTGCTTGCGCCCGCCGCTGCCACGCTCCTTGCCAGAAAAGCCAGCTGATTTCCCTCCTGTGGAACCAGCCTGTCCCGCCGCAACAATTCCGTCATGCCGCTCTGCGGCAGGGGCGCCTCCGCTCTTCTCCAGCACAGCGGCAAAATGCCCCTCCCCCCGGACGAGATGCGGCCATAACCGCAGCGTTCCTGCCGTTTGCAGCGCAGCCTCATCGGGAACTGCCTGATCCGCCGCCGCGGCAGCCCACTCCTGCCGCCCGTGGGCGAATCCGTGAGCCGTCTGCACAGGAACGACCTTGAACTCCGGATGGTCCCGCAAGAAGGAGGCGATCATCCCTTCGTTCTCCTCCGGGGAGAAGGTGCAGGTGGAGTACACCATCCTTCCTCCCGGGGCAAGCAGCTTGGCTGCCGCCTTCAGGATAGGAGCTTGCATGGTGCAGCACCGCTCTACGGAATGCTTCTCCCATTGACGGATCATATCTTCTTCCTTGCGGAACATGCCCTCGCCTGAGCACGGTGCATCGATCAGAATCTTATTGAAGTAACCGGGCCAGCTTGCAGCCAGCCGTTCCGGAAGCTCATGCATCACAAGCGCGTTCCTGATTCCGAACAGCTCCACATTCTTGGCCAGAGCACGCACCCGCTCCAGGCTGTTGTCATTGGCTGCGATAATTCCCTGCCCCCGGAGCTTGCCCGCCAATTGGGTTGTCTTGCCCCCGGGAGCTGCGCACAGATCAAGGACCCTGTCTCCGGGACATACCTCCAACAATTCGGCAGGGAGCATGGCGCTGGGCTCTTGGATATAATACAGACCCGCATGATAATAAGGATGCTTGCCGGGCCGCGCTCCCTCTTCATAATAAAAACCCTCCGGCGCCCAAGGCACAGGAGCCAGCCCGAAATCTGTGCATGCCTCCAACTCCGAGGGAGTCAGCTTCAGAGGATTGCTCCGGAGTCCGTAGGAGCGTTCTCTCCCGTACGAAGCGACAAAGCTGTCATAATCGTCCCCGAGCATGCCCCGCATACGCTGCAAGAACGCACCGGGCAGTTTAACCGTCATAATCGTCACTCATTTCCGCAAATTTCATTGCAGGCTTCGCTTGCCAAGCTGCTTTGGTCCTATGCTATACTATACCAAGAATAAGGTCTCAATTCATCAATAGATCGGACACATTCCATCATTATAAACACGGGAGGGGTAGATGTGAAGAAGCTGCTTATGTATTTGGGCATTGTCGCCGGATTATTCGCCATTTTGTTTGGAGTAAACCAGATGTCGTTGAAGAGCCAGGGTGAGAACATCTACGGCATCCCCGCGTCCAAGCTCAATTCTCTGACCGTCAAGCAACTGGATGATCCCAACTATCAGAACATCATTCTTCCTGCGGAGCTGGAGCAGCGGCTCAAAGGCAACACACCGTCCTTTATCTACTTCTTCTCGCCTGCATGCGTCCACTGTGTAGCGACGACTCCCCACTTGGCCCCATTGGCCAAAGAATTAGGCGTAGACATGAAAATATTCAATGTACTTGAATTCACCGGGGGCTGGACCGACTACAAGCTGACAGTAACCCCCACCCTGGTATACTACGAGGACGGCAAGGAAGTAGAGCGCCTGGAGGGCGGCTTCAGCATGGACAGCAGCAACAAGCCCACCCCTGCCTCTTACGAAGCGTTCAAGGCGTTCCTGAACAAGCACAAGGCCGACAACCAATAGTACATGGAAGTTTTCAAGCCAAATCCGACTAAGTTGTCCAGACAACAGCAAGACCGCTCCTGTAACAGGGCGGTCTTGTTCACGTTGGAATCGTCTTTTGTCTTGGGCTGATGCCATCGGAGTAACGGGAAACCTATTCCTCCCGGGAGGGAGGGTTCTCCCTCATGGCCTCCACTAACCCGCGGAGCTCAGGGTCAACCACCTCAATATCCAGGTCGTAGAACGCGAAGGGCTCCTCTGCAAGCCTCCGCAGCTTCTCCGCATAGACTCTGCTTTCCCCGACAAGCTTGCCGAGCCGGATGCCGTACAATACCTCCGGCTCCTCCCCAAGCTTATCAATTCCTTGGGTGAACAGCTTGATGGAGCCGCTGACGTTGCCATTGCGGAAATGATACAAGCCTACGGCAATCTGGAGCAGCCCCTGAAAAACAAGATTCCGCCCTTCCTCCAGCCACAGCTCCTCCATCACCTCGTGACACTCGAAGTAATCCCGTTCCACATTGAAGTAATAGATAAAAGCCACATAAAGCTGCTCATACCCTCTCATGGGCCTTCGTCTCCTGCGGGCTTGGATTTGCCGCCGCTGGCCAAACCGGCCAAAGCCGCCTCTACATCCTCCGCCAGCTCATACAGCCGCGACAATTCATTGCTTTCCCAGATTTCCTGGAAGCGGCTCTGGAACAAGCCCGCCTCCTTCACTCTGCGGTGGAAATAAAGCACCTGAATCTGGTTGAGCATCTTCGTCACCAGACTGGCATGATCCTCGAACAGCTTCTGGGACTCCACGATCTCATCGCGTATGCTGGACATCTCCTGATCCAGCCGGTAAGCCGCCTCGGCCGCCTTGGACAGGCGGTTGCTGATATCCTCCGGAATAGTCCCGTGATATTTATAGTTAAGGGAGTGCTCAATCGTCGCCCAGAAATTCATGGCCAGGGTGCGGAGCTGAATCTCCGCCAACAGATTCTTCATGCCTAATGAAGTCTGAACGGGATATTCCACGATAATATGATAGCTGCGGTAGCCGCTGTCCTTCTTGTTGCGGATATAATCCTTGCAGTACATCATCTTCAGATCCTGGCGCTCGCAGATCAGCTCAGCCAGACGTTCGATATCCTCTTCAAACTGGCACATGATCCGGATGCCGGCAATGTCTTCAATTCCGGTCTCCAGCTGATCCATAGGCACACTCAGCTTCTTGGCCTTCGCCAGAATACTGGAGATGCGCTTCACGCGGCCGGTAACGAACTCAATCGGCGAATACTCCTCCCGGGCCTTCAGCTCTGTACGCAGTATCTTGAATTTGACCTTCAGCTCTTCAACCGCTTGTTCATAGGGCAGTAAAAACTTGCTCCAATCCCTTCCGTCCATATGGCCTTCCTCCCACCCGTTAAGTCAACCTGTGCCAATATAAACCTTACCCCCTACATTATTAAACCCCATCTGGGGGAGCAATGCAAGATGTTCCCAAATGGATGAGTGAGGCGAAGTTTGCCGCTGTGCACGAACAAGCCCATATGTTAAAATGAGGTATGACTATATCAGGAAGGGTTGGTATTCTGTGAAGAAACAAGCTCCCGTGCTGGCACGTAAACAAAAGAACAATGAAGTGAACAAGAAGGCGATTATTTGGACGGTGTCCGTTGTTGCCGCGGTAGTCGTTCTCACAGCCGTTCTGATTATTGTAAACGGTTAATCGCTATAACCATCTGTATACCTTCCGGGGGTTTTCTTCCACCCGCAGAGCGGGAATCTGAAACGGCGCTTCCTTGCGGATGAGTTCGGCAGGCAGCAGACCTTTTCCGATGGTGACCTTGGTTCCCGAAGGGGCCATATCGAACAGCTCCTCCACATCTTCCTTCAGCATGCGGACACAGCCGAGTGAGTCGTCATGTTCTATACTCCCCGGCTGGTTGGTCCCATGAATCGCATAGTCCGTATCCGACAACTGCATTCCTCTTGAACCGAAATCCCCGTCATCCCGGCCGTTGGGATTTTTTACTTTGTCCGAGAGGAAGAATGTCCCTTCGGGTGTACGGTTGCCGCCCAATCCCACGGGATAACTGCGCAGTATGACGGACCCGCTGACAAGAGCCAGGCGGTAATTATCCCTGTCGATAATGATCTCCAACGGATCGGCCAACAGTACAGGACCCGATACGCCCGCTTCTCCGCCTTGCTCCCCCGACTGCGGGGACAGCGGTACAGAATTCAAGCTGCCGCCGGACATCAGCTGCTCCCGCAACCGAGGATAGGCTGCTTTCATCCGGTCTGTATAACCGGGAAGCAGATTATGGGGGAAATCGCGGATTAACCCGTCAATCGTCTCCGGAAGGGCTTCCCCGTAACGGTTCTGGTATGCACGCACCGCAGACCGCAGAACGGCATCTTCCTCTTCGTGGGCCAGCCACTGCCCGATTGCGGCAGCGGCGCCAGGGGCTTCTGCCGGGGTGCAGTTGCAGTATTGGGCCTGGTGATAGACCACTCTCAGTTCCCCGCCGGTCCCGGACAATGTTCCGCTCATCTGCGGCGCCGGAGGGCGGATACCGTTTATCCATTTTCCGTCGGCAGTGGGGTAGCCCTCCACCAGAAGCGTCCTTCCTGCAGCTTCCTTCTCCTTACCGGGTACCAAGAAGCTTCTCCACAGCTCTTCTCTTACCCGCCCAGAGGCAAGAGGACTGTCATAGACAATCCGGACCTTGTTCTCCCGGGTCAGAGCAGCACCTCCGGCAGCAGTTGCAGACGGCCCGGACGGTGCGGAACCATTCGCTGCAGCTGTTGCAGACGGTCCAGACGGCGCCGGAACGGAAGCTGGCTCAACTGCTTCCCCTCCCCGCTTCTCCGGAATCAGATAGGAGCCGGCCAGCATAGCTATAATCAATACAGCGCCAAGTTTAACCACCCGGAACAACCGCTTTCTCCGGCCGGTCTGCCCCGGAATGACGGTCTGGTCCGCCCTCAGCGACTCCAGCAGCCCCAGCTTGATCCGCTTCTTCTCGAACGCTTCATATACCTCGCCTGCCTGGGCAAAGCAATACTTGGCCTTCCCCTCCTTATCCCGGACCGCATACTCCTTGCCAAGCAGATACCAGCCCATCTTGTTCTCGGGGTGATTCTTCACGAACTGCTTCAGATACATCATATCGTCATCCAGGGGATTATGCTCGAAGAACGCCTCCAACTGATCCTCAAGATCCTTTTTGTTCATGGAAGCACCGCCTCTGCTTATTTTTCTCTTCTCCTTCCTTATATCGGTAATTGCGCGGCAATGCTTAATTCGGATTACAGCACAAACAAAGCCGGGAGCATAACCGTATATGCTCCCGGCTTTGTTTATTTAACATTCTGCTTGTATGATGGGTGTCTTTCGTTGCCGCAGCTTTCGAAACGCAGGGCAGCTTATCAATAGCAGCGGATCTCGAACACCCGGGCATGATCCAGGCCGTTGGTGCCCAGCACCTCCAGCCGCAGCTTAACCATGGTGTCCAATTCAATACAGCATACAATCTGACGTTGGTAATTATCCCGGACATGCATGATCTCGCGGCCAACACCGGGAGAATCGGCGCAATAGGCAACCAAGCGGAACTCTCTCAAGGTTTCCGGCTGGGGCCCCCAAGCGTTCTGCTTATGCAGGCCCTCCTCATGGGTCAGCGTGAGTCTGCGGTGCATGCCTGTGTCAAGCACCACCGTTACTTCGCTCATTGCTACAGGGGAATCCCATTCCAGCTCGATCCAAGGAGCAGAGTCCTCCGGCCGGGACATCCACCGGTGCGTTCCGGGTGCGGTCAAGTCCGGCCGCGCCCCGTTCGTCCCATGCATAGAGCGGGTGTGCCCGTCGGTAACGTTCTGCGCTTCCCCTCCTGGCTGCTCGGATGAGGCCCGTACCCTAGCGCGGCTGGCCAGATTGTCCACAGGCGGGATTCCCGGCAGGAACGCATCCTGCCGGATCAGCAGCTGCTGGGTCCGGCGGATGAATTCCGGATTATCCGCCGCCGCTCCCGGCGCTGCACCCTCCCTGGCCGCCAATGCGGCGAAGGTGCCCGCGCCTTGCCCCATTACTCCGCAGGTCGCCATGACCCTCGTGCTGGAAAAGGCAATATGCGTGGCCGAAATATTGCGCCCGGCGAACATCAGGTTCTCCACATTGGCGCTCACTAACGACCGCAGAGGAATACCGTACACATAATTGGTGATCGGCTGATGCAAAGGAGAGCTGTCCTTGGCATCGATTCCCCGGGGCGGGTGAGTATCCATGGGCCAGCCGCCATAGGCGATCACATCTTCGAAGTGAACGGCCTCTTCCAAATCCCGTTGAGTGAGCATATGCTTGCCGGTAAACCGCCGGGACTCCCGCTTGCCGGGAACGAAGCCGAACCAATCCAGCGCCCAGTTCTCGGACTCGGGATGATGGCCGCTGTTCTTGATGTGGTCCCAGACCCCCATCATGATAGCCAGCAGCTCGTCGCGGATGCTCTCATTATCGGCAATGGTATCAAGCACTCCGCCGAACTCCACCCACCAATAGCCGTACTCCCAGGAGTGATGGGGGCGGAATCTCAGATCCTCCTCCGTGAAGCTTCTTGCCCACGCGGGGGGAATAAACGCCATGGGCTCCCCCATATCCCTGGCGGTGAACAACAGAGAGGAGCCGAGAGAATACGGATCAGGCTCAGTCCCAGCCAAGGACTCCCCGTACTGCCCGGCAGATTCTCTGCCTGTGGCAAACAAGGCGCCCGCCTCCTTACCCAGACGTCCGTCGCCGGTGCAATCCAGGAAAACCTCCGCGAAGATGGCGAAGCTGTGCTCCGTGCTCTCCCGCACAGCCAGCGCGGACACAATCTGAGCGCCCTCCATCTGCACTCCGGTCACCGCCGTATTCAGCATCAGCGTCAGATTCGGCTCGGCCCGGCACTTCTCATATAGGATCAGATCGAACATAGATGCGCTGCGCTGGGGATTGCGTACCGCGCATTCCAGCAGGATTTCCTCCAGAATGCCCCCTTCCCGCGCTTCCGTCTCCAATGCTTTCCGGCGCTTGGAATTGGCCGCGCCGACGATATGCATGCGAATCTCGGAGGAAGCATTGCCGCCCAGCACAGGACGGTCCTGGCACAAGACTACTCTCGCGCCGTTCCGCGCAGCCGCCAGGGCAGCCGCTACTCCGGAAATCCCGCCGCCCGCAACCATTACATCGGCATAGACGGGCTGTCTTCCTTCTAATTGCTCCATTCGTATCCCTGCCCTTTTCTTGTGAATAGCGCCTGGTTTTGGGCGTGTTTGCAAACACGCCCTAGAGGATATAGGCTCCCTCTTCCTTCAGGCGCTCCCGGAGACGCTCCGTGTCCACCGCATGAACGTCATGGCTGTCCAGCCGTGCCGCCATGGCAGCGGCTATTCCTGCCGCCTCTCCCATCGCCAGGCACGCAGGCATCACCCGCACGCTGCCCATCACCATCCGCTCGCAGGAAACCGAGCGTCCTGCGACAAGCATATTGCGGATTCCCTTGGGAGTGAGGCACCGGTAAGGGATGCCGTGGGAATCACCCGGACCGTATCTCATCACATGGGTGTAATATTCTTGATCCTGGCCTGTTGACAGCTTCTTCTTGCCGGAGCCGTGGACATCCAGGTAATAGCTGTTCCGGCAGACTTCATCGGCGAATGTTCTGCGCTCTACGTAATCCTCCAGGGTCAGCACATAATCTCCCATAATTCTGCGGGATTCCCGGATGCCAAGCAGCGGCGCCGTGACCGAAACGAAGGCATTGCCGAAGGCATCGGGGCAATATTCCGCCAGACTCTTCCTGATCTCCTCCGCCATAATCCGCCCCTGGATCAGCGCCTTCGATACCTGTTCGGGGTCCGTGCTGTCCACGCCCGGGATGTGGCCGGCGTTGAAGCCGATGGTGCGCGGAGCAATCAGAGAGTTGCACATATGATGGTCCAGCAGCGGGTACTTGCCCGATGCGATAATGGCGTGGACCGGGCTGGCCGGATTCTTCCAGCCGTTCAGCGGCACACCGTGCCGGTAAGCATACTCATCCACATTGCCCATGGAGAAGCAATGGGTTGTGGGCTGCAGCGAGCCGTCATCCTCGTCGCCCTTCTGGAATTCCGCCCCGGCCCAGGCCGCGAGGTCCGCATCCCCGGTGCAATCCACATAGATGCCCGCCCGGTAAGCGGTCAGCCCGGACTTGTTATTGACGATGAGCGCCTCAATTCCGCCCTCCCCGTCCGTATCCACCGCACATAACGTGGTGTTGAACAGCACTTGCGCTCCGGCCTCCGTGACCATCCGGTCGTAGATGCGCTTTAGCTTTTCCGGATTAATTGCCACCCAGTTCAAGGAATTTTTGTCAATATGGGGCATTTCGCTTTTCAAAGTGACCAGCACGGCCTCGGCAATTCCTCTGTATACGATCTTCTCTCCGTCGGAGTAAGGAGTCCAAGCCGGAACCAGGCCGGAGGTCCCCATTCCGCCCAAAGCGCCGGTCGCTTCAATCAGCAGCGTCCTTGCTCCCTCCCGGGCGGAGGATATGGCGGCGGCGCAGCCTGCAGGCCCTCCTCCTACTATAATGACATCCCATTGATCCTTCAATGGAATGGAGCGTTGCGACAACGTATATGCGGACATGCTGTATCCCTCTCTTTCGTTTCTTAAATCCACCGATAAGGCAGCCCATGATGGAAGCGGCCATCCCCCGTTCAATCAGGGTAAGCCGCTTCCATCATGGACAAGAATCATCCGCCTATTTTTTTACCGTTGCATACCATTCATTGACTTCCTTATAACTGGCGTCCGCTCCGGCAGCCTTATACTTGGCTACGAAAGCATCAAGTCCGGAGATGGGCTCGCCGCCGACAATAACCTTGGTTGTGTAGTCAATCACAAGCTGCTCCAATTGGGCATTATCCTTGGCGTATTGCGCCAGGTAAGGAGCCAGGCCCAGAGGATTGGGGAATTTCAATGCATCGGGCTGCTTCGGGTTCAGGTAATCCCAGGCGTCGAACAAGCGCTGGTCCTTGCGCACACGGGCTTGCCAATAGATCGGGTACTTCACTTCATCAATGCCTGTCAGGAAGTTGCCGGCATTATTCCGCTCATCATTGAAGATGGGCAGAATCGGCGAATAAACTCCGTCCTTGAAGGTGTAATGCTTGCCTTCTTCCCCGATGGCCATGTTCTTGAAGGTCTCTTCCTCCAGCTTGGCATTCATATACTTGATGGCATCCTCGGGATGCTTCGAGGACTTGGGTATGAAGGTAATTCTGTCGAAGCCGGAGGAGGCCCCGAAGCCCGCTTTGCCATCCTTGCCCTTCAGAGCGGGAATAAATACATATTCCGCAGTTGGGACGTTCTTCTTCAAGGCATCGGCAACGGTTGGCACATCCGCCCAGCCTTGGGGAATAACGCCCACCTTGCCGCTGGTGAATTTTTCTTTCACAGTAGCGTCCTTGTTGATGGCAAATTCTTTATCGATAAGACCTTGTTTGTAGAGATCGGCCATATGAGTCAGATAATCCTTATAGGCAGGGTCCATGGCGCGGGGAACCAGCTTGCCGCCTGCATCGTTCCATTCATTGGCCAAGCCGAAGGCGCCGACCACATTGCTGAGCATGGGAGCATTTCCTACCATCGAAAGAGGAATATTCTTATCTCCGTTTCCGCCCGGGTCCTTTTCCTTGAACTGCTTCAACACCTCGGTCAATTCATCAAGGGTGGCGGGCACCTTAAGCCCCAGCTTATCCAGCCAGTCCTTGCGGATAATCAGGCTTGCTCCAACCGTATTGGACGTGGTATGGGGAATCGCGTATATTTTGCCGTCCACCTTGATGGCATCGAAGGATTTCTGGGAAATGGCCTTCTTAATGTTGGGACCGTACTTGTCGATCAGTTGGGTCAGATCCACCAAAGCGCCTTTTTTGGCATAGTCCGCATACAGGGCCTTGAAGGTATTGTCACCGCCCACGCTGATCAAATCGTAAGGCTCGGAGGAAGCAATCAGCAGATTCAGCTTATCCCCCGGTTTGTCGGCGGGAAGCATATCGTAGGTTACTTTATATCCGGTTTTCTCCTCCAGCATTTTGGCAACCGGATACGTATTGTAATCATCCTTCATCCAGCGCATCAAGGCCTTCAATTCCGGCTTGGGCCCGCTGGTGGCTGCGACTGTTGCAGCTGCTGTGGCGGATGCGGCCGGGGAAGCGGCGTTGCTTGCGCCATCGTCGCTTTGGGAGCCGCATGCTGCTGAGGCAAGAACAAGACTGGCGGCCACGGGAAGCAATAGCCATTTGTTTTTTCTCATTTTGATAAACCCTCCTGTTTTTTAATAAGCCTTACTATCATTAAGCTGCCGGCACGTCTGCCGTCAGCATTAATGTCATACTCATCCCTTGACAGAACCGATCAAAACGCCTTTGATGAAGTATTTCTGAAGAAACGGGTACACGCAAATAATCGGAATGGTGGAGGCGACCACCGTTGCAGCCCGGACGCCCTCCGGCGACATATTCATCAGATCGTCCAAGCTCTTGTTGGTCGCATTGGAGGTATCTGCCTCCATCACAATATCCCGGAGGTACAATTGCAGCGTTTTCAGCGACGAATCATTGATATACAGCATGGGATGGAAATAATCGTTCCAATAGCCTACGGCGTAAAACAATGAGATCGTAGCGATTACGGGCATACTGAGAGGAAGAATGACCCGAAACAGGATGGTCAAGGTCTTGGCGCCGTCCATGCGCGCCGACTCCTCCAGCGCTTCCGGTAGCCCTTCATAATAGCTCTTGATCACCAGCAGATTGAACACGCTGATCATCGCCGGCAGGATCAGCGCCCATAAGCTGTTGATCAGATGCAGATTGCGGATCAGCAGATAATGGGGAATCATCCCTCCGCTGAACAGCATGGTGAATACGAACAGCACCATGATGAAGGAAATGCCGGGAAGATGCCGCTTGGACAACGGATAGGCCGTGATGGCCGTCAGCAGGATGGAGAACAACGTTCCCGCTACGGTAACAAGCACGGATATGCCGAAGGCCCGTATGAACGTATTTGAGGTTACCACACTTTGCATGGTGTCCAATTGGAACCCGACGGGAATAATACTGACCTTGCCGGAGACAACCGCCCATTCCGCGCTGACCGATTTCGAGAATACATTAGCCAGGGGCAGGAGTGTAATGGCTCCGCATACCAGCAGGAACCCGTACACAAACAGATCCAGAGACCAATCGCCAAACGTTCGTTTTCTCATACCCGCACCTCCTACCAGATTCCGCGCTGGACTAATTTTTTGCTGACGAAATTCCCGGAAACCACCAGGATAAAGCCCACAACCGAATTAAACAGGCCGACTGCCGTACTGAAGCTGTAATCCATCTTGCCAAGACCCACCCGGTACACGAAGGTGCCCAGCACATCGCCGGTTTCATACACGACCGGATTATACATAGTGAGAATTTGCTCTGTCCCCGCTTCCAGCACGGAGCCTAAGCGCAGGATCAGCATCAGTACAATGGTTGGCATAATGCCGGGAAGGGAGATGTGGATCATCTGCCGGATTCTGCCCGCCCCGTCGATGGCAGCCGCTTCGTATTGCTCCTGCTCGATGCCTGCGATGGCAGCGATGAAAATAATCGCATTCCAGCCCGCTTCCTTCCAGGCCGCCGAAAACACAATAATGCTGCGGAAAAACCGGTTATCCATGAAAAAGGTGATGGGCTCAAAGCCCAGCCACTGAAGAAAGTTATTGACCAGCCCTCCGGAGGGAGAAAGAATCGTGATGAACAAGCCGGAAATAATCACCCAGGATAGGAAGTGGGGCAAATAAATAACGGTCTGGATCGTCCTCTTGAAGGCGCTGAACCTCACTTCGTTCAACAGCAGCGCGATGAAGATGGGAATGGGGAACAGCAGCACAATTTTGTAAAAGCTGATCAACAGCGTATTGGTGAATACCTGAGCAAACTCCTCCGAGTGCATCAGCTTGTTAAACTGCTCCAATCCCACCCATTCGCTTCCCCGTATGCCTTCGAAGATGTTGAAATCCTGAAAGGCAATCACAACCCCGTACATGGGCGTGTATTTGAAGAGAAGCAGGAAGAGCAGGCCGGGAATCAACAGCACATAATAATCCAGATTGTTCCGCACCAGCCTCCATTTGCCGGAACGTTTACGCGCCAAGCTGTTCTCCGCCGCCTTTCCCTGCAAATTCGCTGCGATATTGCTCATGACTTACACCTCCATGTTCTTATGGCTCTATTATAAGGGCACATGGAGGCATGCTGTAGATGGTAATCCGACACTTTCTGGGTGCATCCTACTTAAGTTTTATTCACTTGGACTGCCTTCAACCGGACGGTTACCGTAGTCCCCCTTCCCTCCGCGGACCGAATCTCCAGTCCGTAGGCATTCCCGGCAAACAGCTTGATCCGTTCGTTCACATTGTAGAGTCCATAGGAGCTCCCGCTTCCGTCCTCCCGCTGGTCCGGCCGGGCTTCCGTCAACAGCTTGCCCACCAATTCCGCGTTCATCCCAATCCCGTCATCGGTGACGCTAATCGCCACATCCTCCTTATCCAGCTTGGCCGAGATGGCGATCAGGCCGCTCTTCCCCTTCGATTTGCGGATGCCGTGAAGCAGTGCGTTCTCCACAATCGGCTGCAAGGTCAGCTTGGGAATCAGATAGCGGTCCGTATCCAGCTCCGCTTCGATGGTAAAGGTGAAGCTGGAGGGGAAGCGGTTTTGTTGAATTTCCAGATAGACCTTGGCCAGGTCCAGCTCATCGGTGACGCTTACATTATCCTTGCCCTTGTTCAGACTGAGCCGGAAATAATCGGACAGTCCCTCGATCATCCTGCTGATATCCGTAGCCTTCAGCGCCAGCGCCAGCCAATTGATGGTGTCCAGGGCATTGTAGAGGAAATGGGGGTTGATTTGCGCCTGCAAGGCTCTTAGTTGGGCCTCCCGCTCCAGCATCTTGGAACGGTACGCCTCCTCCATCAGATTCCGCACCCGGTGGATCAGATAATCCACACTCCGCTCCAGAAGATGGAAATCCCCGTCGTTCCTGGCGCGCTGCTCCTCCAGCCGGTCAATTCCCTCCGTGCGGAGCATCTTCATCACAGTCTTGATCCGGTTGTTCATCCCTTTAATCACGAAAGCCATCAGCACAAAGGCCAGAATCAGGAACATCACGCTCATCCCGATCAGTGTGGCGATGCTGGAGACTTGATTAAGCGCGGCAGCACGGGGGGAGATGGCCCCCTTGGGAATCTCGGCCACCAGCTTCCAGCCTGTTGAGCGGATGGTGGAATACACCACGTACATGTCCTCCTTGCCCTCCGAGCCCTGGATGATTCCTTCGTCCTTGTCGCCTACCCACTGCTGTCCCTTCTGCTCAATAGGCGATTCCAGCCCGATTGCCGAACGGTCCTCACTGTAGATCACGATTCCGTTGCGGTCCAACATGTACGGATGAATCTGGCTGGGAAAATCCAGCTCGGATATAATATCTGAGATCAGCTTCTCCGAAACATCGATCATCAATACTCCGAAGATTTGTTCATAATGGCGGGGATTTCGCAGCATTCTGGCGCAGGAGAGGACGTTCTGCTTCCCCAGATCCAGATAAGTCTCGGTATAATTCCCCGTCCATACCAGCCGCCCGCCCGCTTCCATAATCTTGGGGTACCAGGGGCTTGGCTTCAGGTTCTCCAGAGGAAAAATGTTCAGTTGGTCGGTTCCGAACACACTGGAGGTATCGGCGAATATCCGCGCCCGGACAATCTCGGTCCTTGTTTGCACAGAAACCAGCAAATTCAGCAGATCCTCCGACTGGTCCAGCTGCTCATTGATGATGTAGGACAGGTCCAGACTCTCGTAGAGCTTGCGGTTCATGAACAGAGAATCGGATATTTCCTGGACATGGTTGATCCGGTAGCTGAGATTGATTGCGGCCTGCTTCAGGGTCATCTGCATGGTACGGGATACTTCCTCCTCCAGAATCTCCGAGGATCTCTGATAATAGCCGAACAGCATAATGGAAGCGGGCAGCAGAATCAGCACCACATACGCCAGCATCCACTTTCTTGCCGCCATAATCCCCTGCCCCAAATCCTTCAGGCGGCTCCAGGCTCTTGGCAGACTTCCTTTCACGTTTCACCCCTCCCTCCTATTAGAACTGGTCCCTGTAGGCGCTTGGCGTAAGCCCCGTTATCTTCTTGAACAGCTTGCTGAAGTAACTGGGGTCCGTATACCCGACGGCGTTGCAGACCTCGTAAAACTTGGTGCGCGGGTCCCGCAGCAGCTCCTTCGCCTTTTCAATCCGCACCTTCATCAGATATTCGTAGATGGTTTCTCCCGTCTCCTGCCTGAACAGCAGGCTCACATAGGTTTGGCTCAGATAAACATATCCGGCTATATCGGCTATGGTCAGATTGTCGGCGTACCGTTCCTCGATGAAGGTGCGGATGCGCTCAATCACATTGCTGGATCTGCCGCTGCGCTTTTCCTGGACCCAGACGCAGATTTCCCCCAGATAGGATGCGACGAATTGCATAAGCTCCGTCATCGTTTCCAGCTGGTTCAATTGATCCAGGGCGTTCTTCTCCTTGACATCCCATTCCTTGGTCAGAATATTCAGATCAAGCAGGACCCGCCCGGACAAAGGAATCAACTGCATGGCCACATAGCGGCTGTATTTGAAGCCGTTCTTGCGGTTGCGCGAAAGCGGCAGGAGGATGGCATCCAGTTCCTCGGCCAGCCGCTCCCGGTCTCCCGCCTTCAGAGCGGACCGCAAGCGTTCCGTTTGCTCCGTATCAAACCGGTTCAGACTCTCCTCCCCTGTATCCAGACTGTCGATGGTGATAATCCGGTTCTTGCCCAGGTACCACTTCTGGTCCGCCGCTTCCCGGGCATGCTTGTAGGAAACGGGAAGTCCCGCAATGCTGCGCACCTGCTCCCCAATGCCGATGGTGACACTGATCTTCAGCCAGCGGCTCAGGTTGTCCCGGATTTCCTCCGACAGGGTGAACAGCACCGACTCCCGTTCCTCCGCATGCTCGTCTTGGATCAGGATGCTCACATATTCCCCGTTCCGGTTCTCGAAGGCATAGCCCTGCAGGTGAAGATCCGTCAGTTCCTGAACAATGTTCAATATAGAGTAGGACAGCAGCTGCTTATCCCGCTCCGAACGACCGCTTAACACCTCGACCGAATCGTCGATGGTGACCAGAAGCACAATATAGAGGGAATCGGGGGGCAGCTTCAGATTAAGAAACTCCATTCTTTCCTGCAGCCCCTTCGTCTGCATGACACCATCCTGGATCAGCGACATCAGGAATTTCTCGCGGAGCAGCGGCATGCTTTGCGTCAGCTTCACCTGCATGTCCTTCACCAGACGGCGCTCCATCTCCTCGGTCTGCAGATTCTGGACGACCCGCTCCACCACCTTCTGCAGCTCCGGCAGCTTCACCGGCTTGAAGATATAGTCCACGGCGTGGACCTGCATCGCCGATTTCAAGAAATCCGCATCGTTATGGCCGCTGATAAACACGATCTTGGTCTCCGGGAACCTGTCGCGGATTTCCCGTGACATCTGGATGCCGTCCATGGTCGGCATCTTCACGTCCGTCAGCACAATATGCGGCTGCACCGAGTTAATCAGCTCCAGCCCCGTATCTCCGTCGTCCGCCTGCCCTGCCAATTCAATCCCATGGGCCTCCCAATCAAAAAGTGTGCATAGTCCGTTGCGGACCGTGGGTTCATCATCCACAATAACCAGCTTGTACATGCCAATCTGCCCCTTTACCAGAAAATCTAAGCTCATTTTACCTCAATGGAACCGCTTTTACTATGAGCAATTGGAGAACATGCTGGTGAGGGATGGACGGAGCCAAATAAGGGCTTCTGTGTCCGTCATAGCTCCTCCCAACTTGTTACAGCTGAAGTGGCCGCGGACTCCCCTCCTTCCTCCGCCGTCGGAATCATCTGCTTTTTCGCGTATACCCAAATAATCCGGCCAGGAGCCCGGCCGGATTGTTGGTCATATAGTTCCCGTACCGCGGATAAGGCTCTTTACCTGTCCCGCGGCTTTATTTATTTCACCCGCCAGCCCTCCGTGTCCTGCTGCAGCTCCCACAGGTGGGCATAGAGCCCTCTGCGCTCCAGCAGCTCCGCGTGGGTGCCCTGCTCGGCCAAGCTCCCCTGGTCCAGCACCAGAATCTTGTCCGCATTCTGGATCGTCTTCAGGCGGTGGGCGATCAGCACAACCGTTTTGTCGGCAACCAGCGCGTTGATCGCCTCCTGGACCGCGGATTCGTTCTCGGGATCGAGGGAGGCGGTCGCCTCATCCAGCAGCACGATGGACGCATCCTTCAGCAAGGCCCGGGCGATGGATATCCGCTGCTTCTCGCCTCCCGACAGGGTGGACCCGCCCTCCCCTACCGGCGTGTTATACCCTTGGGGAAGCCTGCTGATAAACTCGTGGCAGCAGGCCTTTCCCGCCGCCGCTTCTATCTCCTCCTGGGTGGCGTCCATCTTGCCGATGCGGATATTGTTGGCGATGGTATCCTGGAACAGGTAGACATCCTGGAATACCATGGAGATGTCCTTCAGCAGTTCCTCGGGGTCAGCCTGATCAATCCGCTGGCCGCCGATCAGAATGGAGCCCTCCTGAACCTCCCAGAAGCGGGCAATCAGGCGGGTGACCGTGCTTTTCCCGCTGCCCGAGGGTCCTACCAGAGCGGTGATCGTGTTGGGCTCAATGGTGAAGGATAGCTCCTTCAGCACAGGCGTGTCCGCATCATACCCGAAGGTGACATGGTCGAAGACAATGGGGCGGCGGGATGCAACAGGCTCTGTCCCTTCCAGCGGCTTCTCCTGCTGCACATCCATAATCCGCTGGGCGCTGAAGGCGGAATAGCGCATCTCCCCGTAATTCATCAGCACCACCGTCAGGGGATCGAACACCTTGGTCCCTACCAGAAGGAACAGGAGGAACACCGACAGAGTCAGATCGCCCCCCGCCAGTAGATAGCTTCCCGCAAAAATCATCAGCGTCATCCCCGAACGGGCCAGCAGCATGGCCCCCATGATCAGGGGACCCATGATCCCTTCCAGACGGATGGATTCCCGCATCAGACGGTCAAAGGATAATCTGAGCCGCTCGAATTTCGTTCCGCCCACATTATGCGCCTTGATCTCGCGGATTCCCGACAGGTACTCCTGAAGGCGGCTGGCCGCTTCATTCTTGGCCTTCACATGCTTCTCGCTTAAGCCTGCCTGGATGGAATCCGTAAGCCACAGCAGAAGCGCTCCCAGGGGGATGGCGGCGAACATGGCCAGGGCCATCCGCCAATCGAGGAAGGCCAAGCCGCAGAACGCCAGCACCGGCAGGATGACGCCGCTGATCAGCTGGGGCACATTGTGGGAGATGGTCTGCTCCACCTGCCCGTAATCGCTGAGCAGCAGATTGGTGATATCCCCGGGGTCTCTCTTGCCGAAGAACCCCAGCGACAGCTTGCGGATATGCTCGGCCAGCTTCAGCCGGCCGGAGGCAGCCAGGCTGTAGGCGGCTTCGTAGGTTTTGTCATACAGGGACGTATAAACGGCATACTCCACGGCAAGCCACAGCACCAGCACAATGCTGACTCCCCACATCCGCCCTAGGTGGAGACCCTGCTCCGGCTCGGCAAAGGACCGGTAGATCGTGTTGAAAATATCCACCAGCAGCGCCGCGGGCAGCACCTTGGCAATGCCGTCCAGAATGGCCGCGATGCCGGAGGACCACAGACTGCGGATATCTCCTCCCGAAATGTTGTAGAAATATCTGTTCATCCCAGGTCTCCCCCTTCCGCCGAAGCCGTCTGCACCACAGGCTTCCGCCCTCCCAATCTCCAGGCGGCGGCGCTGATATGGGCTTGCCACATCTGCTCGTATATGCCGCTCTCAAGCCGCAGTTGCTCATGCGTCCCTCTTTCGGCAATCCGCCCCTGCTTCACCACGAGAATCTGCTCCGCCCCCTGGATGGTGGAGAGGCGGTGGGCGATGATCAGCACGGTTTTCCCTTTGACCAACTCGGCCAGCCCCTGCTGAATCTTGCGTTCATTGTCCGCATCCGCATAGGCTGTCGCCTCATCCAGCACAAGGATGGGGGCATTCTTCAGCACCGCTCTGGCGATGGCAACCCGCTGGGCCTCTCCCCCCGACAGGGATGTGCCTCCTTCTCCGATCCTGGTGGCATAGCCATGCTCCAGCTTCTCGATGAACTCGTGGCAGCAGGCGATCCTGGCGGCGGCGATCACATCCTGCTTGGTGGCGGTAGTGTTGCCCATGCGGATGTTCTCTTCAATAGTGTCATAGAACAGATGCACATCCTGGAAAACAAAGGAAACCGTATCCATCAGGGCTTCGGTGCCCATCTCTCTGATGGGAACCCCCCCGATGGTGATGCAGCCTTCCTGCACATCCCAGAAGCGCAGGAGCAGATTGGCAATGGTGGACTTGCCGCCTCCCGAGGGGCCGACCAACGCCGTCATCTCCCCCCCCCTGGCAACAAACCGGATATTTTCCAGCACCGGCTTGAAATCCTTGCTGTCCTCCTTCTCATAGGCGAAGGATACATCCCGGAATTCAATATCGTAAGAGGCGGGAACACGGGGAGCCGCCGGCTCTTCTACAACCGGCTCGGCAAACACCGCCTGTATCCGCTTGTTTCCTTCCACAATTTCCCTCAGGCCCCCGCCCAGATACAGCAGCTTCAGCAAGGGCGCGGACAGACTGGGAGAAATAACCAGGAAGAGGACGAAGGTAATGGCAAACGCCTGCTCCTCCGCATACCCCCTCAACACAAGCAGCCCCACGGGTACTACAAACGCGAACAAGGAGCTGATGATCACAAAAAACAGGCTGTAGGAGGTCTTGCAGAGATGGGTGATGCCCAGGGAGATATCCCGGTAACGCGTCACCGCCTTCTTGAAGGTCAAGAAGGATTCGGCCGTTATTCCGAATATCTTCACGGCAGGCATTCCTCTGACATACTCCACGCCGGTGGCGTTCATCTCCTCCACCGCATACTGGAATTCCCGGTACGCCTTCCGTCCTTCCTCGCTTGCATATACCCTTGCCTGGAGCCAGAAGCCCAGCACAACAGGAACCAGCGTGGCCAGCGCCAGCCGCCAGTCCAGATAGAACATAACCCCAAGCAGGACCAGCGGAATCACCACTGCGCTTACCATGTCCGGAAGCTGGTGGGCAATAAATTTCTCAATTTTTTCCACACTGGCCTCGATGATCTTCTTCAATTCACCGGTTGCCGTCTTGGTATGATAGCCCATGGAAATCCTGGCGACATGATCCGCCAGCTTCATTCTAAGCTCATACAGGATGCGGAATGCGGCAATATGGGAGCACATGCCTCCGATGTACAGTGTCAGCAGGGACAGAATCAGGGCGGCAAAGGCGGCAATGCCCCAATCGGTGATGAGCCCCTTGTCGATCCCTGCGGAATCTCCCGCATGGCGGAGCAGCTCCTCCATTATTTTATATACGGCGACAAAAGGCGCAATCTGCAGCAGGCTGGACAGGGTGGAGAAAAAACCTGCGGCAATCAGCAAGCCCTTCTTCTCCCCGGCGATGCCCAACAGAGCGGATAATTCCGAATTGGCTTTCATTTCAACCCTCCCTCAGATTATGGCGTGTCTGACAACTCGCTTGAGGGCATCTTTCACCGCCTTTTCGCCCCTTGCTGCGTTACTTTTGCTTGGCCCGGGGTCCCCGGTACGCCTGCGCAAAAGTGCCTTGCCAGAAACGAAAAATCGGGGAAATCTGCTCCCCTCGGAGTTGTCAGACACGCCCTAGCGAAGCTTGATTCCGGCAACATCCACATTGGACAGCTGGCCGTTGAAGGCATAGGAGGCGATCTTCTTGTTATTGAACAAAGCCAGCTCCTTCATATAAGAAATAGGTGCAAACACGGCGTTCTCATGAATTTCCCTGAGGATAAAATCATAGGATTCCTGAATTTTCTTCTCATCTGTCGCGCTGTTCAGAGCTTCGATCAGGGCATCTCCGTTATTCACCTGCGCCAGAGCCTTCGAGGCTACCATATCCTTCATCAGCTTGGAATTCATGTTATTGATGAACGTGTACGGGTCATAGGTAATGCCATAGGTCTCATTCAAGGAAACAGTGAAGTCGTCCTTCATGGTCTCGGCATAATACGCCATCATCTCCATGCCCTTCACCTTGATCTCCATGCCCGCCTCCTTGAATTGCGCCGAGAGCGCCAAGGCCAGATCATCCCTCATGGACGCTCCAGTCATATAAATGATCTCTCCCGCCAGCCGGACTCCGTTCTTCTCCCGGATGCCGTCGCCGTCGGAATCCACCCAGCCGTTTTCCTGAAGCAGCGCCTTTGCTTTTTCCTTGCTGAATTCATACGGCTTAAGATCAACCTTGCAATAGGGCAGCGACGGATCAAACAGGCTGTCCGCCTTGGTTTCAATGCCGGAGAACAGACCGCTGACAAGACCCGCCTTGTCAATGGCATAATTGGCCGCCAGCCGCACATTCCTGTCATTGAAGGGTGCCTTGTTCACATTGAAGCCCAGCAGCCGGGTAGTGATCGCCGAATCGGATACAACAGCGGCATATCCCTCGGCGGTTTTCATCTCTTTGAAGGCGTCATACGAGATCTTGGAGGCGCCCAGAATCAGGTCGATCTCCCCGCTCCGCAGAGCGAGCAGCCTGGCATCCGCATCGGGAACGACCTTTACATGAAAACGGTCCACCTGGGGCTTTTCCCTGTCATAACCGGGGTTTCTTACAAAGGTGTAGGTGGTTCCGTCCGTTGTTCCCTCATACATATAAGGGCCTGTGCCCAATGTGGCCGTGTTCAGGACATCCTTGACCGTACCGTCCGGGTTGAACGCATTGGGGGAAACCATCGCCATGGGATTATGCATGGTAAAGTCCTTCAACGCCCCGTAATAAGGGGTCTTCAGATGCACCTCGACAGTAGACGGGTCAACGGCGACCACCTTGTTAATGATAGCGGATACTGTGCCGTAAGTTCCATTGTAGCTGCCCAGGTTGACGGGAACAGCCTCCAGATTCTTCTTGACCGCCTCCGCGTTGAATTCGGCGCCGTCGGAGAACTTGATGTTTTTCTTCAGATGAAAGGTATAAACCAGCCCATCCCCTGAGATGTCCCATGATTGCGCAAGGCCGGGAACGAATTCGCCTCCGTCATAATTGACCAGCGTTTCATAGAAATTCCCCGCATAATATAAGGCTCCGTAGTTCGTGCTGCGCTCCGGGGTAAGCACCGGATAGAAGCCGCTGGAGAAATCCCAGCCCTCCGTCAGAGTGACCTCCCGCACCTCCCCGCTTGGGGAATCGGAAGAAGTGCAGCCGGCGAAAGCGGCGAGCATAAGGGCGGACAGCAGCAGCAAGCCGATTATTTTTCCAAGCTCTTTTCTGAACATGATTTGTTCCCTTCTTTGCATGAGATTAGGATGAGATTAGGATGAGATTACCGGAAGACGGTTTTGGGCGGCAGAGCTTCGATCAAGGTGCGGGAGTATTCGTGGGTGAAGTCGGCATACGATCCGGCATTGGCAATCTGTTCCACGATGACCCCTTCCTTCATCACAAAAATATTCTCCGCCATGTACAGCGCCACATCAATATCGTGGGTAATAAAGAGAAAGATGCTCCTCTCTTCCCGCTTCAGCCGCAGAATCAGGTCGAGAATCTGCTTGCGCACCGTTACATCAAGCCCGCTGACGGACTCGTCAAACACGATGAATTGAGGGGCGACACTGAGCGCCCGCGCAATGCAGGCACGCTGCTGCTGGCCGCCGCTCAGCTCATGGGGCAGCCTGCCCAGGAGCTGAACGGGCAGCTGCACCTTCTCCGCCAATTCGTGTATGCTCTTTCGCTCCTGCTGCTTCCCTGCGGGGACAAGGCAACGAATCGGCTCGGCTATGGATTCATAGATGGTTCTCCGCGGATCAAGCGCGCTGCGGGAATTTTGCAGCACCATCTGAAATTCGGCTCTGGCTAGGCGCAGCTCCCTGCCCTTCAGAGCGGCCAGGTTCCGGTCTCCAAGCCATATTTCCCCGCCCGAGGGCCGTTCGATCCCGGCCAGCATGCGGGCGAGAGTGCTTTTGCCGCTGCCGCTCTCCCCTACCAGCGCATACCCCGTGCCGTCCGCAAGCGTGAAGGATGCTTGCCGGACCGCATCGAGAGGGGTCCGGCGTCCATAGGCCTCCTTAATCATGTAGCGCTTGGACAGCTCTTTCACTTGAATCATGCGATCCCTCCCTGACCAGAATGCTGGCCGCAAGCAGCTCCCGGGTGTATGCTTCCTTCGGCGAGGCGAATACCCGGCGCAGCGGACCGCTTTCCACCCTTCTGCCCTCCTTCATTACGATCACATCGTCTGCCAATCTGGCAGCCACCGCAAAATCATGGGTAATCAGAATCAGGCCGATGCCGTTGCGCTTCAATAGGGCCAATTCATCCAGAATCCTTCCCTGATTCCGCACATCCAGCGCGGTTGTCGCCTCATCGGCGATGATCAGATCGGGCTTCAGCATCAGCGCCATGGCCACGATGACCCGTTGCAGCATCCCTCCGCTCAAGGCATGGGGATAGCTGTTCATCAGCTGCCTGCAGCGCGGTAAATTCATCCTCTCCAGGGCGGCGGCCACCGTCTCCACCGCCTGCTTTCCCGGGATTTTCACATGGGCCCGCAGCGTCTCCACCATCTGCTTCCCAATCTTGACCGTGGGATCAAGAGCGGTCATGGGATTCTGCACAATCAGGGCCAGCTTGTTCCCGCACAGGGAACGGACCGCCTTGTCCTCCATGCCAAGCAGTTCCTGCCCCCTGTAGCGGATGCTGCCGGATACTGTGAAGCTTCGCTTGTTAAGCAGCTGCATCACCGCCTTGCAAATCAGGGTCTTGCCGCTGCCGGACTCTCCCACGATAGCCAGCGCCCCACCCTCGCGCACGGTAAATTCCGCCTGGCGGACAAGAGGCTCCTCTCCCTGCCGCAGCCGGATATCCAGCTTCTCCACCTGAAGCAATACACTCATTGGCTCACCTCCTCCGGCGATAGAATATCTCTCAGCGCTTCCCCGAACAAATTAAAGCCTGCCGCCGTCAGCAAAATGAAGATGCCGGGATAAACAACCAGCCGCGGATGGGAATAAAAAACGGACTTGGCCTCACCGAGCATGGCGCCCCATTCGGCAGTTCCTGCGGGGAAGCCCAGACCGAGAAAGGAAAAGCCGGAAACCATGAGGATCAGAGAAGCAACCCCTGTGCTCATGTATACAATAAACGGCCCCCAGATATTGGGGATGATATGATAGCAGATGATCCGCAGGTCGCTGCATCCGGCAATCCGGGCCGCCGTTATGTAATCCTTGCTCTTCTCGATTCCGGCGTAGGTGCGGACGATTCTGGCAAACCAGGCCCACATGGAGAACACCACCGCCACCAGAATATTGCCGATGCCCTGGCCGAGAGCGCCGATCAGGGAGAGGACAATAATCAAGGGAGGGAAGGCCATGAAGATGTCGCAGATAATCAGGAACAAGCGCTCCAGCCAGCCTCCGATGTAAGCGGCCGCCGTGCCCGCGCCGATCCCCAGCGCACCCAGCGCCAGCAGAGTGGGAGCGGCCACTCCCAGGGAATATCTTGCGCCATAGATCAGTCTGGAGAGCACGCAGCGGCCCAGTTGATCCGTTCCCAACGGATATTCCCAGCTGGACGGCAGGAACTTCCCCGCAACCTGGATATGATTGGGGTCATGGGGCATCAGCACCGATGCGAATACGGCCATGCCACCCATTAGCAGCATGAGGGCAAGCCCGGCCAGGGCCTGCTTGCTGCGAAGCGCCTGTCTAAGCATACGAGCCATCCTCTCCTTCCATCATCCGGGGATTAAGCAGCAGGTTGATGAGATCCGCCGCCAGACCGCAAGCGACAAATATAAGGGCGATCACCAGCACACAGCCATTGATGGTGGGCAAATCCCGGCCTACAATGGCGCTGATCAGATGCAGTCCCAGTCCCTTGCGCGAGAAGATGCTTTCCGCTATGGCACTCCCCGCAATCATGTACCCCATGTATTGGCTGAACATGGTCACCATGGGCGGCAGGGAATTCTTCAGCACATGTCCCCAGATAATCCGGGTGTCGGACAATCCCCTGGCCTTGGCATACATGACGTAGTCTTTGTTCAGATTGGAGAGAATGGTAGCCCGGAACAGGCGGATGGATGCGGAAGCTATAGGCAGGGCCAGCGTCAGGGAAGGAAGAATCAGGCCCGGCAGGCCCCCGCCGCTCACCACCGGAAAGACAGGGAAGATAACGGCAAAAACAAGCAGCAGCAGAAATCCCAGCCAGAAATTGGGCAGAGAAATGCCCGCAATGGTAAGCACGCTTACCACCCGGTCGAAGAGGCTGTCTTTCTTCACGGCGGCGGTCACACTCACCGGCACGGTAATCAGTACAATCCACAGCATAGCTGCTGCTACCAGCTCCAGAGTCACCGGCAGCTTGCGGGCGATATCGGCGGCCACCGGATTCCGGGTCAGGAGAGAGGTGCCCAGGTCCCCCTGCACGCTGCTCTTGATCCAGTCATAATATTGCCGGTACAGAGGCTGGTCCAATCCCATCTCCCGGCGGATCTCCGCAATCTTCTCAGGAGTGGGCTGCAAAAAGCTCCTTCTGGCAAACGCCTCGGCAGGGTCAACGGCAGAGATGGCCGACAAGCAGAAGGAGAGCAAGGTGACTCCGGCAAGCACCAACAAAAAACTTACCAACCGCTTTCTTGCAAAAGCGTACATAAGCTGTTCCTTTCTTTTAATTGATATTGATTATCATTATCATATAAGTGCTGGGGAATCTTGTCAATCCTTGTTCACACCAAATTTTTCAATTCTCCAATAACCGAACCGAAGCCTTTCTTCACTCTGTTAATACGTAAATTTTACTATTTAACTAAATGAACTGTCAATCCCAAAATGGGCTGTACAGCAAACCGCCGGAAGAGCCCCCCTCCCCCGGCAGCGCCGATTCCGCCTATATCCCTATCCCGGCATGCCCTGCGTATTGGGGACAGCCCCCATGAGCCGCAGCTGCCGGAACTCTCTGCGCACCATCAACACCGTCCACAGCACGATCACCGCATCGATGGCAAAGGAGCCCGCGTAGATGCCGGAGACCCCCATTACCTGAGGCAGCAGCAGCATAACGGGCACATAGAACACCAGCTGCCGGGCGATGCCGATGAGAGCCGCCGGCTTTCCTTTGTCAATCGACGGGAACAGGGTCATTGCCATGAAAATAAACGAGAGCACGGGCAGAATCGCCATGTAAATCCGGAATTGGGCAAACTGCTCCCCGGTGAACACCTGATCCTTCAGCATCATGCCCAGCACAGGAGCGGGAGCCAGCATGGACAAAATCCAGAAGGGCAAAGTCAGCAGCGTGGAGGCAGCCGCAAAAATATGATATGCCCGGATTACCCGTTCATACTGCCCCGCTCCGTAATTGATCCCGATAACAGGCTGCAGGGCACGCATCAGTCCAAAAATCGGGGTCAGCAGAAAAGTGAAAATCCGGTAAACAACGCCATAGAAGGCCACATCGGCCGTGGTGCCGTGCTTGGACAGGGCATTGAAAACAAAGACGGCCTGGACCAGACTCATCACACTCATGATCAGGGAGGACATGCCCAGCCGCAGCACGGAGCCCCCGATCTCCCTGTCCCACCGGACCGACGCCAGCTTGGAGCGGAAGGACGGGGAATTCCCGCCAAAGTACATCCAGCCGAGCAGCGTGTACGTCAGCATGCCGATATTGGTGGCCCAAGCCGCTCCCTCTACCCCCCAGTCCAGCAACCCCACAAACAGGTACTTGAACGCCGCATCCACCGCCAGCCCTACACCCATCATCCATGCTGCAGTCTTCATCTTGCCCTCTGCACGGACAATCATATTGCCGGCCAGCCCATAGATCCAGAAGAAGGCGCCCAGGATCGTAATTCGGAAATATCGGTCGCCCAGCAGCAAGGCCTCTTCCCTGCCCCCCATGAGCTCAGCCAGTTCCCGGGAGAAGAGCAGGCCCAGCACCATATATACGAGAGCGGCTATGACCGACAAAAAATTCACATTCCCCAGCAGCCGCTCCTGGACCTGCTTGTTCCGCGCCCCGATAGCGATGCTCAGCACCGAGCCTGCTCCCACTCCAATCAGCGATCCCAGAGCCACGCTGATCTGGGATAAGGGGTAGACCACCGAAACGCCGGCCAATGCCGTCTCTCCCACATAGCGGCCCACGAAGAATCCGTCGAGCATGGCATTCATCCCATACAGCACCATCGCCACGATTGCCGGCCAGGATAAATCCACCATTACCTTCCATAAATTTCCATTCAAAATAAATTGTTTTTGCTTCTCTTTGTGCAATTGCTCCTCACCGGTGTTCATCCGGACTCTCCTCTCCGCTGCCACATCCCGAAATATAAAGATTATTGTAGCAAAGAAGCGAACCGCCAGAAACACCGGAGAAGGATTATTAACAGCCCAAGCGGGAGCATTTCATGGTGATGGAGCTTTACTGCACGGTTAGACAAATGGGGGAAGCCCCTTTTATGCATGAAAAAAACTGCCGGTCTCTTAGAGAAGGGCAGTTTCATGAATTCGTGGAGCCTTACATTATTTGTCGAAGGGCGCGTCTGCAACCTTGATGGAGTCGGTGGGACAGCCATCCTGAGCGTCCTGCAAATCGTCGAACAGATCCTCCGGAATCTCGGTAACGCCTTTGTTGCCGTCTCCGTCAAAAATTACTTCGGCCAGACCCTCATCATCGTAATCATAAATGTCAGGAGCTGTTGCACCGCAAGCGCCGCATGCAATACATGTGTCTTTGTCTACCCAAGTATACTTGGCCATGTTTATTATCCTCCTTAAAAGTCATCCTCAATTAGAACTATAATACAAATTCATAGAAAGTTCAAACCCTACCGTTTGTATATTTTCCAGTATTTTACTTACCGATTCGACAGTGAAACCCTTATCCTTTCCCTTCTCCCCCGAAGCCCTTCTCCTTCAAATGATCCATCTGCAAAGAGGTCCCCCGCTCCTTGTGATTGCGGATCATACTGGACGGATCATCCCCCAGCATCCCTGCCGTCAGGATCGCGTCCTCGCCGAATTTATCCCTCAGTTGGTCCAGCACCCTGTTCAGCTCCTCCTTCTTGGGCCGCTTCTCAAAGTCGAACAGATCCAGTTGAACGGCAGCTGTAGACTTATCCTCCAGATTCTGCAGGGTAATGCCCAACAGACGGACAGGCTGTCCGGCACGCCAATGGCGGTCAAAGAGCTTGCAAGCCGTATGATGCACCATATCCGCGTCCTCGGTAGGCCCGTCAAGGGTAACAGAGCGGGTTATGGTCTTCATATCGGGCGTCCGGATGGTAATCTGAACCGTATTGGCGATAAGCCCCTGCTTTCTCAGCCTCCGGCAGACCTGGTCGGCCAGATTGAGAAAGACTCTGTTAATATCGGCTGCATCGGTAAAATCCCTGGGCAGGGTAGTGGTATGCCCCACGGACTTGCTGGGCTCCTGCTCCGGGTTAACCGGTGTTTCATCGATGCCGTTGGCAGCTTGCTTCAGCCAGGAGCCGATCACACCGAAGTGGGCAACCAGCTTCTTCTCGTCGACCTTAGCCAGCTCGCCAATCGTCCGGATGCCCAGACGCGCAAGCTTCTCCCCCGTCCTGTTGCCGATTCCGTACATATAGGAGCAGGGCTTGTCCCATAGCAGAGCAGAGACGTCCCGAAGCCGCAGAATGGTAATGCCGTTGGGCTTCTTCATATCCGAGGCCATCTTCGCAAGCAGCTTGTTGGGGGCAATGCCGATGGAGCAGGGCAGTCCCAGCTCCTCCCGGATGCGCCGCTGGATTTCCGCGGCAATCTCCTGGGGAGTGCCGAGCGCCTTGGAGCCGGTAATGTCCACGAAGCATTCATCAATGGACATGGTTTCCAGGAGCGGCGAATAATTATAAGCAATGTTCATAAATTGGCGGGAATATTGCCGGTACAGATGGAAGTCCGGCTTGATTAAGATCAGCTCCGGGCACAGCCGCAGCGCCTCTCTGACCTGCATTGCCGTACGCACCCCCCGCGCTCTGGCCGCATAGGACGAAGTCACCACGATGCCTCTGCGCAGCTCCACGCTTCCGGCCACAGCCGTTGGCTTGCCTGCGTAGGCTTTCGGATCTGCCGCTTCATGAACAGAACAATAGAAGGCGTTCATATCAATATGAAGAATGACTCTCCCCTTCTTCGGATAATGGTCACGGGGATGGACGGCAGGATGATCAGTCATATGCTTCAGCCTCCGGGCGGGCAATTAAATGGCACAGGTATGCGAAAACAATATCAGCATACAATCCGCAGCACCATTGGTCAAGGCGATCACTTTTTTTCGATTTTAACTTTTTTCACCATCAAGTTATGCTATAATGAGAAATTATACATTCGTATTGCAACGCAGTAATGCGAAACACTGCAAGATTGAGACAAGGGGGCAGCAGGGATGAATCAGGTGAAGATTTTTGACACCACCCTTCGGGACGGGACACAAGGCGAAGGCATCAGCTTGACGGTGGAGGATAAGCTGAAGATCGCCCAGAAGCTTGACTCCCTGGGCATTCATTATATAGAAGGCGGATGGCCGGGCAGCAACAGCAAGGACATCGAATTCTTCAAGCGGATTAAGGAAATCCCCCTGCAGCATGCCAAGATCAGCGCCTTCGGCAGCACATGCCGCAAGGAAAGCCGGGCGGAAGAAGATCTTAACTTAAACCGGATTATCGACTCCGGCGCAAGCGTCGCCTCCATCTTCGGCAAGTCCTGGGACTTTCACGTGCAGACGGCGATTCAGACAACCCTGGAAGAGAATTTGCGCATGATCCATGACTCCGTTGCCTATCTGAAGGGTAATGGTCTGGAGGTCATCTATCTGGCCGAGCATTTCTTCGACGGCTTCAAGCATAACGAAGCCTATGCTCTGGAGACCGTCCGCCAGGCTGAAGCAGCGGGCGCCGACTGGGTCGTGTTATGCGACACCAACGGAGGGACGTTGCCGGATGGCATTGCAGCCACAGTCCAGCGTGTATGCACCGAGCTGCGCACACCCGTAGGCATTCACGCGCATAACGATTGCGAACTGGGAGTAGCCAATACGCTGGCAGCCATTGCGGCTGGAGCGCGGCAGGTTCAGGGCACCTTCAACGGGCTGGGGGAACGCTGCGGCAACGCCAATCTGTGCTCCGTTATTCCCAATCTGCAGCTGAAGCTGAATTACCGTTGCTTAAGCGACGAGCAGCTGGCCGCTCTTACGGGCACGGCCCGCTTTATAAGCGAAATCGCCAATATCCATATCTCTCCCAACCAACCCTTCGTCGGCGCATCGGCGTTCGCCCACAAAGGCGGGATTCATGTATCGGCGATTATGAAATCATCCAGCACCTATGAGCATATTCCTCCGGAACTGGTAGGCAACAAGCAGCGCATTCTTGTGTCGGAGCTGGCCGGACAGAGCAATCTGCTGGCCAAAGCCCAGGAGCTGAAGCTGGATCTGACCAAGCAAACGGAGAAGAGCAAGCAGGTCATCGAGCAGATCAAGGAACTGGAGCATCAGGGCTATCAATTCGAAGGCGCCGACGCCTCCTTGGAGCTGCTGCTGCGTGAAGCCTCCGGAGAACTGGACTCCATCTTCCATCTGGAATCCTTCAAGCTGCTGGTCGAGAAAACAGGCGATAACCCCTTCGTATCCGAGGCGATGGTGAAGGTCAAGGTTCACGGGGAGACGGTCTTTACGGCGGCGGAGGGCAACGGTCCCGTCAATGCGCTGGACAGCGCCCTGCGCAAAGCGCTGGTCAAGTTCTATCCGGACATCGCCAGAATGCATCTGGCCGATTACAAGGTGCGGGTCATTGATGAGAAGGACGCTACTGCGGCGAAGGTCAGAGTATTGATCGAATCCACCGATTTCAACAACAGCTGGAATACCGTAGGCGTATCCGGGAACATTATCGAGGCCAGCTGGCAGGCCCTGGTGGACAGTATCCGCTATTGCCTCATCGGCAAGAAGCGTGCCGATACCCAGGAGGAGACCTCCATCGGCCAACTGGGATTGATTAATCATTGATTTTTCTCATTAAAGAAAAACCTGGCGGAAGAACAACCGTCAGGTCCTTTTTTTTCTACGACGGCAAGACCAACATACAAAACGCCGGGAGGGGGATGGGAGACCGGCAAGCTTACAGAATGGTCCTGCAGGTGGCCCCAGTGGCCCATTGTATGCGAACGATGCGAAAATAGGGATGATACGAGTGATCGAAGCATAAGCTAGCGCGGATTCCATTCCGTTTTGTCAGGAGCCAGACCTCTATCCCTCCATCAGCTTCTTGAGCTTCTGCTCCAACTCATCGGGTTCGAGCAGATGAATCACATCTGTGATCATTCCATTCTTGTCAATCAGGAAGCTTGTGGGGACAACCTGATACCGGTAAAGCCGCATGCTGTCCAGCTTGTAATCCAGAAGCACCGGGAATCCGAAGCGGTGCCGTGCGGCAAAAGCCCGGACGGAAGCCAACTCGTCATTTCCCGTGGCGTTAACCGCATAGAGATCCAGCTTATCCTTGTACTTCTCGTAAAGTCTTGCCAAGTCAGGCGCCTCTTCCTCGCAAGGATCGCACCAGGAGGCCCAGAAATTCAGCAGCAGCGGCTTTTCCCGGTTGCCTCCCACTACGTATCTCGCTCCATCCAGCCCGGCCAGCTCCAGGGCGGGAGCCGGATAGCCCGGACGGACCGCAGCGGCTGCCATGAGCGGCGCTTCCCCGTTCCCGGCAGCTTCATTCCGGTTAACGGTGGATCCCGTCAGCAGCACAACTGCTGCAGCTAGCACCATCTTTTTCCAGGTCATCTCTTAAGCCCCCCTTAGTCATTAGCAGAAATGTCCTTGCCCTCTTGGATGCATTAGGCCCACAGCCTGCCAGCATCACCTCCACCGCTCCCAAAATCCAAAAGGTATGACGTTTTCGGAGACAGGGAACATTAACGGCAATAACGAGTGAAAAGAGGGAATGTTTTGTGGAAAAAACAAAATCCAGGCGGCTTCAGATCACCTTCGAAAGCCTGATCGACCAAGAGCCGGAAGCCGCGGCAGACCAAACGGGCAAAAAGAAGCAAGCAGGCGGGGCCTCCAAAGGCAGGGTGTGGGAATTCATCGCCATAGCCACTATTCCCATGGTCCTGGTCCTTGGCAACTCCATGCTGATTCCGATCCTGCCGGATATGGTCGCCGAATTAGGCATATCCGATTTCCAGAGCAGTCTGGTGATTACCTTATTCTCGGTTACGGCAGGACTGTTTATTCCTGTCTCGGGCTTTCTGTCCGACCGCTTCTCCCGCAAGGCAGTCATTATTCCATCCTTGATCCTGTACGGAGCCGCTGGAGTATTGGCCGGGTTCGGAGCCATCTGGAATTCCTACGGAATTCTGATCGGCGCGCGCGCCCTTCAAGGCATGGGTGCAGCAGGAACAGCCCCCATCGCTATGGCCCTGGTGGGGGATCTGTATGACGGAGCCACGGAGAGCAAGGCACTGGGGCTCACCGAAGCCTCCAATGGCACGGGAAAAGTGTTGAGTCCGATAATCGGAGCGGCTCTGGCATTAATCGTGTGGTATGCCGCCTTCTTCGCCTTTCCCGTATTTTGCACCATTTCCTTGCTTGCTGTGCTGTTTATATTGAAAGAACCCGCCAGGGAAGAAAAACCTCCGCGGCTGGCACAGTACATTCATACCACCTTGTCCATTTTGAAAGAGAAGGCACGTTGGCTGATTACCAGTTTTTTTGCCGGAGCATTGGCGCTGTTCATCCTGTTCGGAGTCCTGTTCTACCTGTCGCAGATTCTCGAAAAACCACCGTACAGCATCGACGGCATCCTAAAAGGTCTGGTGCTCGCCATCCCTCTGCTGGGTATGGTGATTACCTCCTACACAACCGGGGCTTTTATCAAAAAGGACGGCAAGCTGATGCGCAGATTAATGCTGACCGGCTTAAGCCTCATGACAGTTTGTCTGGCGGCGGCGATTTTTCTGAATACGTATCTTTACCTGTTCATCGGCTTGCTGACTTTGAGCAGCATTGGCACAGGCTTGGTGCTCCCTTGTCTGAATACCATGATCACCGGATCAGTCCAGAAGGGAGAACGGGGAATGATAACTTCCTTATACAGCAGCCTCCGGTTCCTGGGAGTTGCCGCCGGACCGCCGTTATTCGAGCTGATGATGAACCGCTCCTCCGTGCTCGTATTCATCACTGTGTCCTCACTTGCCTTCGTTACCCTGGGTCTGGTCTTCTTCTTGATCAGGCCGGAAGGGGAGATAGCCTGATACCCGGGCCGTCCTGTGTTGCATTGGATTACCACGAGTCCGCGATCCATGCTTTACAAGGCAGTAATCCGGACGCTCATATCCATGGGACGGGCAAAGAACAGACTGGTCGTTACCAGCGCATCCACTCCCGCAGCCGCATATTCCGCGGCGTTATGCTCATCAATTCCCCCTGCGGCAAGCAGCACCAAACGGGGATGCGAGGCCTTCAATTCGGCCACTGACATTCGAAGCTCGGAGGGGGTCAGCTTGTCGAACTGCAACGCATCCACTCCCGCCTCTGCCAGCCGGAGCGCGCATTCCAGCGAGGAGGTTTCCACCAACAGCTTCTTCTCCGGAAGCTTGGCTTTCACCGAAGCGATCCTTTCTAAGAAGCTGTCGAATCCCCCGACAAAATTCATGTGCTGCTCAAATACCAGCAGAGTCTCCGACAATCCCAGCCGGTGGGGGAAGGCGCCTCCCGCCATAATGGCCTTGACGGAGATCTGCTTGACACCGGGGAGGCTCTTGCGGGTGCTGACAACTGCCGCGCGCGGCTCCACAGCCTTTACTATATCGACGATCCTTCTTGTTTTCGTGGCGATGCCGGAGCAGCACTCCATTAAATTCTGCGTGACCTTCCAGGCCATATGAATGGCGCCCGCTGGTCCCTCCGCCCTGAGGAATACTTCTCCCGGCTGGACAGTCTGGCCGCTTCTCATGGAATCAATCACCCTTACACCCAGCTTCTCCAGAATCCGCCCCGCCTCTTCAATACCACATAACACTGCCTGCTGCCGCGAGTAATATTCCATACGCCCCTGCTGCTCCCCGATATCAAGCGCCCAGGTGGTCAGATCACAATAAGGCACATCCTCGCTGATCATTCTGTCAAGCACATCATCAGGAATGTAGATCATAGCTGCCCTACCCGGGCTGCAAAAAATTTGCCGCCATGAATCGTATTGATGATCTCTTGGATATCCTCGGGACGGGACTGCTCCGTTTGATATGTCACATCAACAAGCCCGGCTTCCCGGTCCACAAGCGCTTCGTCCACTCCCTGCATCTCCTCCAGCGCCCCTTTGATTTTCTTCACACAATTGGGGCAATGCATCCCGTCTACCATAAAGCGAATTTTGCTGCTGCTCATAAGCGATCTCCTCCTGTTACCGATTGGTCTGCCGCTAATTACCCGTTTATCAATTCCTTGAGCTTCTTGTCCAGTTCACTGGGTTCCAGCAGATTGATAATATCCACAATTGTACCATTGCGGTCAATCAGGAAGCTCGTGGGAATTCCCTGATATTGATAAAGCTCCCCGGTCAGGAGATTGTAATCCAGCAGCACGGGGAAAGTGAAGCCGTATCTCTCAACGAATTGTCTGGCATCCTCCAATTCGTCATTCCCTGTCACATTCACAGCATAAACATCCAGTTGATCCTTGTATTTCTCATACAGACGGGCCAGAATGGGGGCCTCCTCCTTGCAGGGGGCGCACCAGGAAGCCCAATAATTCAGAAACAAGGGCTTTTTACGTATCCCTCCCACCGAATACAGGCTGCCATCCATCCCCGGCAATTGAAAAGACGGGGCCAGATATCCCAGTGCCGGCTTCTCTGGTAATGGCGCCATAACCACCTTTTCATCCGGCCGCATATTATGCACAACGGTCCAGCCGGCCAACAATGCCGCTATGAGCCACACTCCTTTGTTGCGCAATCTGTTCATGGGGCCTAAAGCCTCCTCATCCCTTTATTGGCAGCCTGCTCACATGCCTAAGTTCCCTTTCCTTGCAAACAGCAAATACAGAAATACGGGAGTCCCCAAAATGGCGGTGATAATGCTTAAGGGGATTTCCTGGGGCAGCAGTGTCCGTGCCAGATCGTCCACAATGAGCATGAAAATCGCTCCCAGCAATAACGAAGCCGGAATCTGGGCATTATGGTTTACACCCACAAGCAGACGAGCCAGATGGGGGATAATCAGCCCGATCCAGCCGATCATCCCTCCTACTGCCACAGCAGAAGATGTGAGGAGCGTAGCGCACAGAATGAACACCACCCTTAACCGTACTGCATGGACTCCAAGAGTATTGGCCTCCTGGTCTCCCAGCGACAGCACATTCAGCTGCCATCTCATCAGCAGGATAGGCACCGTCCCTGCTATTACCGGAACCAGGAGCAGCAGCACATCGTCAACGGTTACGTAGGAAAGTCCTCCCATCAGCCAGAAGGTGATGGTGGGGAGCTTGTCATACGGATCTGCCGTATACTTGACTGCAGAGATAAGAGCCGAGAACAAGGAGGAAAAGACCATGCCGGTCAGCACCAGCACCATAATGCCCCCTCCCGAGGATGTCTCGATCAACCGGCTCATGCCCATCGTTGCTACCACGGCCAGAAGGCCGAACACAAAGGCAAGCACCTGTACGGCAAATCCCTCCCATCCAAGACTGATGCCGAGAGAAGCGCCAAGCCCGGCTCCCGCTGAAGCGCCAAGAATATCCGGCGACACCATAGGGTTCTTCATCATCCCCTGGTAAACGGCCCCGGACAGAGAGAGCGCCCCGCCGATGAGCAGCGCGCCGAATATCCGCGACAGACGGACCTTGAACAGTACGAGTCCGGACATTCCCTGGGCCTCCGGTCCTCCGGTCAGCAAGGAGAGCAATTCGCCGGGAGTAATGGCATAACGGCCAACCATGAACGAGCCGAGGACGGCAACAAGCAAGGCCGCAATGAGCGAAACGAACACCAGAGGAAGGCTCAGCCTTTTCCCGGGATATCTTCGGTCTTGCCCGAGTCTGTCCATATGCTCCCCCTCCGAGACCGATGAATTTGTTGCATGCGCTTTTTCATCTCATTTACAATCGATACAGCTCTTGCCCCTTCTTCCGCCGTCACCTGACGGTCACTGTACTGGGCGCGTTCGAACAGCTCCAGAAGCTCTTGCGCCGCAGGACCGAAGAGACTGGTCCCACCGCTCTCCAATCGCTCAATAACCTCCCGCGCTGTTTCGTTCTGCTCCGGCCGGGTTCCTGCTTTTTTCAACAGCCGGACAAAGCGGTGGTATTCGGCGGCTACCTGACGCCGCGGCTCCTTCTCCCGCCTCCGCAGAGACAACAGAGGGAAAGCCTCTGCCATCCGGCGGCGCAGCAGCCATGCGGCAAGGAGCAGCACCAGAATACCGGCTCCGCCGATAACGGCAACCGCAACCCGGCCCTTGTTCCATCCAGCCGGCTCTTGCCTTGCTTGCGTCTCCTCCAGCAGCTCAACCGCAAGTCCGTCCTCGTCCTCCACCGCATTCTGCCGAAGAAACAGCGGCATCTCAAATCCTGCAGTTGCTTCGAAGGGAATCCAGCCATACCCTTCGAAATACAGCTCCGTCCAGGAATGGGCATCCGAGCGGGTGACGGTGAACACCGCAGGCTCCGATGCGCTGCCAAGCGTTGCCGAGCTTAATTCTCCTGTTGCATATCCCTTGACCCAACGGGAAGGAATCCCCGCGGCCCGGCTCAGAACCGCCATGGCGGTGGAGTAATAATCGCTGTAGCCTTCCTTGATTTCAAAGAGAAAGGCGTCCACGAAATCTCCGCTTCCCCCCTCTGCCGCGGATTGCGGTCTGGTGGTGTAGGGGTACGTCACCCGCAAATATTGCCGGAGCTTCTCCGCTGTCTCATATGCCGACGCCGACTGGGCGGCAAGCTCCTCTGCAAGCAGCCGGACACGCTCCGGAATGGTCTCGGGAAGCTGCAGATACTCGCTGAAGTCGGCGGGCTGGGCAGGGGGGGAAGCCTTCTTCAGACCTTCGGGGTCCACAACCGGCACTTCCGATTCCACGGTATAGGATTGGGGATAGGCTGTTCCCCCGGGAGAGCTGCTCCAGCGCACCTCTCCCTGTCTGGCCGACCAATGCAGACGGCCTTCGTCCCATGCCTCCGTCCCGTCCTCCAAGCTCACGATCCTCCCCATCGGATAGGCGCCGAACAATACGGAATAAGCTTCGTTTGCTTCCAGCATTTGAAAGGTTTGGCGCACCGCGGCGGTTTGCAGCAGCTCCGTATGAAAGCGGGGGTCCCCGGCCAATTGGCCTCCAGGTACAATCGGTATAAGGTTGGCTTGAAGGTCGACTGCGCTTTTCTCCCAGCCTTCTCCCGTATAATAAGACAGGGTTTCTCCCCGCCAGTAGCTTTGCTGCGTGCTCGTGACCCGGAAGACAGGCGTATCATCCGTCTCGAAATCTCCTCCCAATTGGTCGTCCTGCCGGTTATAGCCGGAGTTTGTTTCGCCGTCCTCCTTCTCCTCCCGCAACGGTGAAATCTGCCCGTAGGCGGGCGCGGAGCCATCCTCCGAGTACTTGTACACCAATTGCCGCTCCGGGATAAGCGGTTGAACCGCCGGCATGAGAAATCCGGGAACAACCACGGCCACGGCAAGGATACCCAGGGTTAGCAGCAAAGCCGAAGGTTGCTCCATGATCCCGGCCCATGCAGCAGGATTGCGGCGGCGGATACGGGCTAATTGACTGATAATAATGAGCAGCAAGCCGCACAGGACAACCAGAACGGCCTCTTGCCACAGATCTCCGGAACCAGCCGCATCCCAGATTGCCAGCACTAGCACTGTGCCCAGAGTGGCCAGCCCCGCTCTCCATCTGGCTTTCATCCACCAATTGAAGAATAAGAAGGCGATCCACGAACCCAAGGCGAACCAGATCAAGGGATGGAGCTGCCAGAAATTCTCATAGACCAGATTGCCCCAATCATCCAGTGTGTCCAGTGCAAACCAGACTGGCCTGTAATTACTCGCAGCAATCACAATTAAGAGCAGCAGCACCATCTGAGCGCAGCGGAGCAGCCAAGCATTGACCATCGGGAGCATTTCCATAACCAGCACAATCAGAAGGGACCAATTCACCAGATCGTTGGCTTGTCCACCCCACCAGGGAAATTCGGCGAACAGCGCCAAAACACATTGCCGCAAAAAGAAAAACGAGAGAAGCGCCCGCAGCCGCCGTTCCCCCACATACCGGATAAGACGAAATCCCATGCTGCCCTTGATAGTTTTATCCATATGGCGCGTCCCCCAATACGGCGGGCAGCTCTTCCAGCGAGTCCACAGCGTAGGCCAGATGCCCCGCCGCCCTCAGCCTGCTGCACCATCCTCCCCGCTCCTCCTTCGGACCGGGAGCAGGAAGCCAGATGTGGCAGACCGGAAGCTGGCGGCGCTTAAGCCACGCGATAGTTTGCAGCATGGGCTCACCGCTCTGCGGACTGATGATAATTGCACAGAGGCCCTGCTCGAACAACCTCGCCCCTTGCTCTACGGTCTGGAGCAGGGACTGGCAGCTGTCCGCCTCGGCCTGCGCCAGATGGAGCATAGTCCGATTCAAGCCGCCGCCTGATTTCCCCGGCTCCCAACTGCCGGAGCGCTCCCCCAGCGACAGCAAGTCCATCAACTGTCTGCGGCGCTGGCCGAACTGCAGCAGAGAGGCGGCTATGGAGACGCCCAGTTCAAATTGCTCCGGGAGGCTGTACGCCTCCTTCTGCCTGTCCAGCAGCACAATCGCCTGCGGCAAGGCTTCTTTCTCGAACTCCTTGGACTTGAACGCTCCGGTTCTGGCCGTAGCTCCCCAATGAATGCGGGACAAACGGTCACCGTACACATATTCCCGGATGCCGTTTCCCTGCAGGGCCTCTCTGTCCGACCGGCTTGCGGCAAGCGGACCCGCAGCTCCCCGGTTTCCCTTGGCTTGCCGCTCCAGCGCCTTCCATTCCATGATGGCTGTTGTTCGGGGAAGCACAGAGAAGGAACCGGGCAAGTGAAGCATCCCCTTGTGCTGAAACAGACCAAAAATATCCTCCGTGACGCATACCGTCCTCTCAAAGCGGTATACGCCCCGCCCAAGCGGCGGTGTATCCCAATGAAACGTTCCTTTGCGGCGCATGTCCGGAACAACCGCCGTTTCGAACCGGCAGACTTTGCCGCTTGCGCTTAGAAGGCATTCCTGCGCCGTCACAAAAGGCACCGGCCATATGCCGGGAATCTCCAATTCCACGGCAATATGGACGCGGCTTCCATTGCTCAGCGGCTCCCCGTTCTTGCCGGGACTAAACTGCCGCTCCCCTTTAACCCGGGCAATGCCGCTCCAGCGTCCCAGCAGCAGGTACACGTTGATCACAAAGGCAATCATAAACAGGGCTGAAGCCAGCTTGCCACCGTAATACAGAATATAGAAGAGGCTGGCCAGCATAAAGCCCCATACAACCAAGGTCAGCGCCACCTGCCTGCCCGTATTCCATCTGCCGCTTAAAGGAGTTCCTCCATCCATCTCCATCACTCCAATCGGAGGGGGGCGGGAATCCTCTGCATTATATCGTGCAGCAGGGAGGCCGTATCCGTTCCCTCCATCCGCGCCTCCCCGCGCAGCAGAATCCGGTGCCCCAGCACATAGGGAACCAGCTTCTTGATATCATCGGGTAGCACATAATCCCGTCCCTGCAGCAGAGCCCATGCCTTGGACGCCTGGACCAAGGCCAGCGTGGCTCTTGGACCCGCCCCCAAAAACACACCGGCGTCCTCGCGGGTGCACCGGACCAGGGCAACGGCATAGTCGCACACCTTCTGCGCCAGATGCACCTCCCGGACCTCCTGCTGCAGCTTCAGAATCTGCTCCGCCCGGGCTACCGGCTTCAACTGGTCCAGGGGATGGACCTTGCTCTGGGCATAAACCATTCTGCTCTCCGTGGATGCATCGGGATAGCCCAGGCTGAACTTCATCATGAACCGGTCCAACTGCGCCTCCGGCAGGCTGTACGTCCCTTCAAATTCTACCGGGTTTTGCGTGGCAAGCAGCAAGAAAGGCCTGGGCAGCTCATAATTCTCCCCGTCCACGGTCACATGCCGCTCCTCCATAGCCTCCAGCAAAGCCGCCTGAGTTTTCGTCGTGGCCCGGTTGATTTCGTCAGCCAGCAGAATGTTGGTCATGACCGGACCCGGCCGGAACAAGAACGACTCATGCTTGGGATGATAGATGGATACGCCGGTAATGTCCGTTGGCAACAAATCCGGGTTGCACTGAATCCGCCGGTATTGGCCTTCGATGGATTTGGCAAGTGCTTTGATCAGCACCGTTTTGCCCGTCCCCGGAACATCCTCCAGCAGCACATGCCCCCCTGCCAGCAGTGCAGTGAGAAGCAGCTGGATCTCCTCGCCTTTTCCAAGAAGACATGCTTCCAGATTGGCCCTGAGCTTATCTGCAATCACCCTATTTTCGGAAACGGTCTTTGCCATAAACAAACCTCCCTTGCCTGCTTTTATTTATGATGGTTATGCTGGGCGGGATTGGCCGGCGCCTGAAAATTATCCGGATTCTCCCGTTTGAGAATTTTTTCGCTTTCCGCATCTGTAAGATCATATTGAAAAAAACGGCTGTAAAACTCCTTCAATTCCTCCTGCATGTCCAGCGACCGGAACAATTCCGGATGGAGCGTCTTCGCCATATACATCAGCAGCAGAATCTTCTGCAGCCCCATGTCCCAGAAATACACGCCGCTTGGCGACAGATAGATCCGGCTGTCGGCTATTGCCTTGATCCGGCTGTACCTGCCGTCGCTGTAAGTATCCTTCATCACCTGCTCCACCGAGCTCCGCTCATTGATGCCGCCATGGTCGATAAAGATAAAGTCCGGATTATACGCCGCCAATTGCTCAAAGTTGATGGATACCCGCTCTCCGGCCTCCAGAGTCTCCGTAACCGCCTGTCCGCCAGCAGCCTGAATCAACTCAGGAATATCGGACAGCCTGCCGTAGGTGGTGAGAAGATCAATTCCGGCAAAGTAGACGGACGGGCGATCTCCGGCGGCCAGCTTGCCCGTTACATCCGTAACCATCTTCAGCTTTTCGTCAAAATAATCGCTGTAAGCTTGCGCTCTGACCGGAGCATCTCCGCCCAGGGCTTCGGCATATACCTGCAAAAGTCCCTTTACCTCCGCCAGCGTCCCCCCTGTCCTACCCGGGACAGAAGCGATTCTGGCTTCCTTCAGCTTGCGCTCCTCGTTGGACCTGGGAAAGCCGAAGACAATATCCGGATGGTGGGTCATCACCTCCTCCACATTCACGGCCGTATGGACATTCTGCAGAATCGGGACAATATTCATCCGTTTGAAGATCACCGTTGCCCAGGGAAAGTTATCCTTCTGCACATCGGAGCACAGCACAATCCGATCCTCTGCTCCCAACAGAACCATGGACTCATAAGACGGCCCGTAAACGGTGGCGATCCGTTCAATTTGCGCGGGAACCTTGATCGGACTGCCGTCGATTCCGGCAATCGCGCGGCTATCGGTTTGCCCGCCTCCGCAGCCGCTCAAGGACGCGGCGAGGACAGAGGCGGCCAGCACGATAGCGGCAGGCTTGTTGTTCATGGAGTGTCTGCTCCTTTCGCGGGTTGACTTAAGCCCGCTGCATCCGCAACAAATGCCGGCGCATCCGCAGCAGGAAGAAATTTGTATACATACTGCTTGCTGTTCTTCAGCTTCACGCTCACGAGATAACCACCGCCGCTCATGAAATAATCATTGCGCAGCAATGGGGCAAGCCGGGCCAGCTGATCAGGCTCCCGGATCACCAGATCCGCGCCGAAATCCTTGATTTGGATAAAGTCCTCCCCGTAATCCGAGGAATAGCTCATAAAGTACGGGGAGCGCGGTCTTATTTTCCGCTGCAATTCCCCGTAGGGATTGTACACTCTGAGAGCCATCTGCTCTATTTCCGGCTGGATATTGAAGTAAGGAAGCAAGCCCGTGCCGGTCAAATATTCAATGGTATGGGAAAAATCCGGGGTCACATAAACCAGAGCGTTCTCTATCCGGTACCCGAAACGCAGGCTCTCCGTTCCGCCCTGCTGGGTGAACATAATGACTCCTATTGGCGGCGTCTTGGGATAATACCGCTCCTCCACACTCTGTTCCGCTACATCCTTGGAAATATTGCCAAGCAGCTCCAAACGCTGGGCATCATTCAGATTCAGTTGAAACGGCTGAGAATACCAGTGGTTATTTATATATACTTTGCCTTGACGGTAAGCTCCTGTTGCCCACACGTGGCCATTGCCGGAGCCGGACAAGGTATCGCTTACGGCCTGCTTGACCTTATTGGTCTCATCAAGCGCAAGCAAGCGGGATAAGGTCTCCATGGTCGCCCGGTCGTAATAGCGGGTAATAGTGCCGCCGTTCCACAGGTTGTAGCGGATAATAATATCGTACGGAACCGCAGTCTGAGTGAAATCCGCACTGTCGGGCTTAAGCGGCTGCTTGCCCGCTTCAATCACCATGCGGTGCAGAGCCTGTACCCTCCGGATATCCGCTTCCTCGCTGTAATTATAACTGGACATGATATAGTAGCTGTTGCTGCCGCTGCTTGTGCCTACCACCGGCGCCCCGAGATAATTGGGCGATCCCGCATAGGTCATATCCGCACTCGCCACATCATCGATGGAGGGAATCCTTGCAGAATAGCCAAGCCCGCCTGCAGCCAATACAACCGCGGTCGCCAGTGCAAGCCCCAGTTGGAGGGCAAGCTCACGGACGGCCTTGCTGCTTAACCTATTCAGCACTTCCCTGCGCTGGATGGCGAGGGCAATCCCATGCATGACTGCGAACACAACGGCGGCAATCGCCATAGCCGGAATTACGCCGAGTCCTGCCGCATACTCCAGCACCACGGAGAAGGACAGGAAGGAGAAGCAAAACGATGTGAGCAGCGCCATGGCATGATTCTGCCCGGACACCCCAGCTATCTCCGCCCTCCGGCGAACCAGCGCCAGATAGGCCAGCCCTGCAATGGCAACCGCCGCCGCCGCCCAGCCTCCCAAAAGCCACCAGGATATGGCTTCCGGCTTGGAGCCGTTGGTTGCTACATATTGGGCGCTGTAGCTCTGAGCAGGCTTGTAGAAGAACAGGACAGGATTGAACGACTCCAACCGGCTGATCAGACTGTCATTCACTGACACTGTACCTGAACTGGTCAGTTGTCCCCAAGCCAGACCGAACAGCAGCTTCCTCGCCAGCGCGTTAAACCCGTACAGCAGCATGGAAGGGGCGGCCAGCAGCGTCGCCGCCCAACCGGCCGCCTCCCAGATGGTACCGGCCAGACAGCAAGACAGGGCAGTGACAGTGAAGCTGACCAAGCCGAGCATGATGCAGCCCATTGTCACATAAGCAAAGCCTGACAGCATTTCATTGACGAAGCCGAACTCGCCCAAGGCTGCCAGGTTCAGCATCAGGGAAATCAACAAGGGGATGACCACCACTGCAGCCAGATAAAGGGTTCCCGCCATATAGCGCGCCAGCAGCAGCTTAAGCCGGCTAATACCCATGGCAAAGTAGGCGTCAGAGGATTTTCTGACCAGCATAAACCGGAACAAGAAGAGCGCAAGCAGCATGCCGGTGACTGCCACCGCTCCCTGCACGGTTGCGGCCAATCCCTCATAGTAGAAGCGGTATTTCATTTGGGCATGGGTATATTCCAGATTGAAGATGGAGGTATCTGGAATTGCCGCTGTGGAAACCGGAATAAGCAGAAGCAGAAGCAGCAGACCAAGGGCAGCTATTGCCGCCCCCTGCAAGGAGGCTTGGCAGAAGTCATGAAACAGCACGCTTCTGTCTCTATGAGCGGTATCGCTATTGGAAAATTCCGCTGAAATCATACTCCGCCTCCTCCATTTCCCTGAGAAAAATATCCTCCAGCGCCAACGGCTCCGTATGGAGAGCAAGGGGACGGGCATAAGCCAGCTTATCCTCCAGCACCGTTCTTTCTCCGTTCCAGACGAAGGTAAAGCTGACGCCGCTCCCTTCCACATATTGCGCCCCTGCTTGCTCCAGCGCCTCCGCTCCGGACTCCGAGCCGAATACAACCCGGTAACGGATCTGCTTCAGATGCATCTCCTCCACCGATGCGGCATAGGACAGCCTTTTGTCCCTCAGAATGGCAATATAGCCGCAAAGCCCCTCCAGCTCGCGAAGGTTATGGGAGGAGACAACAATGACCGCCTCCCGGCTCTTCAGGTACACCTGGAGCAGACTTTTGAGCATATTGCGCTTGGACAGGTCCAAGCCGTCGAATGACTCGTCCAGAAGCAGACAGTAAGGCAAGGTGGACAATCCCAGAATCAGCGAGGCCTGCCGCTGCATGCCCTTGGAGAAGCTGCTGATTCTTGCCTTGCCGTCCAGCCCGAAGGCATGAAGCAGCCTGCGGTAGACCCGGTTGCTCCATGCCGGATAATAGCCGCTGTAGAACAGCGCCATGGCGTCCAGCGTTCCCTGAGGCGCAAAATAAGGCTCGTCTTGCACCATGAAGATGCTTCGTTTGACCTGCTCATTCTCGTAGACAGGCTCCCCATTGACCAGCACCCGGCCCGTCTCGGGACGGTAGATGCCGGCAATGGTCTTCATCAGAGTCGTTTTGCCTGCTCCGTTATAACCGACAACACCATAAATACAGCCTTGCTCCATCTGTAACGAGAAGTCTGCCAGCACCTCATAATTTCCGAAGCTCTTGGTAATATTCTCCGCCTGAATCATGCTCCCCCTCCTGTCTCTCCGGTGGGGGCAGGCCCCGCAAGCGCCTTGCGCCTTCTCGTGCCCATCACCAGGCTCGCGGTAATAAACGCCGCTGCCAGAAGCAAGGTGACTGCCGAAAGAATAATAGCCAGATTGCGGGACAGACTGTTCTGCTGTCCCAAGGCCAGAGCATATTCGGAGGCATGCTCCAGCTCGAAGGAGACGTAGCCCGCCTGAGGCTCCAGATTTTTGGCGGCTGCTTCAATATCCCGTTGATCTTCATTAAAGTAATAGAGGCTGAGATTTTCCTCTGCTGCGTACCGGTCATTCACCCGGATATAAATGCCGGCCTTGCCGGGCAGCACCCCATCATGGGCCAGACTGAGATAAAACGGCTTGGACAGGGATTCCGCCTGCGCCTGCATCACCACCGGCTGGTCGGAGAATTCAATGCGCATGTCGATATCAGCGGGGGATACAATATCAGCCCCCCGGAAAGTCCAGGAATAGATCACATTTCCCGCCTCATCAAGCTTCTGGAACGTCACTCTGCCGTTCGTATTCTTTGCCTCTTCCATTTCCGCCTTGCCGGTAGGACCTTCATCAGTAAGTGTTACCAGCTTCAACGGCCCCTGCCGGGTCATCACATCCTTGGTTTGCTCCTGGCTGGCTTCCGTCTCTCCCGGCTGCTCCCGTCCGGTCTGATCTGCAGCGGCATTCGCAGTCTGACTGCCGGAATCCGGCGAAGCTCCTCCAGTTCCCTGCCGGCCTGCTGCAGGCAGAGCAAGCTGCGGAATCACACCCGTTGTCTCGCCGCTGCCCGTCTGCTGGGCAAAGAGTCCCTCCCCGCTGCCTGTTGCCGATGGGACAGATCCGGAGATCCCCGCTGCCAAACCCGATTGTCCGGGTGTATCCACAGCAGCCGGCTCCGGCGTTTCCTGCGGTCCGGCCCCAGGCTGCGTGAGCCGCACCGGACCGGAGGGCAAGTCACGCTGAGAGCCGGACGGTACACCGGGTGAAGGCAGAGGGGTGGGCGCATCCGGAATTGTGGACGGCGCCGCCGATGCAGCGGAAGGCGTTGGCAGCTGTAATCCGGGTGTGGGAGTCGGATATGGCGAAAGGGGCATGCCTCCCGCATCATTGCTCTCATAGGGCAGCACAGGCGGAATCGCCGGTATGCTGCCTCCTGCTGTCCCGTTGGGCCCATTCCCGTTCCCCGTCTCGTTCAGGGGAGGAAGCGTCGGCGCCTGCACCGGCTGGGTCAGAATATCCTCCGAACCCGGGGGAAGCTGAGGCAGATTGGGCGGCAATGTGGGCGGTGCCCCCAAATTGATGGGGTCGGACACATTCACCTGTATGAGCTGCGACGGTGAATCCGTGTGCTCCAGCAGAATGCCGCGCAAGGAAATGCTGGTCGTCCCCGCTGCCAGCCCCTGAATCGTGACCACGCCGCTGGAATAAGCTGCACTGGCGATATAAGGCTGAGCCACTCCCAGCACTACCGAGGCGTAGTTCATTCTTTTTATTGAGCCTGCGCAGGTGCATTGCCCGGTGATTTCATCTCCGCATTTGGCTTCGCAGGTTTGGGGGCAACCGGGCAGCCCGCAGCCGATGGTGCCTTCAAAGCTGGCAGGTGAGAGAATAACGGAAACGGTAGCGCTCTGACCGACAGAGATAGAAATAGTGGAGGCTCCCACAGTCATCTGCACGGTTCCCCGGTTGTAATAAGCTGTAGCAGAATCCGGTAAAACAGCAAGCCAAACCAGAAGCGACACCAGCATTAGGAGTCCCATTCGTCGAGAGTACGCCCTCACTGTCCATCGCCTCCCGATTGCTTCATTGCCCGGAGCACTACCGTAGCCGCCTCCGCTCTGGTAGCATTGTCCCGGGGGCGGAACAGACTGCCCGGCGCACTCTCCAACAATCCGGCTTGAGCTGCCAGCCGGACAGGTTCAAGGGCCCATTGCTCAATCAAGGCGCCATCGGCAAATTGCGGTTGCGCAGCATCCCCGTCTTGCTCCAAATGCAAGGCTCTCGTAAGAAGCACCGCCATTTCACTGCGGCTGACCGGCTGGTCCGGCCGGAAGCTTCCGTCGTCATAGCCCACGATCAAGCCGCTTGCCGCCGCCAGACGGATATAGGTTACCGCCCAATGATCTTCATTCATGTCGGTATAGACGAATTCCCCGCCGTTGCCCTGACCTGTGATCTTGAGCGCCCGTACCAGAATAGCCACAAATTCAGCGCGGGAAATGGAGTAGTCAGGCCAGAAGGTACCGTCGCTGTATCCCTGCACCACGCTGCGGGCAATCAGTTCATTAATATTGGCTTCGGCCCAATGGCCGGTCGTATCCTTCAACGGCACATGCTGCAGAACAACCTTCAGATTATCGGCGGAGGGTTGCGGGGCAACAACGGCAAAGACGCCGAACCTCTTGAAGTAGGGGATGTTTCCTGTCACGGTATCCCCCTCCAGCTTCCCGCCTGCAGCTATCCACTTGGACAAGCGATCATCGTAATAGTACAAATCCACCGTGTAACCCGCAGGAACCCGGGTTGAATCGAATGTCATGGACACAGAGGTATAGCTGTTGGTGGCGACCCCTGAACTACCCTGAAAGGTCAGAATTTGAATTGTGTTCAGCAGGTACATGCCGGAGGGCAGCTCCGGTTGCTCAGTAAAGCTGTAGATTCCGCCGCCGCCCGTCGTCTGCTGTCCTGCAGATACAGAGGCTCCGAATTGCAGCCAGGAGTATGCCGCTTCCGCTTCGGTCAGCTTCCTGAGGACGGCGGCCGGAACCATCGTCTGCAGCTCCGTGCTCAGGCTGTTATACGCTGCTCTGGCCGAAGCAATCGTTTCCTTATCGGACAACCGTATTTCAGAAGGAAGACTGTTGATCCGTTGCATCGTCTCCTCCACCTTGGCCAGATCGCCCCCCACATCCGCTGAATCCAGAACGCCGACTACATAGACAGACAGATAATCGGCAAGAAAGAAAACTTCTTCCCCGGAGAAGCGGGCAGAGGTTACTTCCACAAGCTTGCGCCCGGCTTCGTCATAATAATAAAGCTTGGCCGCCTCCGGCCGTGTCAAGCCCTGAAGGGGCATGGTGATCCCCGTGCTGGTGCCCAGATAAGATACTCTGTTCCCGGACAAGCTCACATGCAATTCTATTGCATCTGCCAAACGGTAGTTTGGCGCAGGCAGCAAGGACGTCACTTCTTCCGACTGCGCAGCCGTCAGTTCCTTCCGGGAAAATTCCAGCTGATGACCAAGCCGGACCAGATTGTCCAAGGCTGATGCCGGAGACGTGTAAACAACCGGGTCGGATAACGGGGAAGCCCGAACGGCAACCATATCCAATGCATTAAGCCCGTATAGGTCGGAACGTGCCACATAGGTGTCCAGCGTAACGCTTGCCGGCTGTTCGTAGTTAATGTGCAGGGCATCTTCTCCCACGGGGTAAACCCGGCTAATATCATTCGGATAATAGTCTCTGCTGTCTATTACCAGATCGCCGTCCCGGTCAAAGGTAACCGTAAGCGCGGCCGCGTTGTCCCTGCCGTTGTAAGCCGGCTTCAACACAGACATGTCTCCGTCGGACGATGAGGAAGAACCGGCGATGACAAAGCCCGTCCCGGTCAGGGACAGCATCCGGCCTGCCGCTTGCTCCCGGCCGCTCCCGCCGGCATAATAAAGAACGCGTGCCGACAGTTCCCCGTCGGTTCTGATCACCAGCCAATCTCCCCCGCCCTGGCTCTGCCCGTATTGCGCTACAGCCGGATCTCCAATGGCCAGGCTCTCCCGTACAATTGACCCGAACCAATATCCCCCCTCCTGCGCCGGAATTACGGAAATCATCTCGTCGCCCGCACCGCTTGCCACAGCACTGGAGGCGAGCAGCTCGCCGAAATCATCCAATTTTACCATGATCAGCTGTTCTGCTCCGGTGCCCGCTCCCACATAACTCTCTCCACCCGGTGACAGGGTTACTGCATTCATTCTTGATGTGCCGCTCACATGAGTCAGCCAGAGCACCCTTCCGGAGGAATCAAACCGGGCCAGATAGCCTCCGGATGGAATCCGGAATACCTTCCCCGGCTCCAGGGAGCTGGTAATATCCACAGTTGAGCCCGGCGCCTCCTCCGTATGTCCGGCGACGATGTAACCACCCCCGTTGGCGGCAGCCACTGCATTGAAGCTTCCGCCTCCGGTCAATCTGCTCTCCCACTCACTGGTTCCTTCCCAATTGTACTTGACCAGCAATCCGTTGCCTGAGGCATTCCGAGGTTTGGAATAGCCCGCAGCGACAAAACCGCCGTCCACCGACGGGGCTGCGCTCCGGAAAGCTTCCGATTCATTCGCTTCTCTGGCGGCAACCTTGCGGATAAGACCGCTGTTGTCCATTCGCACCACTAGCGCGTCGGAGCGGCTGCCCGTTGCTTCGTGCTGCCGGTGGATAATCCTGTAACGGGTTCCCCCTTGCATATCAGCCAGCCAGACCGGCTGATTCTCATATACGGAATAGTAGACGGAGGAGGAAGAGCCATAGCCCACGGCAGCATAGCCGCCTCCGGTCAACTGAATGGCATCGGCAAAGGCAACATTGTAGTCGCCCACATAGGGCTGGTCGGTATTCGGCGTTTCATAGAGTCCCTGAACCCATACAGGCTCAATCTCCCGGATAAGGCGGTTTTCCCTTGTCTTCAGGATATAGCCTTTCTGGCCTTGGGAGGCGCTCTCCCACATGGCCTGGGACAGCCAATCGCCATCCGTTGGAGCAGTTGCCGTGGAAACCTCGGGCAGTGAGGCCGTCATGATAAAATCTCCGGCGTAATCCGTATACGTACTGTTGATGCTTCCCGGCAACGAGCTTTGAATCCGCATTCCCGCTCCGTAATACGCATCCGTCTGTCCCCCGGCAGAGCCGTTAACCCGTGCAGGCACGGAACACAGCATGGCCGCCGGCAATGCAATGGCCATACCTGACAATATCAGCTTGCAGAGCAACGCCCAACCAATGCGCCTGCTTCCGGTCATCCTCCATCCCTCCTATGTCTCTATGGCGTGTCCTCTAGCGAATTGTCAGACACGCCTTAGCTCAATCCGGACTTCTCCAGCAATCTGTACAGCAATACCGCCACCTCGCCACGGGTAATCCCATCCTGGGGAGCCAATACTCCCTCCGTCCGGCCGCCGGCCAGCCCCGCCTTCAATACTCCCGCCACCCCAAGGCGCGCCCAATCCGATACCTGCCCGCCATCCTGGTAAGCCTCCAGCAGCTTGCCCGCCTCTGCGGCGGAAAGCTCCTCCCCGGCCCCTCCCGCCAGCTTCAGCGCACGGGCCAGCATCACCATGGCGGCTTCGCGGGTCAAGCCGGAAGAGGGGAGGAAGCTGCCGTCGCTATAGCCCTGGACCAGCCCGTATGCAGCGGCGCTTCGCACTTCTTTGTTAAACCAGTCCGCAGCCTGAATGTCCTTGAAGGCCGGTTGCTTCGTCCCTGACGCAACCGTAAGGGGAAGTCCCAGGGCTCTGGTCAGGACTGCCGCAAACTCCGCCCTGGTCATCCCTTGATCAGGAGCAAATCTGTTAGTATCCACTCCCTTCAGAATTAAACGGGAGGCCAGCTTGTTTACCGTGCTTCGTGCCCAGTGATCCTCCAAGTCGGCAAACTCTGTCTGATAGCGGATAACCGCATAGGTGCTGTTGGTCAAACTGCTGATGACGGCGTACAGCCGTCCTTCCCTATCCTCAACCCGGGTCGGCACCGGCCGCAGGGAACCGTCCGCTTGCAGCACCGCTCCAGTGTACTGGTCCCATGCGGAGCTGCCTTCCGTTAAAGCAATCCGCCGCTGTACAAATGTGGGAAAACGGTCTACTTGAAACGTCTTGAAGCCGTAATAACCTGTCACGGAAAAGCTGACCGGACCGGAAGCCGCCACATAACCGCTTGCGGCAGCGGACTTTTCCAGCACCTGAGCTTCGTTGTCCGAGCCTTGCGCTACTGTTACCCGGATACGGAGATTATTCGGCTGAATCTCTTCCCCAAAACGGGAGAGCTGCTCCTCCATCTGCAGCGCCTTTACGGGCAGAGAGTATACAGTATCCTCCAACCGCAGCTCCAGCACGGCATCTCTATTATCCAACAGCGCCAAGATCTCTCCTGTTAGTTCTCCGGCAACCGCCTCTGCGCCGTTAGGAGCGGAAATAGCCACAACCGGCCCACTGTCTGTCTCGGCCGGGGACAATTGCTCCAACACCTGCCACAGCTTATCATAATCCAGCACAAAAACCGCTTGCTGCCTTCCTCCCGTTTCCTCCATGCTCATTCTGCCAAGCTCCGCAGCATCCACTGCGCCGGAGGGGGTTCTGCTTAGAACCGCACTTGCCAGAAATCCTCCCCCGCCTCCGCCGCCAGACACTGAAGCTCCGGGTACAACGTAGCCGGAGGACGCAGATGCTGCGCTCTTCCCAGCCGAATTGACCGCCTTAACGGTGAAGGAATACGCCATACCGTTGGTGAGTCCGGCGACCGTGATCGGGCTGGAGCTTCCTGTCGCTACGATAGACCCGGGGTATGAGGTCACTTCGTATTGCGTTATAGCCGCTCCCCCATCATACGCGGAAGGGACAAACGACACCACGGCTTGCCCATTGCCGGCTACCGCGGACACACTGCCCGGAGCAAGCGGTACTGCAGCCGGAACAGCGCTTAGCTCATTGGAATGAACACTGTCACCGGCTGGATAAACCGCTTTGACTGCAAAATAATAATCCGTCCCGTTATTTAGACCTGTAGCCTCCCAGGACAACAAGTTGGCTTCCAGCAGCTCCTCTGTTGTGTATTCGCCGGAAGCCGTTCCCCAGCAGAGCTTGTAGCCCTCGGCGCCGCTGACTGCGCTCCATACCAGTCTTACCGCCTCATTGCCGGAGGCAGCTGAGTAGAGCACCGGCGCTCCGTTGCCCAAGTCCAAGCCCACCCGGGCCGCCGTATAGCCATAGCGGATAATCCGGTCCCACGGGTCCAGCTCCGCCACCGCAATAATGTCGCCGCTAACCGCGGCAATAACCTTTTCTCTGGGAAACAATGTGTAACCGGAGGCCTTGCTTCTCACCAAAGGAAGGTCAGGGAGGCTGCTGCCGAAGTTCCAGTAGACCAGCTTGTTCCCGCCTAGAATGGCGGGTTTGACGCTGATCTGTGTAGCGACTCCTGCACTGCTTATCACTCCGTAGGATTGCACCGTCAAACCTTCGGCATAGGTTTCAAAGAAGGCCAGGTAAGAAGTATTTGCCGTTATTGCCGTATGACTGGCTTCCTCTGAGGTCAAAAGGGTCAGTCCCCCGTCCGTACTCCAACCGGTGAAGAAGTAGCCTTCATCGGGAACGGGCTGGGGAGCCATAGCGGGGTACTGCCCGTAAGTAACGGTCTCCTCCGTTGCTCCGTGAACAGCTCCATGGATTCCCGCACTGTAGACGATCTTATACTCGGCCGTTTTATAATATACCGTATAAGTAACGCTCTGCGTCACCGGGCTGACCCATATCTCCTGCGTGGACAGACGGGTTGCTCCTCCGTCGCTGCTCCAGTAATCCAGCATGTATCCCGGATCAGGCTTCACCTTCACCATATCCTCCAGGTATTCTCCATATTGGTGCGTCACATTGTATACGACCGCTCCATTCTCGCCGAATGTGCCGTGTTCTCCTGACAGAAACCTTACCATATAATAGCTCTGTACATAGCAGGCCGTATAAGTCACATTTTCCGTAACCGCAATTGCCAGAAGCTGCTCCGTGGTTAACCGGCTGCCGCCGCCGTCAGAGCTCCACCCGATGAATGTATATCCTGCTTCCGGTATCACCTGGGGGACGGACAACGGAGAAGCTCCATACGCCACCTGCTCGCTTTCCGTGCCGCTGAGGGCGCCCCTGCTGCCCTGGTTGTAATAAACCGTCAAGGTTTCAGCGGTATAATGGGCGGTTATCAGAATATCCTTGGTAATAACCAGATTGCCCAACTCTGCCGCAGTCAGCAAGGCACCCGTGGAGTTTTCGACCCTCCAGCCAATAAAGGTGTAGTGCTCATATGCCTCTATCTCCGGCACATGAAGCGGTGAAGTCATGGGCGTAACCAACTCAGTGGTTGAACCGTTGATAAAACCGTGCTCGCCCGGGCTGTATGTCACTGTATACTGTGTTTCGGCATATGCCGTATGGAATCCGCCCGCCCACCAACCGCTTGCCCAGACGGACCATAGCAGACAGCCGACCATGATGCGGGTGCTAATGCGAAATCCATACTGTCCGATTCCTTGCGTCCTTGTTCCGGAGATTAGCGGAATCATGCCACCACTCTTTTCGTGAATAAAGTGAGAAAAGATTCTATATATATCTGAATATAATTAATTATAATAGATTATATATTTTGTTGTTGGGTTATTCAATAGTTTATTACTAATTTATACAAATTATTTAGTTGATTCTAGCAATTTCGACTTTCTTCTCTTTATGCTCATGGTCAGGCTTATTCCGATAAAACCGATGACCAGCACTAACGCACCTGCGGAAATCAGGATCGCAAGCTGACGGGACAAGCCGCTGCTTTGCTCCAGAGCAAGCGCATAGACCGAAGCGTGCTCCATTGGAAATGCCACATAATCCGCCTCAATCTCCAGATGCTCCGCCACTGGCTCCAGCTCCTGCTTCGCTTCATTGAAATAGTAAAGACGAAGCCATTCCGCATCAGGGTAGCGTCCATCCAGGCGCACTCTTACTTCGGCTTTGCCGGGAAGCGCGCCTTCATGATTGAAGTGAAGATAAAACGGCTCCTTCAGCGACTCTGCCGCTACCCGCATGACGGAAGGCTCAGCAGGGAAATGAATCCCCATGTCCAGATCGGCCGGCTCGATGATATCCGCTCCCCTGAAGGTCCACGAATAGATAACATTGCCTGCTTCATCCAGCTTTTGGAAGGTCACTCGGCCGTTGCTGAGCTTAGCCTCTTCCATTTCGATACGGCCGGTCGGTCCATCGTCTGTCAATGTTACCAGCCTCGCCGGACCCTCTACAGCGGCCGGATCGTTCACCTGCTCTTGCTTCGCCTGAATCTCGCCTTGCCGTGTCTCATCGAGTCCGGCAGGAGGAGATTGGCGAGGGGAGTCCGCGGGCTGCGTTTGTCCGGAATCACGGGATGATGCTTCCCCTGGCCGTCCTGCCCCCGGCAGAGCCAATTGGGGAATAACATCCGAGGTATCGCCGCTTCCCGTCAGCTGCGCCGCTCCTCCCATCTCGTCCCCTTCGTTGGAAGGGGCCAAGCCTGTGGGGATGCCCCCACTATATCCGGCACCTCCGCTTGCAGTGGACTCCGGCTCCCTTGTAGAAGAGGCTGCAGGCGTAGGAGCAATGAATTGAACCGGACCCGGAGAAAGCTCTTTCCCTCCTTCCCCGTTAATCGGCGGGGATGCGCCTGTTCCAGTCTCCGTTTGCTCACTTCCATGAGAGTGAGACCCGCTTGAAGGAGACTGGGTTGGTAGAACCGGTACAGGTACAACAGGCGGAGGCGGAGGAAGATCCGTTCCAATAACGCCCTGCTGTCCGGGTGTTGGTTGGAGCATGACCGGGCTGCTGTCAGGCAAGCTGCCTCCGTTGCCCGAATCGTTCCATGTTCCAGGTTCAGGCCTCGTTACAGGAGGGAGCTGAACCGGCAGCCCGCTGTCGTCAGGAATGCCCTCTTCATCAGGCCTGGGCGGGAGTGATGGTCCCGTGCCGTTATTCCAGTTAGCAGGCTCCGATACAGTAACGGTAAATAGGCTTGGGGCCGATGAGGCATGTCTCCATAATGTCGCAACAACCGAGACGGTAGCTGCACCGGGAGCAATCCCCTTTATTGTTATGGCAGAGCCTGAAGCTGTGACGGAAGCGACAAGCGGGTTGCTTGTAGTCACTGTTAATTCCGCCGCAGCCGTACGCAGAGGCCTGCTTTCGCAGGTGCACTTCAGCGTTACCGGGTCGACACAGCTGTGCATGGTCGCTTCGCATGCCTCCGGGCAATCTTCCAAACCGCATACCATTGGCGCGGTGATCGTGCTTGGAGATATCTGCACCTGGATTGCAGCAGTTTGTCCGGCTGGCACAGCTACATTGGAAGCGCCCAATCCAAGCTGTACAGTACCCAACGTATATTTGGCATAGCTGACAGGGGCCAGCCCGCATGTCCATGCAATAAGCAGCGAAACAGCAATCCATATTTTTCCGGCTTTCATCTCATTGATCCTCCATCGGCACGATTGGCTTAGCTATGAAAAACTGCCCCACCCTGTCAGCCCGTCATCCGGTCTTCAGTGATGGAGCAGCCTTTCATTTCCAGCATGTGCAGGCTACTGCCTTTGGTACATTCGGTAAATCAGAGCTGCCGCTTCCTGCTTTGTTGTTTTTTGCTCCGGACGGAAGGTTCCATCCTCATAGCCGTCGAACAGCTTGCTGAAGGTGGTCAATGCAACACCCTCCACCGCCCAGGCCGAGATGGAGTCCCCATCCGCAAAAGCACCGGCGGCATTGCCGGGAACCTGCTTCGCCTTTAAACCGTGGTATTGGGACAATGCCCTTGCCAGCATAGTGGCGATCTCCTCCCGGCTGATGGCTGCCTCAGGAGCGAATTCCGTATCCGACATCCCGTTAATCAAGCCGGCTGCGTATGCTGCGGCAATATCTTTGCGATATACGCTGTCCGCCGTCACATCTGCGAATGGATGGCTTAAGCCTCCAGCTTCCAAGCCCGTGGCACGCACCAGCCACGAAGCGAATTCCGCTCTGGTTACCTCCTGCTCCGGAGAAAATTGGGCAGTTGGTGCGATCACCCCTTTATGCAGCAGATACTCCACTTCCTTCTTGCCCCAGTTGGATGATGTAATATCCTCAAAGCCTCCGCTTGCTCTCATAACCGTGTATGTGCTGAAATGGCTGCGCGGCACGCTGATGCTTTGTGCGGCGCGCTCGTATTTCCCCCCAACGGGCATCCACTCGGATGCGGCTTCATCCAATACGTAGACTGTTAGCTTCTCCAGCTCTGTTGTAGAATAACGGCTTAAATCCAGAGCGGATAAGTCAATGGAAACCTTCACCGGCATGAGCAGCCGCTCAACCTCCACCCCGTCAAGCTCCGCCGCAAATTGCAGGACAGGGGAACCGGTTATCGGGTTGGCCTTACCGGCAGTACCTTCAGGGCTTTGCTCAAGCAACTCAGCCACAAGGGAAACCGTGTTGCCTTCCTTCGCTGCTCCGAATGCCTGCGTCGGGAGCGCAAATGAAGCATACCCGAAATCCGTTGTAACATTCGAGAATTGATTAAGCTGCGCCTCCCGGAATATAGCGAGCGGGATATCGGTTCTGACAGCGGTAACCCCTTCTTGTCTGGGAATAACAACGGCCAGCACCGGTTTCAATGCTTCCAAGTTGCTTTCCTCCAATACTCCGGCCAAGTTTTTGGACAATTGGGCAGAAGCATTCTTTGCCTGCTTGATCTGTTCGCTGAGTTGGAGCTTATTGGCGGTCACAGTCAAGGTTGTCCCGTCCACCTTCACACTGTCCGCCGGCGGGGACCATCTTCCGGACTTCTGAACCGCCGCCTGACCTGCAGCCAAGAGGGCATTCTCCAGATTTTCCGAGGCTGCACTGCCATCTGGTGTTTGCTTAATCATTGGCGCTGCCTCTGTAATCAGGAGGCTGGCCATATCTACAGCGGCATTGCTGCTTTCAGCTAATTGAATAATGGAAGCCGCCTGTTTTACAACATTTGCAACCTCAGCCACAAGCTTGCTCTTGGCCGCAGAATCCTTCATGGAAGCCAGCAGTTCTCCTATGCTACCCAGTGATTGAGCGATTGAGTCCATTGCCTCTTCCGCTTCTTCCACATTCACTACAGATGAGGCTGAAGCCGCGATATCCTTCAGAATGACTTGGGCTGCCGAGGCCTTGTCCCCGTCTGCAGCACCGGCTTGTTTAAGCAGCTCCTGAAGCTTTCCGTTCTGCTCCAGTAGAGAATCCACTACCGTATCGCCGCTCAAGCCGCCACCTCCGCCTCCTCCACCTCCGCCCGGCAGGGGGGCTTGCGGTACAGTACTGTTGGAAGGAACGGAGGGCTCACTGCTCCCGGCAGCATTAATGGCCTTAACCGTAAAGGTGTAAGAGGTCCCGTTCGTTAATCCGCTAACAATAATGGGGCTCCCGCTTCCCGTTGCTGTGTAGCCTCCGGGTGAAGAGGTGACCTCATAACCCGTTATGATGCTTCCTCCGTTGTTCTCAGGAGGCGCGAAGCTGACTGTTACACTGCCATTTCCCGCTGTGGCAAGCAGATTGACCGGAGCCGCAGGGACAGTGATCGGGGTAGCGCTGACCGTGCCGGACAGGGCACTCTCGCCGAATTCACCAATGGCTTGGATCGTGAAATAATAAGTGGTACCGTTCACCAAGCCCGACACTTCATAAGTGTGTTCCGATCCCTGAACACTTGCCGCCTCCGTGCCATATACGGTGGCGCTCACGCTCTGATAAATCCTGTATCCCACTGCCCCTGCCACCGGCTCCCAGCTCAGGCTGACCTTGGCGTTGCCGGGTGCTGCATGAAGCTGTGGCGCCGAAGGAATTTGCGGCTCGGGATCTGTCGGACCACCGCCTCCATCGCCACCGCCTCCGGCAATTGGCGCAACCTGAAGCGATGCCGTCTTAATATCCGTTGCCCCTACAGCATCCGCCCAACTGCTTCCATCCCAGATCTGCTTCTGGAAAATCACGGATACGGTATAAGTCCCTGCTGTTGCCGGGACATACGGGGTGGTGTAGACCGGTCCTGTTGCCGTGAAGCCTCCCGCCTGGCCCGCTTCCGTCGAAGTCCAGCCTGCAGGCACGTAGCGCTCGTCTCCACTTAGTGTTCCCGCCGCGTTCTGACGGTCCCCTGCAGCCGTCAACACCACCTCATTGCCCGCCGTTACGCTTGGCGCGCTCAGGCTTACGCTGTTGCCGCTCGCTTGAGCCAAGGCCGGAACCGGAACTGCATTCACTGTCAATCCTGCCGCTTTGATGTCCGTTGCCCCCGCAGCATTCACCCAGCCGCTGCCGTTCCAGACCTGCTTCTGGAAGGTCACGGACACGGTATAAGTCCCTGCCGTTGCCGGGACATACGGGCTGGTGTAGACTGTACCGGTCACCGTGAAGTTCCCCGCCTGGCCCGCTTCCGTCGAAGTCCAGCCTGCAGGCACGTAGCGTTCGTCTCCGCTTACTTCCCCCGCCGCGTTCTGACGGTCTCCCGCCGCCGTCAACACCACCTCATCGCCCGCCGTTACACTTGGCGCGCTCAGGCTAACCGTGTTGCGTTGGCCAGATGCCGTAACGAAGCTTTTTTGGGCCGTTACAGTGTAGCCAACTGAACTAGAGTTAGCGTTATTGGCGGCACCGCTCTGATATACAACATAAGGTCTTCCGTCTACCATCTGCATGGATAAATAGTAGGCCCTTCCGCCTATGCCTGTTCCCGAGAAGCCTCGTTCTCCCACCACTTCCCAAGTGCCGCTGGCCGATCCATCCTGCTTAAGCATGGTGATTCCTTCATAATACGGATTGCTGGTGGTTGACCAAGTCCTGCCGCTGTAATAGCCGTCCTCATTTTTCGAGCTTTCATTAATTCCGCCTTCCTGATAGACCAGATAAACCGCGCCGTCTTCGGCTACAGCCAACACCGGTTTATGTGCCGGAGAAGCGGTGCTAAAGCTAGGGGAGGGCGTGCTCCTGATTCTGTAATCCGTGAATAATGGAGCCCCCAGATTAACCCAGTCAGTTCCATTATATTTCAGGACGCTGGCTCCATAATCTGCATTCCGCAATTCATCGTTAATAAATATATTCTCCTCGAATGCAATGTAAGGAGCTCCATCTCCCGATACAGTCAAATCTAACGTGTTTGCTTTTGATAAGTAGGAATATGTGGTATTCTGCGGATCTTTATTGATATTTACGCTGCTCCCCACAAATTCCCACTGGCCTCCGGCCTGATTAATATTGCCGTACTTCATCACGGATGCCTTATCGGCATACGGTCCAGCATTTCTATTAATGAAGGCGACATAAGCGGTGTTCTCATGCAATTGAATATCCAGATCGGAGATCCATTGTGGCGGTGTCACACCAGAGGGGAAATCACCATCTATGAGGTTGGAACTGCCAACAAGCTCCCATTGGCCGTCCACATACCGCTTAACCGCCCCCCTGACAGTCGAGCTGTCATGGGCATAAAAGAAATATGGAGTACCGTCAGCCGCTATATCAAGAGCAAATGTATAGGTTAACACTGAATTGGGGACGGAGTATTGAGTTCCTGAAGAAACCCCGTTCTCCCCTACATACTCCCAGCCTGTGGGCACATCATCCGAGATCCCCACATATTTCATTACCCACTTCTGGGGGCTGGCATTATTATTGAAAAAAGCAACATAAGGCACCCCTTGGGGGGAGATCTTAATAGTCGGATTGCGGGGAGCCAAGGTTTTGTTGCTGCTGTTGTTGCTGAACCCCGCCTGCCCCACCAGCTCCCAGGAGGAACCGTTATACTTCTTTACCGTCAATCCATTTCTTTGGGGGGTATTGTAGACCACAAAGAGTATTCCATCCGGAGACGCTGTGAATCTTACTTCATCAACACCTGTTGCACTAATATCCCCTTGCGTGTCCAAGCTTTGCCAGCCCGCTGCCGCCTCCGCCTTGTTCCCTGCCATTACCCCCAGATTCCCCAGCAATAAGGCAACCGTCAAGACAACCTTGAGCAACCACCGGCCATGAAGATTATCCCTTCGCGGGTTTCCTCCCTGATTCGACAATAGATTCCGCTTCATCATCCCATCCCTCTCTGTAAATGTCATATTTTCTGATTTCTCATAAAATTATATCAAATTATATCAATTAATATTAAATATAACAATACCTAAAATATATTTATCTGATTACAAAATACTATTGATATTTAGTTATGGTTAGATATAATATATATTGAATTCCATTAATAACCATGTAACAATTTTCAAATTTTATAGTTTTATTTCCTCTTCGTTTGCATCAGGCTAATATACAGGGCGCAATCAAAAAAACAATTAGGAGGCAAACCATGACTGTATCCCAGCTTAACCAGCCGCAAAGGCGGTGGGTCCTTATTTCCGCATTGATCAGTATGCTTGCAGCAGTATTGTTGTTTCTGCCCGCCACTTCTTATGCGGGAGTAAACCCGGTTGTTACCAATATCACCATTGCTTCTTCCAACAGCGGCACCGACAACTCTCAAGTTGTTACCGCCACCATTTATTTCGATGAAGATGTTGAATTGGCTCTCGGCAAAGACTTGGATGATCTTGCCGCTGAATTGAAGGCTGAAATCAATGCCGCCACCAACATTACCACCAGCACTTCACCCAAGGCGCTGAGGGTAACCGATGTGGCAGACGATTATTTTGTAGTAGAAATTTATTATAATTCCCCGGGCATGTTCGCCATTCAGGGGGCTAACTTCTCCCTCTACACCCTCGACGCAAGCGAGGAGCTGGATAGCCTTGTAGCCGTTGACGACGGAGCCAAGGCCATCCTGCTGGATACGGATTTCGACGATTTGATCATCGATACGGGAATCCGAGTCGTGACATTAAGCACAACCCCAGGCACCTCCCTGGTGAATCCGTCGGTGCAAGGACAATTCACAGCTACACCCCAGGTTCGCGGCATTTCCTGGTTCCAGCTGTTGAATGACGGGGAGCTTGTGTCCTACGGCTGGGATCCTGTGGCAGAGGAATATACCTATAATTGGCCTGTTCCGGCAACCGGTTCCTTCCCGCTGCACTCTCACACCTTCCTTACTTACTTGGACGATCCCGGCCAATATGTATCTGCTCTGAAGACAGCCGTCGACGGCTCCGATTATTTCGGCGGAGCTACCTACGAATTAACGATTGATCCCCTTGATGACACCAAGTTCACTATCACCAAGACCTCTGGCGGTGACGGGGAAACATTAACCATCCGGTTCTTCACTTATTACAATCAACTGAATCCCTAAAGCATAGGATCTTCCCAACTAGCTAAGCTTCCGGGAAATCAAGTTACTCGAGTTCTCCCGGAAGCCCTGCTCTAGTCAACCTTACTTGGCCATATGGATGGACAGGCATCATATATTGCCCTGTATATCTTCCTGTTGCAGCTCATTCATGCCAAGCACAGCAATCCATATTACAGATCACCGCTTCCTCGAGGTTTTCCTCGCAGGAAGCTTTTTTTTGCAGGGATAACGCTCCGCCATATCTATGCACCTATATGTACCAAAAGAAGGGAGGACTGTCCAGTCCCCCCCCCTCCCGAGAAGCTTATCGCCGCAATCTTAGTCCGCGTCCTCTCTATGCTTTAAATGAGTCCGGCTTTAACCAGCAGCCGTTGAATGATTACCGCTACTTCTCCACGCGTTATGCCGGATTGGGGAGCCAGTTCACCCGCTTCACGGCCGTTCACCAGACCCGCCTGCAGCACCTGTCCAACTCCCGGCTTCGCCCATTCCGAAACCTGCCCCGCATCATTGTAACCTGCCAACAATTCCGCTCCGCCTGTCCCGGCGTCCAACCCGGCCAATGACATGGCACGAGCGATCATTACCATAGCCGCTTCCCTGGTAATGGGATCGTCCGGCCGGAAGGTTCCATCCTCATAGCCGCTGATCAGCTTGCGCGCATAAGCGGCTCTTACCTCGCCATTATACCAGTCGTTCTCCCCAATATCCGCAAATTCCCCCGCGCCCTCCAAGGGAGACAACCCCAGGCCTCTGCTCAGCAACGCGGCAAACTCTCCACGTGTTATTTCCCGGTCCGGAGCGAAGCGCTTGTCTTCGCCTCCCTCTATCACCATTCTTGAGGCCATCTCCAGAATCCCACTCTTGGCCCAGTGGCCGGTTATATCTGCGAACTGCCGTTCATTGCCAATAACCGTATACACGCTGTTGCCCAAGCTGCTGATTACTGCAACGTATCTTCCATCCCGCTTCTCCACCTTTGTTGGCACATGGCGGACCGAACCTTCAGCGTTCACTAACGCTCCCGTAGCAATTTCCGCTGCCGTCGTCCCCTCCGGCAGAACAATCCGCCGCTTCACATAAGCGCCGAAGCTGTCCACCGTTATTTCACTTGCGCCATAAACAGCCTTCAACGAGAAGTTTAACGGAGCGGCCAGCAGGGTGAACCCACCGTCCTTGGCCGCTTGATCCAATGCCTGCAGCATCTGCGCTGAAGCAGCTGTTATTTCCACCTGCACCTTGATATCCTGCAGGCGGACAGCTCCTCCAAGCCGTCTGGACAGGGAGGCAATGTCAATTTGCTGCGCCGGAAGTGTATACGAGGCATAGGCTGTAGCAATTTCCAGAACGGCTTGTTTCTCACTCAACAACTTCACCGTTTCTCCGTCAAGCTCACCTATCGCTCCCGCATAATCCTCCGGCACGGTAATTGCAATAACTGGTCCCCCGGTTTCTCCCGGCTCCAGATTCTCTATAGCCGCCTTCAGCTTCGCCGAATCAATAGAGATCATCAACTGTTTGCTTCCATTGTCTTCCGTTACAGCTACCTTACCCAATTCACGATCCAGAACATCAACAACCCCATCGACAGCCGGCTTGGGCGTACTAACGGCTCCTCCCATGCCTCCGCCGCCACCGCCTAACGGCGCAGCATTCTGCTTCTGCTCCAAATTGCGGATGTGCTCCTCAATCGCCGTCAGCTTATCCGTACTTGCTTGGGGCACCTGCCCTTTTTGCTCTTCCGTAAGCTTGGTATAAGCCAGCCGTATAGCTACTACGGCAGACTTGTCGTTAAGGGTAACAGCAGCCGCTTCCGGCAAATCTGCGATCTGCTGCACCACTGCGTCCACTTCCGCCTCAAGTCTGGCAATATTGGCTTCTACCGTAGCCAGCTTGGCCAATACAACAGCCGGGACCAGCGGCTTCTGCGTTGAGGTCAGAGCATCATAGGCCAATCGCGCCGCCGTTACCGCAGCCTTGTCCGCAAGTGTGGCCATCGGCAGCCCGTTAATTAGCTCAGCCACGGCTGCTGCTGCCGCTTCGTTGGTTACAGCCGCTTCCTTCAGTTGTACAATACGCGCCTCCGCCGCCGTCAGCTTGCCCACACTTTCCGCAGACAACTTTCCCTTCTGCGCTGATGTCAACAAATCATAGCTTATTCGAGCCGCTTGAATCAATCCCTCATCATTAAGTGTCACATCAGGGGCAGATGGCAGATCCTCCAGCAGTCGGGATACCGCCAAAGCCGCCTCAGCGTCGCTTCGCGCCTGTAACACGGCCATTCGCGCTTCCGCTGACACCAGCAGATAATAATTAGTAATTAACTCCTTCGCATTACCGCTCAGAGCCTCATAATCCAGCCTTATGAGCGAGAGCAATTCTTGATCCTCCAGCTTTAGATTGTCTGTGCTGGGAAGAGCATTGATCCGCTCCCGCAGGGACTTCGCCTCCAATACATCCTCTCCCATATTCTCCGCAACAACATAGGTAGAGAAGTGATTGGTGGTGAAGCTAACAGAATCTGGGGCAAATCCGGCAGATTCAACCGGGGTCAGATTCATGCCGTCATAATGGTACAGTCTTCTCAGATCGGCGTATACGGAATCTGTTACAGCGAGCTGCACCTTCACATCAGCGCCAAACTGGGTTATAGGACCTCCGCCAATGGACACCCCCAAATCATACGCTCCAACCAAATGGTAGCCCATCGTCTGCAATTGTCCATATACCGCCTGCAGCACACTTTCACTGCTGTCTGTCTTGGCAAATATCAGCGGCTGGCTCTTGCCGTTCTGTCCGAATAACCGGTCCAATACGGGGATGGGAGCCGTAAGAACAGCATCCTCTGATCGGATGGATACATTGGGAACATCATAGCTGCCGTACAGGTCACCCGTAGGCGGATGGGACTTGATGTCACTCCAGTTCACTTCCCCCTGCTCCTTGATCACTACAGGATCTTTATTCAGGTTCAACCAACCGGCGAAATCTCCTTCAGGAATGCTCCGGCCAGGGTCAAGAGGATAAAAATCTCTGCTGTTGGCCACTCCGTCCCCGTCTTCATCTGTTGTAAACCACGCCACATATGAACCCGAATAGTTGTATTGATTCATGGAGGCGTAATAGTTCTTATTGGCGCCAATGACAAAGCCGTCATCGGTCAGGGAGAATAAACCATCCGTTTCTGCATCACCAATCATTGTGACCGATCCAAAAACCTCCTCCATCCACGACCCGGCGAAGGTGAGCCACTCCACCTCCAAATTCTGATCCGTTTTCATAACGACCATATCCAAGCCGCCCTTCACATTGCCGTTCTGGGCCAATAATGCGGGATCGTACCCGTTGGCCAAAGCCGACGCTTGACCAGCCAGCCAATATCCCCCCTCCGGGTCGGCCAAAACATGCGTGAGAATATTGGGCCTTGCCTCCGACTCCGTCATGAGCAGCTTAGCCGAGGGGTCAGAGTAGCTTCGGGAAGCCAGAGCTGCGCCGTCAATACTGTAAGAATGAGCAAATGCACTGCGGATATTGGTTGTCATGCTTCCATCCCCATATCCTGCCTGCTCCTCACCCTCCCATCCCACTTCTCCTACCGCCACCAGCTCCGAACCATCGAACGACTGGGCCACATCATGATACCTCGAATAGCTGTTCACATCGTAATAATGTCTCTCCCACAGCAAATTGCCGTTCTCATCGAATCTGGTGAGCAACGCCGCAGTGAAGTGCTGTACCTTCAACGGAATCTGGATGTTCTCACGGTGGACTCCATTGTCGGTTCCCAGGTAATCAGACATCATACTCCCAGGGACGAAGGTTTCCCCCTCCTGCAGTTCTGGTCTGACCTCTCCCACAGCCGCATATCCGCCTCCAGGCAAGGCTCTTACGGATTCCAGATAGTGGAATGCTCCGCCTCCCAGCTGGCGAATCCACTCCCTGTCTCCATTCGCCGCGTACTTGACGATAAAGGAGTTTTTCCCCTCCATCTCAGGCATTCCCGTAAAATCCCCATCAACGGAGGACGCTTCTCCTATAGCCACAAAACCGCCGTCAGCGGTGGGGTCAATGGCCGTAAATTTGTCCTCCCCATATCCTCCCAGAGAAACTACATTCCTTATCCGCCCGGTAGCGCCGTCCATCCAGACAATGATTCCGTCTTTGTAGCTGCCCTCCTTTGTGGACGCCATATATACACCCTTGGCGGGATTATCCGGACTGGATGTGGTCAAGTGGTAGGGAACAGACCATATCGTGTCCGCCTCCCCTGGCGCTTTGCCCAACTCCTTGAAGGTTAGATCAAACAATTGGTCGTGGCTTGGCCCGTACCCGTTCTTCACATATCCGGCAGTAGAATCATGGTAGCTTTCAAAAGAATCAATTCCCACCCGCCCTACTGCAACCACAGTGCCATCTCGCAATTCAGCCACAGCATCCAAGGCCAGTTGTGCATTCTTCTGATAATTGGCCGCCTTCATCTCGTCGCTGGGTGGACCGGCCAAGATAGCGGGCGGACGTTCGACATAGCTCATATAGAGGCTAGTGTTCCATTCTGCCTGCCCCTCCGCGCCGGTTCTGGCTACAGAAGCGGAAGTTTGGATGCTTCCCTTGCCGATATCAATCCCCATCTGTTCCGCTTGCGCCACGGTGATGCCCGAATAGGCCATCAGTACTCCACCCTGCCCGTCAGCGGCTCCCTTGCTCATTCCTTTGGGCGTTGTTTCCCCGGTTGCGTCCCTGCTGAAAGAAGGAAGCGCCATATCCAGCCGATATCCGGCCGCCCCTGTTCCGTTCCCCGTCGCCTTGGGAGTCACCTCAGAGGAGGGCGGAGAAGCCGGTCCACTGCCTGCTATGTGCACCGCCTGGACCGTGAAGGTATACGCAACATCATTGGTGAGGCCGCTAACCGTGACAGGACTGGCAGCCCCTGTTGCAGTGGCCCCTCCGGGAGAGGCAGTCACCACATAGTGAGTGACCATCCCTCCGCCCCGGTCAGTCGGTTCTGTGAAATGGACAATCGCCTTTGCATCTCCCGCAAGAGCCCATACATTCGCAGGAGCGCCGGGGATCGTCCTGGGCTGGCCCATGACTTGATTGGACATGGGGTCCTGCCCCAATGGCGAAACGGCTTGGACCGCAAAGTAATAGCTCTGTCCATTCACCAAGCCGCCTACTGTATATGCCGTATCCGTGGTGCTGTTCACGACGGTGCCATATAGGGCATCTTGAAACCCATCACGCAGATAAATCTTATAATAGGTCGCACCCGGTACCGGGTCCCAATCCAGATTCACTTGCCCGTTCCCCTGGACAGCCTGCTTAAGCACCGGCTTGTCAAGCGCAAGCGGACCGGCTACATTCATCGCCACCGCCTGGCCGAATAGCTGGACCTGTCCCAGTTGGTTCACTTCCGCCACCGCGATATGATGGCCATTGGCTGCTTCAATGATCCCATTGGAGGGCATATCCTCATATCCTGTCAGCGTATCTCCCAGTTTGGGGGGCTTTGCAGCCTCCGTCAGGAAATTCCTGTATACTCTCCGGTTGCCGGTCTGGATTCCGGGAGGACTGACCTCAATTCGAGTCTTCCAGTAATCGTCCGCAGCAGCTCCGATGCCAATAGCCGTTACATCAAGCCCTGCCGCTAAGGAAATGTATTGAGCTGTATATGTTATATTGCTCTCTACAGGAGTCAACAGGATCTCAGCTGTTGTCATCGGCTGACCGCCCCCGCTGCTGAGCCATCCGCTGAAGCCATAGCCGGGATCAGGCGCAGGCGCAGGTACAGAAGCAGGAAGCTCGAATCCCGCCACCTGCTGAAGCCTGGCAGCCGGATCAATGCTGCCGAATTCTCCCTCCTCGAAGGTGATCGTGTAATAAGCGGTTTCCTCATAGCTCATTACCGCAGGCTTCACCAAGCCGCCGGAGCTGGCCAGATAGGCCACCTTCACGTCCTCGCCTCCTGCATCCACCGCCTGGAGCGACAGGAGGTTATTGGTCACCTCGCCGCCAAGCGAGAACCCCTCCTCCCCCACGCTTACCCATTCACTGTCATTGTTCATGCGCTTCACAGTCACTCTTCCGCTGTTCAGCTTATCCAAATAGGCTATACAGGGTGTTCCGTCATCGGTTAGTAGAAAAGAAAAGGGAGTATTGGAGGCGCTTAAAGAAGGGGCGGTATCTACCCAATCCGTTCCATTCCATTTCTTCACATAAATTCTTCTATTATTAATGTCGGTGTTATCCATGTAAGCTAGATATACAAGATTATCATAGATTTCTATGGAAGCGTAGGAAATCACATTCTCGGGTATAACGAATTCGTCCGCAACCGCCAACCATGCTCCTTGTGCCGTGCTCCATTGCATAACGCTGGCTCTATATTTCTCACCCACACCGTTAGGACGCCCGGCATAAGCGGCATAAGGAAGCCCGCTGCTGTCATCCAGGTGAAGAGTCGCCTTGCTGAGAATAGAATAATTCGGGGGAGAGACATAATTCCCGCCGAAGGTGCTCCAGCCTGTTCCGTCATACCTTCTGACAGCCACGCCATAGCCGGAGCTATGATAGAGCAGGTATAATATATTATTCTGATCAAATTTCATAGAGATGGAGCGAATCGACCAGGCGGAAGTCGAATGAAGCTCCGTCGAGCTTCCAATGCTCACCCAAGCGCCCCCTTGAAGCTTCTTTAACTCCATCTGTGCAAAGTATCCGCGCTCGGCCAAATCATATGCCACGTGCAGTACTCCGGTCCGGTCAAAGGCGAGGCTGATCTGTTGCACCTTCACCTGAGCGAAGGGAGTTCCCACTTCTTCCCAGGTGCGATTGACACTGTTGTACTTCTTCACGACCCCGCGAAAGGATGCTCCACTCTGGTAACCGGCATTATAAGCCACATAAGGAGTTCCTTCACTGTCCAGAATCATGGTAAGCTCACTCACGGCAACTCCCTCTTCAGCTATTCTGTTCCAATCACCGCCGCCCACACTTCTCCATGATTGCTCCGGGTCTGCCGCATATGCCCGATTCACCTGCGCCGCTCCCATGCCCCCCATAAAAGAGACTGCCACAACACAATGAAGCACTATCCATATCAAACAGCGCCTGATTCCCCGGGTCTTTCTATTCTCTCCTCTTTGCCCCGATATTGCCATCATGCATTTTCCCGGCATTAGGCCATCCCTCGCTCCCTTATTCATATCACCTGCAGCATGCACAAAACGACATATGATAACAAAATATATATAAATATAATATAAACCATATAGAACACTTGCCAATTTTAAAATAAATTATATCTTATTATGTCTAAATATAAAATTACAATATGTATTTGTCAACAATCTACCCAAAAATAACCGTTTTTTCGCATAAAAAAATAGCGATGCAGCAGGCTGAACCGCCTTCGAGGAAAACTTCATTCACCTGTATCACGTGCCCGCTTGCATAATGTTGATTTCATTTCCGATTTTCTCTATTATGAAGTGATACGATTTAAAAAGAGGTTGTTCCGAATGATCATGATAGACAGAACCATTCTCGACAGTGCAGATGGAGAAGGCGGGCTCTTCCAAACTTGCCGCCAGTACGTCCCTTACGAATGCTGTGGAATTCTAACCGGGAAACCACAAGGCGGACATACCCGGATTACCGGTTTCCGCGTTATGCATAACGCCGCGGCGCATCCGGAAATAGAATTTAGCTTTGAGCCCATGCAATGGGTTGAAATTCTTTACAAAGAGACTTGCCGCTCCGACGGGAATGGCATTGTAGGCATTTTCCACTCCCATCCCGCTGCGCCGGCGATTCCTTCCCCGACAGACATGTCTCTGCTATGGGATTTTCCTGTTTACGCCATCATATCCCTTACCAACAACAAAACGCCCGCCATCCGCTGTTACAGGCCAACAATCGGCCTTCCCTGGGAGGAGCTGGACGTAATTTGCGTTCCATAGCTTATGATCATTTTCTTGGCGGCATGGGCCGCTCACCGCAGAAGCCGTCATGATCCGTAATGGCTAAGATGAGCGTATAAATCGCCGAGATTGGTAATTTCTTTATCTTGAATGTCCTTCAGCATCTTGGACCACAGATTGGCCGTCATAATGGAATCATCCAGCGCATGATGGCGCTGGAGCACTTCCACATCATACATCTCCAGCATGGAATCCAGATCGTAACGTCCCCGCTTGGGATGGAGCCACATGCCGATCATCATCGTATCCAGCATCCTGTGGGACAGATTAACCTTGGAGGTCTTCCATAATGCGGAGTTCAGGAAGTGTTTGTCATGCCCGCTGCCATGGGCGATCAGCACACGCTGATGTACGAATTCCAGAAACTCCCGCAAGCCATTGATCAGATCCGGCGCCTGGGCGACCATGTCATTCGTGATCCCCGTCAGAGCCACAATCTCGTCGGGAACATTGCGTTTGGGGTTCACCAGCGTGTAGAACCTTTCCTCGCAGATTTCCCCTCCCTTTACAAGAATCGCTCCGATGGATAGGATCTCATCCCCGTTATACGGGGAGAAACCGGTGGTCTCCAGGTCGAAAACCACCGCCTCCATATTATCCAACTGCACATCGTACAGAGAGTTCTTGCGCTGCTCTTTCATGACGGATCTGATGAAGGCCATTTGCTGCGCATTTCTGGCGTCAAACATGGATGTGATGGCAGGCGTCAATCCTCCCATCTTATATAACTGCCACATTCGGCCGGCAGGTCCCGGATCCTTCATTGCAAATCCCCTCTTCCTGGTGTACTCATTTCATGCTCCGCGGGTCTAACCTTTTCTATATCTCGATAGAATCCATTTCTTTCTCTACATATTTATGAAGCTTCTGCGCCGTTCGCAGCGCATCCTTCAAATCCTTCTTGCGCTCCTTGGTCAGCAGCGCCCCAGGCAACACTCCGCTGGATTGATAATAGCCTTCCTCCAGCTTGGAGGAGGTGAGCGAGCGGAGCTTCAGTACAGAACCGAAGGCATGGCGCCAATCCCTGACCGCTTCACCCTCTGCCCCCAGCTTGCCCTCCATACCGTTAATCCGCTCCAGCGTTCCGGAATGGGGAACCCCGTGCCGGACCGCCAGCAGGCGGATGGCGTTGACGAAGGGAATGTAGGCGCCGTACTTGATATCAATTCCACCCATGTCTTCACCGAAGCGCTCGGGAATCAGGTTGCCCAGAACACCAAGTGACACCTTGCGCCGCAACGTATTGCGCAGCATATGGCCCAGCAGGCGCTTGTCTGCCTTGACAGCCTCCAGCAGATGATTGCGGATGACCTCTCCCAGAGCAGCATCTCCGCTGATACAGCGGGAGTCGGCAATAATCAGCACGTATCTGATATTCTCCCAATCCGGATTGCCCAGCCAATTGTCCACAGTGGCCTTCCAGTCGGAAGAGCTTTGCCTCCACAGCGGATTGTTGCACATGACATTCCCCTCACAGGGAGGATAGCCCAGTTGGAAAAGCACATCCACAATCGCCTGGCCGAATGCTTCGAAATACCGGGCAACCGCTTCTTCCTCTCCTAAGGCAGGGTCTTCATAAATCAATCCGTTATCCTGGTCGCTCCATAAGGTTTGCTCCCTGCGCCCTCCGCTGCCAAACAACAGCATGGCATAGGCTTTGGGAGGGAGTCCCAATCCCTTGTCGTCCATCTCTTTCTCGGCTTGACTGACTGCGAAGCGGATCAATTCGTCATGAACTGTATTCACCCAGTCATTCCAATCCCCGGGAAACGAGTCAAGAGGATACGACCTGAGCTTCTCATGGATTTGGTCTCGCAAGTCGCGCAACGATGCTGTATCCGTTGCCCGCGCAATTTCTTTACGAATCTCCTCCAATTGGAATTCCATGCAAGCCCTATCCCCTCTCCGTCGGTTTGCCCTAAAGCAGAATCAGAAGGTTCACGCCCCCGAGGAGGAGCAACCTTCTGATTCCTTTCACTCTAATGATCTGCTACTATCATAACTGTTTTTGTTCACTTCTACAATTAGCCGGAGATGGAGTTATAACCGGTTCCGGCTTTCTTCATTTGTTCAGGGTAACCGTAAGAACCGTGCTCGCTCAAGTCCAGACCGATTACTTCTTCTTCTTCTGTTACACGCAAGCCCATGATCTTCTTGATTGCGAACAGAAGAATGAAGGATACTGCGAAAGCGAACGCGCCGGATGTAACTACGCCATACACTTGCACCCACAGTTGGTCGATTCCGCCGCCGTAGAACAGACCGGCCTTACCGATGCCAACCTTCTCAACCAATTCCGGTGTAGCGAAGAAACCGGTGGACAATGTACCCAGGATACCGGCAACACCGTGAACGGATAGTACGCCGATGGGATCGTCAATCTTCATTTTGTCGAAGAACTTCATAGTGAAATACATGGCGCCGCCCGCGATAAGACCGATAACTACAGCAGCCCAAGGGTCAACGAATGCGCAAGATGCGGTGATGGCCACAAGACCGGCCAATGCGCCGTTTAACATAGTAGGAATATCAGCCTTGCCCAGGAAGATCCAGGATACGATCAGAGCCGCAACCGCACCGGCGCCTGCAGCCAAGTGGGTATTGAAGGCTACGAAGCCGAAGAAGCCATCGCCTACTGCAACAGTGGAGCCGGCGTTGAATCCGAACCAGCCGAACCACAGGAAGAGAACAGAGAGAACAGAGTATACTTGGTTATGGCCAAGAATCGAGTTGACTGTGCCATCCTTGTTGAACTTGCCGATACGGGGTTTAAGCAGGATCGTAGCTGCCAAAGCCGCCATCGCACCGGTTAAGTGAACAACGGTGGAGCCTGCAAAGTCTTGCTTGCCGTGGGAAGCCAACCATCCGCCGCCCCAGATCCAATGGGCGATAACAGGGTAGATGACAATGGAGAACAAGATCGTGAACACCAGATAGACGGATAATTTAGCACGCTCTGCGAATCCGCCCCAAGCGATAGAGAGGGATACCGCTGCGAAAGCCAGCTGGAACAGGAAGAAGATCGAAGTTCCGCCGATTCCGTCCGCAATGGAAAGGCTCGGGTTAAAGAATGCGTCCGACAGTCCGCCCAGGAAGCTGTTGCCTTCCGTGAAAATCAGACTGTAGCTGATAGCCCAGAATACCAATGAACAAAGACCGGTTGTAAAAATCGTCTTGCCGGCAACGTGCCCGGCATTCTTCATACGGGTGGAGCCTACTTCAAGAAGAATAAATCCGCCTTGCATGAACAGAACAAGTACGAATGCCAGCATGACCCACAAGGTATCCAGTGACAAATTCACGGATGCAGCAGTTGGTTCTGCCGCGAATGCCATTGTCGGGAACAGCAAGCTCATCATGCCTGTTGCCCAAAGTAATTTCTTTACCATCTTCGTCCACTTCCCCTTCTCATGTTAGGTTATTTAACATCTTGTGAAATTCTTAATGTCATTATATACGTCCGCGTTACGTTTGACAACAACTAATTTTAGAAAAAACGAAAAATTAACGTGTCTACATATGAAATAATTCGTGTTTTGTTGGCATATGTGATTTATATCCACATAACGTGTTTACTTTACCATATGTACAAGGAAAAAGAACATGCCAACTACATGAATAACTGACATGATAACACTTTATTTTGATGTTTAGGGTTAATATGGATATCGCTCGGCAAAAAGCTCCCATGAACCTTTTGCAACGCTTTAACAGCGCTTTCAAAGCATCACGTTTGACTGTATGGTTTGCAGGCTATAATATAGATGAAGGAGGTGATGTTATGGGGGAGAAGAAGCTGTACCGTGTTGGAGAGTTGGCCAGACTGGCTGGTGTGAGCCAGCGCACGATCGATTATTATACGACTCTCGGTCTGATTCATCCGATCAAACGCACAGACAATAATTATCGTTATTATAATGATGAAACTATGATCCGGCTCAAGCGTATAGAATTGATGAAGCTGGAGAAGTACAGCTTAGAAGAAATCAAGTCCAGTCTGGACCGTCTGGACCGGATCAGCAATGAAGATGCAGTGGCAGATAAATTGACGCATCTGCAGATTCATATGACCCAGTTGGCCAAGGAAGTGACGGAGCTTTCGCCCATGATTGAACAGCTGAAGCCCAGTCAGGCCAAAAGTCTGTTCAAGCTGCTCACTCCTCCGGGAGTTGCTTGTATAGAAGCGCTCCTTGTGCTGTTGGGGAAGGAACCGTTTCTCTAACCTGCTTTTCTTGCATCGAACTGTTATATCCACGAGGATAAATGCCTGACGGTCTCCTTTTATCACCGTGCGTTTGTCAAGTAGGCAAGCCGCTTACCCGTTTTACTTTCTAAGACTTAAAAAAAAGGAGTGTTTGGCAGATGCTGTTTACCCCATGGACCATTTTGATTTTGCTGGCATTCGGCCTTAGCCTCTGGGCCTCCTCCCGCGTCAAAGGAACCTTTAACCGTTATGAGCAGGTTCCCGCCAGCTCCGGCATGACCGGATTTGAGGCCGCCAGACGAATGCTCGATGACAACGGGCTTTTCAATATCCCCGTCGAGCCTGTGCAGGGAAGGCTCACAGACCATTATGATCCCATCTCCAAGGTTGTCCGCTTGTCGGAGCCGGTTTATTACGGCAACTCCATTTCCTCTGTCAGCGTGGCCTGTCACGAGGTAGGACACGCGATTCAGGACAAGGTCCGTTACCCGATGCTGGTAGCCAGACACCGGATGTTCCCTATGGTGAACTTTGCCAGCGGCGTTGCCCCTTTCCTGCTGATCGGCGGCTTCTTCTTCAAGTTCAGCGGACTGATCCTGCTTGGGATCATTGCCTTCAGCGCCGCAGTGCTGTTCCAGGTGGTCACCCTTCCCGTGGAATTCAACGCCTCGGCCCGGGCCAAAGAACAGATGGTGGGTCTGGGAGTCATCCGCAATATGGAAGAAAGCCTCGCCGGCAAGGTGTTGGGAGCCGCAGCGTTAACCTATGTCGCCGCAGCGTTGATCAGCGTGCTCCAATTGTTGGAGTACATCTGGATTTTCAACCGCTCCGATGATTAAAGAGCAGCTTTTTTTAAGCAGAAGGACCTGGCGGAAGAACACCGCCAGGTCCTTTTTTTACGTTGCTGAGCCATGCTAACTCCATGTATTGGCTTACCTGGATGATGCGTTTGCCGAGAAGTCAAGCCGCTTACCTGGCTTGTCAGTTCTGCCGCTAAAGAGTTTACGATCGGAAGTAGTCCAGCAAGAAGCTGCGGAACAGCTCCGCTACCGGGGTCAGCTTCTCATCTTTGCGGCGGATCAGGCCGATGGTCCGGGTAACACTGGGTTCACTGATGCGGATCTTGGCAGGCTCAAGCGGACTGATTTCCGTCAGGGCCATTTCGGGCAGCAGACCGACCCCCAGCCCCGCGGCGACAAGTCCGCGGATAGTATCCGTCTCCTCCCCCTCAAAACCGATCTTAGGGACGAAGCCGGCGGCCTTGCACGCCTCCAAAACGATGGACCTTAAAGAATAAGCGTCGCTGAACATGACGAAGGGCTCATGACGCAATTCATTCAATTGGATGGACTCCCGCCCCGCCAAGGGATGCTGCATGGGAACCACCGCGTACAGTTCCTCGGACAGCAACAGCTCGCCGGTAACCAGCTCATGGGTCTCGGGAAAAGGAGAGACAAACGACAAGTCAATCTCGCCGCCGGTGAGATTGCGGATCAGACTGGTATAGGTTCCCTGGCGCAGCCGGAACTTCACATTCGGGTGATGCTTGCGGAATTCGGCTACCACTGTAGGCAAGAGATTGATGCCCATGCTGTGGGGAAAGCCGATTCTGACCTCGCCAAGCTCCGGATCAAGAAACTCATGGACCTCTTGCACGGCCCGGTCCAGCTCCGAGAAGATCACCTCCACCCGGTCTAAGAACAGCTTGCCCACGGGAGTCAGCTGCAGATTCCTTCCCTTCTGCACAAACAAGGAAACCCCCAATTCCTCTTCCAGTTGATGAATTTGGCGGCTTACGGCCGACTGGGCAACATGCAGCTCCTCCGACGCCTGAGTGACGTGTTGTTTTTGAGCCACCTTGATAAAATAATGCAGTTGTCTTAGCTCCACGTCAGTCATTCCCTTCCCGGATTTTTTTGTCGAACTGTGACAAACATCATTTCTTAATTGGACAATTCCAGTTTAAGCATATTATAATGAGGAAAGCTTAGTTTAGGTACATATTCCCCATACTTATTCCGAGGAGGGTTTTAACTATGGCACAAGCTACACTCAAAGGCAATCCCATTACTCTGACAGGCAATACGGTAAGCCCTGGCGACAAGGCGCCCGATTTCACCGTCAATAAGGATCTGGTAACGGAAGTATCCCTGAAGGAATACGCGGGAAAAGTAAAGCTGATCAGCGTCGTTCCCTCCCTGGATACAGGCGTCTGCGACTTCCAGACAAGGCGCTTCAATGAAGAAGCTGCCAAGTTGGGCGAAGATGTCATCATCCTGACCATCAGCGCCGACCTGCCCTTCGCGCAGGCCCGCTGGTGCGGTGCCGCAGGTGTCGACAAGGTTATTACCCTGTCGGATTACAAGAACCTGTCCTTCGGCCAAGCATACGGCGTAGTCATTGAGGAGTTCCGGCTGCTCATGCGATCCATCTTCGTGGTGGATGCCGAAGATACTGTCCAGTACGTAGAGTATCTGAGCGAGATGACCGATCACCCCAACTATGATGCAGCCATTGATGCGGTAAAGAAGCTTCTGTAACCGGAAGAGCAAGAAACAATCCCCCAAAAGTGACGAGATGCTTCGAAGTAAAGTCCGAGTACTTTTGGGGGAGCCCCCGAATGTAAATGCCCCAATCCGGCATTTTCATAAGAAAAAACAGCGGGGAATCCCATCCTTCCGCTGTTTTTCTGTTAATGAAGCTTGAATTATTCAATTTATGTAATTTTGTAAGGAGCCAGCTTCCGGTCCAGTTCCCGGAAAATCTCAAGAATGGTCCGGTAGTTGGAACCCAGATCACCCATTGAGCCGCGGGAAGCGGAGTAAACGTCCACAGCGGATTTGGTCGGCCCCAAATCGAAAACAGTCAGGGTAATATCCTGGATACGTCCGGTTATCGTCTTGCGCTGAAGCACAATCTCGCCCACATTGGGCACCTCATGGAGCAGCTTGTAACCATTCATTTTCTTTAGAGTCGATACGACCTCATCCCAGGCTTTGGCTTTGGACAACCGGTAATGCTTGGTCTTCAAAGCTGGATCCTTGGCTTTCTCCCCGGTTAGCTCATGACTTCGGATGATGCCGATCAAGGTTCTCTTAAGCAAAACGCCTTTCCCCCTTTGGTGAATCGAAATGAAGCGGATACCATGGAAACTGACCCTTATATCTTACCACTCTTTTGGCTCAAGAAAAAGAGGAGATTCGTAAGAAGCGGGAAATTAACGCCGGACCTGTTCAATTTCAATCTTTCCAAGTAGAGATTTGACGTCATTCAAACGAATATTTCCAGCTTCTTCCGTAATGGAATTGGCCGTTCCCGAAGCAACCGCCAGGCGGATGCATTCCATTATAGGCTCCATCTTGTACAAACCCGTGCACAAAGCGCCTACGAACGAATCCCCGCAGCCCACTACATTGACAGGCGTAACCTTGGGCGCATGCACCCGGAACAGATCTCCGCCAATTCCCACCAGCGCCCCCCGTTGACCGAGAGTTACAGCAACGCACTTGATTCCCTTGCCCTGCAGCATCATGATTGCTTCACAAATCTCGTCATCATTCTCCGGCGGACGCCCCAGAACTGCGGCAATATCATGCTCATTGGGCTTGATGCAGGTGGGCACCGCCTGAATTCCGCTGAGCAGCGCGTCTCCACTGGCATCCAGTACGGTAAGCGCACCCTCTTGATGGGCAATCTCAATGAAATCCGCATACATGTTGGGCGGCACTCCCTCAGGCATGCTGCCTCCAATGGCAATAACCGAGGAGTAGGAAGCCACCTGGCGGACCTTATCCTTGATGGCCAGGACATCATCCAGACCTACAGCGGGACCATGCTCCAGGATCTCTGTAGTCAGTCCGTTGAAGCGGTCAATAATATTCAGGCTCACCCGGGACTCGCCCTGCACCCTGACAAAATCATGCAGAATTCCCTGCTTGGAGAGCTCCGTCTCAATGTAGGAGCCATTGAAGCCTGCGACAAAGCCTGTGGTAAGCACGGGGCAACCCAGATGATGGGCAACCCGCGCCGCGTTAATCCCCTTCCCGCCAGGATAGGAGTGCATCACCGGAACCCGGTTTACCCTGCCGATTTGCAGATCGCCCAAGAAGCAGGTTTTGTCCATAGTGGCATTCAGGGTTATAGTAGTAATCATGGATGGCTACCCTTTGAGGTAGTGCTTCATTTCCTCGGCAAGCGCTGTCTCATCGCCCACGGGAAGCTCCACGTTCTGGAACAGGTTCCAGACCTCCGTGTGCGACCCGCTGGCACCCGGCGCCAGCACTGCAAGCTCGCCCAGGCTTTCAAGCTCGAGAAAATGGTCATTTACATACGCCTCGAAAGACACGCCATAGTCCGGATAGACGGCCGCAGCGTCATGCTTGTAGTATTTGACAAAAAGGTTCTTGCTGTTGTAGTAGGCCGCCCAACCATTCTCATTATTGGTGCCCAGCTTAAACGGAGTCGGACCTTGAGCCTGGCGGATCAATACAAACTCGTCCCCCCAGGAAACCCGCTCGTCGCTCATCCTGCTGTACGGCCACAAAGCCAGCACCCGGTTGCCAAGCAGCCCTGTTTCCCGCTTCACCTGCGGAACAATGGCCGTTCCTCCCTGAGCCATGACGGACAATGCCCACAGCGCAAGCTCTGCCGGCCACGGACCCTTATTCGTAATCCGGTGCAGTACGGTTACTTCACCGCTGTCATCCATGGAGATTTCAATTTCCTTTTGAAGCTGGGTCCATTTCTCTTCGGGAGGAGTGAGCACCACACCCGATTCCGTGGCCCGCCAGGAGACCGCTTCATTGTCCGGGTAATAGCTTCTCGGGTTGCCCTCGGGACTGGTCCACAGCCGGTGGCCGCCATAAATGTACCAGTTGTCCTCTTTCCCTCCGAAGTTGACCGGATTGCTGATACTCCGGTCCCTGTCCTCCTTGAACATGTTGCTTTCTCCGGTAAATCCGTAACGGATAATCCGTGGCCCCAAGTCCAGTGTCGCCACGATATCGACGATTCCGTTGGATATCTCCACACAACTGCCCCACCCGTCATACGCAATGGTTTTGACAGTTACAGCCATTTCCTGTCCATCTCCTTTGACCTTCCCAGGTTACACCCGCTTGAAGTCCATGTGCTCCATGAACCGGTCGTAGGCGGCAGCTCCTTCCTCTGAACGCTTGTAAACACCTGCATCAGACAGAACACTGGCAAACTTCAGACCGACCTCGCGCTTCATGATTTCTTCAGCCTCCACAACCGATACGGAGGAGCCATATTGGGCCGTCAGCTCTCCTATCCATTGCGCGTGGCTATACAGCGGATGCTCATCCTTATTCCATTCGCCATCGGCACCCGATTCTCCTGTCAGAATGGAGGCAATTTCCTGCAATTCCTTCTGAAGGCGTCCCGGAAGTACAGCAAGCCCCATAACTTCGATAAGTCCGATGTTCTCTTTCTTGATATGATGCAGGTTGGCATGAGGATGAAAAATCCCCATCGGATGCTCTTCAGAGGTCCGGTTGTTGCGGAGCACCAAATCCAGCTCGTATTCGCCTGCAGCGTTACGGCGGGCAATGGGCGTAATCGTATTATGCGGCACCGCTGCCCCTTCCTTCATACTCTCGGCATAGATGCCGGCCGCAACGTCTGAATAGCCTCTCCACCGGTTAAGCAGTTGATCGGCAAGCTCCACCAGTTCCTCCTTGGCGGAAGCGGAGATCCGGACCACCGACATGGGCCACTTTACCCGGCCGATCCGTACGCCGGGGAATTGTGCGGATTCATACGCTTGCTCCACAGGAGCCTTTTCCATCGGGAATACGTGGCGCCCCCCCTGGAAGTGGTCGTGGTTTAAGATGGAGCCGCCTACAATCGGCAGATCCGCGTTGGAACCGATGAAATAATGGCCGAATTGCCCGATGAAATCCAGCAAGCGGACAAAGGTGCTGCGGGAAACCCGCATGGGTACATGCTCTGCGCTTAGTATGATACAGTGTTCGTTGTAATACACATAGGGGGAATACTGAAAATACCATTGCTTCTCCTGGAGAGTGAGCGGAATGATCCGGTGATTCTGCCTGGCCGGATGATTCAGGCGTCCGGCGTAGCCGATATTCTCCACACAGAGCAGGCACTTGGGATATTTGCTCTGGGGCAGACTCCGCTCCGCCGCGATTTCCCTCGGGTCCTTCTCCGGCTTCGACAGATTAATGGTGATTTCCAGATCCCCGTATTCGGTGGCAGCCAGCCAGTAGCCGTTCTTCTTGATCCGCTCCATCCGGATGTAGTTGGAGTCAATCGACATCTTGTAGAACCGGTCGGTCGCCGCTTCTATGGAAGTTTCCTGCGAAGTGCGCCAGAATTCACGGGCCACCTCGGACTGCCGGGGCATAAGAAGTCCCATGATCCGGGCGTCGAACAGGTCCCGGTATCCGGTAGTATTGTCCGGTAGAATTCCCTTACCGGCGGCATAATCGAGAATACGCTCCAGAATGCCCACCGGACTGTCAGCCCGTTCCGCCGGCAGTTCCCCGTCATAAGGCTCCGCAACCTGAAGCAGGTCCAGAAGAGCATTGGTCGCAACAATGTCATCTCCTTCACCAAGCATAGCGTTTTCCTGGGCGAAGCGGACCAATAAGGCAATATCTTGCGCAATTGCATATGTCATTTGTCATTCACTCCTTAAAAGTTTTTCGCTTATCTTGCGAGGCTCGGCCTGCATAATGCGGAAAACTTGGCTTCGGAAGCATAGGCTTATTTAGCAAAACCGTTGGGATGTCCTTGATGCCATTTCCATGCCGTTCCGATAATGTATTCCAGGCTGTCGAACCGGGGCTTCCAGCCAAGCACATCATAGGCTTTCTTGGACGAAGCGATCAGCGCGGCCGGATCGCCTGCGCGGCGGCCTTCCACAGACACAGGGATGGGATGCCCGGTAACCTTGCGCGCCATTTCAATCACTTCCTTGACCGAATAGCCATTGCCGCTGCCCAAATTGAAGATATTGCTGTCCCCGCCCTCGCGCAAATACTTGACTGCCCGCATATGGGCGTCGGCCAGGTCCGTCACGTGAAGATAATCCCGGATGCAGGAGCCGTCTGCTGTCGGGTAATCCTCTCCATAGACAGAGATGTGGGGGCGCTTGCCCAGGGGAACCTGGAGGATCAACGGGATCAGATGGGTCTCGGGATCATGGTCCTCGCCGATCCGGCCGCTTTCATGAGCGCCGCAGGCATTGAAGTAGCGCAGAGAAACATACTTCACATTGTGCGCCGTGTCGAACCATTTCATCATCTTTTCCATGGCCAGCTTGGTTTCGCCGTAGGTGTTAGTGGGAAAGGTGCGGTCCGTCTCCAGAATCGGCACGTTCTCCGGCTCCCCGTAAGTAGCGGCAGTGGAGGAGAACACAATTTTGCTCACACCGTATTCATTCATCTTCTCCAGCAGGCACAATGTGCCGTATACGTTGTTGTGATAATATTTGGCCGGGTCCTTCATACTCTCTCCTACCAGAGAATTGGCAGCAAAGTGGATGACCGCGTCAATGGCGTTTTCTTTGAACACCTGATCCAGAAACTCCTTGTCTCTGATGTCTCCCACATACAGCTTGCCGCCCAGAACGGCTTCCTTATGCCCCTGGTACAGATTATCGACAATCACAACCTCTTCCTGATTGGCAATCAGTTCGGCCACAGTATGGGAACCGATATATCCCGCTCCTCCGGTAACAAGCACTGCCATGGTGAACACTCCCTTTTATATAATGAGATGCCTGGAATCAAAAATTACGCCGTTACTTCCGTTACTCCGTCCCCGATGTCCGCCACGTAGAAGTCAGCGGTGAAATCGGTGCGTTCGCTGTAGGCTTTGCCAACCTGGGAGATGAAGGTGTCCACCATATCGTCCCGAACCAGAGACACGGTGCATCCGCCGAAACCGGCGCCGGTCATCCGCGCGCCAAGCACACCCTCAACCTTGAGCGCTTCTTCCACCATCACATCAAGCTCCTTGCAGGTCACTTCATACAGATCGCGCAGGGAGACTCCCGAGCCGATCATCATCTGGCCGAAACGGACCAGATCGTTGCCCTTCAGCGCCTCCACGGATTGCAGAACCCGGTCGATCTCTTCCACCACGTGACGGGCCCGCATCAGCACGATTACATCCTTGATCAGATGGGCATTGGCATTGAACTGCTCCAGTGTCAGCTCACCCAGGAATTTCAGATCCGGGAAGGCCGCCCGCAGATCCTCGACCGCCTGCTCGCATTGCGCACGGCGTGCGTTATACTCGGAGTCCACCAGTCCGCGGCGCTTGTTGGTGTTGCCGACCACGATCTTGTAGCCCTTGGCCACAAACGGCACCAGCTCATATTCCAGAGTGCTGCACATGAGCAGGACGGCCCGGTCCTTCTTACCGTTGGCGATGACGAACTGGTCCATGATGCCGCAATTGACACCCATGAACTGGTTCTCTGCTTCTTGGGCGGCAAGAGCCAATTGAGTACGGTCAATTGGATGGCCTTCCATGGTCATGAAGCCATAGGCAGTAGCCAGATGGATGGAAGCCGAGGAGGACAAGCCTGCGCCGTTGGGAATTTCACCGTGGAACAATACATCGTAGCCCCCGAAGGTAAAGCCCCGCTTGCCCAGATGGACCAGAATCGACTTGGGGTAGTTGGCCCAATCATGGGCTTCTTCGTACTTGGCATCCTTGAAGGTGAAATCCACTTGCAGTTCAAAGTTGGTGGAAGAAAGGCGGATGGTATCATCGCTGCGCTTGCGGATCAGCATGAAGGTACCGAAGGTAAGCGCCGCGGGAAATACATAACCGCCATTGTAGTCGGTATGCTCGCCGATAAGATTAACCCGGCCCGGAGCGAAGAATACCCGGATCTCCGCCGGGGAGCCTCCGTACAAATCGGTAAATTGTGTTTGAAGAGAATTTAAGTTTGCCATGAGTTGGACACCTTCCCTGTTCATTAGGAATTATATTGATTGGGATTGCTGAATACACTGCGTAAAATCAGGGTGGCGGCGCCGACAATGCCGCAATCATCCCCGAGCCCGGCGGGCCCAATGTAGATCTGCTTAATATTATGCAGCATGGCCCGGTTCGTTATTTCTTCTTTCATGCCCTTGAAGATAAACTCTCCTCCGTTAGCCACTCCGCCGCCCACCAGGATCATCTCGGGATTGAGCAGATTAATCACCAGGGACAGGGCGTCACCGATATGCCGGCCTGCCGTATCCAGGAGATGGATGGAATACGAATCCCCCTGAAGGGCGGCTTGATGAATCAATTCTCCGGTGACAGCAGCCAGGTTGCCGTCCGCCAGCTGCAAGAGGGCTTCAGCCCCGCCCCTCCGGGCGGCGGCCTGCGCGATCCGCTCAATGGCCGGTCCCGAGGCGGCAGTGGAGAGACAATCGGTCTTGCCGCAGAAGCAAGGCTCTTCCTGGTGGCTGTCGATCCGGATATGGCCGATTTCCCCTGCGCCGAAGTGGGCACCCTGAATCAGTTCACCATTGACGTAGATGCCGGAGCCGATCCCGGTTCCAATGTTCAGGAACACGAAGTTGGAGACCTCGGCAGCTTTGCCGAACCATTTCTCCCCCAGCGCCATAGCCCGGGCATCGTTGTCGATGGAGACGGGAAGGCCGAACCGGGCGCTGAAAAACTCCCCTACCGCCACGTCCTCCCACTGAAAGGCCGGCGCAAACAAGGAGATTCCCTTGTTGGGATCCACCAGGCCATGGATTCCCATGCCGATCCCAAGTATCTGCTCTGCCGCGAAGCCTGAGACGCTCAGCACCTCATGGATCGACTGGGCGATAATGTCCAGAATCTGTTCAGGCGTGCTGCAATCTCCGAAGGGCAAGGTTGCCTTGCAATGAATACGTCCCTCCAGATTCGTAATTCCCGTGGACACATCGGTGGTTCCCATATCCACGCCGATTACGTAGTAAGCATTCGGATTGAGCTCGATCATGAGCGGCTTGCGGCCGCCGCTGGATACGCCAATGCCGGTTTCCCGGACAAGGCCGATCTCCATGAGATTGGCGGTATTGCTGGACACGGTGGCCGGATTGAGCCCGGTCAGCTTGGATATTTCAGCCCGCGAGATAGGGCCTTTGGTACGGACAATTTGCAGGATCGTGGAAGTGTTCATATCCTTGATCAAACTTTTATTGGCGGTATGAAACCATTCCATATATCACCTACCCACTTTCTTTATTTACTAAATAAAGTATGTTGTTACCGTTATTGTAGCATACTTTGGCGGGGAATCAAGAGCCAATTTGACTTTTTGCCAATTGTCTTTTTGCAGGCAGGGGGTAGACAAGGGAATTGCTGAAAAAAAACAGAATCAGCTTGACTCTTGTCTTGCTGCCCAAAAATAAGGATGGTAAAATAAGGGGCAACAAAAAACAATCCCCCAAAAGTGACGAGAGGCTTCGAAGCAAAATCCGGGTGCTTTTTGGGGAGCCCCCGAATGAAAATGCCACAATCCGGCAGTTCTAAAAAAGAAAGAGCTTCCGTACTCGCGGGGATCTTCTTTCGGGGCGAATTTGCCTTAAATCCAATATTGTGGGAGGAAAAAATGAAGGAGCTTACCATTTTTCTATTGGGAGACAGCATCTCTCTGCATTATGGTCCTGATCTGCAAGCTGCTCTGGCGGGCAAATACCGCTTTGTCCGGAAGGAAGGGCAGGCCGAAGCGATGCAGAATCTGGATATTCCTATAGGAGGCAACGGCGGGGACAGCAGCAGAGTGCTTGATTATCTGCTGCAACGTGAAGCGGCGGGACATCTGCGGGAGGACCTGCTGCTGCTGAATTGCGGCTTGCACGACGTTAAGCGCGACCCTGTCCACGGCACGCTTCAGGTTCCATTGGACAAGTACAAGCAAAACTTGGAGCAAATCGTCCAGGTGCTGCGTAGAGCGGGCGTTCCTGTGCTCTGGATCCGCACTACCCCTGTGGACGACCAGCGCCACAACAGCCTCTCCCATGAGTTTCACCGGTACAACCGGGATGTGGAGCTATATAATGAAGCAGCGGATCAGATCATGAACGCCTCCGGGATTCCGCTCGTTGATCTTAACAGCTTCTCCCGGAATCTGGGCGGCGATGCTTATTGCGATCATGTGCATTATACCGAATCCGCCCGTGCCCGGCAGGCTGCCTTCCTGGCGGGAGCCGTTTCCTTCTGCTTGCAGGAGAAGCTGGAGCTCAATCATTGAAGCAATATAATGCCTTAGGGGGGAAACTCTCCTTCCTCGAATGATAGACTTCGGGGATAATATGTTAAGAAAAACCCCCTGAGGGAGTTTTTGGGGGAAGAAGAGCATCCGCCTTAAGCATGCGAGGGACGGACATCAGCGCTCTTATTTGGCGAAAATCGGGGTGTTTGGAATTCTAACGGACACAGTCGCTCTTATCCGACTCCCTTGCTCTCAATTCAGGGGGATTTCGGTGAACTCCTTCACCACTTGATCTGCGGAGAAAAGGCCTCCTCTTGCTGCGAATTATTTACTTTGTGAAGTTGAGAAAGGTCTTCCCCTTTTCTGCGGATTATATACTTTCTGGCGTAAATAAAGACCGCAAGCAAGCGCATGCATAGAGCATGCGCTTGCTTGCGGTCTTGTGAGCTGTTGTCAGCCTTCTCAGCCTGCTTTCACAGTCCAATTGGCGCTTTTCGTCATCATTATATTAGTTTATTAATTAAACAAACTATGTTATAATCGGCTTACCAATTAGTATGAGGTGATAAGCTGCGATGAAATATTTCCTGGGGATTGATTTGGGCACTTCTGCTGTTAAATGTATCTTAGTGGATGAACAAGGGAGTGTAACAGGAGTCCATAGTGAGGAATACCCTTTGTACCAACCGTTTCCCGGGTGGGCGGAACAGAATCCGGAGGATTGGTGGCAGCAGTCTGCCTTGGCCATCCGCAAGCTTCTGGACCAATGCGGGCTGGACGGTGCCCAGGTAGCCGGTGTAGGGCTGTCAGGGCAGATGCATGGCTCCGTTTTTTTAGATGAACATCTGAATGTGGTCCGCCCCGCTCTGCTATGGTGCGACCAACGAACCGGCGCGCAATGCGAATGGATTGAGAATACCATCGGCCGGCAACGTCTGGGCGAGTTAACGGGCAACAAGGCGCTGACCGGATTCACCGCTCCCAAAGCTGTTTGGCTAAAGCAGCATGAACCGGACAACTTTGCCAAGACCCGCCATATGATGCTCCCCAAAGATTACGTACGGCTGCAGCTGACAGGCGGCTTCGGCATGGATGTGGCCGATGCCAGCGGTACACTGCTGCTGAACGTAGAGACGCGCCGCTGGTCACAGGAGGTGGTGGAAGCGTTGGGCCTGCCTATGGAATGGCTGCCGCCGCTGTTTGAGAGCAATGAGGCGGCAGGACATATCACTCCTGCTGCGGCTGCCGCAACCGGCTTGGCCGAAGGCATCTCTGTGGTTGCGGGCGGCGGCGATCAAGCCTGCGGCGCTGTGGGCGTAGGCGTGGTCAAGAAGGGGGTTGCTTCGGTGGCGCTGGGCACCTCCGGCGTGGTATTCGTCCATGACGAATCCTACCAGGTAGACCCGGAATGCCGCCTTCACTCCTTCTGCCACGGCGTTCCCGGCAAGTGGCACCGGATGGGTGTCATGCTTGCCGCCGGAGGCTCGTTCCAATGGTGGAAGAACCAGTTCGGCTACGAAGAGCTGCAGCAGGCCGCCCGTGACGGCCGGGATGTGTATGAATATCTGACCGCTCTGGCGGAAACGGCGCCTATCGGCAGCGAGGGATTGCTCTTCATGCCTTATCTGACCGGCGAGCGCACTCCCCATCCGGATCCCAAAGCCCGCGGGGGCTTCATCGGACTCAACATGCGGCATACCAAAGCCCACCTGACCCGCGCCGTTCTGGAAGGAATCACCTTCGGCCTGCGTGACTCCTTTGAGCTGATGAAGCAATCATCCGTAGAAATCACCGAGCTGCGCGTCAACGGCGGCGGAGCCAAGAGCGTGTTCTGGAGGCAGATGATCGCCGATATCTTCGGCTGCCCTGTCGTCACCGTCAACTCTACAGACGGTCCTGCCTACGGCGCCGCGGTAATGGCGGCATCCGGCGTGCTGCAGCGTGACATAACCCAATTATGCGAAGAGTGGATTGCTGTTGAAGACCGTACCGAGCCTAAGCCGGAGAACAGGGACAGATACGAAGAGTACTACCGCATCTTCCGCTCTCTCTACCCTACCCTGAAAGACACCCTGCACCAGCTTAGCGATTTGGTTATGTAAATCACCCCCTGAGGAAGTCCTTCCAAGGACCTTCTTCAGGGGGTTTTATGGCCGTATGCAACAACAAAGACCCCTTCTGTACGGAAGGAGCCTTGTTTGCGGGCAACAAAAAACCCGCCTATGCCGTCCAGTCCTCGATGCTTCAAACCTGCACTCGCAGGTGGGTGATTGCAGCAACGCTTTTGAGGTCCCTTTTCGAGGGCATGTCAGCCACGGTGCAATGTTAATCTCCCTAGAAACATTCATTGGTTTAAAACAAGAGAGGTCCGAAACGAACATCGCAGGATTTGTATCTTTATTATATCCCTCAAGTAATGGATTGTAAACGGTGGATGCTCCTAAAAGCTATTGGCTGTCTTCCCTGAATAAGGAATACATCCGCCCGCTGTTATCCGTCTCCATGAATGACGTCTTGCCCGTCACGAATGGCTACTCCTTGGTCTGGACCGACTCATCCAGGCCCATCTCCTTAAGCGCTTCCTTCTCTCTGGCCTTCTCCGCCTTATCCTGAATCCGCTGGAAGCTCCGGTAGAAATACCAAAACGATGCAATGGCGCATAAGCTCCCCATAAAGAAAGGAATCAGAAAGGTAAACTTGGTGAAGCTGATCCAGATGATAACACCCGAAGTCACCAAAGAACCTATCGATGTGAAGGGCTGGCCTAAAGTCATAATAAACGAATTCTTGACCAGTTGAATCAGCTTCATCTCGAAGTGAACGGTCATACACAGAAAGTTGATAAGCGCCGCCGCATAAACAAAGCAAAAGGAAATGAACAAGAAGGAAAGCAGCCGCACGATCCCGTCCATCCCTGAATAAAAAATAATGCACTGTACAATCATGAAGCCAAGCGCAAGAAAGATTAGGCCGCCCAGCATGCTTTGCTTGTAATTTTCCTTGTAGTTGCGGAAGAAGGTCTTAAACAGCGGAACATCCACATCGCCCATCACCCACTTGCGGGCTACTGCGAACATCGCCGCGGATGCGGGAATCAGAAAAAATGGGGCAGAAAGTGCCGGCCAGAACATCATAGCGCCAAACTCGGCTAACATTTGATTCGGATCAACATTGGGGTCTACGGTTCCAGGACTCATAAGAGGCGCAAGAAGTAAAAACAAAGTAGGGATCGAACAAATCGCCCACAAAAGATTGATGGCGGACAAGCGCATAATCCATTCCGATATGCGGTAAAATCCACCCATTAGACCTCTCATTTCCAAAAGAAGCTCCTCCTTAGCGTTTCCTCATCGGCATTCTGAGGACATGTTGCTAAATAATTAATATCTCTGTCTTTATTATAGCCTATTCCAAGTAAAATCGGTAGCGAATGCCCTTCAGCGGTCAGACTGGGCTGATTTCCATGTACCGCTCGGATATCTCCTTGAATTTATGCTGGCATCTGATGAAAATTTGGACGATTTCCGGATCAAAATGCTTGCCGGATTCGCTGATAATCAGTTCAACCGCCTTGCTATGGGGGAATGCCTCCTTGTACACCCTCTTGCTGGTAAGGGCATCGTATACATCCGCCACCGCCATGAGCCGGGCCGAGAGGGGAATCGCCTCCCCGGACAACCCTTCCGGATATCCCGTCCCATCCCATTTCTCATGATGGGAATACACTATCTCCTTGGCGAAGCGCAAGAAGGTCTCCGGCTTGTCCATCACCATCTCCGCTCTTGCGATGGCATCCCGTCCGATCGCCGTATGGGTCTTCATAATTTCGAACTCCTCATAAGTCAGCCGCCCGGGCTTCAGCAGAATATGATCGGGGATGCCCACCTTGCCGATATCATGAAGGGGCGCGGAGGTCACAATCAGATCAACACTTTGCTGGGTCAGGACATGGGAGTACTTTTCAGATTGTCTGAGCAAGGTGGCTAATTCCTCTATGTACAGCTTGGTGCGCTGAATATGCTTGCCGGTTTCCGGATCCCTGATCTCAGCCAAGGCGGCCATGGACATAATGGAAGCATCCTGGATCTGGTAGATTTCCTTCATCCGTCTGGAAACCTCCTTCTCCAGGTACTCGTTCTGATCCCTCAGAAAATCCTGGGACTGCTTCAGGGTCAGATGAGTTTTCACCCGGGACAGCAGGATGGGAGAGCTGATGGGTTTAACGATATAGTCCACCGCACCCAGATCAAAGCCTCTGTTCTCATCTTCAATCTCGTTTTTGGCCGTAAGAAAAATAATGGGAATATCCTTAAGCTCCGCATGTTGCTTGAATTGCCGGCAGGTTTCGTAACCGTCCATCACCGGCATCATCACGTCAAGCAAAATCAGATCCGGCGCAGATGAGCGGGCAATCTCCAATGCCTTTTGCCCGTTGGTCGCCACCTTTACCTTATAGTTGTTCTTCAGCAGCCCGCTAACCAGAGCCAAATTATCCGGAGTATCATCCACCACCAAAATGACAGGCTTATGCTTCAGCATATTGATCACCTCTTCTCATGAACTGATGAGTAAGCCCCTTCCAGCAGATGGACCGCTTGTTCAAATTCATATTGCTTCAACAACTCATCGAGCTTCGCCAACACCTCCGGCTGCAGCCACTCCTTGAACTGTCCTCTTGCCTCTTCATAATAACTCACCGACTCACTGTCGTTGTCTGCGAGCATCTCCAGCAGCGTAGTGACCTGCCGGCGGTACCGGGCAGGGTCCCGGGTTTCTGTCGGCGGTTCATTCCCTTCCTTATCCGCACAATACGCCGCAATCTCATCGAGAGCATGCCCGAGGAGCATGTCCAGCCCAGCCAAAGTTCGGGCTGCATCCTCCGCATCCCATTCGGAGGGAGAGTGGAGCTTTAGCTCCATAGCCCCCAAAAATTCATACAGCGCATTGATTCCCAGATTACCGGATACTCCCTTGAGATTATGAATGGTACGCTGTGCGGACTCCCAATCGCCCCGTTCCATGAACTGGCGGACCAGACGTGCGGACTCCTTTTGATTATCCGCATAATGCAGCAGCAGTTGCTTGTACAGCTGGGAGTTCCCGCCAAGCCGCCCGATGCCTTCCTCCATATTAATCCCGTTATGCATGGGGCCCGTTATTGCTGCCGAAGCATCCGCACCGCTTTCTTCTCCCGCTGCCGCTTCCCTCTCTCCTTCGGCAAAACCGGAAATCCATTTGCGTATTTTTCCGAAAAGAATATCGGGATCAACCGGTTTGGCCACATGGTCGTTCATCCCGGCAGCCAGACACTTCTCCTGCTCTTCTTGCATCGTGCGGGCGGTCATGGCAATGATCGGCAAATCCAGGCCCAGCTTCCTGATTTTCTGTGCCGCCTCGAAGCCATCCATCACCGGCATTTGCAAATCCATCAGGACCAGACGATACGGCTGCTCCCTGTTCATTTGCTCCATTCTGCGGACCGCTTCCTCCCCATTGCCGGCAATATCTACAAGCAGGCCCTGGCTTGCCAGCAGTTCCGCGGCAATCTGCTGGTTGATCTCATTGTCCTCCACCAGCAGGACCCTGCCGGACAGATTGTAGCGGATCTTCTGAATCCGGTTATTATCGGCAAGAAGGTTCATGTCGGGGGCAAACAGGCCGATAATGGAATCGAACAAGGTAGACTCACTTACCGGCTTGACCAGGAAACCGTCAATCATGGCTTCCTCCGCCTGCTTCCTCAGCTCATCCCTGCCGAAGGCCGTTGCCAGAATAATCGCTGGAACCTTGCGGAGAATGGAACCTTGCTTGATGATCCGAGCTGTCTCGATCCCGCACATCCCTTCCAACTGCCAGTCCAGCAGAACCGCATCATAAGGTTCATGAGCATCCGCTTGCACCAGGGCGCCGATTGCTTCCTCACCGGAGGATACGGCGTAAGCCCGGCAGTGCATATTCTTCAGATATTCAAGCATAATTTGCCTTACCGACTTATTGTCATCCACCACGAGAATCCGCAGAGAGTGAATCCGCTCGGGTATCACCCGCACAGACGTCCAGTTGTCGGCGCTGTTGCCGAACCAAGCGGTAAAAGTAAAGGTGCTGCCCCGTCCTTCCCGGCTCTCCACCCCTATCTCCCCGCCCATCATATTCACCAGTTCCCGGCTGATGGCAAGTCCCAGTCCGGTTCCTCCGAACCTGCGGGTGGTGGAGTTATCCGCTTGAGTAAAGGGCTGAAACAACCTTTCCTTGGCCTCCGGGCTCATTCCGATCCCCGTATCGGCTACTGTAAACGCAAGCTGAATCCGTCCTTCGGCCTGCTTGTCGATCTCCACATTGACAGAAACCTCACCCTTCTCGGTGAACTTTACGGCGTTGCTTACCAGATTGGTAATCACCTGTCCCAAGCGGAGCGGATCCCCGGTTAGCCGTTCCGGAATACGGGGCGAGATCCGGTAAAGCAGCTCCAGTCCTTTGTCATGGGCCGTTTGGCTTGTCAGACCCACCGCATCGGCAATCACATCTTCCAAAATAAAATCAGTCTGCTCCATCTCAAGCCTCCCTGATTCAATCTTGGAGAAGTCGAGGATATCATTGATCACTACCAGCAGGGACTTGCCGGCGTTATGAATCTTAAGGACGTAATCCCGTTGCTTGGGAGTCAGATCCGTCTTCAGAGCCAGATACGCCATACCTATTACGGCATTCATCGGCGTCCTGATCTCATGGCTCATGTTGGCCAGAAATTGCGACTTGGCTGCAGTTGCTTCCTCCGCAAGGCAGACGGCCAGCTCCAGTTCCTTCTCCTTGGACTTCAAATCCGTAATATCCGTCAGAACCCCGAGATACCCGCCAATCGTTCCATCCGACAGCCGGTATGCAGAGACACAATAGAGAATGTCATGATCCAGCCCGTCCGAGTATCTCCGCTTCATCTGAACAGTGACAGGCTGAGCCGCGGCGTCCACCCGCCTCTTCACCGCGGCGAATTCCCCGTATATTCCTTCCGTTACATGGCCAAGCTCCCACAGCTTCATGCCTGCAAGAGCCTCCCGGTCAATCTGGAAGGCTTGCTCATAGGCTCTGTTGCAGCCGATGAAATTCTCCGCCGAATCCAGATAAAACAAGGGATTGGGCAAGGAATCGATCAGTTGGGTGGTAAAATACAGCTGGTCCGACAACTCCTTGCGGACCCGCTTGTACTCCGATACGTTCTCCTTGATTCCTACATATTGAGTGGTTTCGCCATATTCATTCTTGATTGGGGAGATGATAACCGCCTCCACATACTCTTCCCCGCTCTTCTTCTTATTGATAAATTCTCCTTCCCACTTCTCTCCCTGGCGCAGCTTTCCCCACATCTGGTCATAGGTTTCCTGCTGGGTCTTGTCCGTGCGCAGAATTCCCGGCTTCTTGCCCATAGCTTCCTCTTTGGTATATCCGGTTATCTTCGTGAAGTAAGGATTGGTATATTCGATCAGGCCCGCGGTATTCGTAATCACGATGGACAGAGGCGATTGCTCAATCGCATCCAGATACAGACGCAGTTCTTCATTATATTTGCGCTCGGTCTGGAGCAGCATCTTGGCGGCGTTCAACTGCCGGACATACAGCCGCACGATAAAATAAGACATAATGACAATCGTAAAATAAAGCAATATATTGGCAGATACCCCTTTAATGAAGATAACCATCACCGGATAGGCAATGAACAATAGTCCCGCTTTCAGGGATCTGTCGCCTACTCCGGTCTTGCCCCCTAACAGTCCCGCACTCCCCGAAAAACGGGAATTGTGGAGGAGCGCGCTTGCCGCAATAAGGAGCGTAGCCGTTTTATACACCACATCCACCAGCGTGCCGGAGAATATCCGGTATTGCAAGGTTTGCAGCAAATCGGTGAAGGCCGAAATCCCGATTCCGCCCATTAACAGCAAAAAACCGATCGTCCGGGATTTCTCTTCCGCGTACAACCAGATCAACAAAATAAGGGATAAACTGAACAGCGAAATAATAATATACAGAAAAATAAGAACGGTCCGGATATCCAGCCCGCTGAAGTTCGAAGCGTTGTCCTGAATAAAAATAAACCAGACGGTACCCACAATGCACTCCGCCGAAGTAATCCGGTCCCATAGCAGCTGGATCCTGTTATACGGCTTGGCGAAGGCATAGAAGCACCGGAGCAACAAAACGATAAAAACCAGCTTGGGTGCGGCATAAAGCACCAGCTTGACCGCCGTAAACAGAGAATCCCCCGTATCCGCAAAGCCTGAGACACCGCCAGCCAGTACAACGAACACGTCACCGGCAATGTGAAACAAAAAAGCATAGCGGACCAGCCCGGTCATTCCCTGCGGATAGAGAGACACCGGGACCGGGAAAAAGCGGTAAGCGGCATAAGCCAGCAAAGGTGCTAAAGGCATGGCAGCAGCCAGCAGGTAAGGATTATCATAAATAAGAAATGCTGCATATATCAAGATATAGGAAACGATAGCTGCCCACATCAGACGTGCATCAAGCTTTCCCATACTGCCAGCCACCCCTTGGAGGAATGCGCACAAGCGATTCGTCAATTTACTACATATTTTACCTTATTCCGCCACATTTTTCAGCATGATTTTTCATATTCTGCATATTCAAGCTCAATCAGGTTCCGCAAGGGATGAATGGACAGATCTGCGCACGCAGAGAAGCCGGTCACCTGACGGTGCCGGCTTCGTCACTTTGCGGGCTATCTCATAATTCCTTCAGCTTAGCGGTTGGCAAAATCCTCTTCCCGCGAAGGTCCTTGACGGTCATTGCGGTTGCCCTTGTACCCTTCGCCGCGGTTGCCTCTGTATCCCTCGCCGCTGCGGTTGCCGCCGTCGCGGTAAGAGCGGTTTTCGTAGCCGCCTTCCTTCCGTTGGGAGGAATAAGGACGGTTTCCGCCACCGCTTGCGCGTTCACCGGGCTTGCGGCTTCCGCCGCCGTAATATCCGCTGCCGCCTGTGCTGGGACGGCGTCCCTGGGACCGGATATCTCCGCCTGGACGGCGCTTTACACGGATCGGATCTTCCGGGGTAAGCTCAACCGGTACTTCCTTGCGCTCACCGGCCATCAGCTTCATCGCGGAGCTCAGCAGAGCCACAGAATCATATTGCTCCAGCAATTGAATCGCAACCGCCTTGAATTCGTGCGCATCGCCGTTCTCCACGATTTCCAGCAGCTGCTGGGCCAGAATCCGCTGCTTGCCTTCCATCGCCTCTGCAATAGTAGGCAGCTGGCGCTTGGTAATCCGGTGGCGGGTTACCCGTTCGATCAGATGCAGGTGATCCATTTCGCGGGGAGTAACAAAGGTATAGGAAGTTCCTTCCTTGCCTGCACGGCCGGTCCGGCCGATCCGGTGCACGTAGCTTTCCGGGTCCTGCGGCAAGTCAAAATTAATAACATGCGTTACGCCGGAGACATCCAAGCCGCGGGCAGCCACGTCGGTTGCCACCAGAATGTCGATGCTGCCGTCGCGGAATTTGCGCATGACATTGTCTCTCTGGTTCTGGGACAGATCGCCATGCAATCCTTCGGAAGAGTAACCAAGCTTCTGCAGCGCTTCAGAGAGCTCATCCACACGGCGCTTGGTGCGTCCGAAGATGATGGCAAGCTCAGGCGCTTCCATATCGATCAGACGGCACAGAGCGTCAAGCTTGGCCCGCTCCTGCACCTCGATATAGCTTTGCTGGATCAAGGGGGCGCTGACCTGCTTGGGAATAACGGAGATATGCTCCGGCGATTTCAGGAATTGCTGCGCCAGCTTCTGGATATTGGGCGGCATAGTAGCCGAGAACAGCATGGTATGGCGGGTTTCGGGAACCAGAGACAGGATGCTTTGGATATCTTCCATGAAGCCCATATCCAGCATTTCGTCCGCTTCGTCCAGAATCACGGTTTGCACGTCGTCGAGACGGATTGTCTTGCGGTTAATATGGTCCAGCAGACGGCCCGGCGTGCCGATAATGATCTGGGGACGCTTCTTCAGAGCGCGAATCTGCTTCACAATGTCCTGTCCGCCATAGATGGGCAGCGAACGGATTCCCTTGAAGCGGCCCAGCTTGCTGATTTCTTCAGCTACCTGAATGGCCAACTCCCGGGTAGGACACATGATAAGAGCAACGATGCGGTCCTCGCTCACTTCAATCTTATGGATAAGCGGTACGCCGAAAGCGGCGGTTTTGCCTGTACCTGTCTGCGCCTGGCCAATCAAATCCCTGCCTTCCATGGCAAGAGGGATGGTCTTTTCCTGGATCGGCGTGGATTCTTCGAAGCCCATCTCCGTGATTGCACGGAGTACCTTTGGCTCCAAGCCAAATTCATTAAATGTTTTCAATATGTTCATTCTCCTTTTTGCGCAAACCCGGCTCTCCTCACCGGCTGTTCACGACTCCATGTTTACCCTTAAGTGCGTCTGTTGTCTCTATAAAAAAACTTCTGTTCGAAGCAATTCACGGGAGCGGTTCTCATTTGGGAGTGACTTTTTCAGCCTCGTCAGCCTCATCACTTCGGCCTGAGAGCACAAAGCCTCACAACGATACGTATTTCCTGGAAACACAGGAAAATACAGCCGTACTTAAGAATATCTCTAATATTGTAGCATATATATAACAGCCATTGCCACTTTTCCCGTCAACAATTTTTGAACATTTTTATGGATGAAACCGGAACCTGGCTTGAGCCGACGCGTATAAACTGTAAACTTTCAGCTAAGGAGCGTTGACCTGCCATGTCCATATTCAAACGGATCGGGTCCATAGTACGAAACAACAAACAGCAGCCCGCACCTCAAATCCGCAACCCGTTCGAGGATTCCTCCGTTGGCGATATTGTGAATGTTGATCTGGAACAATATGTGGTTACCGGAAAAGCCGTTTACTTCGACCGGGGATATGAGCCCCACCGCTATGCCTATTATCTCCAGAACGGCCGCAATATTTCATGCCTGCTTGTGGAAAAGAGCCGTGCCTATGAATGCTTTCTCTGCGAGTTTCTGGAAGGCTCTCTGGACGATCCGCATGCCGTGCCCAACCAGTTGGATATTGACGGAGAGACTTCCTTCCATCTTGAGCATCACCGGACCGATGTCACCCGTTCCGAAGGGAACACGGATTTCCGCACCGGCGATGATGTGATGTTCTGGAGATATTTCAGCGCGGGAGAAAGCTACTTCTTCCTGCAATGGCAGGACGGCAAGTTCATCGCCATGAAGGGAGAGCGCACCCCCTCCTCCCAGGTGAAGTTCATGAACACCAAATAGCCGAGGATAACCCCTTGCGGCATTTTTGCTTCAGCCCCTCCAATCCACTATACTGTTATAGCAACCGTATTGGAATTTCAGGAAACAATGGACGAGGGGCAGAATATAATGATGAGAAAAGCATTCGATCTGTTGGTCATCGTACTGGGAGCCGCGCTCGCAGCTATAGGGTTCAATCTGTTCTTAATCCCCCACGGCCTGCTCTCAGGCGGCATCTCCGGCATCGCCATGATAATCGGCTATATCACGCCGCTTAACATCAGCCTGCTGTATTTGCTGTTCAATCTGCCGATTATCATTTGGGGCTTTTTTGTTCTGGGCAAGCGCTTCATCACCTTGAGCGTCATATCCGTCGCTCTGACAGTGTGGTTCATGCAGTTGGTGCCGGAGCGGGCCATCACATCGGACACGGTGATATCGGCTATTTTCGGAGGCGTTGTGATTGCAATCGGCACCGGCATCAGCCTGCGGATCGGCGGGTCAACAGGCGGCTTCGATATCATAGGCTCCATCGTGACGCGCAAGACCGATTTTTCCTTGGGCATGCTGCTGTTCGGGTTAAACGGCTTCGTGATCGTGGCTCTCGCATACGCGCAGCAGGAATGGACATCCGCGCTTTACTCCATGCTGTGTATCTACATATCCGGCAAGGTAGTGGATACCATTCACATCCGCCATATCAAGGTCACCCTGTTCATCATCACCCACAACAAGGATAAGCTGCTGGAAAAGATGCTGCTGCTGCCGCGGGGCGTTACGCTGCTGAAGGCTGAAGGCGCCTTTTCCCACCATGAAAGCGACCTTCTGATGACCGTAACCACCCGCTATGAATTGGCGGAACTGCGCAAGATTATCAAAGAGACCGATCCCCACGCCTTCGTCAACATCGTGGAAACCGTAGGAGTCCTGGGCCAATTCCGCCGGGGCAAAGAGGCATAGCACAATATGCCAGTGTTTCTTTTCCCGAATAATATGCTATAATGGTGAAAGTAAAAATTTCATAACTGTTCTGGCAACACTTAAGAGAGCTGATCGTGCAACGTCTGTTTCTAATTGTAACTTATTACGATTGGAAGGGTGATTCACGTGGAAACAGTCAAATTGTCCAGGATTGTAATGAAATTAACTCCAGAGCTTCACCCGTTCTTGAAACCAGGAGAGCTAGATTCGGAAATTGTGCTCATGCACGGATTCGATGCCCTCATGGAGGAGGACGCAGTCGAAATTATTCAGTTCAGCATATCTGAGCATCAAAAGAACGCCTACCTTCACTAAGTAGGCGTTTTTCTTCTTTCTTAAGAGATTAAGAGGGTTTCTTGCTTCCTGCCGTTCGAAGCTCACCCGCGATGCCTGGACTGAAGCTGACCGGCAAGCTTGAGGAAATAATCCGTAGTTTTATCCGCCCTGGACTGCACTTTCCCCTCTGAGAGCCTTCCGTCGGTTCCAAAAGCACGCTCCCCGCCGCTTACGCACAGCCACTCGGGACAATTGATGCCGTGAAGATTGCGGACCACCGCCTGAATATTGGTCAGCGCCCCGTTGGCCATACTCCCCCCTGCTGTGGCCACTGCCAGAACCGCCTTCCCGTCGAAATGCTCCAGAGCAAGATAATCCAAAGCATTCTTCAGCCTGCCTGACATCGCCCCGTGATATTCCGGACTCGCCAGCACAATGGCATGGGCCAGCATGAACCGGGTCCATAGCTCATTCACCAGGGGATGCCCGTCGTAATCCAGGTCGGGATCAAAGAACGGAAGCTGCTTTTCATAGAGATCGAACATGAAGACCTGATGCCCCGCTGTCTTGATTCCTGCCGCCACGGCTCCGGCCAGCCGGGTGGTGGAGGCGTCCTTGCGGCTTCCGCCTGCCAGAACAATCACGTTCATCAAAGGGACCCTCTGGTCTCAATGACATAGCCGCTGCCCTTCTCCACCCGCTTCTTCTCCACAATCGCCAGCTCCAGAACCTTGGGCGCCTTCACATAGTGTCTGGCCAAGTGACCTTCCACGTATCCGAATGCAGACTCGTCCGAGTCAGCCAGCAGGATGAGGCTGGCGTGTTGGCTTTCCATCTGAATCTCGATTTTATATAAAAACATTCCGCATCTCCTCCGGCAGCCGATACTGGCCTATGAAAATAGGAAGCCTCCGGGGTGAAAAAGCAAGCTCTCCCACCCGTTTCGAGTTTTATCTTATCAGAAAAAGCGTTATGATGAAAATATCACTCTGATGAATGGGGGAGTTCAGCTTGAAAATCGTCATTTATACTACCGGCAGCGCAGCGTTGATCCAAAAAGGTCTCCCGCCGGACTTAAGAGAGCAAGTGGAATTGGTACATTGCCGCTCCCGCGAGGAACTGTCCGTACACACGGATGCGGAAGGGCTTGTGGCAACAGGCAAGCTGGATGAAGAGCTCCTGGGCGCTTTTGTGAAGCTGCGCTGGATTCAGGTTCTGTCGGCTGGAGTGGACAGTCTGCCTCTGCCGGTTATCCAAGAAAGACAAATCAAGCTAACCAATGTCAGAGGCATCCATCAGATTCAGATCAGCGAATTTGCCATGCTTCTGATGCTGCAGTGGGCACGGAGAGCCGATCTGCATTTCCTTAACCAGATGGACAAGGTATGGGGCAAGCGGGTCCCTTCCGGTGAGCTGTACGGACAGACTGCAGGCATCCTCGGCTCCGGCAGCATCGGGCAGGCCATCGCCCGCAAAGCCAAAGCGTTCGGGATGAGAACCATGGGGTATAACCGCAGCGGCCGGGCGGAGACAGATTTTGACGTTACCGCTTCCGGCTCAGACGGTCTGCTGCGCATTCTGTCCGAAAGCGATTATGTCATTACGATTCTGCCGTCCACACCGGATACCCGCAAGCTGCTGGGAGCCGAGCAATTCAAGGCCATGAAGCCGTCTGCCTGCTTCATCAACCTGGCCAGAGGAGACGTGATTAACGAACAGGAGCTGATCGAAGCCCTACGGAACGGAACCATCGCCGGAGCCGCGCTGGACGTTTTCGAAGAAGAGCCCCTTCCCCCGGATTCCCCTCTATGGGGACTGCAGAATGTGATTCTGACGCCTCACGTGGCGGGACAAAGTCCCCATTATATGACCCGGGCGGCGGAAATCGTGGCGGAGAATATCAGGCGCTTCACGGCCGGCCTCACGGATGACCTGCTTAATGAGGTTGACGCCGGAGAAGGGTATTAGGCAGGCATCGCCGAAGATTGTGCGGGGCACAACAAACTGCGACCGCAAGATTGGCTGCCCCTCCCTTGTCGGCTAACCGATCCTTGCAGAATGAGTCGCCTTCCGAGCCCATTCTATGCGAAATTTCATACAGAATGGACTCGCCAGTGGCTGATCAGGTCCATTCTATGCGAAATTTCATTCAGACTGAGGCGACTGAGTCCGCCACAAAATGCCGGCTTTGTTTCTGTTTGTTCATCTACTGCCGCAGAAAAAAAACCCTGTGCGGAGGAAGGCTGGCAAGCCCTCACGCTGCAGGGATTTCACGTATAAGGGATAGGATTGATTACTGGGACAGGCGGGAAGCGAGCTCGTATAACTCCATATTGAAGCTTTTCTTCGTAGTGACAACCGTATGGATGTCGGTGGCCACCAATTCGCCCTTGATTACGCCGCAGGCCTTGCCCGAATCGCCTTCAATCAGCCTGCGGACGGCAAAATCGGCCAGGCGGCTGGCAAGAATCCGGTCATTGTGCGTCGGAGCACCACCACGCTGAATATGTCCAAGCACGGTAAGGCGGGCATCAATCTCAACGCGGCTGGTAATCGCCTTGGCGATATCCTCGCCATTGCCCACACCCTCGGCAAGCACTACGATGGAGTGGCGTTTGCCCTTCTCGAAGTTCTCCTTCATGCGCAGAGCCACATCTTCCAGATCAAACGGAATTTCGGGAACCAATATGCTCTCCGCGCCGCTGGCCAAGCCGGCATACAAGGCAATATCCCCGCAATGGCGCCCCATTACCTCGACAATGGAGGCACGCTCATGGGAGGACATGGTGTCGCGCAGCTTGTTGATGGCATCCACTACAATGCTCACAGCCGTATCGAAGCCGATGGTGAAGTCCGTGAAGGAAATATCGTTGTCAATGGTGCCCGGCAGCGCCATGGTCTTGATGCCCAGCTGGCTCAGCTTGTCCGATCCCTGATAGGAACCGTCGCCGCCAATGACAACCAACCCGTCAATACCCCGTTTCCGGAGATTGTCCGCCGCTTTCTTCTGTCCTTCCAATGTCATCATTTCCTTGCAGCGGGCCGTCTGCAGAATCGTGCCTCCCCGCTGGATGATATCACCCACGCTGCGCAGATCCATCTGTCTGATGTCGTCATGTATTAATCCATAATATCCGCGTTGAACGGCATAGACATCCAGTCCGTGAAAAATAGCGCTGCGAACCACGGCGCGGACGGCCGCGTTCATTCCCTGGGAGTCTCCTCCGCTTGTCAGCACTGCAATTGACTTAACCTCACTCATTGTAATTCCTCCTAAAAGTTTTGAGTTCTTTGCCGGAATTGCCGGCATAAGCGAAAAACTTGCTTCGGAAGCATCAGCCTGGTTTTGAGTTCTTTGCCGGACTATCGGCATAAGCGAAATACTGGCTTCGAAAGCATCCGCTTTGTTTTTCAGTCACATCATGATGAGAACCGGATCCAGACGCTGTTGGCCCAAAAAAACAGCCTTGTTACGGGGCTGCGCTTCATTAAGCGCCGTGTAACCCGCTTCACATCCTCCTGCGTCTTTACCTTGGGGTCGGACAGGTACAGCGCGACCAAACCCTCAATAATCATCCGGTGGAAGCCGGGGGCGCAAAGCTTGGCCACCTTCTGCCTCGCTTCATGAACCACAAGGGAAATCCGCTCAATGGCCTTCTCCTGGTCATTGTAATAGTTGCAGAAATTCAGGTCGCCCCCCTCACGGTCCTCCTCCTGGTCAATCAGATAATCCAGCAGGATATGCAGACCGCAGACATAAGGGAAATAGGCCTCGCGGATGGCTTCAACCTCATCTTGCTGAAGCCCCCTGTCGGTGGCGGCCACGAACATCATAAACATCCCCAGAGTAGAGCCGGTAGCCGCGGCAAATTCATTCCACCCCAGATAGGGATAGCGCGGCTGATGCTGGGTCCACCAGCGGAGGAGCTCTCCCTCCCGCAGATCATGACGGATATGCTTGTACACCTGCAGATCGCAGTAATAGGCCACCAGCTCCTGAACATGGGCCGCTACCAGCGGATAAGAGGGAAGCATCAGAATACAGGACTGGCAGGTTTTGACCAATTGGGCCAAATACCCTCCATCCTCCTTCTCCGCCCGGAACATGTAGTAATTGCGGACGGGCGCAGCGGGATCCACCGCATCAAGCATCGCCTGATGCAGCATGCGGAAATCCTCCGGGTCCATGGACGTGCTGCGGTCGCACAGATTATCCAGGTAGTCGCTTATCGTTTGCAGCGCAACAATAAGCGGAATCAGGATATGGCGCTGCCCCAGATTAGCTGATGCGTATACGGCTCCGCCGATGCAATGGAATTCCTTGTCAGTCAAACTGGCTATGGCCTGGCGTCTTAATTCCTCATCCGGGATGGCTTCCGCCGCCTGGCGCCACCCGGCCAACAGGCTGCGCACCTCGGGCAGCACATAGCGGTAGACCCGCTGCATCAGCCTGACAGGGTCCTGAGGATATAACTTGGCCTTATCTGTTGAACGGTTCAAGAATTTGTCCTCCACAAGCATTGCGATATGAAAATTCCAGAAGCATGATAATCTCCTGCTTCTGAAGCGCCGCTACAGCCTTCTCCAGCCGCAACTCCCGGCCTGATGTCACAACCCCCTGGACCAAATCCACGAACAGCAGCGAATCCCAGGAACGTTGCAAATAAAACTGGTGCAGACTGACACGGAGCTCTCTGCTTGAAGTACCTTCCCAATCCCCATCATAAATATAATCGGATTTGATAAATTGAAGGCGGCTATGTATGGGATGTTTGCCTACACGCTCCAGCCAGTACTTGGCGTTGTCATAATCGCCTTCCATCCGGTGCATGATTCCATGCCAATAACTGCCTGTAGCATTATGAACATCCTGGGACAGAATATGGGAACGGTGCAGACTCTCATTCCACAGATGCAATCCTGCCTTCACAGCAAGACCGTATGCCAGGTCGAATTGGGAACGGTCAGGGGCCAGCTCGGAAGTGACCATGTCCGCAATCTCCTTATCCAAGCTTTCGTTCCATACCCCTGTGGGAAACAATACGGGATCATGATCGCGCAAACGCTCCACCAGAAGGGTGAACGTACGCTCACTCATTACACTTCACTCCATTTCAGGCTTTTAGCTGTCCGCATGAGACAACGGCCGTTTCCTGAGTGCCATTATTATATTATATCTCAAAGCATTGCCAAAACCCAATTAACAATTCCCGAACTTTTGCCTGGTTTGCCCAAAAAAGATGTCCGTGCGTAGCCTGTCTGCGCTTAGATAGCATTATATTTTATCTCCTAAGGGCGCGTCAATCATGTTATACTAGGCAGTAAACATCAAAACCATACAGAGACAGATAGGAGCTGCCATGAACGATCAACCGGTTTTGGGCGAAGATTCAGCCTTGCGGCCGCGAATAACGCTTGTACAAATGTTCATATTCTTCATCCCCCTGGGCTTGTCCTCAAGCCTTGTGACCATCTCTCATGTCATTATCAACGGAACGTTGACCCGCTCCCCCAATCCGGAGGCGATTATCGCAAGCTATGCAGTGGCCATGAGCCTGTTGGGCATTACCGAACGGCCCGCCATCCTGTTGCGCCAAACCTGCTCAGCCCTCGTGAGAGACCGTGTTTCCTTCCGGGCTGTCTCCCGGGTGGCTTTCTATTTATTGACGGGTGTTTTGCTTTTTGGGGCGCTGGTGTCCTATACAGGCGTGGGCAAGCTGGTATTCGGCACCCTGTTCGGGGTAAACGGCGAGCAGGTTACGCCCATCATGCATGTTTACCGGGTCGCCATGCTGGTCAGCTTCTTTTCCGGCATCCGCTGCTTGTTCCACGGTATCATTATCTTCAATAAGCGTACCTTCTGGTTGACCATCGGCATGGTGATCCGCTTGATTGGCATGTACGCCCTGTCCCGGTATTACATTGCCAAGGGCGTGGACAGCAGCCAGGTAGGAGCCATTATTTTTTTGTTCGGCATGATGATCGAAGCGGGGGTTTCCGTATGGGAGGGGATGCGGCTTTACCGCAAGGTGCTCCCGGAGAAGAAGCCGGACCATCCTTACGAGAAGCCTGCTCAGATATTTTCCTTTTACCGGCCGCTGTTGTACTCGTCTTTGATCGCGGTCATTATCGGACCTTCCATTAATATCTTTCTGGGCAAAACCATAGATGCGGAGCGCTCGATTGCTGCATTCGCCCTGGCAAGCAGCGTCTGCCAGCTGGTTCTGAGCTTCTTTTCTTACCTGCATCAGATTGTGCTGAATTTCTACAGGCAGGATCCCCGCCAGGTCAGACGTTTTACACTGCTCATGGCCTTCGTGCCTTCTGTTCTGCTGGGAATTATGAGCTTTACCCCCCTGGGGGCCTGGGTAATGACCCATCCGCTGGGAGCCAAGGAGCTGCTGCTTGAGGAAAGTCTCAAGGCGCTGCGGCTGTTTTTGATTATGACCATAGCCTTCACTTGGCTGGATTATGTCAACGGCTTGCTGATGCTGAAGGGTCAGACGAAAGTGATGGTCTGGTCCCAGGCCTCCAATGTAACGGTTACTTTGCTGACACTTACCGTATGTCTGCTGGCCGCGCCGCAATTGAACGGCAGAATCGGTGTCCTGGCCCAGTCTCTGGGGATTGTGACCGAGCTTGCTTTTGTCGCATGGACACTCCGGTCCACCTTGCGGGAAGACCGCAAGAACGGAGCCTCTCTCCCGCTAAGCGGTTAGTCCCGGAGATAACCCCGTCTACAGCATGATAACGGATTAATATACTACTTCTAATGAAAGGCGGTAACCCGGTCGTGAAGAAGCAGGATACCATCATCAAATCCTTTTCCTTCTCTTATTTTATGACCATGGCTCTGGTAATCTCTTTCTTCCCTCTGTATTATGACTCCCTGGGCTTCAGCAAGCTGCAAATCGGCTCGTTGTATTCCATCGGCCCTGCCGTGGGGATCGTCTCCAACCTGGTATGGGGGTTGCTCAGCGACCGGTTCCAGACGCTCAAGAAAACCATTATCGCCGTTTTGTTCGGCCAGCTTGTTATGGTTTTGCTGCTGTTCAATACGGATGTATACAGCATCATGTTTGTCATCGTCACCGGATTCTACTTTTTTCAGACACCGCTTAACGGTCTTAATGACAGCCAGATTCTGCTCCATGTCAAGGAAACTGGCAAGAGCTACGCCTCCTTCCGGATGTGGGGTTCCATGGGTTTTGCCATAGCCGCCGTTCTGTGCGGTGTCGTGCTTACGCAGCTTGGGATTGGCATTCTGGGGGGACTGGCTATCGGCAGCGTTTCTTTATCGCTGATTCTGTCCTTTTGTCTGAAAGACCGCAAAGCCGGTATGAAGAAGATGGAGCTGGGCGGCGTCTGGAAGGTCGTACTCCGGGGACGTTTCCTCTGGTTCCTCGTGCTGGTTCTCGTTATGTCCGTCTCCCACAGGGCGAACGACGGTTTTTTGTCCACCTATATGAAGGAACTGGGGGCAACCCGGGATTTGGTGGGCTATGCCTGGATGACCTCGGCGTTAAGCGAGGTGCCTATTCTTTTTTACCTGAGCAAATATGGTCATAAATACCGGGAGCTGCCCCTGCTGGGGGTAGCCTGCGCCGTTTATTTCCTGCGGTTCTTGTTGATGAGTGTCGTAGACGGCCCATGGTGGGTCATCCCTATCCAGACCCTGCACAGTCTCTCCTTCGGCATATTTCTGGTGACCGCCTTCCGCTACCTGCAGCAGTTGGTGCCCGACGAGTACCGCGCTACCGGCCAGGCCGTATTCAATATGACTTGGAGCGGCTGCGCCGGTCTGATCAGCGGCTTCGCGGGAGGGCGCATCTATGACGCATGGGGAGGAGCCTCCTTGTACCGTTACGCTGCTTTCACTGCTCTGATTGCCTTTGCCGGCTTCATGGGCACACATCTGTACCAAAGAAACCGGGACGATGCGCCGTCCAATATTTCGAAGGGAGCTTGACCATGAACCTGGAAATTGAACGAAAATATATGCTGGAGTCGTTCCCCGCACAATGGATTGAATCCGGCGACTTGAAGATCGCAGGGCGCAGCAGGATTGAGCAGACCTATCTGGCCCTATCCGCCGATGAGGAAATCCGGGTCAGGAAGCTGGTATCCGAGGACAGCGGCAGAACCTTCTATACCCACACCTTCAAGCGCGGCCTGGGGTTGGCCCGCGAGGAGGCGGAATACGAGATCAACGAAGGAATTTACAAGCAGCTGCTGGAAGGCTCCGGCCGTTCTCCGCTGGTCAAGACCCGGACCAAGGTGCTAGACGGCGCAGGCCGGCTGTATGAGATCGATGAATATCACCAGTTCCATGTGATGACAGTCGAAGCCGAGTTTTCTTCCGAGGAAGCCGCGCTGGCTTTCCTGCCCCCGGTCTGGTTCGGCAAGGAAGTGGGCAGTGAGCAGGAATACCGCAACAAGTACATGTGGGCGAAGCTGCAGGAGCAAGACTGAAGCAGGCATGAGGCGGGGGTGAAGTAGAGCGGCAAGCCTGAGAGCAGGGTCCACTATCTCTCCAACCGGCATATAGAAAAGCAGCATGTCGTCCTGCCCCGAGGGGAGCAAAACGAGCATGCTGCTTTTATGCGCTTATTTGTCCAGCCGCTCCATTTCCTCATCGGAAATTTCGAAGTTGGAATATACGTCCTGCACATCATCATTATCGTCGAAGGAGTCCATCATCTTCAGCAGCTTCTCCGCATTCTCTCCCTCGGACTGGATGGTGTTCTGGGGAACCCAGCGCACCGCCGCGCTGGTGAACACCAGCTTGGCCTCCTCCAGATTGGACTTGACGGTTTCCAGCTCATGAGGGTGGGTGATTATTTCGAAGGAGTCCTCGCTAACGATCACATCCTCCGCACCGCCCTCCAACGCCTGCATAAGCACTTCATCCTCACTCAGATCCTCATGCTCTGTCCGGTCGATAGTCAGAATGCCCTTTTCGTCGAACATATACATGACGCAGCCCGATTCGCCCATATTGCCGCCCCGTTTGTTGAAGATGGAGCGCACATCTGCAGCGGTACGGTTGCGGTTGTCGGTCAGGCATTTCACCATGATGGCCACACCGCCGGGGCCGTAACCCTCATACATGATTTCTTCGTACTCCACACCGTCATTGTCCCCTGACGCCTTCTTCAGCATGCGCTCAATATTGTCATTGGGCATCTTGAACTGGCGGGCGTTGTCAATGGCTCTGCGCAGTGAAAGATTGGAATCGGGGTTGGCGCCGCCTTTCTTGGCCAGCACGAATATTTCCCTGGCAAGTTTTACGAACATATTGTTCTTGACTTGGTCGGCCTTGCCTTTGCGGTCCTTGAAATTCTTAAACTTGGGCATAATCATACTCCTAATCGTGAAAGATGGCACCATTAAGTTTACCACTTCCCGGGGAGCGGGTCAAAACGGATTTGAGCAGCCTCATTTGCACCTGTCCAGGGTGGTTTGAATCGCAACGTAAAAAACAGCCCTCCGGGGAGAGCTGTGCTTGGATTAGAATAATAGGATTGCTTATAATTTCACAACATTAGCGGCTTGCGGGCCACGGTTGCCCTGTGTAATGTCGAATTCTACCTGTTGGCCTTCTTCCAGTGTCTTAAAGCCGTCACCGGTAATCGCGGAATAGTGGACAAACACATCATTGCCTTGTTCCACTTGAATGAAACCATAGCCTTTCTCTGCGTTAAACCATTTTACTGTACCCTTCAATTAAATGACCTCCTATGCCCATGCTTCAAGCGCAGGCATGCCTTGACCGGCATATAAATGTGTCCCGCCTTCAGAAACGACGAGTAAGAAAATTATACCATGTCAGGTGGAAATATTGCAATAGTCGAGGTTTGCCCGATCCCCCCCTTCCCCCCTTTCGCCAAAGGGGGGAGACTTGGGCGCTGACGCCCCAAGACCCCGTCAAGGATGCGCGGGAACCGCCGGGACCACCGTTGAAGAGAGCGCGGCGCATGAGCCGCTTCCGTCCATAGAAGCCCTATCCCCCGACGGCGGATAAGGCTTCTATGGACACGCTATGGATTGGTGTTCTTCCGGTACGCGCTGCCCGTTCTGACTGCTGCTGCTGCTCGTGGAAGAGGTGTATGCGCATATGAGCCGCATCACGCTTGCGCGTGAAGCTCTTGGCGGGGCTGGCCGCTGTGTCCTGCGCCCGCTCCCAGCCCCCAGTTCAAGGGCAAGGTCTTATAGCCGGTTCGCTGTATCTTGGGCCTGCCGGCCGTCTTGTTTCCCAACCTTTGTAATCCGTAACAGTTGGCCGGAGCCGGGGATGAAGGGCAGCCGCGAAGGCAGTAGCTCTGCTGTCAAGCCATGCTCCCCAAGCTCGGCGAGCAGCTGCTCAAGCTGCGGATACAGCCTCCACTTCAGATCCAGCAGGGGGTAGATCCGCACTTCCCCCTCCGGCTTGCACACGCGGGCCAGCTCCAGCAATGCCCGGAGATGAAATTCGCAAGTAAACTGTTCCGCATACAGGAACAGAAAATGACTGCATAATACGTGGCTGAAGCTTCCGGAAGCGAAAGGCAGTTCAGGCAGAGAAGCGGAAACATAGGCCTCCGACCCGCCAAATTGCCGGTAATCCTGCACAAACAGCTCCAGGGATTCTCTGCGGCTCCGTTCATGTTCACAAGCGGAACCATAATAGCTCCAATCGAATTTATGCTTCAGACCGGCCAGTTTGATTCCGGCTTCCTCCAGTTCACGCAGCCCGTTAGCGTGAAGCTCCTCCGGCGGCAGCCGGTACAGCGGGTCAGCCGAAGTCACCCGGATTCCCCTCTCTCGGGCTCCCGCGGGGAATGAAGAGGCTCCTCCCGCCACATCCAGAACCGATACATGCTCCCCGACTGCAAAATCGCAGGCAAACATCCGGACATACTCCTCGTAGGAACGGCATGTCATCGCCACTCCCGCTTGCTCATAATGCTCTTTAGCGTTCATAACTCACTCAACTCTCCTTTTCTCGTCTCATCTCTGCTCACCCTCCAGGCCAGCCGCCCAAACGAATAACCTGCGGGCACCTCGACGGTTACAGGAATTGTAGCACCTCCCTTTCATTATTGGCAACTGTCTCTCCGGCAATAAGCGCCTGTCCCATCTTTATAGATGCGGGAATACTCTTTGACAGCCGCTTTACGATTGCGTACAATCCTATATAAAGACATAAATACTGCCAGCATAAGAGGGGCAGCTACAAAAAGCGAGGGAACAGCCTTGAGGAGCAGCAAAATCAAAACCGTCCAGATTTACAAAACGGACAAATGGAATATGATGAATGTGGAAATAAACGGGAAAAACTTAATCCTCCGGGAAATCTCCGAACAGTGGGGAGAAGAATGCCATACTTTTCTCAGCCGTCCGGCGATGATGCATTGGGCCGAAGCGAGGTTTTCTGAGGAACGATTCCAAGGAACCCCGGAAGAACGGGCGGAGATTATGGAGAAATTCCGTCAAGTTTGACCAAGCCAAAAAGCCGCGCTCCCTGCCAAGGGATGACGCGGCTTTTTTAAGTTCCCAGGAAGCTCACTCCCCAGCGGTTAACCCAAGTGCTTCTGCACTTCTGCCGAAGGACTTCCCTTAACCACAGGTTGGCTTTTGCCGCTCAGGAACCAGCCCGCTACGGCGATCAGGATCAGAATGATATAGAAGCTGAGCTTCCAGCCCGTGCTGTGAGCGAAGTGCTCGGAGATTACCCCTACCGAAGGGTGTGCAAGGGTGACAACAGCCAGCTTGACGCCTACCCAACCTACAATGACGAAGGCAGCTATCTCCAAACTTGGACGGGCATGCAGCAGCTTGACAAAGTACGATGCAGCGTAACGCATAATGACGAGGCCGATAAACCCGCCCAAGAAAACCACGATGAAATGCCCGCCGTCCATGCCGCCGATCTGGCGGATACCGCTGGCAGGAAGCGCCACGGCCAAAGCCACGGCTGCCAGAATGGAATCAATCGCAAAGGCGATGTCCGCAATTTCCACCTTAAAAACCGTCATCCAGAAGCCGGCCTTGGGCTTTTCTTTGACCGGAGCAGCCAAAACGTCTACATTGGTATCGGGGTCCGTGATCTCCGTATCTGCTTTTTTCCTATTAAGCATAACTTTCCTGATAATATGATTCCCTGCTATGAACAGCAAGTATAATGCCCCCACCGCTTGGACTTGCCAGATGTCAACCAAGAATGAGATGATGAATAAGGAAGCAAGACGGAATACAAATGCACCGGCCAGCCCGTAAAACAATGCCTTCTTTCTTTCCGCGTCCGGCAGATGCTTCACCATGATCGCAAGCACCAGCGCATTATCCGCGGCAAGCAAACCCTCCAGTGCTACCAGCACCAATAACACCCATCCATACTCCAGTAATAGTCCCAAATCCATCTCTTTTTCCTCCTCTAGTTCCTGCCAATTTCATTTTATCCAATTAAATAAAGCTAAAAAGACCTTCACCACAAGTATTCCCCGCTTCACGCGGAAGGATTACTTGATGGTAAAGGTCTCGCTAACACTAATTAATTGCCAATAAAACCGGAGGGTCACCCCTCGTAATGACGATTTTACTGTACAGCTACTCCCCTTTACAGGAATAATATTCAGTTGGTGTTGCTGCTTATCCCAAGCATAGTGAATAATCGCACACTTGTCAATACGAAATTAGAGATTTTCAAGGATCTCATCCCTGCCGTCCGGTTCGAATAGATGACTGAAGACAATTATGCTAATATAATGTCATGCAATACCAATAACAGCCAATCGGCAAGGTGGTTATTCCAGCAATGGCAGACAACAGCTCCATCGCCATATTCGTTATTCTCTCGGTTTGTTTTGCGTTAGTGCTTATTATGAAGAAGGATACACTGGCTCCCGGCTTTAAGCGCGGACTGGCGATTATGGCCGTTGTCATGGTTAGCTTTTCGTTTTTCCTGATTCTGTACAGCCTGTTTACTATGGGGCAATGACAGAATAAGGCAAGGGCATCCGACACATAATAGTTACCAAAATGAAGGCCTCTGCCCAAGCGGTTCCTTATCTTTTGGGATAGCGTCCTGCAAAGACGGGGCCTGATGTGGAGGTTACAGAAAAATGTCCTGCCATCGCCTTCTGCCCCTGGCTTTATCCATGAGTCTGATTACGGCCTGCGCGGCGCCTGCAAGTGAAGCAGCCGCCTTAATGGGCCGCGACGATTCCAAACCGACAAGGAGGGTTCCCATGAACCAAATTAGCAAGCGTTCTGAAGTATCTGCCGAGCACAGCTGGAGGCTGGAGGATCTGTTCTCCGACCAGGCAGCCTGGGACAAAGAATACAAGGAGACCAAGGAATTGCTGGAGCAGGCAAGTAAATTCCAGGGTAAGCTGACAAGCGCAGCAGCCATCAAGGACTGCTTCACGCTGGAAGACAAAATCTCCAATCATACCGAACGGCTCTACGTATACGCCAATATGAAGCATCACCAAGACACGGCAGAACCTACATACCAGGCCTTATCCGAAAAATCCAAGAAGCTGTCGGTTGAGGCGGGAGAGGCGTTGTCCTTCATCACCCCGGAAATTCTCAGCCTGTCCGATGAGGAACTGAAGAAGCTTGTCGACACGCCGGAGCTTGCCTTCTACAAGATGACCTTGGAGGAAATGCTCCGCCAGAAAGCGCATGTGCTGTCCAAGGGCGAAGAGGCGCTGCTGGCTCAGGTGGGCAATATTTCGTCTGCTCCCGGCACAGTCTTCTCCCTGCTTAACAACGCCGACCTCAAATTCCCCAAGGTGAAGAATGACAAGGGCGAGGAAGCGGAGCTGACCCACGGCAGCTACATCCAGTTTCTGGAGAGCAAAAACCGGGGAGTGCGGGAAGGAGCCTTCAAGGCGGTCTACGAAACATACGGCAAGCTGAAGAATACGCTTGGAGCCACCTTGAGCGCCAATGTCACCAAGAATATGTTTTATTCCCGTGCCCGCAAGTATCCCTCTGCTCTCGAAATGTCCTTATTCGGTGACAATATTGACAAAGAGGTATATACCAATCTGATAGATACCATTCATGAGTCCCTCCCTCTTCTGCAGCGGTACATGAACCTGCGCAAGCGTCTGCTGAAGGTGGATGAGCTGCATATGTATGATCTGTTCGCCCCGCTGGTGGATGAATTCGACATGAAAATCACCTATGAAGAGGCGGCAAAGACCGTAACCGATGCTCTAAAACCGCTGGGCGCCGAGTATCTGGCCGTGCTGCAGGACGGCTTCGACAAGGGCTGGATCGACATTTATGAGAACGAAGGCAAGCGCAGCGGCGCTTACAGCTGGGGCGCCTACGGCACTCATCCTTATGTGCTGCTCAATCACAAGGACAATCTGAACAGCATGTTCACCCTGGCGCATGAGATGGGGCATGCCATGCATTCCTATCTCTCCGATACCAATCAGGAATACCGTTACGCCCAATACACCATCTTTCTGGCAGAAGTGGCCTCTACGCTGAATGAAGCGCTGCTGATGGATTATCTCCTGAAGAAGTCCACCGATCCCAAGGAAAAGATGTATCTGCTCACCTATTACGCCGACCAGTTCAGGACCACCGTATTCAGGCAGACGATGTTTGCGGAATTCGAGATGCTGATTCACGACCGTGCCGAGGCGGGCGAATCCCTGACGCCGCAGGACCTGAGCAAGATTTACTACGATCTTAATGTGAAATATCACGGAACGGAAATGGTCGTGGACAAGGACATCGAGATGGAATGGGCCAGAATTCCCCACTTCTACAACAGCTTCTATGTGTACAAATACGCCACCGGCTTCTCCGCGGCAACCAGCTTCTCCAAGCAGATCCTAGATGAAGGGGAACCTGCCGTCGGCCGTTACCTGGGCTTCCTGAAATCCGGGGGCAGCGACTTCTCCCTGAATATCCTGAAGAAGGCCGGCGTGGATATGTCTTCTCCCGAGCCAATCCGCCAGGCCATGGATGTATTCAAGAGCCTGATTGAGCAGATGGAAGAGCTGACCCGATAAACCGGACTGATTGTGCAGGGCCCAAAAACCTCCGCTACTGTTTTCCCTCCAGGGGACAGAGGCGGAGGTTTTTTTACGGGTACGTACAGCCGGGGCAGCATATTATCCGGGGGGGAGGGCGTTATTCGGGGGCTCCTCCAAAAGTAATCGGAATTCACTTCGGAGCTTAGCGTCACTTTATGAGGTTGTCAGCAACCTTTCTTTGGAAATATGCGTCTGGAGAACAGAAGATTTATTGCGCATATTTCAAAAAGGGGGTTTTATGGTGAGACCGAAATTAATGCTTCTGGGCATGCTGCTGCTCTCCGTGCTGGCGGTCAGCTTCGGAGGGGCAATGCCTGCAATTACTGCGGATGCAGTCGCTACAGATGATGGAGGCACCCTGCGTACCGCCGCGGATCTGAACACGGACTACTCCGACTTTGCGGTTGTCGTGAATGGAAATCCGCTTCAATTGGATGCCCCGCCTCTGTTGGACGGTGAAACCCTGCTGGTACCGCTGCGCAACATTGCAGAAGCTTTGGGCGCGGCAGTGGCATATGACGGGGATACCCAAACCGTCACTGCAGTCAAGGACCAATGGAGCGTACAGCTCCGGTTGGGGAGCCGGGAAGCGGCGAAGAACGGTTCTCCCGTTGCTCTGGCGGCAGCTCCGCTCCTGTCCGGCGAGGTTACCATGGTACCGCTTCGATTTATTGGAGAGGCGTTCGGCGCCGTTGTCAAATGGGAGGAAGGCAACCGCCGCATCGCCATTGATTCGGAAGATTACCTGCTTCCTCCGGTGGGGAGCTATGAGAATCTGAAGCTGCTGCTGAAGGATACCGATTACGCTTTTGACACGCCCTTGATGTTGGAAGGCGGTATGTTTCTGAAGGAGAAGTCCGCCAGATCCGGCTTTGATGCAAGCTCTGTACGGGTAATGGACCAGGCGGTAACGGGGCAGGCAGCATCGGCTGAACAAGCAACGGGCCAGGCAGCACCGACAAGCAACTCCCCGGAAGCGGCCGCCCCTGATTATTCAGCAACCAATGTGCAAGTGCAGGGAGTGGATGAAGCCGATGTGGTCAAGACCGATGGGGAATACATCTACCAGGTGAACCGCGACCGGATCATGATCGCCCGCGCTTATCCCGCTGGAGAGCTCACCCTCTCCTCCGTCATCTCCTTAACCGGCAGCAATCTGGTTCCTCTGGAGCTGTACGTGGACGGAGACCGGTTGACGGTCATCGGGCATTCCTCCCTTCCCGCACAGTCCGACGATTATTCAGTAAGCATACCCGGCCAGAATGCTGCCAATCCTGTCAATAACGTGCAGACAGACAGTCTGACCAAGAAGAGAATCGCGGCCCCGCTCCGGGTTGATGCCGTGAAAGCCGTGATTTATGACATTGCAGACAAGAGCGAGCCGCAGGCGGTCCGTGAGGTTGAGCTGGAAGGCAGCTATGCCGCCTCCAGGAAGATCGGCTCCCAAGTCTATATCATCACCAACAAATATATGGACAGCTACAGAATCATGAATGAGGAGGCCGAGTTGCCGGCGCCTGCCTACCGGGATTCGGCATCCTCCGGTAATTGGACCCCGGCAAGCTATGACGACATCCGCTACTTCCCGGATTCGGTGCTGAACACCTATCTGCTGATTGCAGGCATTGATACCGCCAGACCGGAAAAGACCGCCGACGTGTCCGTTTATCTCGGCTCTGCCCAGAACATATACGCCTCATCGCAATATATGTACGCCACTGTGAGCCAGTACCAGCGCAGCGCTGAGATTATCCCCATGACAGACAACGGGACAACTCCGGCCAAGTCCAAGGCGGTCATTCAAACGGAGCAATCCACCCTGGTCTACAAATTCCTGCTTGACGAAGGCAATGTCCGCTTTGCGGCCAAGGGGCAGGTGCCGGGAACCGTGCTTAATCAATTCTCCATGGATGAGCATAACGGCTATTTCCGGATTGCCACCACCAAGGGAGATATGTGGAGATCCGACGAGTTCACTTCCAAGAACAACCTCTATGTGCTCGACGAAGCCATGAACATCACCGGCCGGATCGAAGACATTGCCCCCGGCGAGCAAATCTATTCCGTGCGGTTCATGGGCAACCGGGGCTACATGGTCACGTTCAAAAAGGTTGATCCCCTGTTCGTGCTGGATCTGTCCGATCCGGTGAAGCCCAGTGTGCTCGGCAAGCTGAAGATTCCCGGCTACAGTGATTATCTGCATCCCTATGACGAGAATCATCTGATCGGCTTTGGCAAGGATGCCGTTGAGGTGGCCAACGAATGGGATGTGAGTGGCAGTTCTTCCACTACCGCGTATTATCAGGGGATGAAGATAGCCATGTTCGATGTGAGTGATGTGGCCAATCCCAAAGAACTGTTCCAGACCGTGATCGGTGACCGCGGGACGGATTCGGAGCTCCTGCGCAACCACAAGGCGTTGCTGTTCTCGCGGGAAAAGAACCTGTTGGCGTTTCCAATTACGGTAGCTGAGGTTCCGGACTCCGCCAAGAAGCAAGGAGCGACTGCATACGGCCAATTTGCCTTCCAGGGAGCATACGTATACCATGTGGATCTGGCAGAGGGCTTCAAGCTAAGGGGGAGCATCACTCATATGTCCGCTGAGGAACAAGCCAAGGCGGGAGGAGGCTGGTATGAGGGCAGCCATAATGTGGAAAGGATACTCTACATCGGGGATTCTCTATACACGCTCTCAAAAGGGGAAATCCGGGCCAATGATCTGTTATCTTTGGTTGAGCAAAAGCGGTTGATTCTTCCATAGGCAAGCTTGACCGTATTCGCTAAAACCGGCTGTCCGGCCCATCCGCCTCCAATTTGGAGGCGGATGGGCCGGACAGCTATAATTTTGTGGAAGCTTTGTTTCATGCCTCCTCAGCCAATCACGGCAGGCTGGTTTATATTAGGCCAGCTCCAGCACACAAGTACCTGCCGGCTCATCTCCCCAGTGAAGCTCGAAATAATCCCCGGTACTCACCGGTCCGACACCCTCGGGCGTTCCGGTGAAGATCACGTCACCGGCGCCAAGACCGTAATGACGGGCACAGTAGTCGATGATGGTCTGGATATCGAAGATCATCCGGGATGCATTGCCGCGCTGCACCTCACGCCCGTTCTTGCTGAGAGTGAAGTCCCGTCCGGTCAAACCGCCCGATCCCGGAAACTCCAGCCAGCCGCCCAGCGGCGCTGAATGGAGGAAGCCCTTGGCAGGCAGCCAGGGCAGACCCTTGTCCTTGATCACCGACTGGACATCCCTCAGCGTAAAGTCGATGCCCAACGCCATTTTGTCCACCAGTTGATCAGCGGACAGCCCGGCTTCATAAGCACGGCCGATATGAATGACCAGTTCCGCTTCATAGTGGACCGCCCCCTGGCTGCCGGGAAGCCGGACGGTCCTCCCGTCCATGGGAACAAGGGCATGAGTCGGCTTCGTGAACAGCAAGGGCTCCTTGGGCAGTTCATTGCCCAGTTCTTCAGCGTGAGCCTTATAATTGCGTCCTACACAGTATACATTGCGCACAGTATCAAACATGAATAATAGCACCTCTATTTCAGGAATTGTGTGGTAAAGGCTTGCTTATCCAAGGTATCAAAGCGGAAGCCCTGCTCCTTCAGGCCGCAGATCACCTCCGGCAGCGCCTCTACCGTTGTGGTCTTCACATTCACATCGTGCATGAGCACAATAATCTTCTTCCGGTCTTTGGCCAGGGAGAGCACGGATGACACAATATCGCTCTTGGGCTGTACCGCCTGGGCCGCATCTGTGGACGAAACGTTCCAGTCAAAATACTGGAAGCCCTCCTCCTCCACCCGCTTGACCAGCCGGGGCATAATCCACGTCTGCCCCTTCTTGCGTCCCAACCGCGTATTGGACCCGCCGGGGAAGCGGAGGATGTCGGTGGAGTGACCCACCGTTTCCTCCAGCAGACGTTCAAGCCGCCGCACATCCTCCATGAAGGCATCCTCACTCTGGTAGATCTTCGCGTAATCATGGGAATAGGTATGATTGCCTAACCGGTGACCTTCCTTATCAATCTGCCGGTACAGGGATTTGGCTTCCTCGGTATCATGGCCGTTCACGAAGAAGGTAGCCTTAATCCCGTATTCGCGGAGTATGGCCAGGATAGGTTCTGTCTGAATCGAAGGCCCGTCATCAAAGGTAAGATACGCCACCTTGCCCGGGACAGGGGATGGGTCCGGCGCAGCTTGCTTTCCCGCCGGATATGGCGGATGGAGATAGCGGGAGTGGGGAGCCGGTTCAGGCTCTGAACGCTCTGCCTCCACGGTGCCCGCGTCTGTGCCGGGTATCCCTAGCTGGACGGATTGCTCCGGCGGTTCGGCCGCATCTGTCCGCGGGGTCAGCTCCGCCGAACCGGTTGTCCCTGTCTGGCCTGATAGCCTGGTCAAGCCCATGGCCTCTGCCTGGCCCCCTTGCTCCGTCAAATCAGCCGCATCCGTGTGGACGGTTTGTTCTATTCCGCCGGGCATTGCCGCAGCACTGTCCTCCAAACTGGCCAAACCAGTTCCCGTATGCCCAGCAACCTTACTGCAGCCCGTCGCAACCAGCGCCAAAACCGCTGCCACTATCATGCCCGACTTGATTTTTGTCCGAATTCTCGCTGTCATAACCTGGGCTTCCTTCCTGATAATCCGTTATATCCGTTAGTATGGTTAGGCCGCGCAGGATTATGGCTGCCAAATGATGCAAGGGCATCCATCATTTCCTCACTTCCCCATCCGGCACAACTCTGCCGTCCTTATCCACACGAATACCATATGAAATAGCAGTCAGGCGCGCAAACAGCTTCGATCCCGCCTCCTCATCCATACGAGTTGGTTGGGAAAATTTATTGGATACTGGAATAAGGGAGATGCTGCAGGAGCCGGCTTTACTGCAATCCGCGTTAAGAACAGCGGTTTCCCAGGAGGGCTCGAAGGAATTGGTCGTAAACAGAAAATTGCCCAGGCTATACGCTATGTATTTGCCTTTATATACTTCCAGACTTTGCAGAACATGGGGATGCGAGCCGATAATCAGGTCCGCTCCGGCATCAATGAAGGCTTTGGCCATCTTCCTGTGGGTATCGAGAGGCTTATCCTGACGCTCCTCTCCCCAATGCGCCATGACGACTACCAGATCCGCCTGTTCCCCGGCACGGGTAATGGCCTCAATGGCATCCGACGTTTCCGGATCATACAATTGAGTGGTTCCCGGCTTGTTATTGCCCGCTTTCCATGATTGCGCCGGGACCTTATGGCTGAGGCCAAGAAATGCTACCCTGATCCCATTCTTCTCCAGAATGGCCGGCTTGTAGGCCTCCTTCAAATCCTTGCCTGCTCCTGTACGCAATATGCCTTCTTTGTCCAGATAGTCCAGAGTATCGAGCAGCCCGGCCTCCCCATAATCCATAATATGGTTGTTGGCCAGATTAACAACATCGAAACCGGCTTCCTTAAACGGCCGCAACGCCTCCGGCTTGGAACGGTACGTGTATTCCTTCTTCTGCTCCTCCCCTCTCAACGTAATGGGAGTCTCCAGATTGGCTGCGGTAATATCGGGGGACAACAGCTCATCTGACAAGGTCCGGTAAGGAAAATCATATCCGTTCTTGTTGAGCAAGGTTTCCACGGTACTGGCAAATATGACATCACCCACAAAAGCCATCCGGATGCGGGAATTATCGCCCTGCTGGCCGGGAGGGACAGCTGCTAGAGCGGTCGCTGCCGGCGTTTGCGCCGGCTTCGCGGCGGGAGTTGGGGATGCTGCGGCAATGCTTCCGTCAAGCCCGGCACCTGCAGTTGCCGGTGGTCTCTCCGTCCCATTGACGGCTTTGGAGGATGGAAGCGGACTGCTGGAAACGGATTCGGCTGCGGGTGCTCTTTCTTCACCGCCTCTCAGGGACCAGAACAATACCCCGGCGGCGCATATGACGGCGGCAGATGATGCATACAGAATAATACGGGATAGCTTGCGGCGTTTCTCCCGGTGGGAACGATGACGTGCTGTACGGGACTGTTCCATCCTGTCGTTGATGCACTCCTTCACAAGAAATAGGCCTGGCTTGCAAACCAGCCCCCTCCCATTATAACAGAAATACCGCCGTCCGTGCCCCATCGGCATCGTTTGGCGGTACTGATCTTATGTGCATATTTTGTGAAGATGAATCAGGCGGCCACATCCCGCTTAACGAACAGCCCCCAGGCGACTGCATTGAAAGCAACGAAATACAACACCAGCATGACGACCGAGAATCCCAAGGTCATTCCTTCTACAACGGGGGTCTGGCCCGGGGAATATTGCCGCAGATTCAGGTTGGAGAACAGAAAGAATTTCACCCAGTCATACTTTTGCAGAAGCGCCACAATGAGCTCGCCCATGAACATGAGTCCGATGGAGAAGCCGATGGACATGGAGGAGCTCCGGAAGGCGGAGGAGATCATGAACGCGAGTGTAACCATCATGACCAGACTGACACTGTTGTAGCCGTAATTGACCAGCGCCTGCACAAGCATGGAACGCTCTTGGACAGCCCCGTCCTGAATGTACAGATGAGGGATGCTTATGCCCGCGAAGCCATAGGCGATTGCGCCGATGATGATGGATGACACCAGCAGAACAAGCAGGCCGAACACGGCATACAGCAGCGTGGCCGCATACTTGGACAGCAGTATCTTCCAGCGCTTGACCGGACGGATCAACAGCAGCTTAATCGTCCCTCCGCTGAATTCTCCCGCGACGATATCCGCTGCTATCACAATAGTAAATATGGTCAGAATCTGCATCAGGCTGGCGGAATTCAATACCGTTCCCCACAGCGTGTTCTTGGTAATGTCCTGCTCATGCGCCAGCGCATGCTCATAAATCTTCAAATCGTTTTCCAGCGAGGTTTTATAGCTGTCCGAAGGCAAAAATTCTGTGTTGTTCAAGCTGGACCGAATACCTTCGATCCGCTGCTCCAGCCTCTGCTTATAGCCTTCATCTCCTTCTGCCATTTTGGGGGCATTCACTTTCTCGAATACCACGAACAAGATCATAATGGCAATTACAATACCGATCATAATCCAGGCGCGAGGACGGCGGTAGATCTTCATATTTTCATTTTGAACCAGCGGCATCAGCTTATTCAATCTGCCCACTCCCCGTCATTTCCAAGAATTTGTCTTCCAATGTCTTGACGCTGGCCCTCACGCCATATACCTTAAGCCCTTCCTTCACCAGATGTTCAATGATCTCCGGGATCTGCTCCCGGTCGATTGCAACGGTGAAGCCGGCTCCTGCCGGTAAGAACTGCTGCTGCGGATAGAGGCGGACCAGCAGATTCTGCGCCTCCAGCGGCTGATCCACCTCAAACTGCACATGGGTCAACCCCTCCTCGCTGGTCAGCTCGCGCATCTCCTGCACATCCACCAGCTTGCCGTTCTGAATCACTGCCACGCGGTCGCACATAAGCTCCATCTCCGACAGCAGATGGCTGGAGACCATAACGGTGATTCCTTCGTCCTTGGCCAGCTTGCGGAGATAGTCACGCAGCTCCCGGATGCCTGCCGGGTCCAGCCCGTTAGTCGGCTCGTCCAGAATCAGCAGCTTGGGCCTGTGCATGATCGCCTGGGCCACGCCCAGACGCTGGCGCATCCCCAGGGAATACCGTTTGACCTTATCGTGAATCCGGTTTTCCAGCCCCACCAGCTTGACCACTTCTTCCAGCCTGCTCTTGGCAATTCCCTCATGCATTCTGGAGTAGTGGACCAGGTTCTGGTAGCCGCTCAGATACTTGTACATTTCCGGATTTTCCACGATGCCGCCGATCAGTTTCATAGCCCCTTCGAAATCCGATTTTACATCAACACCACTGACCTTGACGCTTCCCTCGGTCATGGAGATTAATCCCGTAATCATGCGGATGGTTGTCGTTTTGCCCGCACCATTGGGCCCAAGCAGCCCAAACACCTCGCCGCTGGGCACATCGAAGGTCAGATGATCCACAATGGTTTTGCTTCCAATCCTTTTGGTCAAATTATGCAGTTGAAGCACAGCATGGGATTCTGGCATGGATAGGCACTTCCCTTCAAGTTTCTACCATATTATCGGAAATTCCTTAATTGTGAAAGGCTTATTTTCTTAACAATCCCTTAAATACCCTTACTGTGTCCCTATAAAACAAGAAAGCTTCCCTTTTTGCCTGCTGAAGGCCAGACGGAACGACCGCATCCTCTCTCTTGCCTGCCGAAGGCCTGTCGGAACGACCGCGTCCAGTCCACCAGTTGATGGTCCGGCGGATCGTGTCACAGCTGGAAATCCAACACATGGTGTCCATTATTTCCAATTTTTATATATAAAAACAGGAAAGATTCAGAATACGACTGTGCAAGTTCGTGCTATAATCTAGCTAGCGGAAACGCCGCGCCTCCTCGCTCATTCTCATCGGAAGCGGAAGCAAGACGGAGTTAACGGAAATCACGGGGAATTGATGCGCAAACCCCGCATTTTTACGGATTAACGGAAATTTTTTCCGTTAAATCCTCGCTATAGAGTGATTTTCAAGCAATAACGGAAATTTCTTCCATTACGCCATCAGCTTAACTGTTTATACTTGGCCGTGTTTGCAAACACGCCCTAGCATGACTGATATGCATAAAGGAGACCTTGTTCATGACGTCCATCGCCACCAACAATCCAGCCGAATCCGTCGGCACCGCCGTGCAGCCGTCGCGCCGGAGAGTGATTCTGTTTTCCATTGTTACCATTCTGTTCTGGATCAGCATGTATACCTATGTCCCTGTCCTGTCCCCTTATCTGGAGGACCGGGGCTATTCCTTCTCAATGATTGGCATCATCCTGGGCAGCTACGGCTTCATGCAGATTGTGATCCGGCTCCCCCTGGGCATCTGGTCGGACCGGATGGGCATACGCAAGCCCTTCTTGTTCCTCGGCTTTGCCGCTACCATACTGAGCTGCCTGCTGTTTCTCATACCCGGACATTGGATCTGGCCACTGGTCGGCAGAGCCACCGCAGGCATATCCGCTTCCACCTGGGTGGGCTTCACCGTGCTGTTCGCCGGTTATTATGCCAAGGAGGAGGCAACCCGGGCCATGGGCACCATCAGCTTCCTGACGATAGTGGGCCAGCTGATTGGCATGGCCTTGTCCGGCTGGATGGCCGAGGGCTTCGGCTGGAGCTCCGTATTCCTTGCAGGGGCGGTTGCCGGCGGGGTGGGTTTGGTGCTCACCTCTGCGGTGTTTGAGCCGAAGGCCGAGCTGGGACGTGCTCCCATGCAGGCCAAGGATCTGGCTGCTGTGGTAAAAAATCCTCTGCTGCTTAAGGTATCCGTGCTGTCTATTCTGGCCCACAGCATTCTGTTCATTACCATGTTCGGCTTCACCCCGTCCAAGGCGCTGGATCTGGGAGCCCTGAAGAGCGATCTCACTCTGCTCAGCGTATTCTTCATGGTTCCTCATGCGGTTACGGCCATCCTGTCCGGGAAAAAACTCGCGCCGCGCTTCGGACCCTGGAATACAGCTCTGGCGGGATTTGCATTAAGCGCCGCCTGTACGCTCTCCATTCCGTTTCTTCACAGCTTCGCGGCTCTCTGCGCTACCCAGGCAATCAACGGCTTTGCCCAGGGACTGCACATGCCGCTGCTCCTGGGACTGGCCATTCAAGAGATCGAGCCGGCCAAGCGGGCTACCGCCATGGGCTTTTACCAGGCTGTCTATGCCTTGGGCATGTTCTGCGGGCCTTTCCTCGCCGGCTGGCTGAATGAGGGCTACGGTTTATCCGCCGGCTTCTATCTTGGCGGCTTCATTGGTGTTTTTGCTGCGGCACTGACCTTCTTCTGGAGAAAGGCCCGGCAGTAAAATGGGGGAATGAACCTTATGGTAGACGAATCCTGGTGGGGCATTGTACCTGAACTGGTGCTGCACAATTATTGGCATGAAAAGGAACAATTTGAGTTGGAATCGGATTATTATGCCAACTGGACGATCTTCGCCGTTGTGGAAGGCAAGTTTCAGTACGAAATCAACGGGCAGCGGGGCACGGCCATTTTTCCCGAGCTGATAATTTGTCCTCCGGAGACGGAGTTCCGAAGACAAGTATTGGAGCCGCTGAGCTTTCATTTCCTGTCCTTTCGGCTCATGTCCGCAGACAAACCGCTGCTTGTTCTGCCAGGCGGCAACCCGGGCAGACTGGTGCTGGCCGACACCCACCGCCTGACCGCCACATACAGCCAATTGCGCAATGCCGCAGGCTTGACCGGACGTTCAGGGATGCTGTGGAGGGATCATCTGCTGAAGGATATCTGGAGACAGCATATCTTCGAACAACTGTTTCCTGACCAGTCTGATCCCATGCCCAAGCCGCTTTCCTCCCATATTGATCCTGCCGCCGAAGCAGCGGCCCGCCTGATTGAGGAGCATGCCTTCTCTTCGCTCAGCCTGTCGTCTGTGGCGGAGGGACTGGGGATAACTCCGGTTCAACTGACCCGCAAGTACAAGGCAGCCTATGGAATCACCCCTTCCGAGCATGTTACCGCCCTGCGCATCCGCAAGGCCTGCTCTTTGCTAAGCGGCACCACCCACAGCTTGGAATGGATTGCCGAGGCTTGCGGCTACGAGAACGCCTTCTATTTCAGCCGCATCTTCGCCAAGAGAATGAAATTAAGTCCTTCTTCATACCGCAAGGCATACCGGATATAAGCATAAGCGGTAAGCAAAATCTTATTAAATCCCATAAAAACATGAACTTTTCGGCGGTAAGGACCGTCTTTAATAGAAGGGGTGAGGATGAATGAGCATGAATGTGAATACGAATACCGGTGCTTCGAATTTCGAGTACCTTCAATATATATCGGAAACGACGGATACAAGGGCAATTCTGCGTGATTTGATGGTGGCGTACGGGGATGATGTGTGGAATTATGCCTTCAGCCTGAGCCGCAGCTCGGATATGGCGGACGATATCACCCAGGAGGTATTCCTGAAGGTATACCGCAAGCTGGGAACTTTCCGCGGGGAATCCTCCGTGAAGACATGGTTATTGGCGATCACTAGACATACCACCTGCGATATGCAGCGCAGCTCCTTCTGGAACAGGATCAAAGCCTCAGACATGCTGTCCTTCTCAGGTTCCTTGCCTTCAGCAGAACACGAGGTCATTGAGAAGCTGGCGATCAACGACATCTGGAAGAAGGTAATGGCTCTTCCCGTGAAATACCGGGAGGTTCTGATTCTGTTTGCCCACTATCAGTTATCCATGAAGGAAATGGCGGTTATATTGGGATTATCCGAAGGTACGGTTAAGTCCAGGCTGTTCCATGCCCGGGCCAGAGTATTGAAGCTGAAGGAGAAGGAGCGTGACTCCCTTGGATCCGAATGAGCGTTACAACTGGGAAAAGGATCTCACCCCTTCTCCGTTGCAGAGAAAGGGCTTCGATGAACAGCTGAAGCAACGCATCGAGGAACAGTTGGACCGCAAAGAAGCGCAACGCCGCAGATGGCTGTGGCCTGTGGCAGGCGCCTGTACGGTATGTGCGGTAGCCGCGGCTGTCTGGATAGTTGCGCCCTTCGATAGGGATAACGGACTGGATGCCTTGGTCAAGGCTGCCGCACCTCACACGGTGGAGTACCGCCCCGCGGAGCCTCCGCTTGTTGCGGATACCGCTGCAGAAGAACCTGCCCCAGTCAAAACTGGCGTGTTGATTGGCCTGCGTCAGGACAGTTCCACTGCCGGAAGCCCCGGCGAATACCGCACTATGATGCTGGCGCCGGTGGACGGGCAGGTGACAGTTGCAGCCGAGGGGGAAGGGATTCTTGTTCCTTACGGCCAGAAGTTCTGGAAGATTGATATGCTCACCCATACCACGGATACGGATGTAATTCATTACCTGTCTGCATACCCCGCCGATAAGGAAGCGGCTGCAGCCAGCTTCTTGGACGATCCCGATGAACAGGTGCGGCATACGGAAACACTGCTGTTTGCGGGCAACCAATATGTGTCCGTTGCCGAGGAGGAAGCTTCCGGCAACGGACAATTGATGACCACTTCCAGTCAGGTATGGGTGCGCAAGCTAAACCAGATGGCAGCGGCGCCTGTTCCTTCCTCCGCGGACAAAACAAGCTATGTGACGATTCAGGATATTTTCGGAGAAGGAGCGCGGCAGGTGCTTGACCGGATGCTGGAGCTGCCCTCCGTTCCGGCGGAGACCGGCCAGGCCGCGACAGGCGAACGGGTTGCAAAAGTCCGGCTCTCCGGCGACAACTGGGCGATTACAAGGAAACCCGGCCATTGGACGGCACAAGTGGCGGAGGTGAGCAGCAGCAGTGGAGAGCAGCCGGACCGCAACGGGCTTCAGGAATATCCCGTTGCCCTTCCCGAGGTGGTTACTTCCCATGATTCAGTCTTCAGCACGTGGGGGCAGGTGAAGTCTCTTCAAGCGGAGGCGACGGATTTGCTTGCTTCCCCGTTGGAGGATTTGATAGTGGTTCTCACGTCCAAAGAGATGCTCCTCTATCCGTCCAATCCTACATCCGGCGGCAAGCCTGATCCCTTGCTTCATGTGCAGTTGAAGCCGGGAGAGCAGTTGGTTTCCGCTCAATGGGCTACCGGAAGCTATGTGGCGGAATGGGTGGAGAAATCCCGCAAATATTTGCAGGGAATGGGCAACTAGTTATCTGTCCGAAGGAGTAGTTGTGGTGAATCCATATTCGGACAGCCCTCCCTAGGCGGGACATAACCGGTCAGTCCCGCTCTGCGCCATCTTTGTGATTTTCCTGCAGTTCCCTCTCCATCTGCCTCCTGTTGCTGAGATGGAATTTGCCCAGATTCCGCGGGAATGGACAGCCGTCAATCAGCCGGTCCACCCCTTCCGAATCCCCCGCGGCCATAAGCGTACGCAAGGCCTGTATGTACGCCAGGTCTTTGCTCTTGCGCCGTCTTGCCTCCTCCATCTCCCGGATTATCGCCCCGTGTCCGGGAATTATCATATGAAGGGGATGGGCTTGCAGAATGCCATCGAGCTTGTGCAATGCCTCCTCATACATCCGGCTGTCCCAGTCTATGAACGGAAATTCCACATCCGACAGATAATCCCCCGCAAGCAGGATCCCAAGCGGTTCCACTACCGTAAACACCCCGTCTGAATTATGCCCCGGTGACAGATAGAAGGTTAGCTCGGTGTTGCCGACTATACATGTCTGACCGTCCCGCTCCACAACCTCATCCACATGAGGATAGTCAATCGGGTAATCCCGCTCCAGATAATATTCATCGTCGAAGGCCCGGATCTGCTCCAGAATCTGCTCCTGCTCTTCACAGGTTTTGTCCGCCAATGCCCGGCTTGCGATTATCCGTGCTCCGGGAAATGCCTTACAGCCGATAATATGGTCATAATCGGAATGGGTGAACAGAAGATACTGAGGCAGTTGTGCACAATGTTCACTAACATAGCGGCGTATCCTCTCCACTTCCTGTGGCAACCAGCAGGGGTCCACGATCAATGCCATATCCCCGGTGCGGATTACAGCAGCGTTGGTCTGATACAGAGCGCTCCGGAACAACGCACCCGATCCGTTGGCCAGCAGCGTAATGTCCTTGTCCATCTGGAATTCCTCCTTTAGCCCTTGACCCGGGCAAGAGCCAGTCCGTCATAAGCCGGCAACAGGGCACTTTCCAGCCGGGGGTCTGCGGCGATTTGTTCATTGAAGCGGCGCAGCTGACTGGCTGAATGTCCCTGACTGGCTGAATTCATGGTACGGCCCCGCAGAAACAGGTTGTCGGCGGCGATTAGGGCTCCGGGAGTGCTCAGGGCGATGGCCAGTTCCAGATAATCCGGGTAGTTGCCCTTATCGGCATCGATGAAGAAGAAATCGAAGCTTCTGCCGTCTTCACGGAGTTGATGCAGCATCGGAGCCGCTTCGCCCACCGCGTACTCTGCCTTGCCGTCCAAGCCGGCCATGGCCATATTGTGCCGGGCGAGTTCGGCAAAGGCGGGGTTCAGCTCCAGCGAAAGCAGCCTGCCCGATTCCGGCAGCCCTCTGGCGATGCAGATTCCGCTATAGCCGCCCAGCGCGCCGATCTCCAGGGCATTGCGTGCACCGCTTATGCGGACAAGCAAGGTCAGCAGCCTGCCATAGCCCGCCGCCACGGATATGTCGTGAATGCCGTTGGTGCGGAGGGAGTCCCTTACCCGCTCCAGATCGGCATCTGGCTGATACAACGATTCAATATATAGCTCCTGGGAGAGGACAGCATCCTGAGGAGATTCTTTCATGATGAAACACCTTCCTTAATGGGGAAATCGGGGCGGTTTGGCAATAAGCGCCTTTATCGCCTATACTTAAGGTATTATAGCAATGAAAAGAGGAAACAGGAATGGCTAAGCTGCAACTGATTGCAACCTGCCCTATGGGTCTGGAGGCTGTCGTAGCCCGGGAATTGAAAGAACTGGGATACGGGGATTTGATGGTGGAAAACGGCAGGGTCACTTTTACGGGTGACGAACTGGCCATATGCCGCGCCAACCTGTGGCTGCGTACAGCAGACCGGGTGCTGGTCAAGATGGGGGAATTCAAGGCGACAACCTTCGATGAATTGTTCGAAGGAACGAAAGCCCTGCCCTGGAATCAATGGATTCCCGAGAATGGCGAGTTCCCGGCACAGGGCCGGTCCCATAAATCCCAGCTGTCAAGCGTCCCGGCCTGCCAGGGAATCGTCAAGAAAGCTATGGTTGAGCAAATGAAGCAGCGCTACCACCGCGACTGGTTCCCGGAGGACGGGGGCCGCTATGTGGCCGAGGTTGCGCTATTGAATGATATCGCCACGCTGACATTGGACACCACTGGACCAAGCCTGCATAAGCGGGGCTACCGCAAGCTGGCCACAGAAGCACCGTTAAAGGAAACGATGGCAGCCGCCATGATTCTGCTAAGCCGCTGGCGCCCGGACCGCCCTCTGTATGATCCCTTCTGCGGTTCCGGCACGATCCCGATTGAAGCCGCCATGATTGGATGGAACCTGGCTCCGGGCCTGCGCCGCTCCTTCCCTTCCGAAGCATGGCCTACGATTGGAGCGAAGCTGTGGGAGCAGGCACGGGAGGAAGCCTTCGATCTGGTGAAGGATGATGTGCCGCTCCACATTGGCGGAAGCGACATCGATCCGGCAGCCATTGAAGTGGCTGAAGCAGCGGTCAAGGCGGCCGGGCTGTCCGGGGAAATCCGGCTAAGCACCCTTCCCGTGGCCCAGGCGCGCTTGCAAGGTGAATACGGGTGTGTGATCACGAATCCCCCTTACGGAGAACGAATCGGGGACCCCGAGGACGTCCAGCAGGCGCTCCGTCAATTGGGCGCACTCACCGGAAGGCACCCTTCCTGGTCCACCTTCGTACTCAGCCCGAGCAAGGAACTGGAGCAATATTTCCGGCGGGATGCCGCCAAGAAGCGGAAGTTGTACAACGGACGAATTGAATGCAATCTTTATCAATTCTTTACCCCAGGCAATCTGTTCAGAAGAGAGCATGATGACCAGAAGCAGGAGTAAGCCGGGAAGAGCGGAGTGGACAAGCGGTTAACACGGACTAAGGTTAATTATGGATGGAGCAATGGCAATATGAAGGAACAGCGGAAGGGCCGCAATTGCCCTTCCGCTTTTTTGCCGGAATAAGCATCCCGCTCCAGCATGCATAAATTACTAAAATCATGCAAAACTACAAGTATTAAAAATGAAAAAAGGTGATTAAGCATGTTGGTTATTGTGAGAATCCTTATGATTGCTATTCCGTGGCTGTCGCTGCTGCTGCTGAAAAAAGAAGTCATCAAACGGTTTATGACCGCCACGCTGGTTGTTACCATTCTGCTTATGCTGCTCGGCGAGTTGGCGGTAACCTACAACTGGTGGACTTACCAAGATAAGCTTTTTCCCGGCCTGTCCGTGGATGTTCCCTTTATATTCGGGGCGTTTATTCCTGCGACTATCTGGGCGCTGGTGGTTGGTTACGGCCATCCCGTAAGATATGTGGTGATTAATGCGGCCGCCGCCGTTTTTCTGGCATACCCGCTTATTTCGCTGTACGAGTATATCGACTACAGCCAATTGAACAATTTCAAGGACTGGCATTCCATGGTAACTTCCTTCTCGCTGGCGCTTATTGCCTACTGGAGCCAGATGTGGCAGGACGGGGTTATCAAGCCAATCCCCGGGGAATCCCCGTTAAGAAAATTCAAGGAGGTTGAATTCCCTGCCAGGGAAAAAGCCAGATAATGCAGCGGCACTTTGTCCGGGCCCAGGTGAATCCCGGAGTTCCTCACAGCCTTGCCCTGCTGCCCATCAGAACCTGCACCGGCGGCCTGTGGGGCGTCCAGTCGGCTATGCCCCCCTCAGCCGGCGCGCCCCGCCACAGGTATAGCCGCCAGAATCCGGTCCGTGCGGAAGGTGCGGGGTTGGCCGGTCTTCAGACAGAGGGCCTGCACAAATCCGCCCTTCACGCCCCGAATCCGGATAAGGCGCTGCGACAATTGTCCATCCGGCGCCAAGTAGACGATCTCCACAGTACGTCCTTCATATTTGTCCAATCGCACAGTACCTCCACCTTTCAATAAGAACATTTGTTCTTATTTTAACCGAAAGACAAGGCCCTATGCAAGAGGAATCGTTCTCCAGCAACCTGCTGCTTTAACTTCCGGCAGGCGCCGCCTCCCGCCTCAATATTTCTCGTCGGATAAATCCATACTGTTCGTATAAGCCGTGGGCATCCTTCGTCCCCAGATACTTGGTGGTTTCCGCAAGCGCCGGATGCTCCAGCATACAGGCCACCAGCCATTTGCCCAGCCCTCTGCCTCTGAATTCGCCGGCCACTACCACATCACATACCCAGGCGAAGGTGGCCCGGTCTGTCACCACCCGCAAAAAACCGATCTGTTCCCCGCCTCCGTTGAACAATGCGAAGCACAGGGAGGCCGCGATGGAACGTTCGATTCTCTCCCTGCTCCTCCCCTGCGCCCAATAGGTGGTCTGCAGCAAATCATAGACAACCTGAATATCCAGCTCCGCTGTCACATCGCTGATGCGGAAGCCCTCTGTTCTCCATTCCATTAACATCCTTCTCCCTTCCCAATCTGTCTGCTATAATGCCAGTATAAAGGGTTTAATCTCTGGAATCATCTGCTTATTTCTCTATCTGTACGGGTACAGTTGCACCAATTGCATAGAGAAGGATATTAGGGAGGGAGGGCGCCGGGTGAGCTTGTTATATGAAGAGGTTGTGGAGAGGCTGGCCGGTTTCATACGGAGGGGCACGTACCGGCAAGGAGCAAAGCTGCCTTCCATCCGTGAGCTGGCAGAGCGTTTTTCCTGCAGCCGCAATACGGTCATTCGGGCTTATGAAGAGCTGGAGCGGAGAAACCTGGTGTTTTCCGTTGCCAAGAGCGGCTTTTATCTGGTAGACAATGGAGCCGGCGGGTCGGAGCTGAATCTCGAAGCACAAGAGAACGGGAGCAATGGAGGAATCGACATGGCTTCTGCGAGCCCTGACGGGCGCATGATGCCCTTCGAGGATTTCCGGCATTGCCTGAACCGGGCCGTGGAGTTGTACAAGAATATGTTGTTCGGCTACGGGTCCAAGGAGGGGTTGCTTACGCTGCGGGAGCTGCTGGTGAAACGGCTCTATGGAGACCAGATATTCGTTAGGGCCGAGCAGGTATTTATTGTATCCGGCGTACAGCAAGCCCTGCATATTCTGGCGGGTATGCCCTTTCCCAACGGGAAGACCCGCATTCTGCTGGAGCAGCCTGCATATACGGGCATGATCCGCTCCGCCTCCCTGCAGGGGGCGACAGCAATCGGGATCGCGCGTACGGAGCAGGGCGTTAATCTGGCTGAACTGGAGCAGCACTTCCGCTGCAATGACATCAAGTTCTTCTATACCACGCCCCGCTTTCATAACCCGTCGGGTGCCAGCTACACCATGGAGATGAAAAGGGCAATTGTACGTCTGGCGCAAGCTTATGGGGTATACGTACTGGAGGACGATTATCTCGGGGATCTGGATGACCGCCCCCGCCGGGACAGCATGGCCGCTCTGGATTCCTCCGGATGGGTGGTTCATCTGAGAAGCTTCTCCAAGACGGTGCTCCCCGGCATCCGCCTGGGCTATGCGGTTGTTCCGCATTCTCTTGCACCCGCCATGCGGGAGCACAAGGCGGCAGCAGATGCCGGTTCATCGTCCCTGAACCAGGGGGCTCTGGAAATTTATCTGAAATCGGGAATGTTTGATCGCCATCTCAAGAACGTTCGGACCCTCTACAAGGAGCGGATGGCTGCTCTCCGGGAGGCATGCGCCGGACGGTTGCCGCCCGGCATACGGTTTCACGCTTATGACAATGGCATCTTCGGCATGGTGGAGCTGCCGGATGAAATCCCCGCTGCGGCCTTGGCAGCGCGGTTGGAGAGGCTGGGGCTGTCCGTGGCCCCCGGCAACCATATGCGGTTGCCCGGCCAAGCCGGCTGCGGCTTCATCCGCCTCAGCATCATCCGCGCAGACAAGGAGGAAATCGAGCGGGGCATCACCATCCTTGCCGCCGAGCTGGAGCATGCCCGCAAACAGCATCACCGCCGCAGAACCATTGATGATCCGGCCCATGCGTGAAGCAGGCGGCGTCGGTCAGTCCTCTGCCAGCCACTCTGCCCTGTCCGACCAGGCCGGCAGCGGCTTCATCATCACTTTGGCCGCGACGGCCGCGGCAGCAGGTGCGAATCCCTGGGTCCTGACAATAAATCCGGTCAATGAGGCCAGCTTCTCCTCGAAGCTCTGCATGGAGCCGTCAGGACGTGCGCAATGAACGCAGTAATCCTTCGCCGGGTCTCCCATGGCAAACTCCTCCACGGCTGTCATGGGCATTCCGCAAGCTATGCATGCTCTACTGCCGGCTGCCTTCCCCGTTGTTCCCACACTGTTTGTCCCGCTTGTTCTGTTCATATCTGTTCCTCCCCGTCAAAGTAGCAGCTCTCCGGTTAAACGTGAGCCAATAAACCCATATAATGCTTCAGTAGTTCTTCCCCGCATTGCTTCAGCACAGAGCCTCCCGGCGCGAATAAGTCCCGGTTGATCAAATAATGATGGACCAGTCCCACCCATCCGTTGAACAACAGATGAAGGGGCATATGGCGAATGCTCCCAGCCTCCATCTCCCGGACCGCCGCTTCGCCAATGTGGTGGGAAATCGTGGACTGGATAGAGATGAAGATATTGCGCGCATGCTCGGGCAGCAGCCTGTTCTCCACAATCAACCAGGTGTAGAGCTCTTCGTGTTCGGTCAAACCGGTAAGATGCGCTTCAAGAACCTCCCCAAGCTTCCTCCTGCCGGCAGCCAGCTCATGGAGGCGGTTGTTCACCGTACTCCCGAATTGGCTGATAACCTCCGTTACCAGTTCCTCCTGAGTGGCAAAATGGACAAACAGGGTGCCATGGGAAACGTTGGCGGCCTTGGCAATTTCGGCTGTCCGTGTTTTGGTCAGGCCGGTTCCAGCAAACTGGCTCATCGCCGTGGACACAATGTGATTTCTTGTTTGCTGTTTTTGCTGCTGCCGCCGGGTTTGTGTCATTGTTCTTTTTTAACCCCCTTCCCTTTTAATAAGTTAATACTCATTGAGTATACACTCATTGTAATTTTATTATTCTCTGCTGTCAAGCTTTATTTCTGCCGGATTGATGTCAAGCCCCATTCCTGCCGGGCAATAGAAGATAGAGGGCAATTGTGGTAAAATGGGCTTCAATTGCACCAGACACCTTACTATCGAAGGAGATTGCCGTGAAAACACTGGTACTTGCCGAAAAACCAAGCGTCGCCAAGGATCTTGCCCGCGTGCTGGGCGCCGTCCAGAAGCACAAGAGCCACATGGAGGGGCCGCAATACGTGGTCACCTGGGCCCTGGGCCATCTGGTAGAGCTTGCCGAGCCCGAGGATTACGATCATAAATACAAGACCTGGAACCTGGAGGATCTCCCCATTATCCCGGACAAGATGAAGCTGAAGGTAATCCGCGAATCCTCCCACCAATTCAAGGCCATCGAGCAATTGTGCAAACGATCCGACCTGTCGGAGCTGGTCATAGCCACAGATGCAGGACGGGAAGGGGAGCTGGTGGCCCGCTGGATCATGGAGCTGGTCCGTTGGCGCAAGCCCTTCAAGCGGCTGTGGATTTCCTCCCAGACGGATCAGGCCATCCGCGAAGGGTTCGCCCGGCTCAAGCCCGGACAGGATTACAACCGGCTCTATCAGGCTGCCGTCTGCCGGGCGGAAGCGGACTGGCTTATTGGCCTTAATATTACCCGCGCCCTGACCAGCAAGTACAACGCCCAACTGGCCGCTGGCCGCGTCCAGACTCCGACCCTCAGCATGATCAATGCCCGGGAGCAGGAGATTCGCGCTTTCCGGCCGGTGGATTACTGGCTGGTTCAGGCTGACTTCGGCTCCTTCTCGGCCCAGTGGCGGCACAGCGCAAGCGGGGAAGCCCGGATTTTTGACCGTGCCCAGGCAGAGGCTCTGGTTCGCCGGATCTCCGGCAAGACCGGACGGGTGCGCCAGATCAAGCGCAGCGAGAAGGTCATTCCCCAGCCCCTGGCCTACGATCTGACGGAGCTGCAGCGGGATGCCAATAAGCGCTACGGTTTCTCGGCCAAGCAGACCTCCGGACTGCTCCAGCGTCTCTACGAGCAGCATAAGCTGGTCACTTATCCGCGTACGGATTCCCGCCATCTCACAACGGATATGGTTCCTACGCTGAAGGGCAGACTCCAGAGTGTAGCGGTCGGTCCCTATGCAGCGCTGGCCAGGCAGATCTTGAAGACACCGCTGCAAGTCGGCAAAAGGGTGGTTGACAACAGCAAGGTCAGCGACCACCATGCCATTATCCCAACGGAGCAATATAATAATCTGAGCGCCCTGTCCAATGAGGAGCGCAAGCTGTACGATCTGATCGTCCGCCGCTTCCTCGCCCTGTTCCTGCCGGTGTGCAAGTTCGATCAGGCAACGGTTGCCGTTGAGATAGACGGGGAAAGGTTCTTCGCGGCTGGTTCCGTGATCAAGGAGCAAGGGTGGAAGGAAGCTTACGGGACGACGGATATGTCCGATCCCGACCAGGAGGAAGACGAAGGGAGCGACGATGCGGCCGGGCCGCAGCAGCGGCTGCCTGAGCTTGCGGACAACCAGTCCCTTCCCTTGAAGCAGGCCCGGCAGCTTGCGCGCCAAACCAAACCGCCGGCCCGCTACACGGAAGCCACTCTGCTCACCGCGATGGAGAAGCATAAGCTGGGAACTCCCGCTACCCGGGCAGACATTATCGAGAAGCTGATCAAGACGGATACCATTGAACGGCAGGGCACTTCCGTACAGCCCACCGGCAAGGGAAAGCAGCTGATCGAGTTGGCTTCTCCCGAGCTGCGTTCGCCTGAGCTTACCGCCAAGTGGGAGCAGGAGCTGGAGAACATTGCCCAGGGGCGGGGCAGCATGGACACTTTCCTCTCCTCCATCCGCAGGCAGGCCGCTGAATTGGTGAAGGGGGTCAAAGCAAGCGAAACCGAGTACAAGCCCCATAATCTGACGCACAGCAAATGCCCCGAGTGTGCCCAGCCGCTGCAGGAGATCAAAGGCAAACGCGGGCTAATGCTGGTGTGCATTAACAGGGAATGCGGCTACCGCCGTGCCGGAGAACCCACCCTGACCAATCACCGCTGTCCCCAGTGCCATAAGAAGATGGAGATTCATGAGGGCAAGGCAGGCAAATATTTTCAATGCCGCAGATGCAATGTGATTGAGAAGCTGGAGAACAGCTCCGCTTCAGGCGGTGGACCGCGGCACGGAGGCAAACGGGGTGCTGACCGCTCGGACAAGCAAGCCATCCAGCAGTTCAGTGACAATGTTCAGTTAAATTCCGGGCTGGCTGATGCGCTTAAGGCAGCGATGGAAAAAAATAATGCCGGAGACTCCCGGCAGTAAAAACCTGTAAAAAGGCAAACAAAGCACGTTTGTGCCGTGTTTGCCTTTTTCCTGGAAAAATAAGACGAATAGCCCTGTCAGAAGGCCGTCAATTCGGGCGAAGCTCACTCATACTCTATTCTAACCCAGTTCGTATCTTGGTAAGATGGGAGAGTGTATGAGCATGCCCGTTTATACGACAGGCTTTATAGATAATGTTCTTGTTTCTGGCAGCCGCAGATTTGTGCAGCTCATGATTATTATCTCCAATTCAGGGTTAGCGACGGGAACCACCTACCTGGAAGGGTATTATATTATGGCCGGGGTTAACCAGCAATTCGCCGCAGCCGGCAATGAGCTGCCGCCCCAGACAAACCAGGTTTATATGTATCCAATTTCAAGCATGGATTATTTCCGGGTCGAGCTGACGGCATCCCTGTTTCAAGTGGAAGCAACCATATTCGGAATCAGCGCAGGCGGAGTGTACACGCCTCTCCCGGTCAAACAGGAGCCCATCCGAAGAATCACCTCCGAATACCGGGATGATTTCACCCTCTCCTCCGCCGACTTTGCCGTACTCAGCTTCCGGAGACGCCCTGCTATAGTACTGCCTGAACAGTACGGGGCTGCTTTGCTCCCCCAGGCCGTGGAGATTCTGGCAACACGTCCGGTCCGTTATCAACTGGTGCTGGGCGGTACAGTCAACGGTACTTATGTGAATTATCCCACGCCTAACACAAATACTCTGAATGCTTCTACTGCCTTGCAGGTCAACTATACCTGCAGCACCGTAACTGGAGGTAGTGTGGTTTTCTCGGGACAGGGTACCGGTTTGTCGGGGGCTCATCTGAATACCGCGGTAAACCTGATCGAAAACCAGCTGAAGCTTCCTTTGCCTCATAACACGGCCGTTACTCTTGTGATTAGCTCGCTTACGGCTTCCGACAATATCGGCGTCACCTTCCGCATGGAGGAGCAATGGTAGGCAAGAAAACAAAAAAGGCCTCCCGCCGGGACCGTGCCCGAGAAAAAGCCTAGCTGCTTTTCGTTTAAATTGCCGCTTACGAGAATAAATGCCTGATAGCGCCCTTTGCTGCCGTGCGTTAATCAAGAAGTCGAGCCGCTTCCCCGTTTACACTTCCCGGGACTTTAAAAAATGAAACTCTGCGGGAGCCGCCCCTCTCTATTGAAGCCTGTTCGTTGCATAGCAGCAGTACTCCTAGAACGGGTAGCAGGGCTGTTGCAGAAGCTTGCGGAAAATTCCTTTGATGCGCTTAGCCACAATCTTTTCCTCCTAATACGCTTAATGATCCGGCGAGGATAAACCCCATTAAGAGTTTTAAGTAATCCCTCAATGAGAGTACCACAAAAAGAGCCGCTTTTGGCGGCTTTTACAATTTTGTAATAAGTTAATTTGTTGAACTGCTCCTGACAGCGGTTTTATGTGTCCGTTATATGTCCAATCGCCCGTCAGACAGCCAAAAAAGTTTCTTGTACCAAAACGTTTTGCCCTTGGGCAGATTTTAGCGAAGGAGGAAAAACTGTTTCTCTAGACCCACAAGGGTCGGTTCGGGTAAGATAAGTTCATGAAAAAAAGAGCATGGAGGTTCAACCGTTGGAAACCTATGAGAAATTGAAAGAAAGCGAGCGGGGAGCTTGGCTAAGCATTGCGGCATACATTCTCCTGTCTCTGGTCAAGATCGGAATCGGACTCACCACGTCCTCAAAGGCGCTGATGGCGGACGGATTCAACAATACGACGGATATCGTCGCTTCGCTTGCTGTACTGATCGGGCTGAAGATTTCCAGAAAGCCTCCGGACCATGACCATCAATACGGCCATTTCCGCGCAGAGACAATAAGTGCGCTTATTGCTTCGTTCATTATGGCTACCGTTTCCTTGCAGGTGCTGCTGCAGTCCGGCCAGTCCCTCCTGTCAGGAACCCACGAATCTCCCGGCATCTGGGCAGCTTGGACCGCGCTTGGATCTGCAGGCGTAATGTATGGCGTCTACATATACAATAAGCGTCTCGCGGACAAATCAGGCAGCCAGGCGCTCTTGGCAGCGGCCAAGGATAATCTCTCCGATGCCTGGGTCAGCTTGGGCGTGGTAGTCGGGGTAATTGGCTCCCAGCTTGGACTGCCCTGGCTTGACCCGCTGGCTGCCCTGGTCGTGGGATTGATGATCGGCAAGACAGCCTGGGATATCTTCAAAAGCTCCACACTCAGCCTGACCGACGGCTTCGATGAAGCCAAGCTTGAGGCGCTCCGCAAAACAGCCGCGGCAACGCCAGGCGTTCTGGATATCAAGGATATCAAAGCCCGCGTCCATGGAAGCAACATCCTGGTTGACGTGGTTATCCTCGTAAATCCGAATCTCAGCGTCTCGGAGAGTCACGACATCTCGGACGAAATCGAGAAACGGATGCTGAAGAAGCATCACATCTACAATGCCCATGTGCATATCGAACCTCTGGTCTTGGAAAAACGGGAGCATATTTTCTCTTGAAACCATGATAACCATTATCAGTCCATCCTGTCAATTGAATCAGATGAAATAAAGAGCAGTCAAGGGGATTATTACGCCTTGACTGCTCTTTGCCGGGGGCCGGGAATAAGCGTTATTTAATAAATTTTTTGGCCTTTTCTACCGCTTCATCCTCTGTCGGCGCCGTTATATATCTGCCGTTGATAAAGATGAGCGCACTCTTTGCGCAAGGTCCGCAATAGGATTTGCAGCCCACCTTGATCTCCGCCTCCGGCGACAGCTTTTGCAGCTTGGGCAGCAGTGTTTTTACCCGGGTGTGCTTGCATTTGTCGCAGATTTGGATTTTGTTCTTCGACATATCAGTGATCCCCGTGATTGCCTTTGCCCGGATTGGTTACCGCAAAGCCTTCCTCCGGCGTATAGAAATAATCGACCCGGATGCCGTCCAAGAGAGGCTCGTTCTTGTCAAGAAGAACGGTGATCCCCTTATCCGTCTCCACTACCGCGTCCGTTTCCTTGGGCGTGTCCAAATCCATGCCATAGTGCGCGTGATCCCCATGCTTATGAGTCACATACACCCGCAGTCTCAGTTCCTTATTTTCTTCCTTATCCAGCTCTTCCTGGATTTTTTTGGCCGCATTGCGGGAAATTTTGCAATTCATTGTTTTCACATCTCCTTCTTGTACTTGCCATTGTTCATTTCTCATTGTATATGATAAGGGATTTTGGGCGCAAATCAAACTGGGGCAAATCCCCCCTTCCCCCCTTTGCCCAAAGGGGGAACTTGGGCGCTGACGCCCCAAGACCCCGTCAAGGCAGCGGTGGAGTTACCGGGCCGTCGTTGATGACAGGCGGGCGGGAGGAGTGCTATGTCCTCAGTAATTACCTGCAGCTGGCTGCAGGTAATTACTGAGGAACCGCTGTATGCTGGTGTTCTTCCGGTACGCGACGCCTGTTCTGACTGCTGCTGCGAGTTGTTGAGAGTTACGGATGCGCCGATGAGCCGCGTCACGCTGTGGCGTGAAGCTCTTGTTGCTTTGGGGAGGATACGCGGTGTCTTACGCCCGCTTCCCTCCTGTAAAATAATTTGCCAGCCTTCTGTTTTAGGTGTAGAGTATAGACATAATTTCATAGTGTTGTTTCACACTGGGGGGGCCGTATGGCTGAGACGGGACATTCGTTCCGGACCCTTTGAACCTGATCTGGACAATACCAGCGGAGGGAAGTGGGAACGATCGGCATGGACACTTCTCTGGCAAGCATCGCCAATCGGTAATTCCAACTGTTCCCTATATTGGGGAGCAGTTTTTTATTTGCCCAAATACCGGTTTCATTGCTATGAAAAACTCCCGTCGGAGTATTGGGGTGGAGAAAGAGCAAGCGTCTTAGGCTAACGGACATCAGCGCTCCTATTTGGCAAAAATTCGAGGTTTTAGAATTCTAACGGACCCAGTTGCTCTTATATGACTCCCTTACCTCTCATCCAGGGGGATTTCGGACTAATAAAGGCTTTCCAGTCCGTTAGCCGCGCCAACCCCTGTCTTTTTCGCACATAACGCCTCTCAGGTCCGTCAGCCGAGAAGGGTTGGGATTCAGGAACTGAAAGCGATGCGGGTATCGCGATACAAAGAGCATCCAAAGCATAAGCATGCGCTTTCCGCAATGAAGCTTCCTTCGAGAGCACGCGTCAGGTGCTTTTTGCCAAAAAGCTTCCTTCGCGAGCATGCGTCAGGTGCCTTTTGCCAAAAAGCTTCCTTCACAAGCATGCGTCAGGTGCTTTTCGTGAGAATTTGCTCCCCTTCCTCGGAATTACATACTTTCCGATCCTTCAAGGATAACCGCCTGAAGGTGCCCTTTAACGTCGTATGTTTACTTAAGAAATCGAACAATCATCCATGCTCACATTCTGGCGGTTTAAAAAAAGGAGCTCACCCATGTCAACTACCGAAATTCATCTTATCTCAGGCCCGTTGGACAATGGCCATTTCCTTGCTGTCGCCTCCCGTGTTCATCATTTGTTGGATTACATCCATCTCCGGGACAAGGACGCCACAGCAGGAAGGCTCGTCCAGCTTGCGGAATCCCTGCTTGACCGGGGTGTTCCCGCCCCCAAGCTGATTATCAACGACCGGGTGGACGCAGCCCTCTGTGCCGGCGCTGGCGGCGTACAACTGGCTTGGCATAGTCTCCGCCCAGGCCCTGTCAAATCCCGGTGGCCCGATCTGCGCGTAGGCTGCTCGGTCCATTCAGCGCAAGAGGCGGAGGAGGCTTTTGCCCAGGGAGCGGATTACGTGCTGTTCGGCCACATATACCCTTCTTCCAGCAAGCCGGGTCTGCCGGGACGGGGCCTTGGCGCATTGCAGGAAACGGTCAGCCGCAGCTGCGGTCCGGTAATCGCCTTGGGAGGAATTCTCCCCGGCCATGTGCCTGCCATCCTGCGCCAGGGAGCCGCCGGATTCGCGGTACTGTCCGGCATCGGCAGCGCCAGCGACCCGGTTGCGGCGGCCTGGAGCTACCGCAGAGCCGCCGGACGGTCTGCTCTGGGCCCGCATGGGGAGAACGCAGATGATCCAAACAGGCCTGCGCCGGAATGATGCCATCCTGGTTCACGGCCGCAGCAGCATATTTTGAAGGAGGTGAATCTGATGAAGCTTGAGATTAACGGCCAGTCCGCTATACTTCCGGATCATTGCGCTACGGTTGGCGATTTGTTGAACCAACCGGAGTGGAAGGGGCGCATGCTCATTGTGGAGCATAACGGCAAAGTGCTGTTTCATGAAAATGTTGCCTTCACCCTGTTAAGTGAAGGGGACCGGATTGAGCTGATCCACGTGGTCGGCGGGGGATAGTCATGCAAATGCGGGCGAGGCGTTACTACGAGAGACGAAAACCGGAGGAACCCTCAACTCAAAACTAAGCTGATCCTTACGATGCCAGTTTTTCTTCACGCTGCTGCGCTTCGCTGTAAGCGAAAAACTTTTAGGAGGCAAAAAATATGCATGACTTTTTTCGGCTTGGCGGCAAGGAACTGTCCAGCCGGCTGTTTATCGGCACGGGGAAATACAGCCGCAATTCCCTTATACCCGAGGTTGTCGCAAGCTCGGGAGCCGAGGTGATCACAGTAGCGCTGCGGCGCGTGGACCCGGAAGCGGGGCAGGATAACATCATCTCCCATATCCCGTCCACTATGACTCTACTGCCCAATACCTCCGGCGCCCGCACGGCCGAAGAGGCAGTGCGGATTGCCAGACTGGCACGGGCCGCGGGTCTTGGAAATTGGGTGAAGATCGAGGTCATCAACGACCAGAAGTATTTGCTGCCGGATAACCCGGAGACGGTTCGGGCTACGGAGATGCTGGCGGCCGAGGGCTTTGTTGTGCTGCCGTACATGAGTCCCGATCTGTCCACAGCGGTACGGCTGCGGGATGCGGGTGCGGCGGCTGTGATGCCCCTGGGCTCCCCCATCGGAACCAACAGGGGTCTGCGGACCAAGGAGCTGATCGGCATCCTCATCGAAGAGATGAATATCCCTGTGATAGTGGACGCTGGGATCGGCAGACCCTCCGAAGCAGCGGAAGCCATGGAGATGGGAGCCGCGGCGGTGCTGCTGAATACGGCCATTGCCACCGCCCGTGATCCGTTGGGCATGGCCGCCGCATTCCGCGATGCCGTCCGGGCGGGCAGACAGGCGTATCTGTCGGGATTGGGACCGGTTGTGGAGACGGCTGTAGCCTCCTCCCCGCTGACCGGATTTCTGGAATAGCAAAAAAACAATCCCCCAAAAGTGACGAGATGCTTCGAATCAGAATCCGGGTACTTTTGGGGGAGCCCTCGAATGAAAATGCCACAATCGGGCATTTTCGTAAAAAAAGGAGAGTGAATCAAACGATGAGTTTTCGCAATGTGCTGGAGCGTTTGGAGAAGCTTCCTTTTCAGGAGTTGTGGGGCCGGCTGGGAGCGGCAGAAGTGCGCCGCGCCTTGTCCAGACAGCAGTTGGACGAGCAGGATCTGCTTGCTCTGCTTTCTCCGGCCGCCGAACCCTTCCTTGAAGAAATGGCCCGGCAGGCAAACCGGCTGACCCGCGCCCGCTTCGGGCATACCATGCAGCTGTTCACCCCCATCTACGTGGCGGATTTCTGTGTCAACCGCTGCACGTATTGCAGCTTCAGCGCCGATTATGACTTTCCCCGGAAGAAGCTGTCCATGGAACAGCTACGGCGCGAGGCAGAGGCAATCGCCGCTACAGGTCTGCGGCATGTGCTGGTGCTCACAGGAGAATCCCGCCGGGAAACGCCGGTGTCCTACCTGGAGGAGGTCATCAAAACGCTGCGGGAATTCTTCCCGTCCATCAGCATCGAGGTATACCCCCTTCATAAGGATGAATACAAGCAGTTGATCCAGGCGGGAGCCGACGGGCTGACTCTGTATCAGGAGGTCTATCACCGGGATACGTATTCGGAGCTGCATGTAAAAGGGCCAAAGCGGAATTATATGAACCGTCTGGATGCGCCCGAGCAGGGCTGCCTGGCCGGTTTTAGAACAGTGAATATCGGGGCGCTGCTGGGAATGTATCATTGGCGTCAGGAAGCATTCTTCACCGGAATCCATGCCCGCTATCTGCAGGACCGTTATCCTGAATGCGAAATCAGCCTGTCCGCCCCCCGCTTCCGACCCTACCTGGGCAGCTTCGACCCGACCAGCCATGTCTCCGACAAGAGCCTGGTCCAGACCATTCTGGCCTACCGGCTGTTCATGCCCCGCTCCGGTATTACCCTGTCGACCAGGGAGCGTGCAGATCTGCGGGACCGGCTGGTTCATCTGGGCATTACCAAAATGTCCGCAGGGGTATCCACCGAGGTCGGCGGCCATACTGTCGGTGGAGGCACGCCCCAATTCGATATTTCCGACGAACGGGGAGTGGAGGAAATTACCCGGATGCTTAGCGGGAACGGAATCCAACCTGTCTATAAGGATTGGGAATGTCTGGTGTAAGCATCCCTGCTGCCTTTTGCCGGGATATACCCTTTCTTAGGTGTTGATCAAGCGCTCTGATGCGGTCAGAGTGCTTGTTTTTTGTACATACGCGATCCGGGGGCACCAAAAAGTATCAGGATTTGCATCAAAGCTTCGCTTTACTTTTGGAGGATGGTTTTTTGGGGGACGGTCCAACAAGCGGTTGCGATTATGTCCTATATTGTGTATGTTGAGAGCAGTAGAATGATAAGAGCATTATGATGGATGGTGATAGCTGCTTACCCCAAGTAAAGCTGCTGTCCCGGGGATAGACCGAACGACGTCCTTTGCGGCCGTATGTTTGCCCGGAATTCAAACTGTCATCCACGCTATGCTCTCTCAAGATTTTCACAAAAAGGAGGCTTCCCCATGTCCCAACCCAAGGCCGCTCCAACAACCCGCAACAGCGCCAACAGCTACGTGCCGAAGCAGCCCGAGCACATCGAGTGCTCCATTGAGAAAACCTTATGTGTAATTGGCGGAAAATGGGCCTTTCTCGTCATCCGCGAGCTGTTCTGCGGCATCAAACGATTCGGCGAGCTGCAGCGAAGCATCATCGGCGTCAGTCCCAAGGCCCTGACCGACACGCTGCGCCATCTGGAGGAACATGGAGTGCTGGAGCGCCATGCATTTCCCACCGTTCCGGTTACAGTGGAATACAAGCTGACTCCCAAAGGAGAGGATCTTCACCGGATTCTGAAGGAAATGAAGCTCTGGGCGGCCAAGTGGACCTGAAGCTTCACAGCGGTTTCTGCGAACTGCCGGTCTCATGAACGGCAGCAATAGTTGGCCTTCCGCCGTTCGTGGCATCACGTGACAATTCCTTACAGATCCATTACAATCAAGTGGGATGCTTTCGACGCCGGCTTTTTACGGAAAACTCAGCTTATGCTTTCGACGCCGGCTTTCCTTACGGATTGCTCAGCTTACGCTTTCGATGCCAGCTTTCCTTGCGGAAAGCTCTGAGGAGGGACCACACCATTCCATGATTTCCTTTTACAAAAAGTATTACAAAACCGCCTTCGATATCGCGCTGATGTTTGTCACGGTTTATCTGTTCATGCTGCTGTTCAGCTACCTGTACGGGATTGCCACGCCGATTTTTCTGGCCTTTCTGATCTTTGCGGCAATCGAGCCCTTGGCCAGATTCCTTAACCGCAGAGGGCTGAAGAAATCCCTTGCTACCGCCATCTCCATGCTGTTATTCATTATGGTCATTCTGGCGGTGATGACGGGGCTCGGCATTATCTTCGCCTCCCAGATCGGCAATATTCAGAAGCTGATCCCCTCTTCAGTGGGCAACGTGCAGCAGCAAATTATTGAGAACGTAGATTTTTTCCAGCAAAAATGGGACAACCTCCCTCCCGATCTGGCCGACCGCATCACCGAATACGCTACTAAGGCCGTCGAATACGCCTCCCGTTTTACCACCTGGCTCCTTGGCTGGCTGTTGGGATGGGTCACTTCCTTCGGCACTTTTCTGGCCAATTTCTTCGTGGGAACCATCCTGGCTTACTTCTTAAGCGTGGAGATTGATACCTGGAAGCGGCTTGGCCAAAAGCACACCCCCGATACCTTCAAGAAAGCCTTCACCTTCCTGAAGGAAAATGTGCTGATGGGCATTGTAACCTATTTGAAGTCCCAGTTAAAGCTGGTTTCCATCAGCGGGATCATTGTTTTTATCGGCTTGATGCTGTTCGGAGTGGGCAACGCTTTTACCGTGGCTTTGCTGTGCGCCTTCTGCGACTTTCTGCCGCTGCTCGGCATCTCCACGTTCTTTCTGCCATGGATTGCCTATCTGTTCATCGTGGGCAACACGGCGCTGGCGATTAAAATTTCCATTCTGACCGCCATTGTTCTGCTAGTCAGACAAATTCTTGAACCCAAAATAACCGGGGATTCCCTGGGAGTGTCCGCCTTTACCATGCTGTGCTTCATGATCATTTCCTTGTCCCTGTTCGGTGTAGCCGGATTGATTCTGTCCCCGATCCTGATCATCACCATCAAGGCTCTGAATGAGCAGGGCTACCTGAAGCGCTGGATCCGCAAGCCGGAGGATGAGTATAATCCGGAGTATATTGACTAACCAAAACATTCACTAAAGAGTGACGGGTTGGCATGGAGGTGCCAGCCTGACAGGAGAGGTTGTGATAAGCATGTCTGTAAATTTCAGCTTGTTGAAGCCGGGGGATGTGCTGCAGCTTGCTCCTGCGGACAAGACCCTAAAGCTGTTTTTGGAGCGGCAGGGCTATTATGTGGGCCAACCTGTCTCTATACTGTCCATCGGAGAGCCTATCCCTTCTTTTAATCCCAGAACGGGCAAAGACGAAATCTATCTGAGCATTACGGTCAGCAATGGCGGACGTCCCCTGCAGTTTGACGTCAGGGAATCGGAGGGATATGCCTCTCCTTACTTTTCATAGATTGCGGGGCGACAAGATGTTGATCAGAGAATTTACCATGGAGGATTATGTCCAGTCTGTTGAACTGTGGAAGAGCACTCCCGGCGTAGGACTGAGCCGTGCCGATGAGCGGGATAAGATCTGCGCCTTCCTGTTGCGCAACCCGGGCCTGAGCTTTGTGGCGGCAGATGAGCACGATGCGGTGGCGGGAACTGTGCTTGCCGGCCATGACGGGCGCCGCGGCTTCCTGTACCATTTGGCCGTCACTCCTGCACACCGGGGTCAAGGCCTCGGGCGGCGCTTGGCGCAAGCCTCACTCGATGCTCTCATGCAGCAACAGATTGCCAAATGCCATATCCTGGTGCTGGACAGCAACATAGGAGGACAGCATTTCTGGAGCGGGCTGGGCTGGCAGCTGCGGGATAACCTGCTTATCTATTCCCGGGATCTGCATGCCCATGGTTCTGATGATGGCAACGGGAGCTGTTCTTGCTCCTGCTGACTTTCCCCGCATTTTTTGGGAATGAGCTCCTCTTCCCCGGATTTACAAACTTTCTGGCTTTTGAGAAAGGGCTCCTATCGGAGTATTTCCGTGAAGAAGAACCATTGCCTTAAGCCGGCAACGGACACAGCCGCTCTTATTTGGTTCCCTTGCCCCCCATTTAGCGGGTTTGCGGCACAATAAGATCTCTCGTGTCCGTTAGCCATACTAACCCCTGTTTTTCCCGCAAATATCGTCTCTCAGGTCCGTCCTCGGAAGGTAGGTTGGAGTTCAAGGCGGCTTCTGCATTTACTGGTTGACATACTGCCCGGCCTGCTACTATAATTCCACTATTGAATAGTTCATCTGTTGAACTACCTCACTCTATCACTGTTTGTCACCATCTTTGCTTATCTCATCATCGCTTATCTCATCATCGCTTATCTCATCATCGCTTATCTCATCTTTGCTTATTCCAGCATACCCCATGTGTGCAAAACGAAAGAAGGAGTGAAAATGGAGACTCAGAAGCTGGATTCCCTGATTACCCGCTATGGAGAGGTCTATCTGTTTGCTACCCGCAAAATTTCTTCCATGATCACCGAGCATGTAATGAAAGACATTACGATTGAGCAATATTTCGCCGTCCGCTATCTGAAGAAACACGGCAGATGCTCCGCTTCCCAGCTTGCCGAGGTCTGCGGGGTCAACCGCAGCGCGGTAACCGCCATGGTAGACCGCCTGGTGGCCAAAGGTTATGTGAGCCGGATACGCGACGATGAAGACCGGAGAATGGTGTATCTGGATATAACCGAAGCGGGGGACCAGGTGTATCTGCGGGGAGAAGAGAGACTCAGGCAGTTGGTTGAGTCCTATCTGCAGGAATTGGAAGAAAGCGAGATTGAGGCTTTTGTCAGCATCTACGAGAAGATCGCCACTATTATTTCCAGGAACGGAGGCATGTAACAGATATGAGAACCATCCTGAAATCACGTTGGTTGATTATGGCCGCTTGGATTGCCGTAGTTGCAGTATTGCTCGCTTCTGCTCCCAGCATGGCAGCATTGGTCCGGGAAAAGGGAGGCATCAGCCTGCCGGAGGGCTATGCCTCTACGCTGGCCGATGAGATGGAAGCGCGCCACCACACGAGAGCGGAGGGTGAGCTGTCCCTTGTGCTCGTCTTCCATAATCCCGGCGGACTAACCGCTGCGGACAAGGAGCAGTCTGCGAAGGCCATCAATCTGCTGAAGGAGAAACAGAACGAGTTGGGCATCACCGGCATCATGTCCGGAGCGGACAGCAAGGAGCTGGAAGCCCAGATGGTGGCCAAGGACAACAAAACCACCCTGGCCATGATCTCCGTTGCGCCAAACGGCCGCGCAGCCGCGGAAATCCGTGAGGATTTAAGCGCTCCTCTCGAAGGCATCACAGTAGAGCATTATTATACCGGCTCCATCCTGGTGGATGAGGATGTGGTCATCAGCTCTGAGAAAGGATTGCAGCGCACCGAACTGATTACCGTGTTCTTCATCCTGATTGTTCTGGTGCTGGTGTTCCGTTCGGTGATTGCACCGCTGATTCCTCTGCTTACAGTAGGGATTACCTATGTAACCAGCCAATCCATTGTAGCCTTCCTCATCGACCGGGTTAATTTTCCTGTGTCTAATTTTACCCAGATCTTCCTTGTAGCCGTACTGTTCGGGATCGGAACAGATTATTGCATCCTGCTTCTAAGCCGGTTCAAGGAAGAGATGAGCAAGGAACCGGGCGACATTCACGGTGCAATCGTGCGGACCTATGCAACAGCAGGCAAAACCGTACTGTTCAGTGCACTGGCAGCACTGGTGGGGTTTTCCTCCATCGGGCTTGCCGCCTTCAAGCTGTACCAGTCCGCATCCGCGGTGGCCATCGGAGTAGCCGTTTTGCTGGCGGCACTGTTTACCATCGTGCCGTTCTTCATGGCAGTGCTGGGCCCCAAGCTGTTCTGGCCCTCCAAAGGATCGCTTGAGCACCGGGAGAGCCGGGTCTGGGGAGCAACGGGCAGCTTCTCTCTGAAGAAGCCATGGGCGGCCTTGCTGCTCACCGCTGTCATTGTGGTCCCTCTGCTGATCACTTATTCCGGCAAGCTGTCCTTCAACTCCCTGACCGAGATCGGGGAGAACTATGATTCCGTCAAAGGCTTCAACATCATCTCCGACAGCTTCGGTCCGGGTGAAGCCATGACCACCAGGATTTTACTGGAGTCCGACACGGCCCTGGACAATGAAGAATCCTATGCGGTTATTGAGAAAATAAGCCGGGAATTGCTGCGTAATCCCGGTGTTGCCAAGGTCCGCAGTCTGACCCGGCCTCTTGGGGAAGAGATGGAGCAGTTTACCGTAGCGTCACAAGCCAAGACCCTTGGCGACGGGCTTGGGCAAGGATCAGAAGGCCTCTCGGTTATTCAGGCGGGGCTGTCGGATGCCGCCAAGTCTCTGACCGGCTCCGCCCCCGAGCTGGCCAAAGCGGCGGACGGTATCCAGGAACTGGTGAATGGGACCAATCAGCTTAAGGATGGCGCCAGCCAGTTGCACCAAGGGCTTGCGGCAATCGAGAGCGGTGTACGCAGCGGAGCAACCGGGGCCGGCGGACTGAAGACGGGCATTGCCGGGCTTAGGACCAATGCTGATTTGCTCGCTGCAAGCGGCCGGCAGGTGCTCACTGCCTACCAGACGTTGTCAGCAGGATTGAAGGAGCTTGCCGCCCACTATGCCATAATCGAGAGCGGACTGAAGCAATCCTCCGAGGCCCTGGGCGGGTTGAGCAGCCGGTTCTCCGCATTAACCGGCAAATACCCCGAACTGGGTGCCGATCCGGACTTCCTGGCGATTCAGACCACAGTGAACCAGACCTCCAGAGGACTCGCCGATCTGGAAGCCGGATTGCACCAATTGACCCTGCAGCTGGTCAAGGTTCAGGAAGGATTGGACCAGGCGAACAGCGGCTTAAGTGCAGCCGTTGCCGGGCAATCCGCGCTAAGCGGGGGCATGCTTCAACTGGAGAACGGTGCTGCATCCTTGCAAACCGGACTTACCGCCGCAGCGGACGGACAGAAACAGGCTGTCGCCAATCTGCCTGCGATCCAAGCGGGATTGGAACAGCTTGGGAGCGGCCAGACCGCTCTTCTGAACGGATTCTCCTCCATTGGCGGACAGCTTCAGCAATTAACCGACGGCCTGGGACAAAGTGCAGACGGGTTAGGGCAAGTAAAAGACGGCTTAACTTCGGCCCAGGCTTATCTGAATGACCTGGCGCTTGCACCGGACAAGGAAACCGCCGGCTGGTTCCTGCCCAAGCAGGCAACTGAGGATGCGCAGTTTCAGCAAGTTATCCGGAATTATCTGTCGGAGGACCGGAAGCTGGCCAGCTTTGACATTGTTCTCACCCATAATCCTTATGACACGGAGGCGCTTGAATCCATTGACGGCATCCGCGAATCCGCCGAAAAGGCCTTGCAGGGAACACACCTGGAAAAAAGCAAAATCGGAGTCAACGGAGTTTCCTCGGTCTACAATGATCTGCAGAAAATGTCCAACGCGGATTACAAGCGGACCGTCCTGCTGATGCTGGGCGGGATTACCCTGATCCTGATCGTGCTGCTCCGCTCGCTTATTATGCCGCTGTATCTGATGGTATCGCTTGTGCTGTGTTACTTCTGCGCTTTGGCTGTCAATGAAGTGGTGTTCATTCATATCCTGGGCTATGCGGGAACAAGCTGGGCGATCCCGTTCTTCAGCTTTGTGATTCTGATGGCGCTTGGCGTAGACTACAGCATCTTCCTGATGGACCGCTTCAACGAGCACAAGGGCGAGCCCGTGCAGGAGGCCATTCTCACCGCGATGAAAAACATGGGCACCGTAATCGTGTCCGCGGTGATTATTCTGGCGGGAACCTTCGCAGCCATGTATCCTTCGGGAGTGATGTCCCTGCTGCAAGTAGCTACCGCGGTGCTTTCCGGTCTTATTCTATATGCCTTGTTGTTCCTCCAGTTCTTCGTACCCGTTATGGTGCGGCTGTTCGGCAGAGCCAACTGGTGGCCGTTCATCCCCAAGGACAACACAGTTGACCGCAGCAACAACCATTCTATCTAGCAACAACATTAGAGGCTGTTGAACGGAAAATCTCCAAACCGGCAGAAAGAACCTTTGCACTAAGGCGAAGGTTCTTTCTGCCGGCCATCTTGCTATACAAAAAATGTGGTGTAGTGAAATGATTTAATCGTTTCCTATCTCGTACTTCTTCTCCATTCTGGAAGAGAACCAGCCTGCCAGGAGAAGGGTCACCGCAATATCGTCCAGTGCAAAAAACGGCATGACATCCGGTATAACCCAATATACGGCTGCGGGAATCAGAAACAGCAATTTCTCTCCGGCCGGTACTTTGTTTGAGCTTAGCAGCCTCCATACCCGCGGCACTATCGTCACCCACCTGCGCAGGGCTCCTGCCCCTGTCCGTTTGGCCATTTCCCTCACCTCCCGCAATGCCTGAACGGGCACAAGCGCGTTTTTTTGCGCCTGACCGCCCTTGTCCCCTATTATACCAGAACGGCTAGCCCCAATCCCACAATTTCACATAATTGCTCCGCAAAAATCCCGTTTTTATCCTTTATCCTAAGGCTGTAAGGGACAATATTAAGCTTCCCTTATCCAAACCCAAGGAGGTATGACCAACATGAAATATTGGAGAAAAAGCCTGATCACTACCGTTTGCGCCGCCTTAATCCTGCCAACCGCAGCATCCGCCGCATCCTCAGCCGACGCAAGTGCTCCCTCAGAGGGCGCCGCTGCAGGACCGAAAGCCAGAATAGCGGAATTCCGCGGGCAACAAAGCCATCCGTTGGACAGCTTCCGCAGAGGGGCCTGGAACACGGTACGCGAGGCGGATAATCTGGGAGTCCACAAGCGCACCTACCTTGCTCTGCTGGCGGAGAAATACACACCAGAGACGGCAACGGCCTGGAATGCTGCATTCAGTGAGCGGGAACGGCTGGTCAACGAGCTCAAAGAGCTGAAGCCTGCTGAAGAAGACAGGAAGACGGCAGCGGAAGAGCGTTATGCCTTGAGCCAGGAATGGAAGTCCGGCTCGCTTACATTGGAGGAATTGAAACAGAAGTACGGGGAGATGAAAGACGGATGGATCTCGCTCAAAGCTCTGAGACAAGTGGAATGGAAGCCGCTTGCGGAAGAGCGGGCCGGGCTTCGCCAGACGCTGACCGCAGCAGTCGGTTCAGGTGATGCCGCGGCGGTCAGTACGGTGCTTAATAGTCTGCTTTCGCAGATCGAGAAGGAAAATGCAGCGTTGGTGCTGATCTTAGCCCAGTTGCATCAATCCGATCCCTATTTTAATATAGAGCTGGAGCAGAATTAATCCCACGTTCCGGAACGGAGATGCCGCGGTGAGCTATCTGATTCATTTAGTAGAAGACGAGCCCAACCTGAACCAGGTTTTGAGTTCTTACCTATCCAAGGAAGGTTGGCAGGTCCGCTCCTTCACCGACGGAGATGCGGCCCGTCAGGCGGTCAGAGACCATCCCCATCTGTGGATTCTGGACATCATGCTTCCCGGGGTGGACGGCTATCAGTTGATCCGCGAGATCAAGGAGGATCTTGCATCCATGCCTGTGATCTTCATCTCTGCCCGGGACGCAGAACTGGACCGGGTTGTAGGTCTTGAAATAGGCGGTGATGATTATCTGCCCAAGCCCTTCCTGCCCAGGGAACTGGTCATCCGCGCACGCAATCTTCTTATGCGCAGCTATCCCTTGCCTGCAGCCGCCGCTGCTGCCGTTTCTCCGCCTATTCTGGTTCCTCCCTACCGTCTGGAGCCGGATTCCCGTATTCTGCGCACAGAACATGAACTGGTGGAGCTGACCTCCAAAGAGTTCGATATGCTCCAGCTCTTCTTTACCCATCTGGGCCAAGCATTTACGCGGGAGCAGCTGCTTAACCGGATCTGGGGCGGGGATTATTTCGGTTCCGACCGGGTTGTGGACGATCTGATCCGTCGCATCCGCAAGAAGATGCCCGAGCTTCGTCTGGAAACCTTGTATGGACACGGCTACAGGCTGGTAAGGCCATGAGAAACAAACCGCTGGCCTTCCAAATCTGGATTGTAATTGTCTGCATCACCGTTGGCATCTTTCTGCTGGTCAGTCTGTTGTTGCCTCCATTTTTGAACAAAAATTTATCCAGGAGCATCTACTCCACCATCGAGCAAGGGCAGAAAACCGCCCTTCGCCGGGGAACGGAAATCCTTCCCCAGAGTCCAAGTGCTATCGAGCGGGATCAAGAGCAGCAGGACAGGCGGGCCGTGAAATCCTTTGTGCTGGGAAGAAACGGCCAGCCCTTGACTGCAGCCAGGGGCATTCCTGCAAATCTGGCCGATGATATTTATAAAGAAGCTTTAGCCCAAACAACACTATCTGCCCGATATATGCTTGATATGGGAGACGAACGGGTATATTATGTAATACGCAAAGTTTCCCCTATGAACCGCCAATTTTACTATGTTTCCTACATGTGGGATACTTATTACAAGGATCTGATGAACAGCCTGATCCGCCAGTTGGTTGCGCTCACAGGCATTCTGGTGCTGCTGAGCCTCTTCCCGGCCATATGGCTGTCCCGTTACTTATCCCGGCCCCTGGTTAAGCTGGGGGGCTTCGTGAAGAGCATCGCGGACCGTCAATGGAATGAACCTCTCGCCATGAACCGCAAGGATGAAATCGGGATGCTGGCGGATTCCATCGAGATCATGAGAGAGCGGCTGAAGCGGCAGGACGATTACCAGCAGACCATGCTGCAGCATATTTCCCATGAGCTGAAGACACCGGTAATGGTGATCGCAAGCTATACCCAATCCATTCAAGACGGCATTTATCCCCAGGGCTCTCTGGAGAACTCCCTATCCGTGATCGAGCAGGAATCCGGCCGCCTGGACAAGAAAATCAATGATCTCCTCTACCTCACCAAGCTGGATTATCTGGCTGCGGGCGGACAGATCCGCCAGGAGATCAAGCTGGATGCTCTGGTGGAATCGGTTGTAGACCGGCTGAGATGGAAGCGCAAGGAGCTGGACTACCTTATAGAGCTTGCTCCCTCCATTATTCACGGCGATCCGGAGCAATGGGTGGTGGCTGTGGAGAATCTGCTGGACAACCAGATCCGGTATGCCTGCAGCAAGGTTGTGGTTCGGCTGGAGGAGATCCGCGGAGGGGGGCATGAGGCAACAGACGGGCATGCCTTCTACAGGCAGGAAGCCGCTGCTGAACCTGCACCGGCCAGGGGCTTCGCGCTTATTCTGGGGAATGATGGTCCTCCATTAAGCGAAGAATCAAAGAACGGCCTGTTCCAAACCTTCGGCAAAGGCCAGGGCGGGCAATTCGGACTGGGCCTGGCTATTGTGCGGCGGATAGCTGAACTTCATCTGGCGACGGTAACAGCCGCTAATACTTCCGAAGGGGTTCAATTCCGGATTTTGCTTCCTGTCCATCCTTAACGGGATTTTCACAAACTTGGTTTATTGACTGACGGCGGATTATGGTATAATGATGCGATGAATCATTGTTTGAAAAAAGCCTTCCTTAAGAGGAAGGCTGTTAGGAGAGAGAGAAACCATGACCAAACGTTTTGAAAATCAGTACTATATCTTCGGAGCCATGCTGTTGGCTGTCGGGGATATCCTCGCCCTGCTCCTGTTCACTTTCTTCGGTACGATGGAGCATCAGATGGATTCCGGATTCGTGGAAATCTGGAACATCACCTTTCCCTTTATGGTTGCTTGGATTCTGTCCGGGGTAATAACAGGGGCGTACCGCAACAAGGCCTATTCCACCATGACGCAAGCGGCAATTGGAGCGCTTAAGACAACTGTGCTGGCATTGCCGGCAGGCCTTGTAATCCGTTACTTCCTGTATGACAAACCGGCAAGCTGGTCCTTCGCGCTGGCATCCTTAATCTTCATTCTGTTGTTCCTGACTCTTTGGCGCTGGGCTTATACTTGGCTGATCCGCAATATCTGATGTGAATCATCTATCCTTTCAGACCCTCCAGCATAATGGCTGCCGCTTCCCGGTATATGGTCGGAAATTGCTGGAGGGGCAACGGGTTTATACCGAAGCCTGCCTCTACCGTAAACCCCGGTTTGCCGAACTCCTGAATGAACCAGTCCTTATACCCCGCATCGCTGCCTGCAAGTTTCACGGGCACATAACCGCTTGCCTTGCGAAACCGTTCCGCCCATACGACCGATTCTGCCGGCTCCTGGTCCCGGTAGTTCCAGTAAATCTCCCTGCCTTGGGTATGGAAGGCAATGACCATGTCGAAGGAGCGGATTTGGGTGAACTCCGCCAGAGCCAGCGCCTCCGGCTCAACAAGCGGCGCTTCCCCCGTATAGTCCCGCGGCCCCGGACCGCCGGTATCCCTGCGGGCGCGCTCCTGCTCCCAATTGGCCGGAAACTGGTCATTTAAGTCTACTCCGCGGATATTGGCCTTCCAATTGCTGAAATCCGTTCTGCCCCCATTCCATTCCCGCAATTGCGAAGATAAGTCCCCCGTCCCCTCCAGTCCATGCAGGGCCAGATTGACTCCGTCAGGATTCACCAGAGGCATCAGCCACAGGGTGGTCCGCTCCAACAGCCTGCTGGCGGACAAGCCCATGAACAAGCCGTCCTGCCGGTATGCCTCCGCCAATTCCTCCAAAAACACCATCAGCATCATTCCCGTTATCCACTCATTGGCATGCATAGACCCGTTATAATGAATCTCGCGTTGGCCGCTGCCTATTCTGAACACTCCCAATTCCCGGCCCAGCACGCTTGCGCCAACCGCTTCATAATGAAGAAACGGGTATCTGGCCAACAGGCCGTCCCGCGCCTCCCTCCATTCCTCATAGCCAAGCGGCCTGGTCCGATCCACGACGGGCTCTCCCTCTGTTTCCCGATGCTCCATTGCTTCTTAGCTCCTCTCTTGGCAGATGTGGTAGGTATATATATGCCGGCGCCCAAAAAAAAGAACTCTTCCGAAGAAGAGTTATCCCACTTGGATAATGGAGGGCCATGCCACCTGCGTCACGGTCACCGGCCGGTTCAACCAGGCTTCAGCAATCGTGCGGAAGGTAACGGGACTGCCGCTGCAGAAAAATAGGGGATCCGGTATGCAGGAGCTGCGGTTCTGGAGCCCGTTGGAATAAAGAATAGCGCTGATCTCCCGGGCCGTTTCATCTGCCGAATTAATCAGCTGGACTTTCTCTCCCATGCACTCGGATATATATCCGCTTAAGAACGGATAATGGGTGCAGCCAAGAATCAGGCAGTCCATATCATGGCCGGCCAGGGGAGCCAGGGTCTCGAGTACGGTCTTTTTGGCCTCGGCGGACTGGTATCTGCCTTCTTCCACAAGAGGGACAAAGGACGGACAAGCCAGGCTCACAATCTGGATATCCGGCGAAATGTCATGAAGCGCCTGTACATATGCGCCGCTTTTGATCGTCCCTTCCGTTCCGATGACTCCTACGGATCTGGTCCGGGAGAGCTTGATAGCCGCCCTTGCGCCAGGCTTGATAACGCCAACTACAGGAACCGAAATGCAAGCGCGGAGATGTTCGAGCGCGGCTGCTGTTGCCGTATTGCATGCGAGCACTACCATTTTGGGCCGGTAAAGAAGGAGAAAGTCAACAATCTGTTTGGTGAAAAATAATACCTCCGACGGGGAGCGGGGTCCATAAGGGGCCCGGGCCGTATCGCCAAAATACACTACCTGCTCTTTGGGCAGCTGGCGCATAATCTCGCTTACGACCGTCAGTCCGCCTACACCCGAGTCCAAAATCGCAATGGGCTGCTGCACGGATACACGCATCCTTTGACTGTAGGGTGATTAATAGTACGCCTGATTTACAATATGAGCGCACTCGTCAAAAGGTACCGGATACCAGGTGCCATGGCTAATCCAACAGATTTCCTCTGCCTCTTGCTCCCTTGCCATCGTTGCCGGTTCCGTTGTCCTACTTCACCAATTCCTCCAGGCTTGCGAACTCATAGCCGGCCTTCTTCACATCCTTGATGATCCGGTCCAGCGCTTCGATATTCTCTTGCGAGCCCTGGTGCATCAGAATAATATTCCCTTCGTGAAGGCCGTTCATAATATCGTTATAAGGATCCTCCGCTCCTCCTGCCCGCGGCTCCCAATCCCGCATGGCGGTAGACCAGAACACGGACGTATACCCCATCTCGCTCACCATGTCCAGCAGATGCATGCTGTAAGCCCCGTAAGGGAACCGGAACAGAGGGGCCGGAGGCTTGCCGGTCACTTCCTTGATCAGGCTGGCGAAATCCTCCAGTTCCTGCTTCACTTCCTCATCGGAGAGCTTGGTCATGTCCTTGTGCGTCATCGTATGATTGCCGATCAAGTGGCCTTCCTCCGACACCTTCTTGGCAAAGTCCTTATACTGCTTCACATTGTATCCCACGAGGAAGAAAGTGACCTTCACCTCATTGTCCTTCAGGATAGAGAGCAGCTTGTCGGACTCCCCGATGGGTCCGCCGGTATCGAAGGTCAGGTAGACCTTCTTGCCGCTTCCCACCCAGACCGCCTTCTGATTGGCAGCCAGCTGCTTCACCTCTCCGGGGAAGCCTGGAACCTGACCGTCCTTCTTCTTCATATAGTACCAGGAAAAAGCCTTCTTGCTGGCATCGCTTTGTCCCGCCTGCGGTTTGGCCGTTGCCTTAGTCGGAGCAGACGAAGAGGGGACCGGAACAGTCGTGGGACCTGGAGTAGAACTTGAAGCAGGGCTTGAAGCAAGGCTAGATGAAGGGCTTGATGAAGCACTTGGTGCAACGCCCGGACTGCCGCCGGGACTTGAACCGGGAAGCGGAGCAACGGTAACGGCAGGTTTAAGGGATGGAGAAGGTGATACAGAAGGCGTTGTATAAACGGCCGCAGAGGGACTCTCGATCGCGGGAGCGGTCTCCTGCCCGGAGCAGGCAGTAACGGCCAGCATACTAAGCGCCAAAACGGGTCCAACAGCTAATCCGGCAGACAGCTTCAACAGGCTCATCCTTTCGTTGTCATCATGATTCCTATACTTTCGACATGACCGGGAGAAGTTCCTGTCACTTCCTGCAAGATAATCCGCCACACTTACCGAGCAAGCACCTTATCCGGCTTGGAGGATGCTCCTCCGAACAGATTGTATCCCATCATAACAATCCGGTCGTTCTCGGTCACCAGCAGATGATAATGGGAGCCCGGCCCTTCAATGGCATAGGAATAGCTGGAGGACACCAGCCGGACCGGGTGCTTGGCTGCTTGACGGGGCAGTTTTTCCCAACCGCGCTCATAGATTTCCCCGCTCTCCGTAATGCGCAGCCTGCCGCTGATCCGGGCCGTCCCCTGCTCCACCTCCGGCAGCACGGTGTCCTTAATGGAGGTTATTTTGTTGCTTGAACGCATCAGCTCCAGATTGATCTCATGCACCCGGCCCTCCTTGTCCAGAGCCCATATCGGCACCGGATCAACCGTACCGATGATGTAATATTCGGCCGCAAGCTGCTTGATAGCAGGCAAATCCTCCACTTGCTTGAACACATAGGACCCGTCTCCGGTCTTTTCCGTGTAGAATACCTGTCCGTCCTCTGTCAATGCCAAGAACGCATACGGGTTGGCATGCAAGGATTTGATCCTGCCTGCCCAGGCATCCGCGCCTTTGACGGTGATGCTCCTTTTGTCCAGGATAAAGGATGTGGTCTCATACCTCCCGGCGCGCTCCTTCCGGTGCGCCTGAAGAAACACCATGACCATGTTCCCCTCCTGATCCAGAAGCAGCAGCTGCTCGTTGTTGACGGCCATATCCTTAACGGCAAATGGAACAGACAGGCTCTGGCAGCCTGCGAACTGCCCGGGCCACAAGTGCACCGTTCCTTCATCGCTCAGGGTAACGGGAACATCGATCATAAGCTCCATATCCTTGATGCGGGTTAAGCCCTGCACAGGATAAGCTTGCCCGTCTTCCTCCATCGTCCAAACCGCCCCGCCTTCACGGATGAAATAAGGACGGTCCGGCAGGGCAACCGCCTGACGGACATCCGCCAATTGGCCAATCTCCGTCCATTGATCCCATACAGGATCGAGCCTGCCCAATTGGCCGGTCATATTGCTTCCCCAGGAATAAATCTCACCTTGCTGGTTTAAGGCGAGCACGTGATCGGTTCCCGCAACAATCTCGGTTACAGCCTTCAGGCCAGGCAGCTGAACAGGTTCCAAAGCCTGATCTGCATCAGGCCCCAGCATACCGGACCGGTTCTTGCCCAAGCCCCACACCGTGCCGTCATCTTTGGCAAACAGGTACAGCCCCTGACCTGCAGCAGCCAGCCGTTTCACTCCGGACATGGCGGGCACCGGCTTCAGCACCTTCTCGCTGCCGGAGAACAGGAACACCGTGCCGTCCTCGGTTAGGATCAGAGCTTCATCGTCGAAGCCGGCGCTAAACTGGCTGATCTTATGGGGAGCGGGCACCGGCACCAGGAATGCCTCATTCTTAAGCAGTTCGCCGTAAGAACCGTTGATGTAATGAAGCTGTGCGTTGTCATCTTGCAGGAATAGAGAAAATGAAGTGCTATAAATGGATGCAATACCCGTATAATTCCCCAAACGCACCGGCTTGGAGCTGTCCCGCTTCAGATACCAGACCGTGCCGTCCTCCTTCAAGGCAAATAAAATGCCGAACATCTCATCCAGATGCTGAATGGAGACCACTCCGGCCAGTTCCGGAACCGCTGCCGAATGGCCTGAATCGCTCATCCGGCGCACCTGGCCGTCGACTGTGAGCACAAACGATCCGGAAATCTGCCTGACTGCCGCTTCCTCCTGCAGCTGTACCGGAGTGGACATATGCTCTCCTGAAGAATTGTAGCCCCAGGTCCAGGCTCTACCGTCTGCCCCGATGGCATAAGAGCTTCCCGGCTTCCAGCCGTAGCCTGCCGCGTCAAAGATCCTCCCCACTGATATGGAGGCGATCCGGTCAAGTGGCGTTCGTGCGGGATTAGCTGCTGCTGCAGAAGAAGAGGCTGCACCCTGGCGCAGGCCGGCGCCGGCAGCCGTGTGCAGCGAAGCCGTTGATTCGGGTGTACAGGCGGCAAGATTGATTTCCTCCGGACGGAATACCTTCGGAGCTGCGGAGTTGCCCGGTACTTCTGTCCCCCCGGAAGGGGCCGTTGATTGGCCGGACGGAAAGGCGGAAGCCGGGTTGACAGGAGAAGCCGGGGACTGGCCCTGTTCCTTCTTCCCGTCTGAGTCTTTGCAAGCCGGCAAAACCGCAAGAACAAGCAGCAAGCATACGAGGGCGTTACACGCTCTCATCCTCATCTTCATCTTCATCTTCATCAAAAGCTCCCCTTTTCTTTCTGTTATGAGCTTTGTTGCACACCATAATAGACGCCGCTGGCTGGAAGAAAGTTTCAAGGGAACTCCGATGCGGTAATCCGCACAAAAAAACCGGCATCCCGACATTTAAGGGGAAACCGGTTCTTGCACAGCAGATTAGTTGAACTTGGGCAGCCAGGAGCCATGGGCCTCAATCAGATCATCGCAGAGAGCGACAATATCGTCCATGGACAGTTCTGCTGATGTATGCGGATCAAGCAGAGCGGCGTGATAGATATGCTCCTTCTTGCGGGTCTTGGCCGCTTCCAGCGTCAGCAGCTGTGTATTGATGTTGGTGCGGTTCAGCGCAGCCAATTGGGGCGGCAGATTGCCCACATAGGTAGGCGTTACACCGCTTGCATCCACCAGACACGGCACCTCGACACAGGCTTCCTTGGGCAGGTTGGGAATCAGACCGGTATTGATGACGTTGCCGCCGATCTTGTAAGGCTGATCCGTCTCCATCGCTTCCAGAATAAAGGAGGCGTATTCTCTGGAACGGGTATGTTCCAGATCCTTGCTGTTCACCAATTCCTCGCGCATAGTCTTCCAGCGCTCAATTTGGTTGACACAACGGCGGGGATACTCGTCAAGAGGAATATTGTAGGCTTCGATCAGCTCGGGATAATTCCGCTTGATGAAATACGGGTGATACTCGGCATTATGCTCGGAGGATTCCGTAATGTAGTAGCCGAAGCGGTGCATCAGCTCGAAGCGGACCATATCGCCGTGTTTGGTCTGCTGCTTTTCCCTGGCCCTCTTCTTGATTTCGGGATACAGATCTTGCCCGTTCTTGGTAACTTCCAACAGCCAGGCCATGTGGTTGATGCCGGCAATCTTCCATTGCACACCCGTATCGTCCATCTCCAGAGCCTTGAACAGATGGGGGACGCAAACCTGCACACTGTGGCACAGACCGACTGTCTTGATTCCGCCCAGGGTAATCATGGCATTGGTCAATACCGCCATAGGATTGGTGTAGTTCAGGAACCAGGCGTCAGGACAAACCTCCTGCATATCGGCTGCAAAATCCAACATCACCGGGATGGTGCGCAGATTGCGGAAAACCCCTCCGATTCCCAGCGTGTCGGCAATGGTTTGACGCAGGCCGTATTTCTTCGGAATCTCGAAATCTGTAATGGTACAAGGGTCATAGCCGCCCACCTGAATGGCATTAACCACATATTTGGCGCCGCGGAGCGCTTCCTTGCGGTCGGTATAAGACTTGATCCGGCAGCCGCTGTTCATGGTGTTCTTCAGATTCAGCAGCATGTTCTCCGAATCCTTCAGACGCATTAAATCGATATCGAAGAGAGCGATTTCAAACTCCTGAAGTGCGGGAGTCAACATGACATCGCCCAGCACGTTCTTGGCAAATACGGTGCTTCCTGCTCCCATAAATGTAATTTTGGACATTGAGAGTAATCCTCCTAAAGGTTTTTATGCAAGGCTCCGGCCGGAAGCCCTATGCATTAAATATACCTCACATGTCCGGATTGATCTATGGAAGGAATCCACTTCTACATGGAGAAATGTAGTCTGTCTCTTCGGCGCTCGGCCCTGCGGATGAGGAAACAAAGCACAGTAATCAAGATAAAGGCCACCAGTGCCAGGAAAGGGATTGTAATGAAGCCCAGCCAATTGATATACTCGATATCACAGGCATTTACTCCGCAAAAAGTGGATGTGGCCTGAAACCAGTTTGTTTTTTCATACAAATAATGATACAACGATACCAGACCGCCGGGTATGCTCAAACCCAGCACGTAGACGGTAATGCTGTGTTCCCGTCTAACCGCGGCTATCGCCAGGATAATAACCAACGGATACATGAAGATCCTTTGAATCCAGCAGAGCTTGCAGGGGACATATTCCATAACCTCGGAGAAATAGAGACTGCCCAGAGTAGCCACCAACGCTACTGTCCAAGCCAAGTGCAGCCCATTGTTTCTTATAAAACGATTCACCGTCTGTTCCTCCCGAATAATCAGTTTACTAGACATATTCTTGCTTGATTCGGCATATTCCTGCATCCAGTTTTCGAAGATATTCCAGGAGGCTACCCGGCATGGACATTAACTTTTCCGTATCGATCAATCCATATCCCTCCAAAGGAGAGCTTACCGTCCTCTTCAGCGGATATTCCCAAACCTCGCATGACCACAAGGTAGGGCCTCTCGTACACGGACACCATCTGCTCCATTATGTGCTCTCCGGCAAAGGAACTTTCTATTGCATGGGCAAGGAATATCAGATCGAGCGGGGAGGAGCTTTCTTCATTTTTCCGGGAGAGTTGGTCAGCTATCAAGCCGATCCTGAGGAGCCCTGGGAGTACGTATGGCTCGGCTTCAAAGGCGCCCAGATGGATCAATATCTCAGCCAGCTGGGTATTTCCAGTCACCGCCCCGTAACCCAACAGACATTCCAGCCCAGAACAGCCGCATACTTCCGGAGAATCCGGCGTGCGTTTCAGCAGAGCAATCCCATCTGCGATCTGCAGGCAGGAGGTTGGACCCGGTTGATTCTGGCGGCGCTGCTCGCTGACCAGGCAACCATAGCCGAGCGGGAGCCTGAACCTGCCACCGAGATCAAACGCCAGATCGAGCAGGCGATCCGTTGGCTTACTCTGCAGTATTCCCAGCCTGTATCCATTGAGCAGATGGCCCAGACCCTAGGCTACCACCGTACCCATCTGTCCAAGATGTTCAAGCAGCACACGGGCATGTCCCCCATGCATTTCCTGTTGCAGATCCGCATGGAGCGGGCGAAGCTGCTGCTTGCCGAACCGTTGACCATTGAGCAGATAGCCGCCTCAGTGGGCTTTGCCGATGCCCTTTACTTCTCCAAACAGTTCAAAAAATGGTTCGGCCACTCCCCCACGGAATACCGTCAGGAGCGGCTGGGAATCAACCGGTATGACTGCACCAATCCTTGACGGACTTCCTTAACCCTCATTCATGTCCCGTACATTTTTCGCCGAACAGGCGGCTAATTGGATTGAGCATCCGGTAATTTTCCAGTTCCTCGGGAGCCCTCTGCTGCAGCAAAGTCCAGCATTCCTTGCAGATAGCTGCTCCGGTAGCCTGGATAAGCTGTTCAGGCAGTCCCTTCTTAAGAAGGCGCTCCCTGCGGTCTTCTACATGAACCTGTTCTAAATCAACAGCCGTATCCGCTGCCACAATCAACCCTGTCTCACCGACGAAGCTGGCATCCTGCCGGATGGTAACGACTCTTCCGTAAGCCTGGGCCAGCTTCTTGTACTTGGATAGGGCCTTATCCCCCAGTTGTCCATGGGCCACCATCAATGCGGCACGCGGGTTTTTCAAGGCTGCTTCAACCTCCTGATACGGCACAGATTCTCCCGCCTGCTGCCGGGTCAGCGCCACCAGCACCCGCTCCCTGAACTCGCCGAGATAATGCGCCTTCTCATCCCCCCGAAGCTCCGGCGCACCCTGAATTCCGGCGTGCAGCGTCCGCTCCAGTTCGCTTTTGCCGGCCAAACCGCTCCAGGCGTCTCTTTTCGCTTGATCGTCCATTGTAGCCTCCTTCTGCCAACGTTGGGCAATTGCTCGTATGTATTCTTTGGATATGTCGCGGGCTCTCTTACCGAATGAACCACACAGGCTTATAGTTTCTGATCTTGCCCTTATACATACGTGTGAGTCTCCCATATCGTTCCTGCAAATTACCCCGTGCATCCTGCAGTCCTTGCTGGCTCAGCCTCCTTGTTCCCTCAGCAACCCGCTCCGATGCCTTTGCTGAGCTTTTTGTGCAGAAAAAAAATAGCCGCCGGGAGCCTCATGCTCCGGCAGCCGTTCGGGGACCGAGTGGATCTTGCACTCGACTTATGGCTTGACTTCGGCAGATACCTCTGCTGCGGTTTCTTCCACTTTTTCAACTGCTTCTTCGGCTGCTTCGGCAATTGCAGGAGCAACCTCCTGAATGGCAAGCACTGCTTCCTTGCGGCTATCCTTCCAGGCTTTGACCTCAGTAGCTACAACCGATGCCGCTTCCTTGGCCTTCTCCACGATTTCACCGGTTTGGGCGCTGACTGTTTTGGCGATTTCCTGGGTTTTGGCGCTGACCGTTTCCGCGATTTCCTGCGACTTGGTCCCTACAACTCCGGCAATCTCCACAGTCTTCTCGCTGATCTTGTCATATTGTCCGGCGATATCCGAACGAAGCTCCTTGCCTGCCTTGGGGGCCAGCAGCAGTGCCGTCAGCGCTCCCAGAACTCCACCTACAACAGCTCCGATAAAAAAATCCTTGCCACTCATCTTGTCAGACATTGTCCTCAATCCTTTCATGGAATATTTAGTTCTTCGGCTTCTCATTTCGGTGCGACTGCCACTTCTGCCATAATTGCAAGCCCAGACTGGCGTATTCGGCAAACTCGGCAATGCGGGAATGGTTACGCTCCACCGTCTGTCCGATGCCTGATGCTGAACGGGATACTGCTGCGGATACTTGCTTGACCGAATCGGTCACCTGCACCAAGGCTTCCCCGGTCTGCTTAACCGAGCGGGTGATCGGGTCCAGCGCATGCAGCTTTTCATCCGCCTCCCGGATCAATTGTTCCCCGGCCGCCATCAGATTAAGACTCTGCTTGCTGACCGACTCCAGATCTTCCCGGATTTGCGCAAGCGTTTCATTGGCATCCGTAAGTGAGCGTTTGGCTGACTGGATCAGTGTTACCAGATAAATGACCAGCACGGTGAATGCCCCTGCTGCTACAGCTGCACTTATTTCCAGAACCAACGTAAATCCCCCCGTTTCTTGACACTGCTCCTGCGGGTATTGCGGCATGGCATAGACGAATGCCCATTTCTTACTCCCATTATAAGACGATCTGCCCATTTTGACACAAAAAAACACAAATTTTTTTTCAGAACGAACCTTGCTTTTGTGAATCCGGCAAAAAGAGGCAAAATGAGGTATCATGGAATTATGTTTATCAAGACCGTTTGGGGCTGGCGCAAAAAACAAGGAGGCAAGAGTATGGAACGCGAGGAAGGTCTGAAGCTGTTTGGGGAAACCCGGATTATGGCCATGTTCCGCAACGTAGAGCGTGACCGGGTGATCCCGTTTGCGGAGGCTCTATATGACGGGGGCATCCGTATGATTGAAGTGACATTGAATTCCATCGGCGCTTATTATGTCATCAAAGATCTGCAGAAGCAACTGGGCAAACGGGTATTCATTGGAGCAGGGGCCGTCTGCGATGCTAAGGACGCCAAGGAAGCGCTGGAAGCCGGGGCATCCTTCCTCGTGGCGCCCTATACAGACAAGCGGGTAGTGAAATTCGGGCAAGAAGAGCGGCTTCCCGTATATGCCGGAGCGCTCACCCCTGCGGAGGTGGCTAAAGCCTGGAAAAGCGGTGTTACCGGAGTGAGCTTGTTTCCGGCCGCTTCCCTGGGGGCGGCTTATGCCAGTGAGCTTAGGGAGGCGCTCCCCCATATCCCTCTGCTTGCAGCAGGCGGCATCAATGAAGGCAATCTTGCCGAGTATTTGCGGGCAGGATGTGCGGGCTGTGAGCTGGATGCGGCCCGGATCAACCGTCTGGAGCTTAAGGACAGGCACTACGACGTTATCCGCGACCGGGCTGCGGCTCTCAGCCAGATCGTCAGACAGACGCAGGCAGAACTTGAAGCAGTGGAGGCAGAGGCAGACTAAACCTCCCATTGATGCTGAGCGCCCAACAACCGCCCCTCTCTTTGCCGTCAAGGCAGGGTAAGGCGGTTGTTTCAATATATCCGGACTTTTGCCGTTGGGGTATACACTTGGCTATCAGCCACTCTGAACGTTGCAGAATTTTCCTCAGGCTGGAGCGCCGCGGAATCATCGTCTCTTTTTTCAGATCATCTTCGTTTATTCTAAGCCCTCAACAAAGCCTTGTTTAAAAGCGCGTCCTCAAAGCGCCGCTCTAAGCTGATCTGTACTGTGTCCCCAGTTCTTTTGAACACTATCCCTTTTACTCAGGATCAGTTAACAGCTTAGACCAACTACACTTGCTTCATGACTAGCTAGCCTGCCCATGTTTGCTCACGCATGAGATAACCTTTGTTATTCTTGTTCATACCTAGTACAACGTCTCGTAAATTCGTTCCCCATTGTTGAGGCCGGTCCTTCCCGGCTTGCAACGGACCTGAAAGACGCTAATCGGGGGAAAAACGGGGGTTGGCGCGGCTAACGGACTGGTAAGACCTTATCGGAGCCAATCTCCCTCTGGATGGGGGCAAAGTAGTCCAATAAGAGCGTTCGAGTCCGTTACAATTCCAAACCCCCGGTTTTGGACCGAATAGGGGCGCTCAGGTCCGTTACAACCTGGGGCGTGTCTGAACACCCGCTTGAGGGCATCTTTTCACCGCCTTTTCACCCCGAGCTATCGTTACTTTCGCTTAACGTACCCGGTACGCCTGACCGAAAGGGCCTGGTCAGAAACGATCATCTGGGAATTATCTCCTCCCTTTAGAGGTTCAGATACGCCCTAAAGCGGTGACTCTTCTTCGCCAAACTACTCCCATCGGAGTCGCTTCCCTTTTGTGCTCCCTGTGTTTAGCACGTCCGGGTTCTTCTCCTGTAGGGAACGAATTTACAACATGATGTACTAGGTTAACCTGCCCTCACTTGCTTCGCACATAACTAAGCTGTCACCCTTGTTCACACCATAGCCAAAGCACGCTATAACGGTCACTGTATAGCGTCTAAGCCAGTTGCATTTGAGCAGTCTGCGTCTTAGGCATTTTGTATTAGCAACGCCCTATCTTTAGCGTCTAGACCAGCTGCATTTGAGTGGTCTGCTTCTTATAGGCAATTGTATATTGGCAACGCCCTATCTTTGGCGTCTAGGCCAGTTGAATTTAAGCGGTCTGCGTCTTAGGCAATTATGTATTGGCAACGCCCTATCTTTGGCGTATAGGCCAGTTGAATTTAAGCGGTCTGCGTCTTAGGCAATTATGTATTGGCAACGCCCTATCTTTAGCGTCTAGACCAGTTGCATTTGAGTGGCCTGCTTCTTATAGGCATTTGTGTATTGGCAACACCTATCTTTAGTTTGGGTTTATTAGATCAGTGGGCATGGTTTATTGCATTTATTTACATAGGATTAATTTTCATTGTGGATGAGGAGTTGCCGCTATTGCGGTCCTCCGTCTTTCCCTTGCAAAATCACGAAACACCCTGGGCGCAAATCCGGCTCAGCCCTTCAAAGATGGACTTCCCCGCCAATGCCAGATTCAT
>JAQSYI010000010.1 GCA_029256185.1 Paenibacillaceae bacterium
TTTGTTTCAAAAAAATTGTGTTAACGTCTTTGGAACCAAATCTATTATTAATTCGCTTTGAAAGTATAGCTGATTTTGACATTATTTGATCTACTCCATACTTTTATTGATTTACGCTGCACTGAACAATTGGCTTGGAAGGTTTATTCCCTTCTAAGTCTAGGGCAATAAACCCACCTTCGGCGGTCAACCTTGGGGTGGGTTTTTACTTTATCTTGTGGTTATTCATAATGAACATTTCAATTGTACTTCCTCATTCTACCACATCACCCCAATTATTCATAGAATATTTGTTCGCGTTTGCTCTTTAACTAAGCTCTTGCCGGGAAATCCATCAGCACCACATGGATTCGAAGAGCATGTACAGGAGATGTCTCCAAACCAGAATATGCAATTAATCGTATCTGCTCTATATGTCAATCACAACCATTTGATGACAGTCCAATATAGGAAGTATAAATTTGAGCTCGCCCTGCTCCTGCTTATAATCCATTTCCTTTTGCTGCGGGGCCAGATAAATTCGCTTTGCCCATACGGGAAGACGCAGCACTACCTCAATATTATAAATAGGTACAACATCCTCAATAACCTCAATTTTCTCTCCTCGCCTGATTGGAGAGGCATACAGAAGATGAAGAATATAACGATGCTTCTCCTTCTGATGTTGAAGCACGGCGATTCCCTGGGCTGGCAACCCAGTTTCCAGCATGGGGCGCTCCAGCAGCCGCCTCAATGCCAGCAGCACCATTTCCTTCAGAACCAAGCTTCCTTTTTCCGCATATTCTTTGAAGACAGGCCAGGCTATATATATGCCTGACTTGCCTTCCGCCATTCCAAGCCCGGCCGGTTCCTTCTTATTGGGCGTATGCTGATGGGAGCAAAACGCAAACGGCCCCCGGTTAAAGTAGGGGTTTTCCATATCACCAAGGACCGTTCCTTCCGTGCAGGCTACTCGCTGGCTTTGACTGTACATGACAAAGGAGGTGCTTCCTATGGACATGAGGCCCGTAAGTGGCCTGAAATAATTGGGCCGATAGAGATTTTCGCTCAGCCAGCGTATGCCAAAATCAAGCTCAAAGCTGGTACCTTCGTTATTCATTGCCGATTGGCCCGAAGCGAGCAGCTTTCCTCCCCGATGGATAAAAGCATTGAGCTTTTCCTTAAGCCCTCGGGTTATGCGTATATCATCAGGAAGGATAATCACCCGGTATTTGCCAAAATCACTTTCCATATCGATTACATCAAACAAAATTTTCCCTTCCAGCAAAATGCGAATCGCGCCGGTATCCGAGCCACCTGTCCGCTCCTGGGCGCGGTGTGGATAAAGCTTGGCCTTATAGGCCTCCAGCGAAAGCAAGCCCACATCGGCAACACTCTCCACCTGCTCACACCATGCTTCCTTCTGTTCCACCTCCTCATAGGCGGCTCCAATCAGCCGATAGGTGGCTTCCTCCAGTTCCCCGTCAGGATGCAGTTGATCGCCTATTGAACATTTCGCTCCATTGGCGAGACTTAATGCGGTCTCATATCGCAGCGCATTGGGATGCTTGTAGCCGCCAAACTCTCCCCATGAGGAATGAAACTTTCCCGTCATCCCCAAAAAATCCATGTTCAATTGTTGTACATATCTTGCAGACAAGGGGAAATGATCATACCCCCAGCCTCCCGTGGGCAAGGATTCCAATTCCAAGTGGGTGTTGGCATGTACCAAATCCCTCCGCCCTCGAGTGATATGGCCGGCATTATGAAAGACCGGATGCCCCGGTTTGATGGCATCAACGGCAGCTCGCATCCGCTCTACATAACCAGCATAGGTATCCTCGCCTTGCTTCCACACATCCTCCTCACAAAGCGGGTCCAACCCCTTGCGCAGCATATCGCCAAGGCAATATTGGCAGTAGCATTTCCGCACGCCTACAATGTCCAGGAAAATCCCATCGCCGTCGTACTTTTTTAGCACCTCTTCAACCTGGTTGATCAACAGATCCAGATAAGGCGTATTCATGCAAAAGTGGTGAAAGCACGGCTCCAGAAAACCCAGACCCGGCACATCCTCACGGTTGCGAATAAGCCATTCCGGATGCCTTCTTGCCAATTTTTCATCCGGTCCGGCGGATAAATAAATCGGTGCGGCAACATCAATTTCATGGGCGGCGGCGATCATTTCCCCCAGCAGATCAAAGGTAAGCCCCGGATGCATGTCATTGTATTCAGATGGATGATAGGACCAGCCATGATGGCATTTGGAGAACACTGTGACCGAATTGACATGTCCTAGCCTTAATTTTTCCTGGAAGTTGATCTTGGAAAACCGGCTGCCAATGTCATGAATGCATTCAGAGGTATGAAAATCCAGATGAACCTGGCGAAAGCGCATGTCCTTAAGCCTCCCATTCCGCTTGGTCGTCCTGATCCAGCATCAGATGCGAGATGGTCTCCCCATCCAAATCATGCAAGCTTTCATTCTGCTTCACCGCCAATGCAACAGCCAGCCCGATGGCCTCTCCCATGGGCACTGAATTGCCCGTGACTCGATAAGAAGCATGGGCATAGAAATCACCGCTGACGCATCGCCCAGCCATGCCAAGATTCTTTATTTCGCTGGAGATAAGACTTCTTAGAGGAATTTGATACGGTTTTGCCTGAACATCCTCATTGGCATATGCGATACCGGATTTTCCGTCCAGAGCATGCACATCCACGGGGAAATAAACCGTGCAGATTCCATCCTTGAACTTGCTCCCGTTCTTCAAATCCTCTACTCCAACCACATACAAACCCGTAATTCTTCGCCCTTCGCGAATTCCCAAGCTTGAAGCGGTTGCTCTTACCTGAAAGGCCGACCAGCCTGGGAGTCCTTTAATTTGCGCTGCAAGCTCCTGCAATTCCTTCCTCGCTTCTATCGATGCCTGCGTCCAATCCTCCGCTGAATCGAAGCGTACTCCATAAGCATGATGGAAGCCAAAGCTGCAGCAATCATTGGGCAAGCCAATAAATCCGGGATGCTGGTAGCTGGATTGTATCCCGCCTGCTTTAAACATTTGGCTCACAACCGACAAGCCCTGAGGTGTATCCACATCAACGGAAGACGGTACTCCACTGACTACAGAAATCAGGGAAGCCGGCTGAAGCTGACCTGTAGCAGGATGGCCAACCTCATATGAGCAGCCGGCCAGATATGCCAAGGTGCCATTGCCTGTACAATCCACAAACATCGAGGCTGTGAAGGCTTCTCTTCCCGAGACGCTTTCCGTAATCACGCCTTGGATCATTTCATCCTCCACAACTGCACTCACAACTGTGGTATATAATCGAAGGCTTACCCCCGCTTCCAGGCATAATTGCTCTACCGCAGTTTTCATTACCTCTGCATCATAAGTAAAACCCTTATGCTCATGATAACGGGAACGAAACCCGCTTAATCGGATCAGGCGCTCCTGCAATTCCTTCATAATCCGTCCCTTGTGGGCTCCTCCGGCATCCAACACGAGGGATAACAAACCGGCTGTCCAGATGCCTCCCAGGAAGCCGGCGCCTTCAATGAGCAGCGTGCTGCAGCCTTCACGGGCGGAACGAATCGCCGCGGCGATTCCTGCCGGGCCCCCTCCGCATACAATAACATCAAAGTGAGCGGCAACGGGAATTTCCCGCTCCGGTTCCCTAAGCGCCACACCAGATTGATTCTGTATTTTGGTCATGTCCGTTCATCCTTTCATTCGCGCATTTAAGATTTTACGGCGCCGGAGGTCAGTCCCGCTATAAAGTGCTTCATCCCGAACATAAACAGCAGCAACAACGGTATGGATGAAAAGGCATATCCTGCTGTCATCACACCCAAATCAGGACGGGAAATTTCCGCTCCCTCCGCTCCCGATTTCGGAGCAAAGCTTTGCAGAGCCATCGCCAGAGTATGCAGTTTCGGGCTATTCAACATAAGCATAGGCCAGATTAAATCGTTGTAAATATTCAGAAAGGTCAAAATGGCAATGGTGATCATAATCGGCCGGGCTAACGGCACTGCGAGCTTCCATACACAGGTGTATTCCCCCGCGCCCTCTATACGCGCAGATTCAAACATTTCCTCAGGCAACGATTCAAAAAAAGACCGGATCAGGAAAATCGCCAGCAGCAAGCCGCCGCCAATATAAAACAGAATCAGCCCCCAGTAGGTATTCCGCAGATGCATCCACTCTGCCAGTATAAAATTGGGAGTCAGCTTCAATACGGATGGAACCGTCATCATCATCACCACAATCAGAAACAAAAAACTTTTTCCCGGAAACCTCAGCCTGGCAAAGGTATACCCGCTGAATGCAGCCAACAGCAGAATTGCGCCAATAGAGGCTACACAGATGAATACGCTGCGCAAGGAAGGCATAATGAGCTGAAGCACCGCCGATGAGTAATTCCCCCATTTTATCGGCCATGGCATACTCCAAAAATCACTGTATATCGATAAGGTGTCTCTCAGAGACATGGACAACATCATAATGATAGGGATGAAAGACAGGACAAGAAGCAATATAAGTACAGCATAGCTAAGAATAGTCGATCTATACTTCAGCATGGTTTTCATATGAGCTCTCCTAAACCTCCTCTCTCTTCATAAACCGGTTGTTCAAATAGGTGAAAATTAACACAAACACTGCCAGCACAAAGCCAATTGCTGATGCATAGCCATATTGCCCGTCGGATATTTGGAAATACATCTGCAAGCCTGGAACATAGGTTGATATTCCCGGACCGCCCTTGGTGTAGATAAATATGCTGGCATACCCCTGAATGCTGCCAATTAGCGTAAAGAAGATAAGCAGCTTGATTTGCGGCATAATCATGGGCAAATCGATGCTTGTGAATCTTTTCCAAACGGTCACGCCATCCATCTGGGCAGAATCGAAAATATCCTGATTAATGGTAATCAATCCGCCAAAATAAATCAGAAATGCAAACACCTGCACATACGGGAAGCCGGCCAGCATAATGCTCCAAATTGCCAGCCCATCCTCCCCCAGCCAGGCCCGCTGGAAGTGCTCCAGATGAATAAGCTTGAGGAAGGCGTTGATTAAGCCGTTATCCGGGTCATACATCATTTTCCATAACAGAGTAACTACTATTCCGGGCACAATGCTGACTAATACAAAGCCTGTACGAAACCAATACTTTACCCTTGAATGCTTGATCCAAAATACCAGCTCCGCAGCCAGCAGCGGCATAGTCAATTCCTTGAGAATGGAAACGACGATAATAAGAAACATATTGGATAATCCGGTTATAAAGAATCGATCCTGGCTGATGCTTATAAAATTCCGGAACCCGATAAAACGGATTGGCTCCGACAGATTGAAATTAGTGAAGGAGTAAATAAAAGCCATCAGTGTAGGAACGATCTCGAACAGAACAATAAACAGAAAGGTTGGCAGCAGCATCCCATAAGCGACTCGCGAGCGTTTCACTCGCTTCCATAGCAGCTGATACCTGGCTTTTCGCTCGGGCTTCAGATTAACCCACAAGAAATAAAGCAGTATGATTCCGGCAGCATCGACGCCGATGACCATATTCTTAACAACAACCCTCCATTCCATAGATGCTGCCGCGTCAATGCTAAGCACAACATGCTGTCCTGTATGGGTACGCAGACTTATAAGGGAATGCTCCGCTTCATAAGCCTCCACAATTTCCGATTTCAGCATAGAGCTTTGGTAATACACATGCCGATCTTCATCCAGCAGATAAATGGTGCCGTTCCCGTCTCCGACCAAGATATGATTGGTTTTGGACAGAGAAATCAGGGTGCTGATCTTGTATTTGGAGATGGCGGCGGACCACTGTATTGAGCCATCCTCCCCCAAAGCATAAATACTGCCGCGCTCATCCCCTGCCAGCACAGCGCCATTATGGCTGTCAAACCGTATAATGGGCTGTGGAACCAAGATTCTCCAGACCTCTTTGCCGCTTGCATCGATAAACCCGACCTGCGAATCCGCCGTGGCGAAGTAGACTCCTTCTGCCACAGGCAGAATGGCAGATATATCAAAGCCGATTTTAGCTTCAAAATCCCGCTTGCCGTTAGCGTCATATTTACCTACCCAGTTGCGGTCCGTATATTTTCCGATTCCGTATGCGATATAAATTTGGCCAAGCTCTGCCGGAGAAATAGCCGTCACATTGCCGGGAACATCGAAGCTCTTCATCATCTCCAGAGCAGGCGTGTACATATATATTTTTCTTGAAGAGGTGCCTACATAAATGACAGCTTGATCTTCCGTCTTTGCAATTGTGGATATGGATTCTTGAAGCTGCAATTGCTTTTCAACCTTGTCCTTTTGCAGAAGCAATAGACGATTATCAAGAGTGGCCGCTATGGTTTGATCTTCGGCCATCGCAACGCTTCCGATCCACTTCCCCTGATTAGCCTCGCTCCTTACCTCCATGATTTCATCCAGGCTTGTCAAGTGATACACAAACCAAGAATTGATTGCAAGCAAGGCAACTATGACAGCAATCATTACCCGTTTTGTCTGTGTCATTCTGTCTTGTCATCCCTCTCTCTTGGACCCTATCCTGCTTTTGGGGGAATAAAGCAGGGAGACCGCGCATCCCCCTGCCATGAACCGTTTAATTGTTGGGCTGTCTTTCCGGGTGATCGATGTTTTCCTGAGTCAATCCGGCGCGCGTGGTGATCACACCTATATTATCGATCCAGAGCTTTTGGAACTTCTTCGCATAATCCTCCGGAGTTATGCTGCCCTCCAATGCTTGCTTGAACAAGTCCCTACCGGTGGTCTTCAAGTCGGGAACGCGGCCTACCAGCATGTTCTTGTTCAATTCAATTTCTGCATTTCCCAGAACCTGAATGCCATCGAACATTTTGGATATCTCTGCCGGAAGCTCCACGTTATTGACCATAATGGGTCCACCCAGCATAAAGCTTCCGATTTCCTTTTGTCCGTCAATCCATGCCTGATACCCGGGCTTGGAGAGCCAGAACATGACAAAATCCATCACCATTTCTGTCTTTTCTTGATTTTTATCGATGATGCTGACATATTCCCCGGTTGACGATTCCACGCTGCGCACATTGCCTTGAACATATTTCCCGGTCATTGACGGGTTCTCGAAGGTACTCCAGTTAAAGGCCTTCAAACTTTTGTCCGAAATCTTCAGCTTCTCCAGCCGGACGGGATCATTCAGATTCTTCATATCCTCATTGATGCCAATGAGCTTGCCAGACGAATCAATAATCATGGCTGCCTTTTGCTGGAGCCACAGGGTGTAATCCGCGGTGCTGTCGGCTACGAACAAATCCTTTTGCGAATATTTGGGGAATACCTTGGCCAGGTTGCGAATCATTTCGATATGGCCTGGGTTATCGAAGGAGATGGCTCCATCCACCAGCGCCTTCAGGAAGCGGTTATGGTTGTACGTATACTTGGTTTCAATGAAAGGATCATTGGCATTGTACTGGAAGACGCCGTCCTTTTGGTCATCATAGTTATAATCGCCTTTTTGGGCTCTCACCACATTGTTCCAATCCTTGTGATACTGGTCAAAATAGATCTCATGGAGCCATTGCGGCAGCTTGACATTGTAGTTCGTAGCAATCGGAATATAGCCTGCCTTTTGAATCTTATCCGAAATGCTGACCAGCTCATCCCAGTTTTGCGGAGGCTTAATTCCCAGGGAATCGAAAATGTCCTTATTGTAGAACCACATAATATGAGCCGCTTGGGTTGGCAGCATCACTCTTCGATTCTTGGCATCAAAGGAGATGTTAAAGTCAAAATTTAAGTCCTGGTCCCACTTGTTTTGAGTGTAAGGATTAACCCGGCTTCTATACTTGTCGAAATCCGCATACTTGTCATAGCCGGGTTGATAGTTTCCCGATACAATATCCGGACGGGGCGTGGAGCCTGCAAGCTGAGTGCCCAGCCATGTTTTGTAATTTTCGCTTGATGCTCCGCCTGGCTCCCATACCAGCTTTACATCAGGCTGAACTTTTTTATAGGCTGCCTCAAGGCTTTTAAATGCGGCTGCATTAACATTGTCCGCATCCTTGCTGATAGAGATGATGATTTCTCCCTTATACTGTTTTGTGCTGGCTGTTTCTTGCGGCTTGGCACTGTTACCGGCAGCCGTCGATTGCGGCGAGCTGCTGGAGCCACCCGGGCTTGAATTTTCTTTACTGCATGCCACAAGCAGCAGGATTGCCACCACGCACAACAGCATATACAATTTTTTGCTTCTCAATTCCTTTTCCCCCTCAATCATATTTTGACTTCGTATCTAAAGTACCATGTCGATTGGTCCAAAAAAATAAACAAACGTTTTTTAAACCTAGAGTTTTTTTGTACAAAAAAAGAGCATGTCCAATTGCATGCTCCGAATTTTTCCAGTTATTATTTTTTTAGCAGTCTTATGGGGAAAAACCGTACAATTTTTTGATCAACTCATCAGAACGCTCCTTCAAACGAAGCAGGGTTTCTTCGGGAGACTGTTTGTTGTAAATCATTTTGATCGTTTCATTCTCCAGAATTTTCTTGATGTCCTCGCTGGCTGTGATGGCCACGGGGAAGAAAAACCGGTAATCCCCGGCGTACAGCCTCCGGAAGGCATCTACATCAAATTTATCGGAATGCTTATTAAAATAATCGGAAACAAAGGAATTAAACCGTTGCGAATTCCATGTGGGAAACCGGCCATACTCTGCCATGGCTTCAAAGCCATCCGATATATACCAGGAAATAAAATTCCAGGCCGCTTGCTTATTTTTGGATTGGCTGCTGATAGACATATAATCCATAGCGCCATAACCGTTGTAGCCGGGATGGTCCGTAGTCAAGCGCGGTAGCGGGGCCACTGTTGTCTGAAAGGCTTGCTGAAACCGGGAGGTATTCTGGACGCTCCGCACAAGCTGGGTGCCATACAACATAGCCGCTTGTCCGCTTAAATATTGCTCCTCCGGAGCAATACGTTCGGTCAGCATTTTCTCCAGCGGAAAGGCGGAATGGTCCGTTTCATACAGCCGATGCTCAATGTCAAGGATTTTTCTCCACAGCGGATCGTCAAAGTTCGACTTTCCGTCAGAATTAAAAAAACAGTATGTGCCAAAACTGGACGTTGCCATAGCCATCGTCAATTCATTCGACGCAGTCCCGTACCGGGTTTGGCTCCCTTCAGTCTTGGTGAGCTTCTTCGCCAAATTGGCATAATCATCCCATGTCCACCCGTATTCCGGCACCGCCTCGCCGATTTCATCAAGGGCATCCTTGTTAATCAGAATTCCCTCAATCGTTTTCGAGGCAGGCAAATAATAGGTATTTCCCCCATACTTCATGATCGTGGCCTTGATGCTGGCCTCCAGATTCTGCGGTTCAGCCTGAAGAAAAGGATCCAACGGCTCCACCATTCCCGAACGGATCCGTTTCAACAGCCATTCCGGATTATACCCGATAAAAACGTCCACTCCAAGGCCGGAGACAATGGCGGTTTCAAGCTTCATATTTCCTGTTTCATTATTTTCAAACCAGATGTATTCCGCCTGCAAATGGGGATTCAGCCGATTCCAGCGGTTGATGACCTCCAGGGGACCGGTCTCCGGGGGAGTTCCGCCCCATATTTTTAATACAACAGAATCCGCGGTTATCCTCTGCTCATCGCCTGCTCCGGATTGGCAGCCGCCGATGCCAAAAACAGACAGAAGCAGCATCATGACGAGAACATGAGCCTTCATTCAAGCCACCCCTCCTACCGTTTCTCAAAACGCTGGCGATAATCCAAGGGCGTCATGCCCTCATACCGTTTGAATTGTCTGGAGAAGTAATTGGAATCGGAAAACCCGATTTTCTCCACAATCTCATACACCTTCATATCCGTTGTTTTCAGCAAATCCTTGGCTCTTTCCAGGCGCAGCCGGGTTATGCATTCAACGATGGATTCTCCCGTCTCCTTTTTGTATAAGTGACTAAAGTAGGATTCCGTATACCCCACATGCTCCGATATTCCATCAACGGTCAGCTTTTTGCCCAAATTATCACAGATATACTGCTGGGCATCCATAATTTCCTTTCGCCGCGAATACATTTCATAGCCGGACAAACGCTCAAAATACTCATCAATGAAGTTCATCATCCAAGAAATCAATTCCTCTATTGTTTCAATAGAAGCTATCGCTTCATAGGGATAATAATCCATAATTTCAGGAAATTCCCGGATTGTTTTTTGAACAGCCTTAAGTCTCCGATCAAACACAGGCAACAAATCGAGAAAAAAGTCTCGCACCTGATGCTGCAGAAAAACGCCTCCTGCCAATCTCTTCCCCACCAGGGAGGTGACGTAGCCTTTGACAAAACCCGCATCTCTGCGTCCAATAGCGTTTGCCATCAGATCCATTTCCTCTTCGTTCAACACCGGAAAGAGCGATTGAATTTGCTTGAAGACTTCACTGCTCAATATAGCCGATTTGCTGTAAAAAAAGCTCTGCGCGTATGCTTGACAGGCAAGGTTATAGCTTTCTTGCAGCCGCGGCGGCGATGCTAATTCATCGGAGATTCCGGCTGTCATGGATACTTTGACAAATTGCAGCACAGACTCCTGGATATGCTGCACCAGCCGCAGGGATGCTTGCTTCCACTCCTCCCGGCTGCGGCATCCGACAAGCAGCACAACCTCGCCCTTCTCCCCTTTGATCACTTCTCCGTGAAAGCTCATTCTAATAATTTCTTGCGCAATATTCGTGACGGCAAAAAGTACGGTATCGGCATTCTTCAGTTCTCCCAAGCGCTCCCGTTTGGCAAAATCATTGATCTGCATATGCACAATACCGACTGTGCCATTCAAATCCATCTTCCAGTCTGCCACATGCCTGTTCCACGCCTCCTGGTTTTTCATTCTCCCTTTAAGGGCATCCCACAGGCATCTTTCCTTCATGGCAACCTGACTTACATTGATCTTCTGATGAATTTCCAATTGATCCAGCCGGCTTTCCTTTTCTTTATCGATCACCAGCTTCATTTTGGACAATATGCCTCGCAGCTCTGCAGGCTTCAGAGATAATTTCATCAGATAATCCGCCGCTCCAAGGCGCAGCGCTTGCTGAACATAATGAAAATCATTGTGGCAGCTCAGGATAATGACCTTCATATGCGGATAACGCTCTCTCACATGCTTCAGCAGGGTGACTCCGTCCATCTCCGGCATCAAAATATCCGTTAAAATCAAATCGGGACGATGCTTCTCAATCAATTCCAATGCTTCTACACCGTTAGCCGCTTCACCCACACATACACAGTTCAGCTCATTCCACGGAATCAGAGATTTAATGCCTACCCTCACAATCATTTCATCCTCAACCAGAATCAGCTTCATCATATTCTCCGCCTCCTTGATGCTGAACAGGAATCCGTATCTCAACCAAGGTTCCCCTGCCAACCTCACTGGTAATGGAGAGCCCGTACATATTTCCATAGTATAGCTGGATGCGATCCAGCACATTGCGCAGCCCTATCCCGCTGAACCGCCTTTTATCAACCGCCTCACTCTGGGTAAGCAGATGCCGCACTTGCTCCGGCTCCATTCCTAACCCGTTATCCTCAACCTGCAAAATGACCTGCATTTCCTCCTCCAGCACGCGGATGAAAACCGTATTTTTCTCTCCTTGCTTATTACGAAACCCGTGCAGAATGGCATTTTCTACAATGGGCTGCAGCGTAAGCTTGGGCAATTGAAGGCGCAACAGACTTTCCGGAACCTCAACCTGCAATTCAATGGATTCCTGAAACCTCAGTTGCTGTAATTCCATATATAATTTCAGATGCTCCAATTCTTCGTTCAGCGGCAGGAAATCCCCCTTGCGGTTAATGGATAGCTCCAGCAGCCGGCCAAGACTGGATACCATCTCCGCAATATTGGGCGCTTCACTCATATAGGCGCTCCACTTGATCATATTGAGGGTGTTGAACAAAAAATGCGGGTTGATCTGCGCCTGCAGGGCTTGCAGCCGCGCCGCCTCCTTCTTTTTCCGCTCCTCCTCATTATGCTCCAGACTTTCTGCAAGGCGATCCATCATCAAATTGAAGTGGCGCAATAATGAATGAATTTCCTTGGGCCCTGACACCTCGATTCTTTGACGTGCGGCAAGATTATGAGTTTGCCGGATGTATCCCTCCAGCTTTCTGATTGGATTGGTTATCGTGATGGAGATCAGGGATATAAGAACAACAAACAGCACAAAGAAGATGAACATGACTACATATAAGGACTGGTTGGCCTGGCTTACAGATTGAACCAACTGCTCCTCCGAATAGGACATGACCAGCGCCCAGTTGGGCTGTACCATCTCAAACAACTGATATTTGCGAACCTCGCCTGTTATCGTCTCCAGCCGATTTCTTTCAGTTGACCGCCCTATTAGCTTTGCATCCGTGGAAGCCAATATGCAATTCTGGTCATCGATCAATGAAATGATCTGATTCTTTTCATTAAGGGGTCCGTTTATCATAATTTCATCCGTTTTTACCTGAATTAACAGGACGGCCAGCTCAGATGAATTGATCCCATACTTGATTACCCTCGCCATGGACAAATATTGGCCATCCTGTGAAAACCAATGGATGAAACCGCTTTTACGAATCGTCTCCCGAAACCATGCCTGCTCTGCAACCTTCTCATACTCCGCTGTACTGTACTTTGCGGAGGTGCTGTATACAATCCCCCGCAGATTAATGACGGTTACTTCTCCGGTTCCAGGCAGGATGTAATTCTTAACGTCAGACAGCTTGCGCGTCAGTTCTTTATTGGTGACAATAAAGCGGTATTTATCGGAAAAGGAATCCTCGACCAGCATATCGAGAATAGCCGAATCCATGCTAATCATGTTGGAGGCTGATAATATGGATTCGATGTACTTGCCGATATGATACCCGTGGGTTTCCAATATGGACTGATTGGATTGGATGATTTCCTCCTTGAGAAGCTGCTTATTATGTACAATATTTACGAGAACGGCGCTAAACAGAGGAATAACAATAAAAACCAGCAGGAGGATGAGAAGTCTGGTGCGCACTGTCGACTGGCGCCAGTGCATTCCCCTTTGCCTAAGCTTCATGAAACATCCTTCCTCCTTCATAAAAAGGAAAGCCCTCCTTCGCAAGGAGGGCAGCATACATCATTCGCCCGCTTCAATCAATGTGACAGGGCTTGTAGGTGACAAAACACTTATATAGCCTGGCGAAGCGATATACCCATTGTATGAATCCAGCAAATCGAAGACTTTTGATCCATTAAGCCATATTACGATGCGTACCCCTTGCGCTTCATTCCGGGCTTCTACTTGAACATGATTCACTTCACCGAAACGAAACAGCGAATTATTCGGCATAAATCCGAACAAGCTGGTATAACCGGCCACATTTCCATAAAAAACAGTGCGCTGATCGCCATTAAAGCGCTGAAGCTCAATGCTGTTGGCTTTGAATGTAACCAGATATCCATCATTGACACCGCTAATAACGGATCTATCATACCGCTGGGTCCTGAACGCTACGGAAGGCCAATCGTTCCCCGCAGCCGGAGTATATAATTGAAAGTCCAGAGTCGTATCCCCGTATACCTTGCCTACGTATGTGCTGTAGCCACTGGGAGTATGAACCGTCAGAGAGCGTGGCTCACCCTCACTCAGAACAGGCTCTCCCCCTTGAACAAACCAATTGTCAATATCCGTTATGGCATCATTCAGGGAAATGACGGTCTCATCCACAAGCTCCTGCTGCTGTACATGGATCGTCCATTCCTTTTGGAAGCCGTATACGGAACGTTGAACACTCATCTCATAGGGTTCTTGAAAATTGTATATTCCATCCCCCGGCTCGTTCATTATTGTAGAGCCTGGAGATACATGAATAACAGGAGACAATCTGGTCAGATCCGCGCCATTATAAACAAGAACGGTTACTGTCGCTTGGTCAGTGTCAATTATAGCAGGTAGAATTTGCTCTGACAATTCAAATTGGAGAATATCAGACTGGTTCTGCTCATTGAGAAATTGCCTTATCGCCTGCTTAAGACGATTATAAGCCAACAGTATTTCACCTTGATTGGAGTTTTCTTCCTCCACACATGCTTTGGCAAGGCTGATTTCTGCAAGGAATTGATTATAGGCTGCATGAGGATATTGTCCCTCCAGAGAGCCTGTCTCCGCCTCGGATGCAATATGATCGGCCAATTGAAATTGGGACGGCAAATCCGGCGGCAAAGCAATATCCCGATACTCACTCATGAGCCCCGAATATTCATATATACTTATCACTTCAACGGGTGGATCATTGGGGTTGAACCATTTTGTTCCCGATACGGGCGTGTTCACCCCCATATTCCTGATGGCTGCAGTTGAGGTCCAATTATCCATTGCCGTACTATCCAATATTTTGGATGACCAAATATATAGCCAATAGTCATAGACATGCTCCACTACATTATGGCTTACTGTATAGTAACGTGTTCCTTCATCCAAATATATCCCTCTGCCTCTGTGAACACCTGCTATATAATTTCCTATAATGCTGGAATTAGGCTGATTGCCAATTGTGTATATGGCTGCACCGTCTTCAGCCACCCTCATCACATCACTAATCCGGTTATAAGCAATGGTGTTGTGATGGGTTGTAGTCGAATCGGTGTAATTGTACCATCCCCAGCCTACTGCTATACCTGTATAAGGCATATTGACCAGCTCATTATGCGAAATATCGATATATTCCCCATAGTAAGCTTGTATTCCAGGCGCCCCGTAAAAGTAGGCTCCAATATCCGAAATATAGTTGTTCTGGATGTTGATCCTCTTGTTGGTTTCCTCCACACCACCGCTTTCTTGGTCGCCATAAGCATGAAAATCTGCAATATAGAAATACCCCATGTCTGTTTTCGCTACACGAAGATATCTATATGCGTTTTGGTCAGTTGCATCCATTGTCCAGATGCCTTTATACGGAATATAGTCTGCATCTTGACTGGCTAATACCGTATAGCTGGCGAATTGAGGGTCATTGGAGGCTCTTACCTCAAAATTGTGGCGGGCAGCTGGTTGATCCACATTCTGGCGGGTAACCAATTGTAAGGACGATATTTTTTGTTGCTTTCCCAAATCCACCTGCCACCAGGCAGGATAAGTGCTGTCCATCGCCCAACCTGTTGTATAACTTCCGTCATTAGCCGATGATGGGCCGGAGCTGGGGCTATAGCTGCCAGACGCACTGGCTTGCTTATTGTACGTGAGACTCGCTGCACCATACACTTTAAACTCGGCAATAAAGAAATATTGCGTATCCGTCTTAACTACACGAATATATCTGTAGAAATTTTGATCGGTGATGCTTTTAATGAATGAGCCCTTGAAGGGAAGCTGATCGCCAGCCTGTGCGCCCAAAACTGTATAAGTTGAAAAATTAGGGTCATTGGAGGCCCGAATTTCAAAATTATTGCGTGTGGTCGGCTGATCAACGGTTTGACGTGTTACAAGCTCAATTTTGCTCAGTTTATGAGGCGAACCCAGATCAACCTGCCACCAGGTAGGATTCAAGGTATTGGGTGCCCATCCAGTTGCGCTTTTCCCATCATTAGCCGCCGAAGGCTCATATCCCGGATAGGAGCTTGAAGCGGACGCCGGTTTCCCCTGCGCCAGATTGGCGTCAATATAATTGTGGGTCGGCAATCCGACAGACATGGCGGAGTCTGAAATATCTGTAAAAGCATTCCCTATGAAATTGCTGTCCAGAACTCCTTCATATAACCCAACTCCCACGGCTCCTAAATGAGTAAAGCGATTCCGGTGGAAGGTTATCCGTTCAGCTGCCTCTATTCTTACGTTGGCGGGCGTGAAGATGCTCTCACTTCCATCCATGGACAAGCTTTGCGCCTGTGAGCCGAACCATCCCTTCTCAGAGGGAAGAAGCCACGTTCCATAGGCAAAGGTAAGTCCCTCAAATTGAAGATCACTGACCTTTTGACTCAGAGCGCTTCCCTTAAGCTCCATAATATTCTCAAGCACAGGAACAACTACCTCCGTTGTCTCCTTCGCTTCTCCTGATTTGGGCCAATAGTAAATCCATTTATTCACTGCATCATAATAAAACTCGCCAGGCTCATCCAATTCTTCAAATGCATTTTCAATGACGAATGGATCTGTCACCTTAACTGACCAGTACCCCATATTGATTGCTCTGCCAAAATAAGGCTGCTTCATCTTCACAATGGTTTTTCCGCTGCTGTCCGGCAGCAGTTCCTCCACCAACAACGTTACGCTCTTCCATCCAATTGTATAATGAAGCTCAATCTGCTGCGGAGCTGCATATTGGGCCAAATCGGAGCGATCTACAATTATTCCTTCAATTACGTTGGAGCTTGGATCACCTCCCCGGTAGTACCAGCTATAAGCGGTCTCCATAACCGCGCTTTTTGCGCGTTGCGCCCTTTTACCATCTACATATAAGTCACGGATTGCAGAGGGTTCATTCACTGCCGCTTTCCAAAGCGGCCCTTCCTCAATCCAATTTGAAATCCTTTTGCCGCCGCTGATTACCGGACTTTCATCAGGATGCCAATTCTTATATGTGATCTTATATCCGTTGTTTCCCGAATCGCGCTCATCAAATTGCAAGGTCTCGCTTAATTCATAAGTTCCTCCTTCTATATATACCGTTATGTCCCCTTGCATCCCGGAATTTATTGCCCTGATTGCATCTCTCGCCCGCCCAATCGTCTGAAACGGCTGCTCCTCCGAGCCCGGATTGGCGTCAATGCCGGAAGGAGATACATAATAGCTTAAAGCTGGTGATGCTGCCGAAACAGCATTCGCCAATAAATAACCGGAGAAAAGCTGCATGAAGGTAAAAGATAGAAATATTGCCAAGCTTAATCCTTTAACCGTTTTCATAAATAACCCCCTCGTATCGTATCGCTTAATTTTTTCCACACCTCCAAAGTATAGTAAGTTCACAGCAGATTGAAATGCAGGATTCTTTGATTATATAGCAAAAAAAATCGTTCTTGCCTGATTGGAACAGTCTTCCGATTCATAGAACTCCACACCGCCTGCATCCAGTGTTGGCTTGGTCGCAATGGAGGGCCGCGTTTCTAGTGTCAGCTGTCGATTGGTTTCGTCTAGACAGACGAGCGGGCGCTTGGGATCATGAGGACGCCGGTACACATCCAATATGTCTTCCATTCGAGCGACAACCTCGCCGGACACTTCCGGAATACACCATTGTTTCTTCAGCCACGGTTTACGTTTGTTTTTTTCATCACCCGCTGGACGGTCATGTGTGAAACAGCATCCACGATTTCCAGTTCAACCAAACGATCGGCGAGCAACCGAACCGACCATCTTCTGGAGCCTTCTGGCGGCGGACTACAGGCGAGGGTAATCCGTTTCGCCTCGGCTTCTCCGTCCAGCTTGTTCCTAAAGTGAAGCTGCTTTTCTCGCTCGAACCAGGTGGCTCCGCCACTTAGCCTCGCAGGGTTGTCTGCCTGATTCCGCTTCCTCGAAATGCCTCAGGCAGACCGAGCTCCCGTCATGGACAGAAGTGCAGATACGATGTTATAAAATGTTCCTGCCTTCTTCGAAATCATTAAAAAATTCTTTCCATGGGTTTTTAGAGTCTTTATTCAATCTGTTTAAGATCATTTCAGGCCTTATTAATAATTTCGAGTTTTCAGCGCTTTGGAGATGTGTTATTCTTTATATAAGAAAACCGAGTGCGTGAACACTCGGCTATACAATTGGCTTGGATGATTTATTCCCTTCTAAGTCTAGGGCAATAAAAACCCACCTTCGGCGGTCAACCTTGGGGTGGGTTTTTACTTTCTCTTGTGGTTATTCATGATGTATGTTAAAAGTGCAAGGATGAACATTCCAAATAGGAACATGATCTGGATTGCATCTTTTACCTCCATGGCCTCACCTCCTTTCGAAGGGAACCCATGCCCACCCAAGATTCAATTGTACTTCCTCATTCTACCACATCACCCCAATTATTCATAGAATATTTGTTCGCGTTTGCTCTGCATCTGGCAGACCAAGGGGTTGTTGTATTCACGAACCCTGCACTGGCTTAAGGGGCGTAGCCCCAGGTCTGATGGACTTAGCCAGTGCAGGGTTCGTCTCCTGATTCTTCTTCCTCGAAATACCTCTGCAGACCAAGGGCCATCAGGCCCGCTGCGTGAATACGGTGATATACGAGTCAGCCGACTGATCAACCTTAATGAAGGGCCCGCTAACGAGGCCGATTACCGCTGAACACCTCGCCGCGGAGCGTGGAAATATTCTTTTTCCACGCCGTATGATGACGTTTCAATAATTTACAGCAATCGGGGCAAGTCTTCCATTTCGCACGAAAGGAAACTTTTTTCTTGGGGGCGATTCGATTTATAGATAATGGCATAAAGCGTTGCCGCCGGGTCAATTCTAGCAAAATCGATTGCCGGAATACGTCAGGTATAATGGGGGAGCTGGTGTAGGATAAAATCGTTCGGCCCGACGGTAAGCGAAGCATGTTCTCCCGGCAATCGGACGGTTATCGGTATTTCATTCTTATTCAGCACAAAGAAGGCGGCCAGCCGGTTACTGTCATCATAAAGCCGGATCATTTCCGTCTTCGCGGGCAGCTCCACAGGTTCAAGCTGAAGCTGGTCGGCACTTCTCTGCAGGATCCGCTTCATTAACTTTTGGTCAGGGATGCCGGCCAGAAAGACTACCCGCCCCCCTCCGTTGCAGTTTTCCGCCACCGCCGGCGTACCCTTCTCCGATTCGGGGGCTGTAACGTAAGCCAACACGTTGATGCTTTCCCCGTTTGGCTTAATTTTTTGAAAAAACTTATCTAACATGTGCCCTTCATTGGACAAAGAAGAAGCCAGCTTGACAGAGCTGGGCGGCTTGACCGTTTGCCACTTCCTGAGATCAAGACCCGTCAGCCTCTCTAGAGGCTTTCTGTCATCGCCGTAAAGTTGCCAATTGTCCCGAGACTTCTGCATAAAATCACCGGTTATAATGACTGTCCCGCCAGAAGCGGCAAACTGCTGCAGCTTCTCCAGCGACTCCTTTGTTTCGGTTACATGGAATGGAACCATAACCATTTTGTAAGACGGCAGCTCATCCAGGCTGAATATGAAATCAACCCCGATTCCCAGTTCAAACAGCGGAATATAGACATCATGATAAAGCTCCCGATGGTAATCGACAATGGTATTGATGATCGTATGGTAAGTCATGGACGATTCATAGGAATGGAGGATGGCCGTATCATTTTTCATTCGAAGCTTCGCCAAGCTCTGCCCCTCACCCTGAAGCCACTCGTTTGTCCGCTTGTAAACCCCATAGACTTCACCCGGGGTACCGTCATAATCCACGATACCCTGAAAGTCCTGCTCTCCGCCGTAGCTAATTTGCCGCCAACTAAATCCGCATATTATGTCCGCCCCTCTTGCAAAGGCTTCGACAATTTGCAACCTGGTTTGCTCCGGATCCATCCCGAATTCCTGGAAGCCGGTACACTGCTCCAGCACCCAGAAAGGTGTAGTTTTTTTGATCGAACGGTAAAAATCGTGATGGAACGAAGCCAATGACGGCTCCAAATCATAATTGTCAAAGGAAACAGTGTCCAGCCCCGCATCCATGGTATGGTCGTATTTATCCGTCCAAAATAGTGTGTAGCGGTTGGTGGTCACCGGCACTGATCCGGTACGCTGCTTCAAAATGGAAAATTGGCTGAACAGGAAATCTTTCATCGAATCGGAATAAAACAGCAAATAATCTTTCCGTAACGAAGGATTGAATAGATGGACGTTGTGTCCGAGAGGAACCGGAATCTCGGACCAGTCCGTGAATTCGAAGCTGAAAAAGGTTCCTCCCCAGCGCCTGTTCAGCTCGCTCAGAGAGCCGTATCTCTGCTTCAGCCAATGCTGGAAGCTTCTTCGGCAAACCTCACAATGGCAAATGAATTCTTCCCCGCCAAGCTCATTATCGATTTGCCAGCCTTTAAGGGCCGGATGATTGCCGTAGTGCTCTGCCATTTTGGCCGTTATGCGATCTGCGTAGTATCGGTAGTTGCGGTTGTTGAAGCAGTAGTTCCGCCGCTGTCCCGGGTTGAAAGGCTTCCCTTCGCCCGTGAAGGGAATGGCGTCCGGATATTTGGCCATTATCCATGGCATCGGCGATGCCGTTGGCGTGCATAGGATGACTTTCAGGCCTTGCGCAGCAAAGACCCCCAACGCCTCGTCCATCCAGGAAAAATCGAATACGCCCTCCTGGGGCTCGAATTTGCTCCAGGCAAATTCTCCGGTCCGGATGAAATGAAACCCCGCCTGCTTCATCAGACGAGCATCGTTCTCCCACTGCTCTCTCGGGAAACGCTCGGGATAATAGCTGGATCCGCATAATAATCGCTTCGTAGGGGTCATGGATGTTACCTGCCTTTACCTGTTATTGTTGGATAAAACGACGGAGACAAATGTCTCCGTCGCCCGCGCCATATCTACTTCTTGAAGGCTGAGATTTGCTTTTCAAGCTCGATCTGTACTTTTTTTACGTAGCTTTCCGCTTCTTTTTTGAATTTCGTCCAATACTCATCCGGATCCACCACACCGTTCATGATAGGCCCGTAATATTTCGCCTCGATGGAGTTGTACTGTGTGATTTCGTTAGCTACTGGCGTAGCGTCAAATTTGAAGCCGGCCAACACGCTTTTCGTGAAATTGGAGCTGTCTCGGGTGTATTTTTCCACCGCCATTTCTTCCTCGGAGATGCCTGCTTTGATCCGGTCCGTTACCGGATTCCAAATCCAAGCATAAGGGAACCAGGTGTACGCGTTTCCATCGCCGAGGACCTTGTATTGGTTCTCACCGGCCGGCTCCCAATGAGTGCCTTGGATACCGTAAGCCAGTAGGTCGTAGTTGGCTGGTTCATTGGCCCAGTTGAGGAATTGGATGGCGCGTTCTTTGTTTTTGCTGCGGGTCGGAATGGAAATGAAATTAAAGGCGGCAAATTCCGATACCTGCTTATCGCTGGATTGGAAGAAGGTGATGGCTTCCAGTTGGGCTCCTGGAACACTTTTTAACGCGGCATCAAAATCTCCCGGGACACTAAAGCCATTATTGGCAATTACAGCGACTTTACCTTTCTTAAACTCGTCGGGCCCTTTGACTGCCATAATGTCCGGATGGATGATTTTATCCTGGTACATCTTTCTTGTTTCCTTAATCCTGTCCCATACTTTTGGGTCCATCTGATCGAACAGGTTGTAAACCTTAGAATCATTCCCGACGTGATAGAGCACCAGACTTTGGGATAAGGCCTGCGTGCTGATAGGAGCATCCTTCACATCACGGAAGCTGTAAGGCACGATGGTCATATTGCCGGTAGGCAAGGCGGTCACGTAAGGCACGATGTCGGGCATCTTCTCTTTAACGGTAGCGAGGAATTTCGTCAACTCATCATAAGACTTGATCGGAGCAACACCCAGCTTCTCACGGATGTCCTTGCGCACCACATAGGTAGCTCCCGGATCCTTAAACTTATTGTTAAGCGGAATCCCCATTATTTTTCCGTTGAATTTGTTCGCATCCATAAGCTCCGGGGGAAGATTCTTCAGAATATTGGGGCCGTACTGCTTCAGGAGATCATCCAGGGGCGCATAGTTGTCGGCTGCAATCATTTCATTCATGGTGTTCCACGGCGCGTCGAAAACAAGATCCAGGTCATCCCCTGCCGACAGCATAATTTGAGTCTTCTGCTTCAGATCGGACCAAGGGATAAAAGTAACATTCAGCTTCACATTCAGGCTGTCGGCCATCCTTTTTTCGGCCTCGGTGATAACTTTGTCGAAGGCGGCCGGCCGGTCGCCGGGCAGGGTAATCTTCAAGGTAACCGCAGCCGGCTTCTGGCCTCCGGTTTGTGCAGGCGTTTGTTTGTCCTCCTTGCTGCCATTAGCATCATCCGAACTGCAACCGGCAAACACCGTTGTGAACAGCATAACGGCCAATCCCATACTTAACCATTTGGTTTTACGCATTTGTAGGACCTTCCCCTTTCTGTTTATCATGATATATGCTTAACCGCATTAGGCGGCAGAAGCCGGTACAGCCTTATCATCCCTTGACGGAGCCGATGGTCAAGCCTTTGACATAATATCGCTGCAGGAACGGATACAGCAATATGATCGGGCCGATTGTCACGCAGACAGTAGCCAACTGAATGCCATAGGTCGGTACAGTGACGGCATAATTGGTGCTGCTCGCCCCGCCGATATAGGACTGAGCGTTCATGTTGGAAACTAGCTGTCGGATCATGATCTGCAGCGGGTGCAACTTATAATCGTCGATAAATAGCAGCGCCAGCCACCAGTCATTCCAATATTGCAGCGCGTAGAATAAAGCTACCGTTGCCAGCACCGGCTTCGAGATCGGAAGGATAATCTGCCAGAAGATGCGAAACTCGCTTGCACCGTCCACAGTAGCAGCCTCATTGATCTCATAAGGAAGCGTCCTGAAAAAGGAAACCAGAATGAACACGAAAAAAGGATTGAGCAAGTAGGGCAGGATTAAGGCCCAGATCGTATCCTTCAAGTGAAGCCAGTTTGACATCAGAATATAAAATCCGACCAGTCCTGCACCGAACAGCATCGTAAAGTATGTCAGAAAAGAAAGAATCTGGCCGTATTTCACTTTCCGGTGCGCAAGCACGTACCCGTAAGATGAGCTTAGCGCCAAAGCCAGCATCGTACCGATCCCCGTTACCAGCGCCGTGATGCCGTAGCTCTGGAAAACCTGCTTCCCTGAGAAGAGATACTTGTACGCATATACACTGAAATCGGTCGGGAACAAATGGAAGCCTTTGGTCCGGAGACTCTCTTCCGTTGCAAAGGAATCCACAATAACCATCCAGAACGGCAGCAGGCATATAGCTGTAAAAACAGAAATGAAAAGATAGATGAACCAGAGAAACAGCTTATCGCCCCATGTGGTGTCAACTTTTACCTTGGCGCCTGATGGGGCTCTAACGGTGCCCATCCTCAAGTTGATATCACTCATCAGTTTCTCCTCCTTTAAAATAACGCCGAATCGCGATCGATTCGTTTTACCAGCCCATTGAACAGTACGATGGTGATCAGTCCCATAAAGGATTGATACAGGACAACCGCCGAAGACATACCGAAGTTGCCCATTTGCCGCAGAGCCCTGAACGAGTAAGTATCGATAATATCTGTTGTCGGGAACAGCACTCCATTGTCGCCGACAATGCCGTATACCATGCCGAAATCGCCGTAGAAAATTCTGCCCACCGCCAAAAGGGCCAGCACGAATAACGTAGGACGTATCAGCGGTAATGTGATGTGGAATACCTGCTGGAATCTCGTGGCGCCGTCAATCCGCGCGCTTTCGTAATATTCGGATGAAATCGATGTGATGGCGGCCAAGAAAATAATCGAATAGTAACCCGATTGCTTCCAGACGTAAACTATCGTCAGAATGGCTGGCCACACATTGGGTGTACTGAACCATTTTATCGGCTCTGCACCGAAGGAACTCAGCATTTTGTTGAGCAATCCATCTGTTGTGCCCAGAATGGCCATCGCCATCAGGCCGACGACGACCCAGGAAATAAAGTAGGGCATGAAGATCAAGGATTGGGCCGTTCGCTTAAATAGGATTGATTTGATTTCGTTTAAGAATATCGCCAGGATCAGAGCTATACCTAAACCGAACATAATGAACAGACTATTGAGAAATATCGTATTAAGAGTTACCCTAATCCAATCCTGTCCCATAAAGAAAAATTTGAAATTGCTGAATCCCACCCAATCGCTTCCCCATAGCCCCTTGTTGATATTGAACCGCTTGAAAGCAATCACATGTCCGAACATTGGAAGATAAGCGAACACCAGCAGAAACATAACGCCTGGTACAGCCAGCAGGTACAACTGCCGGTTCGTTTTCAATTCTCTCCATAATCCCATCTGCTACTCTCCTTTCTACTATGATGCAATCGGTTTGCGAGTTCAGTTGCCCTGTATCCAATTTACGAGTTCCCGGGTAGGCTGTATAGTTCTGGTCCTGACCATTTGGTATTGAAACAGGAAAAAAAGACGGTTCTGATCCAGGCTGTTCAGCAGTTTTCATATCGGAACCGTTCCGATAGCCTGAATCAAAAGATGGCAGCCCTTGAACAGATCTCTCCGTTAAAGGACTGCCCCATGGCTGCCGCACAGTTATTCCTTGTGCATCTGTCTGTATTCGTTCGGCGTAAGACCGGTTGATTTTTTGAATACTGTGAAGAAGTGGCTCTTCGTCTGAAAGCCGGAACGTTCGGCGATGTCTGCAATACTCAGTTCGGTTTCAACAAGCAGCATCTTGACATGGCGGATTCGCTCCGCCAATAAGTAATCGGCAATGGAGGTTCCCACAGAATCCTTGAAAATTTGCCGGATATAGCGGACGGACAATGAAATATGATCCGCGATTTGATCGATATTCAGCATCGGATCGTGTAACCTGCTGCGGATATATTCAACGATTTCCCCCGTGATCTCCAGCTTTCGGCCTGTACCGCCTTCCCCCCGGTCCGGAATTTCGATCTGCTTAATCAGCTCCGTCGCCAGCCAATTCCGCACCTCCATCAGCGTATTAAACTGTTCTAGGAACTTCTGGATGGATCGGGCATTCGCCTGATCCATGATTGAATGGAACGCACGGATGATGGTATAGAGGATCAAGGTCAGTTGGAATTGGCATTCCCGGTAAGGCAGCGATTGCATATTCTGCACCAACCGGTCGAGAAACAGCTCGACCTTCTCCGCCCGACCCGCGCGGACCGCTTGAATCAGATTATCCAGTTCCGCATCACCGGGAAGCGGCTCGATCATCTTCATATAGGTCTCGTAGTCGTCTTCGCGGTAAACCTTGTCTTCCCCGTTTACAAACTTTAGCAGAGTCAGCTCATGGACATGCTCATAGCTGAAATGGATATCGTCTTCAGGATGGCGGAGATCGCTAATGGCTGCTGCCGTTTCGATCTTGACCCACCGTTCAATCTGCCGCTGGATCTCTTCCAGCAGTGCCGATGTTTCGACCAAGTCGGCTTCCTCGCAGCCGATCAGCACAACAACATGGTCCCCGCCCATGTCCAGACTTTCCACCGCGAATTTCCTGCCGCTCATAATTTCTTCGGCGATATTACCCATCGCATATTTCATCAGCTTACGGGATGAGAAATCATATGTATCGGCAAATTTCTGATACCCTTCGATCCGAAGTACAGCCAGTTGAATCATACTGCCGACAAGGAGGCTCGTATTGCTCTCGAGATAGGGTTTCGTATGGCTGGAAAGCTTCCCGTTCAACACCCACTGCCGGAGGAAATCCTCCTTGATCAATCCTTGATGATCGCGGATGGAACTGCGGAAATCGTCGACTTTATTCACCAATAAATCAATGCCCCGTTCCAGAACACCAAGCTCCTTGCCGTCGTCGAAAGTCCCCTCCCTTCCTTGAAAATCCAGCTTTTGCTGAAGATTAAGGGCCAAGCGGCTGAAAGGGCGAATATTGGCACGAAGGTTCCAATACAGGAAAGCAAGCAGTGTCAGCAATATTGCAGCCGCTGAACCAGCAAGCAGGTATTGGAACCGCTCCACCTTCGATTTGAACTCGTTCATCCGCGTCAAATAATAGATGGACCAGCTTTGGGAGCGCATGCTTGTATAATTAACAATCCAGGAATCCTGCCCTTGCCGGAATGTAAACGGACCATCATGGATCGATTGGCCTTTGGCTGCGATCTCCTGCGACAGCCGATCATCCATTTCACCCAGAACCGGCTTCCCATCCTCATTCAGAATGGCCACCTGAACACCGATTTCCTTATTAAATTGCAGCAGGTACGTTCTCAATGCTTCCGTATCAAGTGTAATAAAAAGATAGCCGCTGTAAGGAGCTTTGGAGCCGGAAGGAAACAACAAGGCCATAACTTGCTTACCGTCGGATGGATACACGAAATATTCCAGAATTCCGTCCCTGCTTTCATCCAGAATGTCCAGCATCCCTTGATCCGGGTAATCCTCCTTCTGAACTAGCCCGTCCTGTGAATCGAATACGCGTCCGGTCATCAGATTGACCATCACGATTTTGGATATAAAGGGCTCGAAGGCCTTAAATTTCGTAATCGAATTCCGCGCCTCGGACTGAATGACCCCATCCTCATAAGCCGAATACATCCAGTTCTTCAATGCCGGATCATCATACATCCGCAGTCCGTAATCCTTCAGCTTGCGGAATATAAACTCAGTGTTTTCTAACGTCTGGTTCAGCTTATCCCCTGACAGCTTCTGTATCTCCGAATAGGCATAGTGTGAAAATTGCGCCGATACCCATACGAAAAAGGGAACGGTCATCGCCATCATGGCAATAGATATGACTAAAAACATACGGATATAGGTTTGTTTCGGCCGAATGCTTCTCACTTGTGCTCCCCCCGTTGTTAAGATAATCGACAAAACATTCCCACTCTATATTATCTATTGTTTTCGTTCCTAAGCAAGTGCTCATTACGGAATAGAGGTACTGAAATGTGCAGAACCTCCCGCCTGCAAGTAACGCGGCGGACATCTACTTCACGTTCCTCTACTCGGATCACGCGGCTGTGAGGCACACAAAGAAACCACAAGCAGGGCGGTCGCTTGTGGTTTTATGTACCATGGTCTTTATTCTTGGATTAATTGCAGATCATCAAACCATGCTGTACCCGATCCGTTCAGCCTTGCCGAGATGGTTGCTTTTGCCGCGTTCGACGGCGAAGTCACTGTAACCGAAACCTGTGCCCACCCATTCGTTCCGGTTAACACATTGGTATAAATGCTGCCTCCGATCCAAGCACCTGTCGAATCCGAGAATCCTATGGCATAATAAGCGCCTTCCGAAGGCTTAGGCGATATCACAGCATCGGTTTTGATCCATCCTTTGAGCGTATACGATTTGTTCGGACTTACAGCAATCCGATTCGAGATTAGATCCTTATTCACTCCACCTATGGCCGTAATTGCATTGGTCACCTTAAGCGAATGGTCCCCGCTGTGCACAGCGTCGCCAGCCCAGGTAACTGTTGGCGAACCGCCCCAGTTAAAGGCAGACCATGTATTCGCATTAATCGGGTTAAGTTCAAATCCGGCGTTTGGAACCGGTACGTACAATTTCAGTTGCGTATACAAATTGTTTAACGAATGAGCAATATTAACTAATGTGGTAGGATCATATACGCGTGCACCATAGTAACCGTAAGTGTTGAATGGATACTGGTAGCCAGGATCGATGATCAGCGGAAACTGCTTGACGCCGTTCGCCCCGGACTGGTCAGGAACCGGTGTATTCAAGGTACTGATTAACTGGTTCAAGATCATCTTTATCGTCGTAATTCCCACCGTCGGATTTCTTTCCTCCGAGTTGCCCAAAAACAGCTTGATGTTATAGGCATATCCATTAGCAAACCCCAATCTCCAGAAATGGTTTTGAAGCCTGTCGTCATTGGGCCATCCCGAATTATCCTGTCCCTTGTGGCCTGTGTCGATATCAACAGCATGAAACATCATTCTATAATTCGGTACCTCATAATGAAGCTCTCCGCCCGATACCATAGTCACTTCATCATACACGGAGGTAGTCAATGCTTCGTAATGGGGCTGCAAGACATTGTTTGGACCACTCGTAACAATCGGCACATACTGCCCGTTGACCACGGAATTGTAAGGAACCTCATTACTGTTCACAAAATTATGAAAGATCGGGTTCGATAACATGTTTTTGATATAGTTATATGCCACTGTATTCCCTGCTTGCTTATGGCCCCACATATAGACGACTCCAGAGGTGAATTCCATATTCGACACCCCGGTCTTGCTGGCTACATCATCGGGCAGATTGGCAATATGGTTATAACCGTAATTATCGACGAAGCCGCGCTTGTTAATCGCCGCCTGGCCAGCCGCATCCGCAATTTGCCACAGCAGCGGCGATTGGTTGTAGAACATGCCAATGGTATAGATGCCGTGTAGAGTCCACACATTATAGGTTCCATTGAGAATCTGATTTTCCCAATAGGAAACCGAAGTCATTCCAGATGCTACATTCGCATTCACAATCGAATCTGCCGTGCTTTTGTAAGCGGGATTTCCGGTAATCTTATAGTTGACGTAATTGGCAAGCGCACTCATTGTCCACGCATCCGGCCTTAAATTTGCATTTCCAGCCAGATCATTGATCTGTTTAATAAGAGGTACGATATCGGTATCGAATGACCCGCCCATTTTATCCACAATGCCTACCAGCGGATTAGCGTATTCAATCGCTTTTCTGTTGAGACTGCCTGCGGAAGTATCATTGTTAATAATATAGCTGGTATACGTTTTATTGTGCGTGTAGAAATGAAAATAGAATTTAGTCAGGCCGACAGGAACATCATTGGGTCCAATAATTCTTAATTGATCGCCATAATAATCGATATTGGTAAATCCGTCGTCATGCAAGGCGACTGGGATGAAGGCGGTCTGAGTGGAGCTGTCTACGACGGCAAGCTTGGTATCACCCGCCAAAGAGCTTCCGGTGGTGCCCAGACTATAGCTGACTATCTGATCATTGCGAGTAGGAGTGTCGTTTCCCCCCAGATAAATAGGGCCCTGCAGCAGGTATAAGGGAGTTCCCCCGCTCACGCCGGAATCCGGATTGCTACTGGCTCCCCCGTATTCCACAACCTGGTCAAAATAGCTATTGTACTTGGGTATCAGATACTCGATCGTCTGATAGGCATCTACGGGCGTTCCTGCTCTTTTCTGTTGGTTGACAATCGTAACCTTGGCAAATAAAGGACCATTCTCATAGGTTAAGCTGTCGTTTTGCTGGGTATTCGAGGTGTTATCCATGTTCGTGGCAAGACTCTCTCCTTCGACGAACGAAAGGGAATCAAACCATGCTGTGCCTCCCGCGTTCAAGCTACAAAAGAGAGAGACCTTTGTTGCGTTTAACGGCACATTGGTAACTGCAGTATATACCTGTGCCCACGAGGAAGAGGAGGTGCTGTTCGAATAGACCTCGCTGATCAGGTTATTGGCGGCATCATAAAACTTATATCCCATTGCAGCTCCTGTATTTGTACCGCTAGCTGGCAAACTGATGGCAGATGCTTTGATCCACCCTTCCACATAATATTGATAGCCTTGTTTTACCGGAACCTTATCGCTTTCCCATCTCCCTTGAATGGAGGAGTTCGAATTAGTGATCTGTACCGATTTGGAACCGTTCTTGTACATGCTGTTTGACCATTGGAATACAGGACTGCCAGAGACTGCAATCGGGCTCCATCCGACTGGTGATCCGTTTATGGTGAAAGCGCCTGTCTCGAAATCATCGTTCATGTTCGTAAAAAGAGCTTCCAGTCGGATGCTCGCTCTTGGCCCAGCAAATTTATTGGTACTTGGGTTACCCGGTGATCCTATTGTTACCGTTCCCTTTGAGGATGTAATCGCCTTAATCGTACCCGGATTTGCAGTCGCGTCTTTATTAAAGGTCACACTCAGATCGTTGCCTGCAAATGTAATGTCATTTGTATTGTTGGTAACAGTAATACTATTAACGAATGCTGCAGCCTCTGTGGACAAAATAATTGTGTACGTCTTTGACTGCCGTGCCGCATAGTTATCCGCTACATACAAATTGGCACCTTTGACATGCCCCGACGGGTACAAAACAACATCTGTAGCCTGAAAAACAAGGCTGGTTCCCCCCAGGTATACCCGAAGATACGATACGTCTGTTACACCTTCGGAGTCATCCAACGTGAGAGGAATCCGTACCAAGGATTGGATTCTTTCAATCCCCACCGTTTCCTCAACCGATACCGTCCTCAATACACTTTCCATCGCGTATGCTTTGTCGGTTGCTAAAGGCACGTAAGACAAAAACAGACACATGATAAGGCCGACCATCACCAATCGCGTTGTACGATAACTTTTGAACATCATTTTACCTCCCTTTATATGAATGAAGCGTTTACTTTTTTGAGCATATGGCCAATACTCCTGCTTTGTAAAGTTCTCATTCTGACAGTGCCGAATCCAAAAAGATTTATAGTTCTCATATTGGAAACAGTCTGGTTGTGCCAAAAAGAGAACCTTGCCTCCTCGTAGGAAATTTGTTACAAACTTCAATTTGTCTTTGCTCGTATAACTACTTAATAGCAAAATCACATCAGGTGTGTATATTTAGACTGGCAAATCAAAGTTATGCGCGGCGCTCGCGAAAAAAGCGAAGTGTGGGAACGGGCACAAGGGCTGGAGGCATGTTTAGGGGCTAAAAAAACTGTTATACGGTGTTATATGAAGTACGAGCCTTCTTGAGTCAGCTCTCACATAAAAATTTTTTCAATATTTACACTGGACAGTGAAAAGTTCTTGTCGAAAAATAGCTGCATAGAAAAATAACCCAATTGAGCGAATTATGGTATCCTTTAGTTCTCACACGAAAGGAATAATCGCCAAATGGGTTACAAGAAGCAGTTTACCGCATTTGTGAGCGATTGACCATACCTATGCCTCAAATACATGAACAACCCCATCCTTCCCTTCCGCTCCTGCTTTTCCCGACAAGCCACGTTTGAGTGGTTCGTTATCCTGGTCGTCGGCTTCATGCTGCGCTCCGGCCATCTGGGCGTAACCTCGGTGATTCGGGATTTATCGCTGAATGGTCGCTGTTATGAGACGCTCCTTCACTTCTTTCGTTCGTCCGCGTGGACGGTGTCTTCCGTGCGGCAGGTTTGGCTTCAAGTCGTTCGCCGATCTGCCCCCTTGATGCGGGTTCAAGGTCGTGTGGTTCTCGTCGGCGATGGGATGAAGCAGGCCAAGGAAGGCCGCCGGATGCCGGGCGTCAAGAAGCTCCATCAAGAATCCGAAAATGTCACCAAGGGTGATTATATCTTTGGTCATTTGTTCGGTGCCATCGGCATTCTGGTCGGTGATTCCCGCAAGTGGTTCTGCTTGCCCTTGTTCATGAATCTGCAGGATGGTATCCAAACCATTCTGGGCTGGAAGAAGTCCAAGGATGAGGCACAGTCGCCTTCCCATGTCGTTCAAATGATTGAACAAGGCTTTGAGGCCGCGAAAGGTTTCGGTCAAGCGCTGCTGCTTTTGGATCGGTACTTCTTGTCCGTTCCAGCCTTGGAGCGGCTGAACTCGAACTGACCATTTATTCAGTCCCCCCCCAATTGAGTTGAATTGCCCAATGACGAAATTGCCGGAATCGATACAATGAAACTATCAAGCTATGAGAGGAGACGATCTTGAATGGCGTTAATGAAAGACGACGCACTGCATGCATTGCCTGCAAGGGCCGTTCTATTGAAGGGCGATTGGGATTACCGCATACGTAACATTACCAAGAAACAGTTAAAGGAGCTTAACTATACGAAGCTGGTGGATTTCTTCCGTTATCAGACGGAGGAGTTCGCTGCTGGGGAATTCTGGGGAAAGACGATGCGGGCGGCTTGCCTGGCTTGCGAATATACGGGCGATTCGGAGCTGAAAGAGCTTCTGGACCGCACGGTGGACGATCTGCTCTCCATACAAGGGGAAGACGGATGTCTCAGTGTACATCCTACCAGCAAGCAACCCTACAAGGCGGATCTATGGGAGAGAAAATATGTCTTGCTGGGTTTGGGACAATATTACGAGATGACGCAAGATGACAAGGCTTTGAAGGGAATGATCCGTCTCGCCGATTATACGATCGGCCAGGTCGGGCCGGCTCCGAAGGTGCCGATCACGGAAACGGGTTGGGCTTTCTACGGTATGGAGTCCAGCTCGATCCTCGAGCCTGTTATGAAGCTGTATCATTGGACGGGGTATAAGAGATACTTGGACTTTGCTAAATATATTATCGAGGATGCGGGAGGATGCGCGAGGGAGAACCTGTTCGAGGCGGCATACTCCGGCAAATACCCGATGGATATCGGATCGAACGGAATACCGGAGGAAAGCGTGGCGAAAGCTTACGAGATGATGTCTTGCTTCGAAGGACTGATGGAATACTACAGAGCAACCGGAGAGGAGAAGTGGAAAGAAGCGGTGCTTAGGTTTTATGGCAATCTCGTCGATCAGGAGGTTACGATTATCGGTTCCGGAGGCGCGGACAAGCCGCATAATCTTGGGCCGGGAACGGGCGAACAGTGGAATCGGACAAAATTCGAGCAAACGAACCCGGATATCCATCTTATGCAAGAGACTTGCGTGACCGTTACCTGGATGAAACTTTGTCTCCAACTGCTTCGGATGACGGCGGATCCTGCGGTCGCCGACGAGCTCGAGAAAAGCGTCTATAATGCCCTCCTCGGAGCAGCGAAACCGGAAGGGAATTACTTCGAATACTTCCCCAAGCTGAACGGAACCCGTGACGCGCAGGTGAACTTCAGCTATGATATCGACGGCTTTCCCTTAAGCTGTTGCACGGCCAACGGCCCGATGGGTTTGGTGCTCTTGCCGTTCGTTGCGGCAATGAAGGATGAAGAAGGGCCGTTCATCCAGCTCTATCTTGCAGGGGAATACCAAATAGAGCTTGCGGAAGGGCAGAAGCTGGCGTGGACGATCGAGACCACATACCCGGTAGAGGGAACGATTCGATTGAAGATCACGCAAGCTCCAGACAACGGATTAATCGTTCCGTTTCGGTTACGAATACCCGCATGGAGCTTGCACTCTTCGCTTCACGTCAACGAAGGTAAGGCATATTCGGCACAGAAAGGCACTTATAGGGAAATTCGTCGTCAATGGAGTCAGGGTGACGTAATCCGCTTAGAGCTGGACATGACCGGAAGAATCGTAACGGCTCCGCATGGAAGCAACCGTGCCGGCGATCCCTTCATAGCTTTGCTTCGCGGACCCTTGGTGCTGTCTAGGGATGCCCGGGTGGGGGGAGATATTCAAGCCAGAGTCGATATCCCATCTGATGCCGAAGGCCGAGTCGAGCTCAGAGCGGTACCGCCTACAACAGCTCGAATTGCCGCGCAATTCGTCGTTCCGTCCAAGGAAGGGGAATTCCAAGTCGTAGATTACGCTTCGGCGGGATCAACGTGGGACGAGAAGTCGGAATTCAGAACATGGATGCCCATATAATCAAATAATCGAATAACCGGAATCAAACTAATCTTCGCCGTGAGACTATCTGATCAAGAGGAGAACTTGATTCGATAATCCCCCGGCGTCATTCCGAAGTGAATCTTAAATTGAGTATAGAATGTCTTCATATCGGAATATCCGCATAATCGGGCGACGTCGGCTACGGAGTCTTGCCCCTCTGTCAATAACTCGGCGCAGAGACGCAACCGGTGATCCCTAACGTAAGCTCCAACAGACATCCCCCGCGCTTCGCGGAAAGCAACATTCAGGTAAGTCGCACTCACGCCTAGCCGATTGCTAAGCTCCTTAAGACCGATTTTGCCAATCTCGTTCCGGTGTATTTCCTCAATGGCCTGTTTAACGCACGTGGTCTTTTTACGTTGTACGTATGATTCAGTTATGCCATTGTTATCCGTGGATTGACGCATCAGCCTGATCAAGGCGATGCGCAGATAACTCCGAAGAGCATCAAGATACCCTTCCCTTTTCTCTTTGTATTCTCGCGTCATGGCTTGAAACAAATGGTCCATCTCCGAATGTTCCATACCCTTGAAGAGGGAGATCGCCTTGAAGAAACTCCAGTCGAATTTTATGAAATAATCCAAGAATAAGCAATTTACCCAAGAAAAAGGAATTCCGTCTCCTTTCAGCGGTTGGAGAGAGTGCATCGCGTCTTCTTCGTGAATAAGAATAACGTCGCCGGCGGAGATTCTGACAGTATGCCCTTCCGTGCAGTGTAGTCCTTGACCGGATCGGACATAGGCAATTTCATAAAAAGAGTGGCAATGACTTGGAAGTCCGTCTTCTCCCGAGCTTGCTAACATACGCACCTGCTCACCGGGATCAATAATAGAGAGGGTGTACCTCATCTTCTAGTCCTCCAGACTGTTCTTCAATCATTCATGAAATGAAAATAAGATGGAAGTCGAAATTTCGGTCAAATATAGTGATGAGTCTCCCTCATAGTGGAATTATTTTCAGCATGGAGCAGTTGCCCCGAATCATGTCTGAATGGGGGCTATTTGCCATTCCTTCGTCTGGATACCAGCATCTCATTAATCTGACGGCTTTGCAAGGTGGCCCGTATTTGACGCTTACTGTTATCCTAAACTCCCTTTTCTTTATCTCCTGAAGCCATGATGTCACAGTCCTCCTCAACCCCCTAATACGCTATTCTTCCCATAATCTTATTATTTCTTCTAATTCTAGGTCATTGAATTGTAATTTATAGATGTCTGGTTTCATTGTTTGATTCAAGAAATCCAATCCGTAATCCGCATCAAAATAACTCATCATCAATGTCATTACATTTCCGTGCGTTCCAATAGCAATTTTCTTCCCTTTGTATACTTCTAAGATATGTTTCAAGACTACTATTGATCTATTCCGGCAAACAGTGTTTGACTCTCCTCCTGGCAATGCATAGTCAGGGTTATCAAACATCCTCTTTACAGCAGGCATAAACTCTTCATCAGAAATAATATCGTCGGAGAAATGCCTTTCCCTAAGATCCTCAAATATCTTAATATCTAATTCTAACTCTCTGGCCAACCCCTCCAATGTTAGAATTGCCCGAGCATAGGGACTTGAAGAAATAAGGTTTATTCCTTCGTCCTTTAATATCTCTGTTATTATTTCTGCATTCATTTTGCCTTTTAGAGTAAGTCCCCTGGTTCTTTCATTTCCTTCTGTATACGGTGATTCAGCATGCCTAACCATATAAATAATGGTCTTCATATAGATTCCCTTGAATTACTCTCGTAATATCACATAACGTCGTTGTTTTCACGAACCCGAGAGGCTTAAGGTGCGCCAGCGCCGAGTGGCTCCGCCCCTTTGCCTCGCAGGATTGTCTGCTGATTCCGTTTCCGCGAAATGCCTCGGGCAGACCAAGGGGGCTTTGACCCCCGCGGCGGGAATACGGTGTTATCTGATGTCAGTGCCTTCATTGAATTACTTTCAAAATTCCCTTACTCGATGATTCCTCCGTCTAAATCATGTTATAATGGAGATAATTACTTCTTAAAAAGGAGTTGTTGCCGTTGGCAGTCAACAGAGATCACATACATGAACTTATAAATCGTCTTTCTGATAATGACCTTGCACTCGTAAGCGACTTAATGGAACGCTTGACTCAATTTCCTGCTTACAGAGACATCCCACTTGACGACGAACCCACAACCCAAGAGGACCTGGATGCCATACATGCGGCCGACGAAGCTCTCGAAAAAGGTGAATTAATTAGTTATAAGGACATTAAACATGAATTACGAAATTAAGTTCTACAAAGATGCTTTAAAAAGCATTCGAAAAATGGATTCTCTTACAAGAAACAGAATTTTAGATCACATCGAAATGTTATCACAAAATCCAAGGCATCCTGAACTTGATATTAAAAAAATGCAAGGCATCGACAATCGGTTTCGTCTTCGAGTTGCATCATACCGTGTAATCTTCTCAGTCTTTAATGATCAGTTGCTTATTTTAGTAATCAAAATAGGTTCACGTGGAGATGTTTACAAATCCTAAGGTACTTGCAGTTGCAAGTGCCTTTCTTTTGATTTTTTACTCATGTGTTTTGCACTGGTTTCAGATAACCGTCGTTGTATTCATGAACCCGAGAGGTGTTTTAGGTGAAGGTTCTGACAGCCTCGAAATACTCAAGTTTATTTTATTATATGCTCATACAAAGCAATACAGATTCCATCCGGCATTGTCATACGCTTAACTTGATTAAATTTGTTATCTTCATATAGTCTTATAAGGTTATCTCGATCTGCATAGAACTCAATTCTTACGTATTTTTTATTTCGTCTTTTAGCTTCATTCTTAACCCAATCAATAATGTAGTTTGAGATTCCCATTCCTGCATATTGTCTGCGTACCCCTAGTTTCTTTAAGAATAAATCTTCTATTTTATTCCCTTCAGGCCACCAAAACTCATTTTCTTCCTTTAACATAAAAGCTCCCGCAGGCTCATTATCATTGAAACAAATATAAAAATCTGTATCCTCGTTATTCCGAATAAAGTTATCATATTCCAATCCTTCTAAACTCCACATTGGTTTATCAATTTCCTCCAACCAAATCGCAATCTCCCTTAATATTGAAAGGAACAGTTCCAATCGGTTTTCGCTAACTTTTTGGATCTTTAATTCCATAAGTCACCTCTATGTTAACAATTTACTCATCAAAGCGAAGCTGGCTTCTCGACCAGCCGCGACTGCGGTTAGGTTCGCAGGGTTGTCTGCCTGATTCCACTTCTCCGAATTGCCTCGGGCAGACCAAGGGGGCTTTGACCCCCGCGGCGGGAATACGGTGTTATTCGATGCCTGTGACTTCTTGAACTACTTTTCAACGTCTTTATTCGGATTATAATTTCCCACTTGAATATCTGCTTTCTTCAATTCATTTAATCTTCTATCCCAGAATCGATGCCAATCCGGTTTGTTAGTGTATGGATGAAGTAATTTGAAGTTTTCACCCATACCTGCTAAAAGTACATCTTCGAATCTTGATATTTGTCCTTGGCGTTGCCCCCAAATAATCCTACTAATATTATCTTCATCGTATTCTCTTATACAATCTTCTATCTGCTTAAAATTGCTAAAACCAATAGAAATTAATTGGTCAGCCATTATCCAGTAAGAAAAATCGTTTATCCTTCCATCAATTCCAAATTTATTATTTAAATATTGCTTTAATGCATCTGGAGTAATTTCAACTTCAGATAATCTACCAGCTTGTACATTAATTCTAGACTCATTTCTAGACTTCTCATCTTCATCTTGAATTGATTGAAATTCTCTATCAGCAATTTCAAGGAGTCCTGCTAGGTCGGTAAATCTTCGTTTAATTGATTTTGTAATTGCTACTTCTGATTTGTACTGTATATCGTGCTCGATTTCTGCCCATGCATGCTGTAAAATTGTTCGAACCTGTATCTCCGCAACTAGCCCATTAAATCTTGAATATTCTAAAAGATCATTCCGGTTATTTTTAAGATTAACTAAATAATGAATGCTCAAATAGCCTAGTTTATCTTCAAGTAATTCACTTTTATCACTTCTTTCAATAACCACAAATTCATTTTGAATAATTGCATCAACTTCCTGAATAGTCTTAGTAAAAAAAGTAATCACCCTTACTCCCGCAAGATCTGTGATATTCCTTAGTGGTTCTTCATATTTCGGTCTATAAATATCATCCTTAGAAGGCTTTGCGACTTTTTCTCCAAAACTTTTAATTGTTTTTGCCCTTGCTTCAATTGAATGATAGTAAATTTCTTTTTTTTTCAAACATTGTGTGATAATGCTTTTTAATGAAGAACTTAAATTCCTCATATAGTGGTTGTACTTTAATATACTCTAAAATTGCTTTTTGTTTATGATCCTCAAAATTAAATGCTTTTTCTTGAAGTAATTCTTCATTCATTTTAATAGTGCCCCTTTAGCATTAATTAATTTATTTCACAGGTTTCGCATAACGTTGTTGTATTCCTGAACCCGAGAGGCTTAAGCCGCTCCAGCGGCGGGTGGCTCCGCCACTTAGCCTCGCAGGGTTGTCTGCTGATTCCGCTTCCTCGAAAAGCCTCTGCAGACCAAGGGCGATCAGGCCTGCCGTGGAATACGGTGTTATCTGAAGGAGCCTCTTCCATGAATTTACCCACAAAAATTCTCTACGTATTAAAATATTTCACTTTATCCTTTTCAATAAACCGAATTTTATGTTCTTTATTTAGATATCGACCAATAGTAATTCCACTATTATTCATGATTTTGAAGAAGTTTTGATGGTGGAACCATTCTTCATTACTAATACGTATTCGTCCTCGAAAGGACCTTTACCTAAGTTAATTTGAACCGATCCAAACTCTTTAATTGATATTGCTTCAACCAGTTTTATATGATCTATTCGAATATTGCTAACTTCTTTAAAAAATACATATTTCTTCAGGTTATGTCCATCTATAAACCAGTAGTAGCCAAATTGATATACTATTGCGCACATTAAAATAATCGAGAAAAATATGGTTACAAATAAATCAAACCCTGATATCAATTGAAATAATAATAAGATGACTAATACGCCTATAGTTGTGTATAGTATTGCTTTCCTTCTATGAAAATACATGCAATCTCCTTTGATATTTAAAATGTTCCTGTGATTACTAGGCTCCTTCAGATAACGTCGTTGTATTCCCGAAACCGAGAACCTTAAGGAAGTACAGCGTCAAAAGCAAAGCTGGCTTCTCGACCAGCCGCGACTGCGGTTAGGTTCGCAGGGTTGTCTGCCTGATTCCGCTTCCTCGAAATGCCTCGGGCAGACCAAGGGAGCTTATCCCCCGCAGCGGGAATGCGGTGTTAGCTGAAGTCAACTGGCTTCACTGATTAACCTGCATATTGTTGTTTCAGTACTTTATAATAGAAATAAATGTCGTCTTCCTTACCATTCATTATTCTCTTATTTACCTTAGCGGGAGGATAAACTTCTGCACTATTCACCATCAAAGATACTGCATTCTCAAAGTTTTTACTCATCCCCCATTCTCCACCAAGATTTCTTCTAATCACTTCCCCGACATAGCCTCCCCAGACCTTACTCATTTGTACGATCTGTTCATTTGAGGGTCCTTTAGTAAACAGTTTTTTGATACCTTTAGGAATGCCTTGATAATATTTTTCCAATATGTCATTTACGAGCTTTAGACTTTCTTCAGAGTAATCAAGTTCTATTCCCATTTTGTTTGCGATTTCAATTGCATCTTCAGAATAAGCAATCATCATATCTTTGACTGCATGCTGAGTCATTTTTGTCAAACTCCTTTGTTATAGTAAATTCATTCCAATTGATTTCAGCTAACGTTCTTATATTCACGAACCCTCACTGGCTTAAGGGGTATAAGCCTCGGGTCCGACGGACTTAGCCAGTGCAGGGTTGTCTGCTGAATCCGCTTCCTCGAAAAGCCTCCTGCTGATCAAGGGCCGTCAGGCCCGCCGCGTGAATACGGTGTTATAAGAAGTCGGGGGACTCCTTGATATACTAGAAATAGTCTTTAATATTCTATATTCAAATTATTCTGGTACTTCTATGTATTCTGAAACTCTAGATTTAAGAATTTCTATCAGCTCTTCATCCATAAAATTATAGTCATCCGGTATATCCAGTATTTTGATTGATTTTGAATTCATAGAGCTTGAAAATCTATCTTTCAATCTTCTTAAATGCTTCTTCTCCATAACAAATATCATGTCCGCCCAACCAATGTGTCCTTCCGTCACTTTAATTCTTGCATTGTCTTCCGTACCCGCTGATCTCACATCATAGTTATTAAAGCCGTGAAAGACCTTCTCTGCTGTTAAACTCCGCCACTTGTTACGACTACAAATAAAAAGTAATTTTATGTCTTGTCACCTTCGTCTCTAGTATTTTGATTCTATGATGGGGTTTCCCCGGATTTCCTATAACGTTGTTGTATTCACGAACCCGAGAGGCTTAAGCTTAAGCCGCGCCAGCGGCGGGTGGATCCGCCACTTAGCCTCGCAGGGTGGTGCGCGCAGCCGGTTCAGGCTCCACTTGCCGAACCACATCCAGCACCAAGGGCCGTCAGGCCCGCCGCGTGAATACGATGTTATATACTGTCGGAGGCTTCTACGAATTATCTAATAATTACTCATGTCCTTAAATCTTGTATGTCCCTGCGGTCTTCATGTCCCTTCAATCTTTCGTGTCCCTTCAGTCTTAAGTGTCCCTTTGATTTTCATGTCCTTCAGTTTTTCATGTCTCTTAAGTCAATCATGTCTCTTAAGTCTTTCAAATGCTTTCTTCGGCTGAATCCTTATATCTATAAATATACCACCACCTCTAAAATATGGTAGTGGCAGAGTGTCGATTTATTTAGTCCTTCCCCCGATTGCTTATAACGTCCTTGTATTTGCCACTCCTCCTTATTATACCGGATATCCCAATCCATGGATAGATTCGATTGATTCGGGTTCATAAAAAAAAGGATCGAATGAATCACAATCATTGTGATCCATTCGGTCCCCGATGCTTTCGGAAATGTTATGATTATTCTATTAGAGGAACATACATTCGATCAAGAGCAAGCAGACTACAGCGGTGATTCAGACTCCCGGGCTCGTCCACTTTCGCTTCTTGTACGCAGACTGAATCCCTGGCCTCAGCTCAACAAGCCCGGAAACCAAGACAGGATGCTCCTGGCTTCCGGGCAGCCTAGGGGCATGTATGAATCCTTGATTTAACTTGCTGACGAAGCTCAATCGACGAAGCAGACCACAGCGGTGGATTCAGACGCCGTGCTCGTCCGCTTACGCTCCCTGCGCGCGGAACGCCCCCCTTCCAGGGGTTCGACCCCATTCCATAAAAAAGAAGACACTCACAAGGAGTGTCTTCTTTTTTATGGAGCCTAGGGGGATCGAACCCCTGACCTCATCGCTGCCAGCGATGCGCTCTCCCAGCTGAGCTAAGGCCCCGGATTGTACGGCCAATATAAGCCGGACAAGTATTTATTATACATACGCCGTCACCAAAAGGCAAGGGGCTAAAATAAAAAATCAGGAGCTGCCCGGCTGCAAGCCATACCCTGAATCAGTATTGGTTAATTCCAACAATCTCACCAGGATGACCCTTCGAAGCTCAGCTGCTCCTGCCCACAAATTGCATAAACTGCAACCAATCTTCTCTGCTGAAATAGTGAAGTCCTGCCCGTAGATGGTATCCAATATTCCCCTCATGGAACGCATCCCCAACTGTGGGCAAGCGGTCGGGATGAACGAAGCCGCGCAAGCCCATCTTTTCATATACCTCACTCGCCGCGACACACGAGAGATACTCAGAGTCAGGGTCTGCCCACAAATCCTCTCGGGCGCTCCCCACATAAACCTTTCTTGGAGCCATGGCTGCCAATAGAAAATGCTGGTCAAAAGGCAGCGCACCCTCATGATCTGCATACCTCGAATAATTCTCACAAAACCAGTAAGGGAATGTATTGCAAATATCCTTAATCTTTTCTCCCTGCTTGCCTCTGGAGATGGCTGCACCGCTGCACCCGGAATCGTTGGAGATGGCATATAGGAATCTTTCATCCAAAGCCCCCGTGAGCAGTGCCGTCTTACCAAGCCTCGAATGGCCGACAACCGCCGCATGGTTTAAATCAAGGTTAGACAGTTGTTGCGCATAGTCCATGACACGGGAAGCGGCCCAAGACCACATGGCGATCTTCCCGCAATCATGCGCTTTCCGTTCTGCCCCGTTAAAAATCACCCCCGCCAACCCATTTGTAAAATCATGATCATCCGATGTAACGTCTGTATAGCAGAAAGACAATACGGCAAAACCGTTATCGCATATTTCCTCAACCGGCAAATATTTGTCAGGGACATGATCCCTAAAATTGATATGTACAAAAACGGGATGCTTCTTGTCCCCATTCGGAACAGAGGCATAGATGGGAAACGAAAAGCTTCTGTCTCCAAACTGTGCCGTCAACAGCACCTTGCTTAACGTCACTTTCCCCGCACAAAAACGGTTATCCTGCGCGAGAATTTTATAGGACAGTCCGCTGGAATGCTCCGGCATAAAACCATATTCCTCTTGGACAAGCAGTTGTATCATTTCTTTTCTTTTGACATTCCATTCATCCGGAGAATATATACCGTCCTGACGCTCCCAAATCCCCATGACTCTCCGTTGATCTAACAGTTCAGCAAGCATTCGATTAACCCCTCTCATGCGCCTGGGATTATGCCGGAGACTCCATTAACCGTATTGCCGCTGCACGCTTCACGAATTACCCGGCTGCTTCATCAAGATATGGGTGAGCTCTTTCATGAACATGTTAATGTCCTTGAATTGGCGGTATACCGAAGCAAACCGCACATAAGCGACTTCATCCACCGGATACAGCTCCTGCATGACGATCTCACCGATGGCGCGGCTCTCGATCTCCGCTTGAGCGGTATTGCGCAGCTGTTTTTCCACCTCGGAGACCAAGGCCTCCAGCCGTTCAACAGACACTGGTCTTTTTTCACAGGCGCGGATCAAGCCCCTCATTACCTTCTCGCGGCTGAACTCTTCCCGGCTGCCATCTTTCTTAATGACCATGAGCGGTGTTTCCTCCACCATCTCGAAGGTGGTAAAGCGTCTTCCGCATTGCTCGCATTCCCGTCTGCGCCGGATGGATTTGTTTTCATTAGCGGCCCGTGAATCCAGCACCTTGGTACCCAGATAATCGCAATAAGGACATTTCATCTCATTACTTCCCTCCTTCTTCTTGACCTAAGAATTTTTCCAACGCTTCCCTGATTGATAAAATTGATTTCGGCACACAATACATTTACCAACCGACAAGGAGGTGAACACACATGGCAGGACAATCCCGCAGCAGCAACACACTGGTTGTAGCTCAAGCAACCCAAGCTTTGGACCAACTGAAATATGAAGTGGCTCAAGAGCTGGGTATCGCCATTCCTCAAGACGGCTACTACGGCAACATGGCAACACGCGATACCGGTGCAATCGGGGGCCACATTACCCGTAAACTGGTACAAATCGCCGAGCAACAACTGGCTGGTCAATTCAAATAATGCGTAAACGGCTTCTTCATTAAGAAGACCAGGAAGCATCGGATGAACACTCCCGGGAGGAGTAGCCATCCGGTGCTTCTTCGGATTTTATCGGTCAACGGCAACATATTAATAAACTTCACGGTATTTTTTATAATAGTACATCACCTTGCTTACGTACTTGCGTGTCTCGCCGAAGGGAATGTCCTCTACCGTCTCCAGCCGCCCGTCCCAAGTATCGTTGGACAGCCACTTGTTCACGTTGCCGGGACCCGCGTTATAAGAAGCGACGGCAATCACCTGATTATGCAAAAATTGCTGATGGAGCAAGGAAAGATACGCTGTACCCACCCGGATGTTCTTAAGAGGATCCTGCAAATCCTCCAGCTTGTACGACCGGAACCTCTCCCGCTCGAACATCCATTGCGCCGTATCCGGCATAACCTGCATGATCCCGACCGCTCCCTTGGGCGACATACGGTCGGCCCGGAAATTGCTTTCCACCCGGATCACGGCAGCTACCAGCAGTGGGTCCACCTTCTCCGCTGCAGAGGCCTGCTCAATTTCCTCACGGTACTCGATGGGATAGATCACTCTCCCCAACCAATTGCTCCGGTAAAACAGAAGAAGAACCATGCCCAACAAGACAAGTGCGAACCAACGCTTCCGCCGCACCTTCCTCATGCCAGACCCTTCCGCCGCCAGAAGCTGTCCACTTGCTCCACCGTGTCCGTAATCGGACCGCTGTTGTCAATCAGATGGTCCGCCCATTCCTTCTTCCATTCTATTGGGATCTGGGCCTCCAACCGTTTCCTGGCCTCCTGCTCGCTGAATCCGTCCCGTCCGATCAGACGCTGAAGCTGGATATCCGGCGAAGCATATACCACCATGATCTCCTGAAAATAGTCCTCCATCTGCGATTCGAATAATAGCGGCACATCCACGACCACCAGCTTGTCCGGAAAAAGCCGTTCGCTCTCCTCCATCCGCTCCTTCATCAAGGAACGGATCGGCGGATGCAGAAGACCCTCCAGCTGCTTGCGCTTCTCCTCATTGCCGAAGACAAGCTCTCCCAGTTGCTTGCGGTTCAAGCTGCCGTCTTCGTGCAGTACCCCTTGTCCGAAGACACCGGCAACCCTGTCCAAGGCAGGAGCGCCGGGAAGAACCACCTCACGCGCCAACTGATCCGCATCTATCAGAATCGCGCCGCGGCTGACAAGCAGACTGGAGACGGTGCTCTTGCCGCAAGCGATTCCTCCTGTCAATCCGATATTCATTAAGAAGCCACTCCCCACCAAGGGTAATTATTACATCAGCTTCAAGAAGCCCATCAGGATGAGCATGCATCCCGGGAGTACCGATAGCCTCCTGATCCAGCTCACATTGGAATACATAAATCCGACACGAAGCCCGCAATAAATGAAGGTTCCGCAGGAAAGAGCAATAATCAACGATGTCAATAACGGAGTATATCCGATGAACGCCGCCCCAATACCCGCACCGAATGCGTCAAGCGACAGGGCAAGCCCAAGCCATGCGGCCTCCATTGGTGAGATGATACCCGATCTGTCCAGATCCGCTGCCGCCGGCGTTTTCAGAATCTGAATCACCAGTCCCAGCCGTTTCAATTCGATGGACATCACCTTGGGCTCTGTCAGCACCGGCATGTCAGAACGGTCTGACCGCATTTCCTGCGTATCGGCTCCCGCATTTTTCGTTCCGGCACCGGCATTTTTCGTTCCGGCATCGGCATCTTGGGTTCTGCAGTCCGCATTTTCCGTCCCGGCTCCCGAAACTTCTGTCCGCCCAGACGCAGCCTTCGACCTGTCAGACTGATCTTCATGCGCGTTGTTCTGGAGCAACATCTGGAAAACGGCCCAGCAGCCGATTGCAATCAGGATAACAGCACCCGTGATTCCAGCCGCTCTTGCCGGCAAAAACGCAGATGCGGCAACCCCTATTTGCATGGAAACGAAGAACACCAAACCAGACATGCAACAGATTATGCAGACCGATACAAGCGGAATTCTGATCTTGCGAAGCCCGTACATCGCTCCGACACCAAAGCCATCCAAGCTGACAGCCAAGGCCAGCACCATTAGCGAAAACACATGCGGCACGTTGAACCCCTCCTTAGGATGAGACTCCCGCTCTCCTGAAAATCAGTCTTCAGGCGCAAAGTCTATCTCATCTTATGGTCTGGGCTTGGATTAGGTGCATAACTGGCACTGGGGACAATAATGGGTGCCGCGGCCTGCCAGGACAATCTTCTCAATCGGGGTGCCGCAGGTAAGACACGGCTCCTGCTTCCGGCCATAGGCTTTGAGCTGGTGCTGGAACATGCCCATTTCCCCTTGGCCGTTCACATAGGACTTAATCGAGGAGCCGCCGACTTCAACAGACTCCGCCAGTGTAGTGACAATCGCCTGGTGCAGCCTCTTAAGCTCCTGTCTGTCCAGGCTTGACGCTTCTCTTGCAGGATGAATGCCGGCCGTATGAAGAGCCTCATCTGCATAGATATTGCCGATTCCCACAATCACCTCCTGGTTTAGGAGCAGGGGCTTGATCTTGGTTGTCCGTCCCTTGATCCGTTCCATAAAGGCATCGACAGTAAACGCAGGATCAAGCGGCTCCAATCCCAGCTTATGCAGGGGGGGAAGCGACCATTCCTCGCCTGTCCGGAAGATGTGCATGGTACCGAATTGACGGACATCCTTATAGCGCAGATCCGTTCCATCCGTAAAATGAAATATAACATGCGTATGAAGCTCCAACGGCTCCTCCGCAGAAAACACGCCATAACGGCCTTCCATCCGCAAATGGGAAATCATCACCATATCGTCCAGCACAAAGCGCAGGAACTTGCCGCGGCGCTCTACTTCCCGGATCGTCTGGCCGGAGATTAGCCTCACAAACGCCTCAGGCTCCTCCGGCAAACGGATGATTCTCGGAAGAAGCACCGTTACATTAGAAATGGTCTTTCCTCTGACCAGTACATTCAATGTGCGCTTAACCGTTTCTACCTCCGGCAGCTCAGGCATGGGCGTTCACCTCTTTTTTCATAACTTTATGGGGCATTTTATTTCGCCTCGTACCAATCATTGCCGAAGCTTACGTCGGCGCGCAATGGCACGGACAATTCCAGGGCCGAAGCCATCACCTCGGGCACCAGCTTCTCCATAACCGCAAGCTCGTCCTCCGGCACCTCGAATACCAGTTCGTCATGCACCTGGAGCAGCATCCGGCTTTGCAGCTTCTCTTCCTGCAGGCGCTCCGACATCCGCACCATCGCCAGCTTGATAATATCCGCAGCCGTTCCCTGAATCGGGGTATTCATGGCTGTCCGCTCGGCAAAGGAACGGAGATTGAAATTCGATCCGTTAATCTCGGGCAGATAGCGGCGTCTGGCCAGCATGGTGGTGACATAGCCGTCGCGCTTGGCGAGCTTGATAATCTCTTCCATATACGTTCGGACACCGGGGAAGGTGGCCAGATATTGTTCAATGAAACGGTCCGCCTCAATCCGTCCGATATCCAGATTCTGCGATAATCCGTAAGAGCTGATGCCGTAGACGATTCCGAAATTTACCGCCTTGGCCTGTCGCCTCATATTGGCATCCACCTGCCCGGCCGTTACGCCGAACACATCCATGGCTGTTTTGGTATGAATGTCCATATTGAGCAGAAAGGCTTCGCGGAGCTTCTCATCCCCGGAAATATGGGCCAGCACCCTCAGTTCAATCTGCGAGTAGTCCGCCGACAGAATGCGCCAGCCCGGCTCGGACGGCACGAACGCCTTGCGGATCTTGCGGCCCTCCTCCAGGCGGATGGGAATGTTCTGCAGATTGGGGAACTGGCTGGACAGACGGCCCGTTGCGGCTATGGTCTGGCGGAAGTACGTATGAATCTTGCCCGTGCCGGGGCGGATTTCCTTCAGCAGCCCTTCCACATAGGTGGACTGGAGCTTGGCCAAGGTCCTGTACTCCAGAATGTAGCGCACGATCTCGTGCTTGGAGCTAAGCTTCTCCAGCACATCCGCATCGGTGGAATAACCGGTCTTGTTCTTCTTGACTCCCACGGTAGACAGGCCCAGCCGCTCAAACAGCACCTCCGCCAACTGCTTCGGTGAATTGATATTGAACTGCCCGCCCCCCAGCTCATAGATGCGCGCCATTATCCCTTCCAGTTGGACAGCGAATTCCGCGCCTAATTCCTTCAGCTTGTCCGCATCGGTGCGGATGCCCTGCTTCTCCATCTGTGCCAGCACAAGAGACAAGGGCAGCTCCAGCTCATAATAGAGCTTGGACATGCCTAACTTGGAGAGTTCTCCGTCCAGGCGGGTGGCCAGCTTTGCCACGGCCACGGCCTTCTTGCACAGATGTACGCTTACCGCTTCTTCTCCGGGAAGATGATATTTCGCCCCTTTTCCCCAGACCGCCTCGTCATCCTGCACCGCAAGCAGGCCATATTTTTCCGACAGGGCATGAAGGGTCAGGGTGGATTCCGTCGGGTCCAGCAGATAAGCAGCCAGCTGCACGTCGAAGGTGCAGCCGTTTAAGGCAATACCCGTCCAGTGGAGCGCCAGCTCCGCCCGGTGCAGATCGAAGATCCGCTTCGGTTTATCGGCATCGGCTAGCCAACTGCGGACAGCCCCGGCCGCTTCGGACAGGAGCTTCTCGGCAGAGAGATACCAGCCCCGGCCTTTCCTGTAGAGGGAGAGCCCGACAACCTGGGCCAGATGCGGATTTTCCCCATGCACCTCCACGTGGATGGCCTCTATCTCCGCAAGCTCGTCTGCGAGAAGGGACAGATTGTCCTCTGCAGCCACCAGCACCTCCAACTCACCGCCTTCGTCCTCGGCTTGGACCGCCTGCAGCTCCTCGGGAATATTGCCGGCTGCCCCGGTCAGGTCCAGCTTCTCCAGCAGAGATTTGAACTCCAGCTTACGGAAAGCGGCGGCAAGCACAGCCGGCTCATAGCCCGAATAAGCCATGCCCGCGAAGTCCAGATCCATCGGCACCTCGCGGAAAATAGTGGCCAGTTCCTTGCTCATACGCGCGTCGTCCGCATGCTCCTTCACTTTATCCTTCATCTTGCCGGTCAACTGGTCCGCATGCTCCAGCACCGCCTCCACGCTGCCGTACTGATGCAGCATCTTCAAGGCAGTTTTCTCGCCGACGCCGGGAATCCCGGGAATATTATCTGAACTGTCGCCCATCAGACCTTTGAGATCAATGATCTGCAAGGGCACAAGTCCGTACCTTTCCTGAATCTGGGCAGGGTTATACAGCTCCATCTCGCTGATTCCCTTGCGGGTTAAGGCGATGGTAACCTGATCGGTGGACAGCTGAAGCATATCCTTGTCCCCGGTTACCACAAGCACCTCCATGTCCTCCTGCTGTTGCGCGGCAAGGGTCAGCGTCCCGATAATATCATCGGCCTCATAACCCTCCAGCTCGAACCGGCGGATGCCGAACGCCGCAAGCGTATCCTTGATAACCGGGAACTGCTCGGAGAGCTCCGGCGGAGTCTTCAGGCGTCCTCCCTTGTATTCGGTATAATCCTTGTGGCGGAAAGTCACCTTGCCGGCATCGAAGGCCACCAGGAAGTGGGTGGGCTTATGCTCTTCAATCAGCCTGAGCAGCATGGTGGTGAATCCGTAAACCGCATTCGTGTGCAACCCCCCCGAGTTGGAGAGAAGCGGCAGCGCATAGAACGCGCGGTTGGCAATGCTGTTCCCGTCTATGATAATGAGCTTGGACAAAGTTCACACACCTCGTTTTCCATCGTAATGCTTATCCCCTATCATACCAAAAAAAACGGGCCTTCGATACCGCTGTCAGCCGAAAGCTTAGGATAGGGTGTTTCCACTTTATGCATGTCCTGGAAACCTTGAGTTTGCTTCTCCCGGAAATTTTACATCACGATAATGTTCCGCCGCATCGGCATTAAACTTGGGGGCGTATGATTAGGGTGCCAAGCAAAATCAAGGGAAGGATGATCCTGATGAATGCATCCGTTAAGCTCGAACTCTCCGAAATGGTACGGCCTGCTCCCCGGGTTTTTGTCTCACAGACATGCAAGGAAACCCTGAATGTGCTGTTGTCTAATCCCGATGCCAAGTGCATTGTGGTAACCGACAAGCAAGAAAAGCCGTTGGGGCTGGTGATGTGTGACAGATTCTTTTTCAGATTGACCGGACCATACGGTATCGATATGCTGTTTCGTGAATCCATCATCAAGCTTATGAGCCGCACTCCCCTTATCGCAACAACCGGGGCTTCCAGTGAATCCCTGCTTGACCAGATCGGCCAACGCCCTGCAGCCATACGCAACGACAGCATCGTTTGGATGGAACAGGGGAAATTCGCCGGAGTTATCCATGTCTCAGACTTGGTTCAGATGCCGTAGAACGTTCATTCCATTCTCAGCTACATAACGATGCTAAGCAACATCACTCCAACGCTCCCATGTTTTGGGATGTTAAATACCCAACGACTCCATAAGTGGAGTCTCTGTTGCCCTATTCTCCAGCCCGCCTGCCCTTTTGGGTTCAGCCACCTGCCCCTTTTTCTCTAACTCAGCTGCCCGTTTCGGGTTGGCTTCCCACGGTTACGCCTCCCAAGCTTCTTTACGGAAATTTTTTCCGCTAAGAGTAACTTGCCTATATGTCTTCACAAGACTAACTGCCACCTTGCCCCTTCTTAGCCAACTTACTCTTAGGTACACATCTGCCCGCAAACTCCTGTCCCCCTGCACCTCCGGCACCGTTCCCTCCTCCATCCAGCCTTGGTTTGCTTCCTTCACGCCGATCCCGCTTCCCTCCTTCATCCAGCCTTGGTTTGCTTCCTTCCCGTCTGGTCCCGTTTCCCTTCTCCATCCAACGCCTGGTCCACCTAGAGAAAGGGTCTGATGAAGCATAAAAAACCTGCAAACCACCATCAAAGTGGAATGCAGGCTTCTGTATCTTGTCATTCTTGTCATTCTGCCATCAGATATGCCCCCTGCTCCTTCAGCTTGCCCTGAAGGGCCGCCGCCGGAACGTCTGCGGCACGGCGGCAGCCATGCTGGACTGCCAATGCAGCGGCAACGCCTCCGCCATGGCCGATGGCTCCCGCAATGGGAGTTACCCTAATCGCTCCCTGGGCTTCAAAGGTAGTGGAGATGGAGCGGCCTACCGTTACCAGGTTATGCACCATGGGGTTGACCAAGCAGCGGTAGGGAATGCTGTAGACTTCTCCGGATTTCAGGTGCTTGATTTCCCTTACCCGCTGCCGGAATTCTTCTTCGTTTTCCCCTTTGGGAGGATGTATATCTACGGGATAGCCCCCATGGGCAATCACATCCGCAAAACTCTTGCAGGAAACTAAGTCCTCCAGTGTCAGGGTATACAGCCCCTTGATCTGCCTAGAGCTGCGGACTCCGATGGAGGGTCCGGAGAAAAGCACAACCGATTCTTCGAAGCCGGGGACCCGCTTCTTCAGGAACGCCTCCAACTCCCGTACATGCTTGCGGCCCTCGATTTCCGCCAAACTCAGACTCCACGGGTCCGTACTGTCGAAGCCGATCACCCGGGAGGTATTGACGATCACCTCTCCCGGATTGTTCGTCTCAAAGAATAACAGGTCATCCCGGACACCGGACAACTCCCCCTTGTCCATGGCCTCTTTCATAGTCTGAACGTAACCTCCGATGGAGAGCCGCGAAGCTTTGTCAATCATCCCTGTATCCCCATTCAGTCTGGGAAACTCCTCGGGATGCTCCCGGATATACGCCTTCACCCTGGACATGTTCACCTGGCCTACCTTCATGTTCATGGTCATGGGCTGGGCAGCTCCGTCGGAGGGTCTCCCCTTGGCGAACTCCACTCCCGCCCAGGCGGAAAGATCGGCATCGCCGGAAGCGTCCACGAACATGTGCGCCCGGATTCGGGCAAGCCCTGCTTTGTTGCACACCTGAATGGAGGCGATCCGATCGTTTCCTACATCCACTCCAGCCAGCATGGTGTGGTACAGCACCTGGCCTCCGGCTTCCAGCAGCATGGCATCCAACTCATGCTTCATCCCCTCGGAGTCGAAAGGAGTTACGGTGTAGGTATAGCCGGTGGTGTCAAAGATATGGCCGGGGGACTTGCCCCGTGATTTCAGCCGTTCGATCAGCTCACCGGTAATCCCCTGCACCACCTGGGTTTTGTCAGAATGAAACGTCATCATCGGGCCTACTCCCGCTGCCGTCAGCATGCCGCCCATGAAGCCATACTGCTCCACAAGCAATGTTTTGACGCCGCACCGCGCTGAGGCAATAGCCGCAACTGACCCCGCAATGCCTCCTCCCACAACAACAACATCGAATGTCGTATCCGGCATATACAGCCACATCCCTTCGCTATATCGTCATGCATCCGCTGTTCCCGGCCTTCCCTCGTCCATTCCGCTGTTACAGCGGATTGCCTGTTGTCCCCGGGGGAGTCACATAGTCCTGGCCCAGGTCCAGAATTTGACCTTGTCCCTCCAGCAAGGAACGCAGTTCCCCGTAAGGAACCTCCTGCACCGCCAGCTCCTGCTGTACAGCCAGTGCCGCCGCCGTTCCCGCCGATTGGCCCAGCACCATGAAGGCAGGCTCCATGCGGATGGAACCGTATGCCGCGTGAGTGGCCGACAGGCAGACGGGCACCAGCAGGTTGCCGCACTCCGACCGCTTGGGCACAATCGCTCTGTAGCTGATGGGATAAGGCGCGGGCACCGAAGCCATAAAGCCCCCCTCCACGCACAGCCGTCCCGCTTCATCCAGGCAGTACTGGGTGTAATGAGAGTCCATGGCATAGGAGCCCAGTCCCACCGGATCATTCACCTGCTCCTGCCGGTTGACAGTTCGTTCGGTTACGACCGCCTCTCCCCGCATTCTTCTGGCTTCCCGCACATACAGCTGGGAGGGCCAATGCCCGCTCTCCGCGAACTCATCCCGGGGAAGGCCCCAAGGCTGATATTTCTGCCGGATGGGCTCAGGCACCCGGGGATGATTCTGCAGCGTCCAGATCAAGCCCAATTGATAAACCCTGTGCGCCTCAGCCATCTGTTCCCGCAGCTTGTACCCGGCTTCGGGATAATCGTGATTCATACCAATGTAATCGGTAGAGAATTTCCCGTTGTTATTGGAATCCGTCTTGCCTCCCGGCATCATGGTCAGCTTGAACACCAGCCCGTCATAACCCTGCTCGAGCAGACGGAAGAGAATTTCATAGTCCTCTTCCCTGTATCCCTCCGGCTTCCCGACGGCGATCCGGTTGGCGGGATCGCTGGTCAGGCACATTCGGTAGTTGTAAGCCTGGGTTTTCCCGTCCCCATCTCCCGCGCTGCCGCCCGGATCGGGATTCACCCGTGCCAGCAAACCGCTCGCAGGCATACCTGCGACCCGGTACGGATCAACCGCTGGCTCGAGAGGAACCAGTTTGCGTATGCCGTTATTGCTCTCTCCGAACACATGGTTGCCTTCCCGCCCCACAACATACGACACATCTGCCATCGCCATCAGGTCGCCCTCATAGGTGGCGTCGATGAACACTTTGGCGCCATAGATCTCTCCGGATTCCAGCTCGATGGAGATGATGCGCTCCCCCTGTTTGACCACCCCGCCATGTTCCTTCAAGCGGTCCCCGGTTTTCACAGGCAGCTCCTCCTCCCGGATATAATCCTGGAACACCTGAAGCGCCACACCGGGTTCAAACCGCCAGACCAGCCCCTCGCGGCCATATTTCTCTGCCAATCTGGCGTAAAAATCCCTGGACAAGCCGCCAACAGTGGCCGGATCTCCCGCATCCGTAGCACCAAGCCCGCCAGTAGTAAGGCCTCCCAGCCGGATGCCGGGTTCGATCACCATGGTGCGCATGCCCATTCTGGAAGCCTGCAGTCCGGCGGCAATTCCCGCCGCATTGCCGCCATACACCACAACGTCAAAGTCCATTATCTGCTTCTCCATGCCACTTTCCTCCTGCTTGCGCGTTTATTTTCGTGCCGTCCGGCTCATTCATTATGCGTGCCTGCCCGCCGGACCGCCGCGGAACCGGTTCATGTCCTATGGACCGGCCGGTTTCCTCACACTCATATTGTAGTGGCAAGCGGCAAAGAGACGAAGGCTCATTCTTTGGATTCCTGATACAATCCTATGGTTATTTGCACTTTTTCCCGGCTGCCTCTTATGGACTTCTGTTCATTGAGCCCCGTCCCTGGCCGCTCCTGCCTGACAACTCCACCCGGATCTCCACCCGGGTTCCCTCTCCGGGCCGGGAATGAACGGCCAAGCCTGAGCCCTGGCCGGCGAACAGGCGGATTCGCTCATGGACATTGTACAATCCGTAGCCGCCGGAGTCGGGCCGGGGCTCCTCCAGAATAACCGCCGCCCGCCCCTCTTCCATCCCGGCGCCGTCATCCGTAACCTGCAGCCAATATCCGTCTGCCGTTGCCCCTCCCTCAATAAGAAGAGTACCCCGCTGCTCTTCCGTATTCTGAATGCCGTGCAGCAGCGCATTTTCAATAATAGGCTGAAGGCTGAGCTTGGGTATGGGAAGAGAACGGATCGCTTCCTCCACCACCATCTCGTAAGTGAACATATCCGCGAAGCGGCTGGCCTGAATATCCAGATACGCCCGCGCCAGCTCCAGTTCATCCGATACCGTAACAATATCCCGCCCTTTATTCAGGCTCAGGCGGAAATACTGGGCCAGCGCCCCCACCGTGGAGCTGATCTCGTCTGCGTCCCGGCGGATGGCCATCCAATTGATGGTATCCAGCGTATTGTACAGAAAGTGGGGGTTGATCTGCGCTTGGAGAGCCTTCAGCTGCGCCTCCCGCTCCTTCCCCTTGGCCTCGTAGGTTTCTTCCATCAGACTGCTGACCGTATTGATCAGACGGCCGACATTTTTCTCCAGCCCGAATATGGCTCCGCTGTCCTGCAGCTGTCCTTCGTCGAAGGTGGCCAGACCCTCCCGTTGGATCATGGCTCCGATCTGCCGGATTCTTCTGATCGTGCTTTCCGTAATAATGGCGAACACAACGAAGACACCCAGGAACAGAACCAGCAGGACCGTAATAACTCCCACCATGCTTGCAGCAGCGGAGCTGTGCTTGGACTCGCCGGACATTATCGCCTTTTCCGGGAGATACGCCACAATCTTCCAGCCTGTGGAGGGAATGGTCTTGTGGATAATATAGCCCTGCTCCTGCCGGCTGGTGACGATTCCCTCCTTGCTCTTGCTGATCGCAGGCCAGTTGCCCGCTGTTCGGACAGTGGCAATCCGGCTCTCATCCAGATGGGAGATGACCTTGCCCAACCCGTCTGTCACATACAGCTCCATTCCCGGGAACTCCACTGTTCTGAGCACACCGGCGAGGATGGATTCCGGCATGTCCAGCACCAGAACTCCCGCAATTTGGGAGAAGTCCCGGGGGTCCTTGATCACCCTGGCCACAGAGATGACATACATCCCCTCCGGATCATCCATATAAGTCTGATAGACCGTGTTGTTCCAGAATATCTTGCCGTTATTGCGGGCCGTCTGCATAAACCAATTCTCGTACCTGACCGGCCCTATATCAAAAAAGTTATTGTTGTCCGAAGCATAAATTTTCTGTCCGTCCACAAACAGGCGCACCTTCCGCACCTCATCCCGGTTCTCCAGACCGATGATCATCTTGTACAGCTGCCGCTGGTCATCGATCTGTACCGGCAGGCCCCCCTCCATTGCCGGGCGTCCCACCAGCTGGTGAAAATCCGGGTTCATGAACAGCAGATCCGACATTTCCTTCACATTGTTCAGGCGATAGGAAATATTGGACTCCACCTGCCGGATAGCTTGAAGAATCGAATTGGTGACCTCCTGCTTCATCACCGCAGCCGAGCGGTCGGAGTAAAATTTCTGGAAAAGCAAGGCGGGCAACAGGATGAAGACCAGGTACCCGAGCCATATCTTCTTATGATGGGCCAATAGGGAAAAGAAGGGCCATACGTTGCGGTTAAAGCGGCTCGCCGCGCGTTTGAACAGCATGCTCCTCTCCCTTCCATCCGCACTGGGAATTTTCCTGCGTGTCTGTATTAGTGCATATTGCGGTACTCGCTTGGACTTAAGCCCGTATATTTCTTGAACATCTTGCTGAAGTAGCTGGGTTCGGAATAGCCGATGGCATAGCAGATATCATGAAGCTTGTTGGCCGGGTCCTTCAGCATGTCCAGTGCGGTTTCCATTCTGACCTTGGTCAGATAATCGTTTAAGGTCATGCCGGTTTCCTGCTTGAAGATCAGACAGACGTAGGTGGTGGTCAGATAAACCTCCTTGGCAATATCCGAGATCGTCACATTCTCTTGGAAGCGGGTTTCGATCATACTCTTAATCCGCTCAATCACATTGCGGGACTTGTTCGTCTTGCGGTCCCCGATATACCGGCAAGCCTGCTGCAAATACGCAAGCAGCGCCGCCTTCATTTCCCCTGCCGTTTCCAGCTTCATGACATCATTTCTCACTCTTTCTTCCATATCATCCAGCTGTTCTTCCTGCAGCTCAAGATTCAACAGGAATTGGGAGGCCAACAGCAGCAGCTCCTGGCAGATCATCCTGCAATATTTGGCCGTAAGCGTCCGGTTGCGGGTCAGCTCCCCGAACAGCTCATCGAGATAAGCCGCAATGACCGATTCATCCGACGCCTTCAGCAAGGAGGGCAGCTTGTCGCATTTTCTCCTCACCGTCCGGAAATCCCAGTCTCCGGGCATCTCCAACTGGTCGATCAGGATCAGCTGATTCTTCCCCAGGAACAGCTTCTGGTGCAGAGCATCCTCCGCATGGGAGCAGGACTGGTTCAGCTCCTTAAGCCTGGTGACCGTGCTGCCCACCCCGATGGAGATGCTGATATTCATCAGTCTTTGCAGGAAGTCATCCAGACTGGATTTGATATCCGCCAGCATCTCATAGAGAACATCCTTCTCCGCTTCCTCCTCGGGCATGCAGAGAATAGCGGCGAATTCGCCCTTGCGGTACTCGAACACATAGCCCTGCATATAACGGCTGACGATCTCCTGGCAGATGTTCTGGATAGAGAAGGTGGTCAGCTCCACCTCCCGCACCGACAGGCTCTCGAACAATATCTCCTGATCATCAATGCTGATGATAATGGTGCAGTATACCCCCTCCAGCGGCAAGTTCAGCTCCAGAAACTCAATCTGCCCCTCCAGATCTCCGCCGTTGCCCGAGCCCTCCTTCAGCAGCCGCAGCAAAAATCTCTCCCGCAGCAGCGGAATGCTCCGCTGAAGCTTGGCGCTCATCTTGCTCAGCAGCTCCCGCTGATTCTTCTCCGAATCCGCCAGCTTCACCACCTTGTCGAATACCAAGGAAATTTCGTTGCGGTTGACCGGCTTCAGAATATAATCCACCGCGTCCATCTTCAGGGCGGACTTCAGATAGTCCACATCATCATAGCCGCTGATAAAAACGATCTTGACTTTCTCATCCTGCTCCTTCAGTCTCCTGGCAAACTCAATGCCGTTTAACTTGGGCATCTTCACATCCGTCAGCACAATGTGGGGCTTCAGCTTCCTGGCCAGCTCCAGCCCCGCTGCGCCATCCCCCGCTTCTCCCACCACCTCGATCCCATAGCTGGCCCAATCGAAGTAATCCCGCAGGCCGGTGCGGGTGGAGGCTTCATCGTCTACGATCATTAACCGGTACGGCATTTACGGTTCACCTCATTATTTCATGCTGTATTTTATATTTTCCATTCGGAAAACGAATACCCTGCCGGCATACGCGATTTTCGCAAAAAAGACCGACGTTTTTTCGGACCGGAAGGGACCGACAACTGCTCCCGGTCCCTTCTCTCATGTTTTATCAGAATTGCATGGCGCTTTTATTCTCCGCGTACCAGACATTGATGGCCTTGGTCATCTCTGTCCCGCCCTGCTTCTCCCATTCGGCGGCAAAATCGCTGTACAGCTTGTTCAGATCCTTGGTTTCCACCATGGCCTTCACCAGGAAATCCGATTCCATCTTGGAGAGGGACAGCCTGTATTTCTGTATCTCCGGCAGGTTGCTGGCGTAGTTGGTATAATCCGGATGGACCCAATCCTTCTTGATCAGGCTGTTCATCTTCTCGTAAGCGGCGGCCATTTCCGGTGTTTTCCGGGCTCTGGCCTGCCACATCTTGAACTCGGTGCCTGCGCTGACGGTGCCTGTGAATTGCTTGGCGTTGGCCAATTCATCAAAAGCGGGAAGGATCGGGTAATATTTATCGTCTTTAATTTCAAAATGCACGCCCTGCTCACCCAGATAGGTGCTGAGGAAAATTTCCGGATCAGCCCGCAAATTCATGAATTTCAAGGCATGCTCGGCGTTTTTGGAGGTTTTGGGAATGGCTTCATAGGTTTGGGACTGCTTCAGCTGGCTGACGTAAGGCTTGCCGTTCGCCCCGGAGAGCGCAGTGATGAAATCCAGCTCCGCCTTGGGATTGCTCTGCACCACTGCAGGCAGCAGATCGGGGATATCATAGAATTGGGCAGGCATCATCACCGCAGCCCGGCCGGAGGTGAATTTCTGCTTGGCGTTCTCCGACTTGTTGATGGGATAGTCCTTATCCATCAGCCCTTCGCTGTACAGCTTGTTGACATAAGCCAGATACTCCTTGAATTGAGGCAGCATTACCCGGTTCACAAGCTGCCCATTCACCTCATACCACATCGCGCTGCCCAGCCCGAATGCGCTTCCTATCACAGCATTGAAGCCATCCGAGGTTTTTCCCGTAAGGGGAACGATTTTTTTCTCATCCTTGATTTTTTTCAGGAAGCTATAGAAGCTGTCCAGATCCTTGGGCAGTTGCAGGCCCAGCTCGCTGAGTATGTCCGTGCGCACGCCCATGCCCCCCTGGAGCAAGCCGTAGGGATTATTGATATCCCCGCCGCCCTCATAGGGAATGCCGTACACCTTCCCTCCGGTGGTTACCGACTTCCAGCCCATATCCGACACTTGCTTTTTGATATTGGCGCCGTCCTTGGCCAACAGATCATCCAACGCCAACAGGGAGCCGTTGCCTGCCAATTGGGCGAATTGGACCGTTGACAGCCGCACAATGTCATAATCGCCTCCGGAAGCCATCTCCAGCATCAGCTTCTCCGTAGCGTTGTCCTTGGGGAGCAGGTAATATTCCACCTCATACCCCGTCTGTTCTTTGATGCGCTTCACAGCCGGATCAGTATTGGGATCGAAGGTCTGGTAGGGCATGAGCACCTTCAGCACCGGCTTGGGTTCGGCAGTTGCACTAGCCCCGGGAGACGCGGTTCCCGTATTGCCGTCGGCGTTATTGTTGGAATCGGAGCCGCAGCCTGCCAGCAACGAGCCGATCAGAGCCGTTGCCAATAATGCGCTTGCAAGGGTTTTCATTTTTCTCATGTTCGACACCTCTTTTTTTTATATTACTGCATGATTTATTATGACCTTTTTTCAGCATACCGGATAGACAATAGATTCTGATTTCTGGTTCATTCCTATAGAAATGCGGAATCCTTGACCCGCCCCTCCCCTATTTCTCGTAAAAATAAGCCCGGAGCTTCACAAACCAGCGCTCCGCATGCTCCCGCTGCCCCGCCTCATTAAGGTGGCTGGGCTCGTCGGTCCGCCGGAAGCCCTCCCGCAGATCATCCGTGTCAGCGCCCAGGAAAGTGTCAGGAACATGAAGCACCGTATTCCTGTGGCCTTCGGCTACGGTCTCCATCCGCTCCGGGCAGGAAACGGAGTAGGGCGAATAGGAAACCACGGCAATTCCCCAGAGGAGCCGGGGATTCCACGGCGCATCCAGGCGGGAGCGCTCAATAATTCCGGCAAGCCTCTCCCGGTATTGCCCAGCGGTTGTCCCTTTATCCGAATCCGTTTCGCCCTGATGCCACAGCACCGCCTTGGCTCCGCCCAGCCTGCCCGCCGTATCCAGAGCTTCCTTCAGCCGGTGATACAGGGAATCAGTGGCCTCCGGCACCCATTGGGCCACCACGGTGCCTCCTCTGCCGAAGCCGATGAAGCCCACGGGCACATTCAGCACCTCTACCAGCTTCTCCCCAAGCAATGACCAGGAAGAGCCCATGGTGCCGTTGACGCCATGCAGCGGGTCCCGCCCGAAAGCCCCGTCTCCGCCCATGCGGCTGATGGCCGCTACCCGGTCATCTGCGGGAATCATGCGGGTGCCGCCGGAATTACCCGAGTTGGATTGGCCTCCTACCAGGAATATATCCCCTACGCCCACTTTATCCACGGCGGTACGGAATATCTCATCTGAGCCCTTCCAGCCCCGCACCTCCAGGCGGTACCAACCTCCCTCCCGGACCGTCAGACGGTCCCGGAAGAACAGATACTCCGAATCATCCGGTGCGGCGAAGGCGATAGGCGTCCAGTCCACGGACATTCCTTTCCAGCCTGCGTCCCCGCCGTTCATCACCACCACCCTGGCCTCAACCCGGTCCGCCTCCTCCGTCTTGGCATAACCGTCGATGCCAATCATTCCCCATCCTTCCTCATTGCGCTGGAAGACGGTATAGGAGGCGGGATACACCAGCCCGGCCGGAACCTGGCCCGTCCCGTATATGGGAGTGACCCGGATATCATCGGCCCACAGCTCATGTGGGGTGCGCAGGCCTATCTTGCCCCAGCTGCTCCAGTCCAGCTCGCCGTTTTCCCATTCCACTGCCTGAACGCCATCCACATAACCCCGGACAAGCCTCCCCACCACCACAACCTTCAGCCGGTGCCACCGGGCGGGAGCAATAGACAGCGGGGAGCTGGCAGCCAGGATGCGGATCTGTCCCCCACCCGTCCTTCCTTGGATCTCCGCCTGGGCTGTGGCCATGTTCAAGCTGAGAATATAGAAATTATTCTCGTCCAATATCTTGAAGGCCAACCCTCCCAGGGAGCCGGGCGCATCCAGCCTGATCCCGGCCTCATAGCTGTAATCCTTCCAGTACGTACCGTCCCGGCAATAATAGGAAATTGAGATATCCCCATTGTATTTCAGCCTGTAAACCCGGTTGGCGGGATTATCCGGATCGGCGTCCACCCGGCCCAAGCCTCCGTAAGCGTACCACCCGTGCTCTGCGCCGCGGCCTTCAAAATCCTCGTTGAAATATCCCGGCACTCTCCCTGCCGCATTCATCGTATACACCTCCTCGGATGCTCCATTCTCTGCTGGGGTTCAATCTTCCATTCCCTTTAATTGAATGGGATTGCTTGCCGTTATCAAGCTTGCTTCCCATCACCCCTTGACTGACCCGATGGTGATGCCCTTGACGAAATACTTTTGCAGGAAAGGATACAGGCAAAGAATCGGCAGCGTGGATAAAATGATGGTTGCCGCCCGGATGGATTCGGGATCGCTGTTCATCTCCCGGTCAATATCCACATTGCCCGACTCCGTAACCGATTGGCTGATCAGCTCATACAGAAATTGCTGCAACGGCTTCAGGCTTGGTTTGGTAATATACAACACGGCGGCAAAATAACTGTTCCAATAACTCACGGCGAAGAACAATCCGACTGCCGCCAGAACGGGAAGCGCCATGGGCAGCACGATCCAGAACAGAATCTTGAAGTTGCCGGCCCCGTCCATCCGCGCCGATTCCTCCACACTCTCGGGAAGCTGCTCGAAGAAGGTTTTCACCAGAAGAATATTGAACACAGAGGCCAGGCCGGGGATAATCAGCGCCCACAGGGTATTGAGCAAACCCAGGGTTTTGTACAACAGGAAGTTGGGTATCATGCCGCCGCTGAACAGCATGATAAAGATGAAGCACATCATAAAAAATTTCCGGCCCTTCAGACGGGGCTTGGATAAGGGATAGGCTGCCATCACCGTCAGCATCAACCCCAGCAACGTTCCCGTCACCGTCACAATGACCGAATTGCGGAAGGAGTTGACAAACTGGTTCTGGTTGAGCACATATTGAAAGGTGCCAAACTGGATGTCAACCGGGAGAAAGGCCACCTTGCCCAAGCTGACGGCCACCTGGCTGCTCATGGATTTGGCCACCACATGAAGAAATGGAAGCAAAGTTGCCGCGCCCAGCAGGGTTAGCAAAACCACATTGATCATATCAAAAACTTTTTCGCCCAAGGTTCTCTTGCTCATGTCTGCTCCTCCTAAGAGCTTTGCTTCAGCAAAGCTTACATCGTAAGCATCCACTTACCAGATGCTCTTGCCCATGAATTTGCGGGCCAGTCTGTTAAAGCCCACAATCAGAATGAAGGCCACTACCGAATTGAACAAGCCCATAGAGGTCCCCAGACTGAAGTTCATCTGCCCAAGACCAACCCGGTAAATGTACGTTCCGATAATATCCGCCACTTCATATACAGTGGGATTATACATAATGAAAATTTGCTCGAAGCCCGCATTGAGAATATGTCCGATCTTCAGGATCAACAGCAGAATAATTGTAGACGAAATGCCCGGTATGGTGATGTAAACCATTTTTTGCAGCTTGTTGGCTCCATCCACGGTAGCCGCCTCGTACTGCTCCTGATCAATGCCGGTAATCGCCGCCAAGTAGATAATGGAGCTCCAGCCAATCTCCTTCCAGCCATCCGTAACCACCAGCACGGACCGGAATAAGCTGGTATCCATCAGGAAATTAATCGGGTGTCCAAATACCGCAGACAGGAAGTTGTTGACAATCCCTGTGGAGCCCAGCAAGGTAACAAAGATACCGCTGACCACCGCCCAGGACAGAAAATGAGGCAAATAAAGAATGGTTTGCAGCACTTTCTTAAAAACGGCCAAATGCAGCTCATTAAGCAGGATAGCCAGCATAATCGGCAGGGGGAACAGAAATACCAGCTTGTATATGCTGATGATCAGCGTATTGGACAGCACCTTGTAAAAGTCAGCCATGCCGAAGATGTTTCTGAAATGCTCAAGACCTACCCATGGACTGTGAATGATGGACATGAACGGGTTGCTTCCGGCAAACATATTAAAGTCCTTGAAAGCCAAGGTAATGCCGTAAAGCGGCAAATAATCGAACACAAGGATAAACAATAAACTGGGAATAAGCAGCAAATACATGTCGTAGTTCATTTTGATGTAAGACCAGAGCGCATTCTTCTTGCGCAGCTTCTCTGTCCCCGGGCTGACTTGTGCCAAGGATTTATTCATGGTGTTCCTCCTCCATTAATCCCGCCAAAATAACGCAACCTCCGCAGCGTAATCCGGCACTTCGGCGGGTGTCCAAGTAAGGTGAGATCGGTATGATGCAGCGGATGATATGCCTTTATTGTAGCGGTTGCAACTGCAAAGGCGAATGTGCATTATTCGGATTTCTGATGCATTCGTATATTTAATTCTTCGGTGCATTGCATTTACGTGCGCCGGGCACCTTATAAATCCCTTCCCGGCAGCATATGGTGTATAAAGAAGCACGGGATGACCATTCGAGAGGGCGGTGGGATCAATGGGCAAGGCCTCCTTCACGGCAGACCGGATTAAGGCGGTTTTCTTCGATATTAATGAAACGCTGCTGGACCCTGGCAGATCGTTTCATCATGCCTTCAGCCAGGTATGGGAGGATATGTGCGCCAGATGGGACGGGCAGAAACCGGATGCGGCGGAGCTATGGGAGAGCTATCAGACTCATTGGCGGGCGTGGAAAAATCCGGGAGGCCGGAAAGATTCGTGGGCGGAGAGCCAAAAGCGGAATATGTCCGCTTTGACCGCGGCGGTACGGGAGCATCATCTGAGACTCGGGGAAGGGACATTGCATGGTTTTTTTCAAAAGGTGATGGAGCATCAGGAGAAATCCCCCCTGCTCTATCCGGGGGCAGCGGAGACTCTGGCCGCGCTTTCCCGGACGTATAAATTGGCGATCATCAGCAACGGCATACAGGAGAAACAGACGCGCAAGCTCCGGGCGGCAGGCCAGATTCCGCCGCTCCGCGAGGAACACATGTTCTTCTCCGCCGCGGTAGGCGCACGCAAGCCGGATCCCGTGATTTTCCGTCATGCCCTTGACAAGATGGGGCTGCGCCCCAATCAAACGGTCATGGTGGGCAACTCCTGGGCCAAGGATGTACTGGGTGCCGTTCATGTGCATATGAATGTGGTCTGGTTCCGTCCCGACCGCAAACAAAAGCACTTCCGGCGAAAGGTCGGAAGTGCCCGCATTCATGTGGTTCAAAGTATGGAGGAGCTTTTGTCGCTATTTGAGACATAGTAAGCAGACGGCGGTTCTTCCAGAAGGGCCTTCATATAGACGCTGCCGTTTTGCGCCTTGGCTTGTTTCTTCAGCACAGCGGCGGCCTGTGAGATGCCTTCCGGGGTAATGCGTCCTGTACATTGGCATACGACGAGTGACAGGGAAATATGCACACCCTCGCTTGCAACAGGCTTGCCGCTGCGGTCCAACACGGTTCCCCAATCCTCACCCTCGCAGAACAGCGTCACCCCTTGACGGAATCGTCTGATCATCTCCTCGCACACCCGGTCCGCATCGCTTGCCGCCGTGATGGCGATGAAATCATCTCCTCCGATATGCCCGACAAAATCATGAGGATGACCGCAGGCCGCTATGGACTGCTGCAATACATCAGCCGTAAACTGGATGAGTTGATCCCCCTTCTGGAAGCCGAAACGGTCGTTGTACCATTTGAAGTAGTCCAAATCCGCGTAAATCACCGAGAATGCCCTCGCATCGAATATCCACTTCTTCATCTCCCGGTTGATCTGGGTATTGCCGGGCAGCCCTGTCAACGGATTAGCCACTCTGGCGGTTTCCATCCGCAGATTGGTAATGGCGTCAAGGATGGTGCGGATGGAAGCGACACCCATCATCTTATCGCGGGAAGTAATGATGACCAGATCGTACAACTGGTTCTTCTCCCGGGCCATGGCCATTTGGGATACGGATTCGATGGGAACGGACTGCTCCACAACAAGCGGGCTGCGGTCCATCAGCTGCTCAATGGGCCTGTTCCAATAAAGGGATATTCCGTATTGTCCGGCCAACTGCTGGAACAGGCGCTCCCGCATCACGAGGCCGACAGGCTGCTGGCCGTGGACAATAACCGTTCCGGGTATATCCTCATGGTGATTGAAATACTGGGAAATCACCGATATGGGAGTGGACACGTCGAAGCTTTCCACTACTGTGGCCAGGTTGCCGATCTGCAGGAAGCTGTCCAGCCCTTGAATCCGGTTGATGCGCTCCACATGGGCGGCAATATCGTCTTGCAACGGCTGCAATCCGGGGGCAGGACGGCCCAGCAGGAAGCCTTGTCCGTAATGAACGCCCATCTGGGACAGCTTCTTCAGCTCTTCCCAGCTTTCGATTCCCTCCGCGATAATGCGGATGCTCATCTTGCGGGCGAAGGAGACGAAGGTCTCCAGAATCATTTCCTTCATCTTGTCCTGATGAATATTCATGATCAGAGAACGGTCCACCTTGATGAAATCCGGCTTCAACTCGGCAATAGCCTGGAGGGAGGAATAACCCGCACCCGCATCATCGATAGCGATCTGATAGCCCTGGTTGCGGTAATGCTGGAGGATCCGCTTGGCGGTGGCAAAATCCTCGATGGAGCTCCGTTCGGTCAGCTCCAACACGACATTATGGGGACTGATGCCGCATCTCTTGAGCGCTTGAAGCGTAATTCCCGGAGCAAACTGGGGATCATTGATCACCTGGGCCGGGATATTAATGAACACCCGCTGTTCCTTCTGCAGGGAATGGCAGCCTTCGATGGCCTTCTCCCGGGCCAACCGGTCCAGCGCATACAACTCCCCATGGGCTTCCGCATAGCCGAAAAGAGCCAGGGGAGACTGGAATTCACTATCCCGCGGCCCGCGGGTCAATGCCTCGAAGCCGAAGACAGAGGCGTCCCGCAAGGACACGATGGGCTGGTAGACAGATGTAATATTGTGTGTGGAAATAATCGAGAGAAATTCTTCGCGCTTGGAGAGATCCTCCTCCAGTGTCGCAGGGAGATGAATGCTGCGGATGGAGCGTTTCACCGCCGAATAAATCATCTGCTCCAGTTGCGCAGCAGACCCGCCGTTGCCGCCGGCTAGCAGACAGCAGCCTGCATATGCGGACAGAGAGGTGCTCCCTCCCGCTTCCTGCAGCCCTTCCTCCAGCCTGCGCTTCACCAGGCAGGTCAGCTCCTTCAGCCGGGATCTTCCGAGCACAGGGTCCTGTTGCCCGAAGCCGGCAAACACAATCCAGTCATCCCCTAAGCTCTCCACACCGATTACATCCGTCCGGCTTAGCAATAAATCCTGCAGAACCTGACCCGTTATACCCACAATCCGGTCGCAGAACGCTCTGCCCATTGACAGCTCCAACCCTGCGTATTCCACCGTATCCACATAAATAATCCCTGCACTACCGTCCAGCAGCTGCTGCTTCAGCCTCTGGGCAAGCTCCGGGCGTCCCGTTAAGCTAATCATTATGATCCCTCACCAAGCCCTGCCGTATGTAAAAACAATCCCCCAAATGAAAATGCCGCAATCGGCATTTGCGCAAAAAAATCATTTGTTATCCGCCCCAATTGTAGCAAAGCACAATTAAGGCAGTATTAACAAATGATTAATTTCATGTGAAGATATTTGACGAAAATCCTCTTATTTATTCAGATCCTTGCGCTTGCCCGTAACCATGAAGATGATGCCTTCCCCGATATTGGTGGCATGATCGGCCACTCTCTCCAGGAAGTGCGCTGCCATCAGCAGTTGAATCAGCTGCTTATTGCGCAACGGCTCCGTTCCCAGCATTCCCACTACCTCATTGACTACCGAACTGTAGATCCGGTCCACTTCATCATCAAGCTCCGCCATATAAGCCGCGCGGTTTACGTTGCCCTCTGTATAAGCAAGCAGGCACTCCTGCAGCATCTTGTTGCACAGTTCGGCCATCAGGGGCAGATCCTCCAGGGGCTTCACCAGCTCCTCCCCTACCAGCCGCTTGGTAATCCGGGCGATATCCACCGCATGATCGGCAATCCGCTCCAGATCCACTGCCATCTTGCTGGCCATGCTGATAATCCGCAGATCACCGGCCATAGGCTGTTGCAAGGCGATGAGACGCAGACAGCGGTCCTCAATATCCAGCATCATGTTGTCGAGCAGATCATCTTCTTCAATGACCTTCTCCGCAGTAAGCACATCCATGTTCTTCAGGGAATTTACCGCAATATAGATTTGCTTCTCCACATATTTGCCCATGTGCATGAGCTCATCTTGCATGGCTTTCAATGTCTGATGATAATTTGACCGTGTGTCCACGTACCTTCCACCCCCATAAATATTAGCCGAACCGGCCGGTAATGTAGTCTTCTGTGCGCTGGTCTTTCGGTGTTGTAAAGATCCGGTCGGTCTTATCTGTCTCCACCATAATGCCGTTCAAGAAGAACGAGGTATCATCGGAAATCCGCGCCGCTTGCTGCATGTTATGAGTCACGATAATAATGGTATACCACTTCTTCAAGGTCTGGGATAATTCCTCCACCTTCAAGGTGGAGATCGGGTCCAGGGCGGAGGTGGGTTCGTCCATCAGCAGCACATCCGGCTCCACCGCCAGCAGTCTTGCAATGCACAGACGCTGCTGCTGTCCGCCGGACAGACCAAGCGCGGACTTATTCAGCCGGTCATGCACTTCATCCCAGAGAGCCGCCTGCTTTAAGCTTTTCTCCACTATCTCGTCTAATACGCTCTTCTTCTTCATGCCGTGAATCCGCGGCCCATAAGCGATATTATCGTAGATGCTCATAGGGAAGGGATTGGGACGCTGGAATACCATTCCCACCTTCTTGCGGAGACTGACCACATCGGTGCCATGCTCATTGATATTGCGCCCTTCCACGTTCACTTCGCCGGTGATCCGCACATTGTCGATCAGATCGTTCATGCGGTTGAGCGTGCGCAGGAAGGTGGACTTGCCGCAGCCCGAAGGACCGATCAGCGCGTGAATCGTATTGCTCTCAATATCCAGATTGATATCATGCAGGGCATGGTTGTCGCCATAATATAGGTTTAGGTTGCGGACGGATATTTTATGCTCCATATGGTGTTATTTCCCTCCGGTAAATTTTTTGGATATGATCCGGCTCGGCACAGCGATCAGCAGATTGAAGGCCAGCACTACCAATACCAGCAGCGCGGCGCTGCCCTGGGCGATTTCCTTGGCATCAGGCACCAGCGAGGAAGCCTGCACGTACCACAGATGCACCGACAGCGTCTCCCCCATGGCCATCAGGTCGAATTCCGGGAAATTTCTGGCTACCGATACGCCTGCCGTGTAGATCAGAATCGCCGATTCACCCAACGCCCGTCCGGATACCAGCGTAATGCCGGTAATCAGAGTCGGGAGTGCCGCGGGCAGCATGACCTTGCGGATGGCCTGCCAGCGGGTGGAGCCCAGGGCCAGGGATGCTTCCCAATAAGATTCGGGCACGGCGCGCAACGCTTCCTCCGTGTTGCGGACCAGCACGGGCAGATTGAGCAGAGCCAGCGTCAGCGCACCGGCGATGATCGAGAATCTGAACTCCAGCCAAGTTACGAATACCAGAGCGCCGAACAGACCGAATACAATGGACGGCACGGAGGACAGCGCCTCGACCGAGATGCGGATCATGTCGGTGAACCGGTTCTTCTTCGCATATACGGCCAGATAGATGCCTGCGCCGAAGCCGATAGGCAGCGACACGGCCATAGACAGGAACAGGATATAGAAGGAGTTGAAGAGCATCGGTCCCACCCCGCCGCCTGCACGAACCTCGCTAGGCTTGCCGAAGATGAAGCTTGGCGTCAGATGACGGAGGCCGGGACCCAATATTTTATACAGGAACCACGCCAGAATGATGATAATAAGGAAGCCGATCCCCCACAGGACCACGGTGGCCAGCTTGTCGAATTGTTTGTTTCTTTTTGCCGTGTTGCTTGCACTCACTTGACCTCACTCCTTTTGGCCAGGATACGGATGCACAGAATGAGTGCAAGGGAAATCAGAAGCAGCACCAGGGCCATCAAATACAAGGCGTTATTCCAGGCTGTTCCGTAAAAAGTGGAAGGCATGTCCTTGACAATCGCCGTGGTCAGCACCGTTGTGGAATCCAGCAGCGACTTGGGCATCTGGGGGGAGTTGCCGATTACCATGAACACCGCCATGGTCTCGCCGATGGCGCGGCCCATTCCCAGAATAACAGCGGTAAGAATACCCGGCCGCGAAGCAGGAAGCAGCACCTTCCAGACGGTCTGCCAGCGGGTGGCGCCCAAGGCTAGAGAGGCTTCTTCGAGACGAATGGGCAAGGAACGGATAGCGTCCTCGGAGATGGACAATATGGTAGGCAGGATCATGACCGCCAGGATAATGGCCGCAGGCAGAATCCCGTAGCCGATGGTGCTGGGAAACAGCTTGTGCAAAAAAGGAACGATAACCGTCATGCCGATCAGCCCGTAAACTACAGAAGGAATACCGACAAACAAATCCGTGGTGGGCCGCAGAATCTCACGCATCCACGGCGGGGCGATCTTGGCCATGAAGATAGCTCCCCCCAGTGCAAGCGGCAAAGACATGATTACCGAGAGAAGCGTCAGAACCAACGTACTGAACAGAAAAGGGAATGCGCCAAATTTCTCGGAGCTTGGCGTCCAGTCCGTCGAGAAGAAGAAGGACCAGATGGATACTTCCTTAAAGGTTTGCAAGCCCTGATATCCCACAAACAGGATCAGAGTGAAGATGATCACGGAAACAATGATGGCGCTCGTAATGAAAATCCACCGCATCAGAGAATCCTGACCATGCTGCAGCTTCACCCAGCCCGCCGAAGTTTTTAGTTTTTTTTCTCTGGTCGCTGGTAGTTGTTCCGTTGCCGTTGACAACGTGATGACCTCCTTCACATGATAGCTGTACATTTTGGAGCGACGAGGCTTGATTCACTCTGCTTCGTTCAGTTTAAATCACCATTGTTCGAAGGCTGTTAATGATTTGTAAACGCTGTGTAAACATTTGACGGGAAAACGAAAACGAAAATTTTTTGCCTGATCTGATATGTAAAAAAACCGGCAGCCGAAGCCGCCAGTTTTTTTAGTCTATTTTTGTTAGAAATTAATTATTTGTTCAGCAGGGTAGCAGGCAGGAAGCCCAGTTCTTCAACCTTGGACTTGGTTTTGCCGGCTGCAGGCTTTTGGTATTCATCGCCCATGATGTAGTCCAGGAATGCCTTGGTGGCACCGGTAGGCGCGCCCTTGGTATACATATGCTCTTGGCCAAACAGCGGATAGGTGCCGTTCTTGATGGTTTCGGCAGAGAAAGCCACACCTTCAAATTTCAGAGCCTTCAGAGAGTTGTCGATGTAAGGAGTATCGATGTAACCGATAGCGCCGGTTGTTGTAGCTACGGAAGTCTTCATTGCACCGGATTCGGCTTGGGTAATACCGTCTTTGGTGAATTGAGTGGTGCCCAGTACAATTTGTTGCACCAGCTTGCGGGAGCCGGAGGAATCAGGACGGTGAACTACTGTGATCTTCAGATCGTTGCCGCCTACATCCTTCCAGTTGGTAATCTTACCGGACAGGATGTCGATAGCTTGTTGCTTAGTCAGGTTATCCACCTTCACATCGTTGTTAACGATCAGTGCAAACGGAGCGATACAGACAATATGGTCCACCAGACCTTTGTCCTTGTATTCGTCGCCTGCAGCCACGTCGGAGTTACCGATGTTGGAAGTACCGTCAGCCACGTTCTTCAGGCCTGTGCCGGAACCGCCGCCGGTTACGTTGATTGTTACCTTGGCGTTCTTCGCCATGAAATCTTCTGCTGCTGCTTTAACCAAAGGAAGCAAAGCGCTGGAGCCTGATGCTGTTACAGTACCTTCTACTGAAGGTGCAGCGGAAGGTGAAGGCGCTGTGGAAGCCGCGGCAGTTGCTGCAGTGCTTGCTGTCGGACTTGCGCCGGCATCGGAACCATTCTCTTCTTTGTCACCGCATGCGGCAAGAACCCCAACCATCATAATTGTAGCAAGAATGAGACTTAACAGCTTTTTCGACATTTTAAGTATGTCCTCCCTCGTGTTTTTCTTTCCTAACACATCGTAACAAGCAATTGTTAAGCCCAAACCCTAGATTCGTAAACGCAGTGTAAAAGATTCGCGGCAGAACATATGATCCATAATTCTCAGGTAACAGAGAGCAGCAGACACAGTCAGGGCTTGCGAAGGAGCCTTACAGGACCGGAATCCGGCGGAAAAATAGGCCGTTAGCCCTCCGGCATCAGAAAAAATTCGTCAAAATGGTGACTTTTTCCCATGGGCGAAACCTGTTTTACGCAAGATTAACAATCCTGTGCGTCTGCGTTGATACAACTCTTCTATAGTAAGGTTAGAAATGACTAACGCGGGGAGGAACCTTACACATGCTTTCTCACAGGAATCTGCAACTTGGATGGAAGCCGAGACTCACCCTGAGGCTGCCGCTTGGATGGAAGCCAAGACTTACCTTGAAGCTGCGGCTTGTTCTAAGCTTTACAGCTATTACGGCAGTCTTCATGCTGGCGGCATTGATCAATACGCAGCAGGTCGGCCAAATCAGGAGCAGCTCGGAGACACAGCGGGAGAAGGTCAAGCTGCAAATTCAGGCTTTGGAGTTGAAGGGGGAAGCGCAGGATATCAAGGACATTGCATCCGGCTTGATGATATCGAGGACTGCGGCTTTTATTGACAAATATAAGGAAGCACGGCCTGTCTTCCAGGAGAAAGTAACCGCGTTGGGGAATACGGCGGTTACGGAGGAGCAATTGAAATGGAGGAGCCAACTGATTATGGCCTCCACCGATTATCTGAATATGTTCGATCAAGCGGTAGCTATCATTTCCGATCCCAATCTGAAGGAAATTGATATCCTTAAGAACACGGAGTACCTGTACCAGCAGACTCAGGAGCAGCGGGATAAAATTTTCACGCTGGTTGACCATTTCTACGACGATTTCTCCCAAGATGCCGAAGCTTCCGCGCTCTCGTCCAACCGTCTGATGGAACGGACCGGCACCCTCATGAATGCATCCTCTATCATCGTCCTGCTGATGTCGGCCGCCATATCCGCGGTGATCATTATTTCCATGAGCCGGAGCATCCGCAGGCTGCAAGCCGCGGTATCGGTCATCTCCCGGGGGGACCTCTCCCATAAGATCGGCTCCTCCTCCCAGGATGAATTGGGGGCTCTGAGCCGGGATTTTGATACCATGGTGGACAAGGTCAGCAGCATGATGAGCCGGATCAAGGAGGTGGGAGCTTCCCTCTCCGGCCACTCCGGCCAGTTCCAGCGCTTCGCAAGCGAGACGGCTTCCGCCAACTCCAATATTTTGTCGGCCATCCGCGAGATTGCTGCGGGAGCCGACCAGCAAGCCCGGCAATCCGAAGGGAGCTCCGTGATTATGGATGCGCTGGACCGGGAGATTGACTTGATCTGGCATTCCGCTGAAGCCATGCGGGAAGCGAGCCTTGTTTCCGAGCAGACTACCCAAGCGGGACAGCAGGCCATGATCTCACTGAGGAAGGCGTCTGCCGAAACAGCGAGGATGATCGGCGAGGTGCAGCAGGCCATGACCTCCCTGTCCACCCGCTCTTCCCAAGTGGGCAAGATTATCAATACCATCTCCGATATCTCCACCCAGACGAATATTCTGTCTCTGAACGCCGCAATTGAAGCCGCCCGTGCAGGCAGCTACGGCAAGGGCTTCTCGGTCATTGCCGAGGAAGTGCGCGTTTTGTCCCAGCAAACGGGGGAATCCTCCAGAAGCATCTCTGATATTATCAGCGGTCTGATGGAGGAGATTAAGCGGCTGGACATGCAGCTGGACAAGACGCACAGCATGCTGGAGAACCAGAATGTCAAGGTGGGCGACAGCTTGAATTCCTTTGACGCCATATTCCGCTCCATGACCGAGGTGACCTCCCAGGTGAATAGTGTGCACGACAAGGTTGAGGTGGTCCGCAGCAAGAACGGCGAACTGATTGATTCCTTCCAGCATGTAGCCGCCGTAGCCGAGGAAACTGCTGCGGGGGTGCAGGAGATGAGCTCCACCTTCATCGAGCAGGACGGCTCCATCCGGCATATCGCGGAGCAAGCGGAAGATATCAACCATCTGTCCCAAGAACTGTTCCGTCAGCTGGACAGCTTCCATACAGGCGAGCAATAATGCCCTTGTTGAATGAATCCGCCTCTGTACATAAAAAACCCCCTGCTTGGGCGCATATGCCTGGGCAGGGGGTTCGTCTTTCTTTATATTACGGCTCAGATTGCTCAAGCTCCAGCCATTGGGAATAATACATGACTCCGGGAATCCGCCGGGGTTCACCGGGGAGCATAGCCAGCAGCTTCAGGCTATTGCCGTCGGGATCTTCGAAGTAGACCGCAGCCGCGGGCATCCAGGGATGGACAATCGGTTCCGCAGGTTCTCTTCCGAACTGGGCGACCGGCGCGATGCCCCGCTCATTCAGCCATTCATGTGCCGCGAGCAGCCGTTCCAGCTCTACCTGAAAGCCGAAGCTGCGCTTATGAACAGCCTGCCCCTCTCCCTGAAGCCATAGCGCCAGCATCTGCCCGCCCGGCTCCGTAATCCAGAAGAACGCTCCCTTTACATGCTTCTGTCCCAATGCCAGTCCCAATTTCTCATAAAACGCTATCGAACGCTCCAAATCGCTAATTTCCAGATGAGTCTCGTACAAGTTTTGGATCATCGGTTTCTCTCCCATAAACAGTTGCCGCCCGCCTTCTTCGCAGATTGACATTCGGTTCAAATCCAAATAGGAATTGCCGCTGCCTCTATCATACAGGAATTACCTTGAGATTATCCAGTTGCAAAAAGGGCAAGCTTACCATAGGCGGCCTGCGCCGCGGTTGACCATGGTTGGCTTGGCAGGCTGGCTTAGTTGGCGTGGTTGGCGTAGTGGGTGTGGTGGGTGTGGTGGGTGTGGTGGGTGTGGTGGGTGTGGTTGCGTGGTTGCGTGGTTGACATAGATGGCGTGGCTGCGTGGTTTACACCGTTGACACGGTTAACCAGGTCTTCAATGGGGTAAAAAATATATAACCGTGCCTGGAAGGAGAGGATACAATGCTCAACCAATATCGTGTGGCAGACAAGCGCAATGTTTCTCTGGACAGCTATAATCCGGATGACACAGCAAAGATATCTGGCAAGAATGAAGTTGCGGAGGAATTCGAACGGCTGAAGGAGGAATTGCAGGACGAGCAGGAAAAGCTGTATGCCAGCAAAGCCCACAGTGTGCTTATTTTGTTTCAGGGCATGGATTGCAGCGGCAAGGACGGTGTGGTGAAGAAGGTGCTGTCCGGACTTAATCCCCAAGGCTTCCGGGCGGAAAGCTTCAAGCGGCCCACCACAGAAGAAGCCGATCACGACTTTCTGTGGCGGGCCCACCGGGTGACGCCAGCCAAGGGCTATGTGGCCTCCTTCAACCGTTCCTACTATGAAGATGTCCTGATTACCCGGGTCCACGGCAATGTCACGGAGCAGGAGGCGCTGCGCCGGCTGAAGCATATCCAGCACTTCGAACAGCTCCTCGCCGACAGCGGCACCCGGGTGATCAAGATCTTCCTGCATATCTCCCGGGAGTTCCAATTGAAGAAGATCCAGGAGCGGATGGAAAATCCGGAGAAGCTGTGGAAATTTGACCCGAGCGATCTGCAGGAACGGATGTACTGGGAGGAATATGTCCGGGCCTACGAAGATGTCTTCGAAGCCACAGGCACCAAAACCAGTCCCTGGCATATCGTTCCGGCGAACAACCGCTGGTTCAGGGATTATCTGGTGTTGAAGATTGTAGTCTCGGCCTTCCGGGAGCTGAAGCTGGCCTATCCCAAGGCGGAGATTGGCGGCCCGGGAGGATTGACCGGCGCTGCCTCCCATCAGTAACCCTGTTTTTTAAGAAAATGCCGGATTGTGGCCTTTTCATTCGGGGGCTCCCCCAAAAGTACCGGATTTTGCTTCGAAGCATCCCGTCACCTTTGGGGGATTGTTTTTTGGCATGCATTCTTGATCTCACTCTCCTCCGCCGTTATAATGGCAGCATCCGCTACGGAAAGGGTGAGACATCCATATGAATCACATGCCGGTTGAGAACAACCGCCAGAGCAATGTTGACCGCTTCCTGGGCTTCCAGGAACTCTATGACCGCCACCGTCCCCATGCTCCCCTCAAAGTGCCGGAGCTGCTTATCCATTATCTCGGCGGGCCTCCGTCGTTGGTAGTGGATGTAGGATGCGGCACGGGGCTGTCCACCTTCGTCTGGAAGGAACGTGCGCAGCAGGTGGTTGGCGTGGAGCCCAACCCGGATATGCTGTCCAAGGCCGAGGAAAAGCTGCACCTGCTGCCTTCGGCCGGAACCTCTGCTTCCATCTCGTTCAGACAGGGGTACAGCAATGCGTTGGGACTAGCGGACGGCAGCGCCGATATCATCACCTGCTCCCAGTCCTTCCACTGGATGGAACCGGTGAGCACTCTTCGGGAATTCTCCCGGGTGCTGAGAGATGGCGGCATCTTCGCGGCTTATGACTGTGATTGGCCGCCTGCCATCGGTTGGGAAGCGGAGGAAGCCTATCTGCTGCTGATAGCCCAATCCGAACAACTGCTCAGGCAGCTGGTGAAGGAAGACGAGGCGGCCATGAAGCTGGATAAGGAAGAGCATCTTGCCAGGATGAGACAAAGCGGAGTATTCCGGTTTACCAGGGAAATTGTGTTCCATCATGAGGAGCCCTGCGATTCGGAGCGTCTGTTCGGATTAGCCTTAAGCCAAGGGAATATCCAGACGGTGATCAAGCGGGGAGCTGTAAACGGTCTTGAACAGGAACTGGAGGACTTCCGCAGGCTGCTGGACAAGTCTCTGGGCGGCGAAACAGTGAATATTCTGTTTAGCTACCGGCTGCGGCTTGGAGTGAAATAGAAGAAGAGAGGCAGCCCCCGCATTGGGAGCTGCCTCTCTCGTATGAAGAGCCCGTTTAGGGCTTGGGAGCTGCGAGGAAATTCCGTCGTAGTCTCTTACGTCATTATTCGAAGGAAATGGCCTTGCCTGTTTTGGAGGATTCGTAGATAGCTTCGAGAATTTCCGAAACAACCAGCGCTTGCTTGGGAGTAACGGTAAGTGGAGTACCCTTGGTAATGGCATCGTACCAGACGCGCATTTCGATATCCACATTATTCTCGGATTTGCCTTCGTAGAAGGCTACTCCGCCGGATTTCAACTCAATTTCCTGGGTATAGAGACGGGAATTCTTTTCACCGTTGATGAACAGGCCGTCTTCCATGTCAGCCCCTGCTTTAGTTCCCACCAGCGTTACTTTTGCTTCACCGGATTTGCGCAGGTTGATGGCCCAGCTGGATTCCAGAATAACCGTTGCCCCGTTTTTGAACGTAATCATGCCAAAGGCAGAGTCTTCCACGGTGAACAGCTTCGGATCCCAAGGACCCCATGCATTGGCGGAATTCTCATTGCCGGCGAGCTTCCGGTACGAGCTGCCCAATACCACCTTGGGCTCATAGTTGTTCATCATCCACAAGGTCAGATCCAGTGCGTGAGTCCCGATATCGATCAGCGGACCGCCGCCTTGCTTTTCTTCATCCAGGAACACGCCCCAAGTGGGGACAGCGCGGCGGCGAATGGCATGTGCCTTGGCGAAATAGATTTCGCCCAACTCGCCGTTCTCACACATATCCTTGAGGTACAGGCTGTCCGGACGGAAACGGTTGTTGTAGCCAACTGTCAACAGTTTGCCTGTGCGCTCGGAGGTTTCCAGCATGCGGCGGGCTGCTTCGGCTGTCTTGGCCATAGGCTTCTCGCTGATGACATGCTTGCCGGCTTCCATGAAAGCGATGGCGATTTCGGCGTGGGAATCATTCGGTGTACAAACGTGGACAACATCGATGGAAGCGTTGTCAAGCAATTCCTTATAGTCTGTCAGCACCAGGGATTCTTCCGTGCCATAATCGGCCTTGGCCTTAACCGCGCGTTCCGGAATAATATCACAGAATGCTGCAAGCTCCAGAACATCTGTCTTCTTGGCAAGAGCAGGCATGTGCTTGCCGTTGGCGATGCCGCCGCATCCGATAATTGCTACCTTGAGCTTTTGTGCCATAATGTAAGTAAATCCTCCTTTTGGGATACCGCTTGTGGAATTATTCTCAACTTCAGTTACATTTGTAGTATAGTCAAAGCAGCGGCAAAAATAAATTGCCTTTCTAGTTGTCCTTGTATGCTATTTTGTCATTTGGAGGCATAGCGTGGAGATCCGCCAGGAAAAAGCCCATAACGAAGTGATTAACTACGAGAATCCGTTCATGTCTGTGCGTATTCTGAAGAGCGCAGCAAAGCGTAACGGAGGAACCAAGTGGCATTACCACAAGGAAATCGAGATTCTGTGCATCCAGGACGGACGGCTGGATATTACCGTGGAAGAAGACCACTATATTCTGAGAAGCGGAGACGTGCTGATTATCGGCGCCAAGGAACTGCATAAGGACCGGTACTATGAGTCGCCCGGCATCTGCCTCCTGCTGTTTCAGTTCGATATTGAACAATATCTGGAGAACAGCACTTTGCCTTATTATCGGGCCATCTCCGAACCGGGCTTCCCTCTGCATAAGCTGAATTATATTTTTCAGGAGAACCGGGAAGCCTGCTTGAAGCTGCATAGCGCCGTACAGACCATTCTCCAGGAAACCTCTGAGAAGCAAGAGGGCTATGAAATGGCGGTGAGCCTGCAGATTAAGTCCATCATGCTGACCCTGCTCCGCAGCGATACACGCAGGCTGCTCCAACTGAAGGAGCAAGGGGAGATCACCCGGCTGAAGCCGGTTTTGGACTATGTGGAGCAGCATCTTGGCGACAAGATCCAGGTGGAGGATGTGTGCTGCATCGCTAACGTAAGCTACTATTATTTTGTAAAATATTTCAAGAAGGTGATGGGCATGTCCTTTCTGGAATATGTCAATTTCAAGAAGATCAAGAAGGCGGAGCGGATTCTGCTTACCAAGGACGTGAGTGTGTCCCAGGTGGCCGAGAGCATCGGCATGCCCAATATGGCCCATTTCTACAAAGTGTTCAGAAAGTATAACCACTGCTCTCCCAATGAGTTCCGGAAGAAGATGGAATGGAGTCCCTGAGGAGCGCTGGGATTTCCGCAGTGGTGAGGATGACCGATATCTGACGCGGGAGGAGACAAGGGGTTTCATATATCCATAAAAAATGCCAATATAAGCGGAATGGAAATGCTGGTATAGTGGGGCTGACGAAACCGAAAGGAAGTGGCTCTTGTTTGATACAAATCCAATTTGGCTTGTCCGACGGAATTCCGCTGACCGGTCCGTGGGGCTTGCTGCCTGACCCCATGAACCGGAGCGTACGTCAAACGTGGTGGAAAAGCGAGCGGACTCCCGGCAGATTCTTTCCTTCCTATGACGATGAGGCGTTCTGGCCGACCAAGGTGCCGTCCGCCTATAATCTGGTTTATCCGGAATTGCTCTACTACGAGGGTCTGGTTGTTTATTGCCACCGGTTCGAGGCCAGAAAGCCGGGGGAAGGCGAGCTGGCCTTCCTCCACTTCGGAGCGGTTAACGACTCCTGCCGAGTGTTTCTGAACGGAACATGGGTTGGCGGGCATGAGGGGGGCTTCACTCCTTTTACGCTGGATGTCACCGGAAATTTGCAAGAGCATAACCGGCTGCTCGTATTTGTAGAATCCTGCCGGAATGGGCAAAGCGTCCCCGGAGAGATTCATGACTGGTTCCACTACGGGGGTATCCTCGGCCCGGTGCGTTTGTACTACAAGCCCGAAGAGTACATCCGGGAAATCAGGGTGACAACGGCTCTGGACGGGGAGGATGCTGTTCTGCGCATTCGCGCCATGACCGAAGGACCGGTCCGGGGCCGGAAAACGGCGCTGGACATCGCCTTGAACGATATTGCCGACGGCAGCGAGCTTATGCGCATCCGCCTTCACTGTACGCCCGGAAGCTGGGAGGAGCAAACCGCCCGGCTCCCTCTGCATCTGGTCAAACTGTGGAGTCCGCAGACTCCCCATCTTTACCGGATATCCGCGGGAACAGCCCGGGATGCCTGGCAGGATGAAACGGGAATCAGAGAGATTCGCACGGAGGGCCGCAGCATTCTGTTGAACGGGCGTCCCGTCGTGCTTCAAGGCGCCGCCGCTTGGACGGAGGACCCGGACCGGGGCATCTTCTTTATGGGGCAGGAGGCGGCGGAGCGGACTGTCCGTCTGCTCCAAGACCTCCATGCCAACTTTGCCAGGGCCGGCCATTGCCCCAACAGTCCGGAATTTGTGCGGGCATGCAGCCGCCTGGGCATTCTGCTGTGGATGGAGGTGCCGGCATACTGGATCAGAGATATGCACCAGCCTGCCCGGAGCAATCTGGCCATGAGAATGATGGCGGGCATGCTTCGTCATTATGCCAATTCCCCTTCGGTTATGTTCTGGAGTATAGGCAACGAGAGCATCTTCCATTTTCCCAACCAGGGCGAATCGAATATTCGCTACTTTCTGGAGGCGGCGGATTATATCCGGGAGCATGATCCTTCCCGGCTGGTGACATACACGGGTGGCTTCGAGGGAGATGACCTGGGGAATGTGGAAGAGCTGTATCCCTCCTCTGTGATGAAGAAGCTGGACGTAATCGGAATCAACAGCTACTGCGGGATTCATGACGGGGCAGACCCGGGGAAGCCTGAGGAGTTCGGCAATCACCGCAAGAAGCTGAAGTATGCCGCCGGGTTCGGCAAGCCCGTCATTCTCGCGGAGGCGGGAATTGACGCCGTGCGGGGGGAGCAGGGATTCGATTTCGGCGAGGAGCGGCAGCGGATTTACCATGGCAAGCTTCAACAGCTGTTTCATGAAGGGCTGGAGGAGGGATGGCTTCAGGGAATGTGCCTCTTCGTGCTGAACGATTACCGGACTCCCATCAAGCTGGGACGCTTCCAGCAAGGGTACAACAGGAAAGGGCTGGTCGACGAGAGCTTCCAGCCCAAAGCAGCGTATGCGGTTGTGCGGGAGGGATACGCAAGAAGCCGGAGCATGGATGCGCCGCAACAGAATAAATGATGGGCCCGGTTTAATACCAATAGCCATACCTGGATGCAAATGCTCCCGGTATGGCTATTGATTTTCCCGGGACATCATACCCGGCATCGCCGTAATCGTTTCATTTCGGCAGCACCGGTAGACACTGCTTTTATAACGGGATTGCGGGTCAGTGTCCACGAATGAAGCAGATAAAGCATCCTACAAGATCCCATGCAAAGATCCAATGTCTATCGCCTCAACTTGGAAGATCTATTTAGCAACCGGCGTTCATGCAAGCTTCTTTCTGCCTGTCACCGTAAGATTTCATCCATAAACCCTATATAATGGGGAAACACAACATCCGGTCCCATGCCCGGCTTTTGCAGCTCGGCACGCCACTTGGATTCCCACTCCAGCGAGTAGAAGCCTTGATAACCCGACTCCCTTAACAAGGAGACAACCTCGCGGATAGGAAGATCACCTTCTCCCATAGGCGTATAAATCCAATCATGCACCATGGGATCCCCGGGAGGAATTCCATCCTTCATGTGGACGTGGGCGCAACGGTCACCCAGCAGTTTAACGGTCTGCGCCGGAACTTCTCCATCTTCGATAGGATGGATAATATCATAGATTACCTTGCACGCGGGGTGATTCACTCTGTCCAACAAGCGCGCCAAAACCTCTCCCGTAGCATATTCGTTATGCGTTTCGATCCATACCTCCGTGTTGTGGGCCGAGGCCACTCTGCTTGCCTCTTGCAGCCAACGGACAATGCCTTCCTCATCCAACGGAGCCAGAGGATTGTCACGACGCCGCGCGAAATTACCCAGGAACACTCTGATCCCGCCAGCCTTCATCACACGGGCCAGTTTGGCTGCCGCCAAAAACTGTTCCAGCAGCCGTCCGTCCGTTTCCGTGCCTTTCACGCAGATGCTGCTTCCAATGTTGGTGATGCGGATATCTGCCGCTTCGAACAGTCCGGTGATTCTCGCCGCCTCGGCTTCAGCCATATCAAGGGTCACCAGAAAACCCGGTCCCTCACGCAGTTCAATTCCCCTAAAGCCCAGCTTGACGCATATATCCACCTGTTGTTCCGCAGTCCAGCCTTCGCATGGCAAGGTGCTAAACGCATATAATTTCCGTTCCATTGCCGTTCCTCCCCGTTTCGTATCGGCTTTTAGCATACCGCATCTGCGGATCGGAAGCCTGCACAATCCTATCGGATTGTTAACGGTTCTTACAGACATGGAGGGGCTTAGGGGTTGCACGGTCATAGGTGTTCCCCGGAGTGGCACCCATTGATCCCTCTGATGAGGTTGGAGAGTGCCAGGGAAAATAAGGGAACCATTTTTCCTCTATTATCCTTCCCATCGGCTGATTTCCTGGAATAAGGGAAGGCATTTTCCCTTATTGTCATTTTGGGAGCCCATTTTTGGGCGCTTGGAAGGGAATAAGGGAAAAGGGAGGGTCCTATTTCCAAGAAATGACCTTCTGTCTGAGCAATAAAGGAAAAAGTGGGGCCTTATTTCGGACCGGAAAGCCTCTATTTGCACTCCAACACCCTGACAGCAGGCCATTTGGAACCAATAAGGTCTCTCCTGTCCGCTACAAACGCTCATAAGCCAAATATGCCTTTTTAGCGTCGCTGATGTCCGTAGCGTAGCCAGCACCAATCCTTTGCCCATCGATCACCAATCCTTTTGATATCCATCGCCCATGCTTAGCCAACCTTTGCTCTCATCACCCATCCTTTTCCATCCTTTGCTCATCATCGCCCGTCCTTTGCCAACCTTTGCCCATCCTTCACCATCATTTTCCATATTTCGCCATCCTTTTGTCCATCCATCGCCCATCATCGCCCGTCCATTCACCCATCTCTCACCAGCCTCCAGCAACCTGCAGCTCCCAGCCCGTTGTCCCAATGGACAGCCCGCAGTGCTACCCCCAACCCATTTGCCGTAATTTTGTTGGTTGGTATGAAACACACCCCAGCCCTGCTGAAAAGTGAACGGGCGTAAAGTTCTTTGTGCATCAGAACGCCGAACAAACCTGACCCCACCGGCCAGGTTCACTGCAACATACTATACGGGTCCTGCTCTGTCGAGCGATTAGTTCCTGGAGATCAGCTTGTAGCCCACACCGCGGATAGCGTCAATCTGCACGGATTGCTGATTCATCTCCAGCTTCTTGCGCAGAGAACTGACATGCACGTCCACCGTCCGCTGTCCTCCGATATAATCGAAGCCCCAGACCACGTTCATCAGGTCATCCCGGGTAACGACCACTCCCGGCCGCTGCACCAGATAAAGCAGTACCTCGAATTCCTTGGGACGCAGAGGAATCAATTCACCATTGAGCTTGACCTCATACCGTTCGGGGAAGATTCTCAACTCGCCTGCAGTGATCACCTTCTCCGTGCCCGGCTGTACCCCCGGCCCTTCTTCATCCACTCCGCTTCTGCGCAGTACTGCGGCTACGCGCGCCAGCAATTCGGCTACGCCGAAAGGCTTGGTTATATAATCGTCTGCTCCGCACTTTAACCCCTGCACCACCTCTTCCTCCGCGTTGCGTGCAGTAAGGATGACAACCGGGGTTTTGCAGCCCTTCTGGCGGAGCTTGGTCAACACCTCGAAACCGTTTAATCCGGGCAGCATGATGTCCAGAATAATCAGATCGTAAGCATGCCGCAGTGCTTCCTGCAGCCCTTCTCCGCCGTGGTCAATCACCTTGGTCTCGTATTTCTCCTGGGACAGATTGTAAGACAGCAATCGGGCCAGAGTCGGTTCGTCTTCAATCACTAATATGCTTGGCGCCATGGGTTATCCCCCAACTTCAAACTTGTAATCCCCACATGTGGAGTCTGATCTTTCAACAAGATTGTATGCCTGTCCCGATTGAATGTCAATGAAGGACAGGCAGATCAATGATGAATTTGGTGCCTACTCCCACTTCGCTTTCCACGGAAATATGACCTTTGTGCAGTTCCACCAGATGCTTTACAATGGACAACCCCAGACCTGTACCGCCGGAACTGCGGGAACGGGCCTTGTCCACCCGGTAGAACCGCTCGAATATCCGCGGCAGATCCTTCTTCGGTATCCCGATCCCCGTATCGGTAATAATGAAACGCAGCTCCTCCGGATCTCCCTCAGGTCCCTCCACCATAGGCACGATCTTTACCTTAACCTTGCCCCCCTCCGGAGTGTAGGCGATGCCGTTGGAGAGTACGTTAATCATAATCTGGCGCAGCCGGTCCTCATCCGCTTCCATATAGAGATCATCTTCTGCCTGGAGCTCCAGGGAAATATTCTTCTTGTGCGCCTCCGGCTCCAGCATCTGGATCGTATTCTCCATGAAGCTGTTCACATGAACGGGGGAAAATTGCAGCGGCACCCGCTTGGATTCCACCTTGGACAGATCCAGAATATCCCCGATCAGGCGGTTCAGCCGTTCACTTTCATCGAAGATAATCTGAAGAAAGGCACGCGCCGTCTCCTGATCCGCCAGCGCACCGTTCAACAGCGTTTCGGCGAAGCCTTTGACCGAAGCGATCGGCGTCTTCAACTCGTGGGACACGTTAGCGACGAATTCGCTGCGCATCCGTTCCAAGCGGCGGACGGCGGTAATGTCATGAAGCACGACCAGTACACCTGCCAGTTCGTTGTCACCGCGCACCATGGGCCGCAGATTGATTTCCAGCAGCTGTCCCTCGGGAAAATAGAAGACCCGCTCATCGCGGATATGCTCCTTGGAGCGGAAGCATAGCTCTGTCAGCTCCGTCAGCTCGAAGGGAAGATTGGCCTGGTCAAAAGGCCGCCCCAGCAATTCGTCAGGCGTGAATCCTAATATTTCCTCCGCCGACCGGTTCATGAGGGCGATTCGTCCGTCCTTGTCGATCATCACCACACCGCTGATCAAGCCCTCCAAGACAGTCTTCAGCCGGTCCTCGTTCTCCATAATCCGGTTCATCTGCAATTCCAGGCTGTCAGCCATGGTATTGATGGCATGACCCAATTCACCGATCTCATCCCGGGAACGGACCATGACCCGGGATTTATAATTCATATTGGAGATCTGCCTGGCTACCCGGGTCATTTTCTCGAACGGCCGGGTCAAGCCGTAAGCAATCCGGTAGCTGATGGCTCCGGCGATTACGAACAGGATAGCCAGCCCCGCCAGCAGGAACAGCCACAGCTTGCGTACCGTAGCCTCCACATCCTGCAAATCCATCGCCAAACGCAGATAACCATGGACGTGATTATCCGCGAGAATCGGCATGGCTGCATAGAGCATATTCTGCCCTGTCGTCTTGCTGAAGCGGACACTATGCCCGATGCCCTTATCCTTGGCATCTCTTATCTCCACCCGGTCCAGATGGTTGTTCATCAACTCCGGATCCTCGTCGGACTCGCCGATTACCGTTCCGTCCGCTCCAATAATCGTAATCCGCGCAGCGGCCGAATCCGTCAGCTTGCGTGCCTGCTCCGTATAGTACCGGGTGATCTCGGCGCTGTCCCCGCCATGCTCCCAGTCCACACTGGACAAAATGAGCCTCAGCTCCCGCTCCATATTCAACACCAAGGCATCCTTGTAGGAGTTTTCCAGGAGCTTCGCCATAAAGAGGCCGGCCAGCATCACGGAGCAGCCGATCAGAAGCATGAATATCAGAGTTAGCCGCACGCGGAATTTATGCATCTGTGCTTTCTTCCCTTCCTCTAGGAGGGAGGCGGCCTTGCATGCTCTACCCATGCTGCCGCGGCTCCCGTCAGAGCAATAAATCAAGTCGCTTATAATGGTACCTTGACCTGCCCGGAAAATCTATGGTTGCTTTGTCGAAACACATGAAGATTTTGTAAATGGTCAGAATACCTTTTCTTTTAAGCCGCCAAGCATCTCCAAAGAACTCTTCTCCACTTCCGCATGCAGGCTGTTGCCGTGGGAATCCATGGTGACAATAGCGGCGAATCCCTCACATTGCAGATGCCACATGGCTTCCGGCACACCGAATTCTTTTAAGAAATGCACCCCTTCCACCTTTTTCAGACAACGGGCATAATATTGGGCCGCGCCGCCGATCGCGTTAAGATAGATGCCTCCGTGCTCCTGCAAGGCTTTCAAGGTTTTGGGGCCCATGCCTCCCTTGCCAATAACCGCACGGACACCGAACTTCTTCATTATATCGCCCTGATAAGGCTCCTCCCGGATGCTGGTGGTGGGCCCCGCGGCCTTCACATGCCATTCCCCGCTGTCATCCTTCATCATCACCGGACCGCAATGATAGATGACAGAACCCTCAAGCTCCACCGGAGCGTCATGTTCCATCAGGTAGTGGTGCAAAGCATCCCGCCCGGTATGAATCAGGCCATTGATGATGACCACATCGCCTACCTTCAGGCTGCGTACCTGCTCCTCGCTGATGGGAGTCTGAAGCACAATCTCCCGGGGAGTGCCGCCCGTTTGCTGCACCGGCTCTCCTCCTTGCAGCGTAGAGGAAGCTTCCCGCGCTCCCGCTTGGGCTTGGGCTTCCGCTTGGACTTGAGCTCCCGCTCGGGCTTGGACTTGAGCTCCCGCTTGGGCTTCGGCTGCCGCCTGCACCTGACCGGCTGTTCCATCAGAAGCTGCCGGCTTCTGCCCTGTATAGATCCATTCCTTAAATGCGCCGCTGGCAGCATCCAGAATGGCCCCCTGGCGGCGGTACGCCCAGCAATTGTAGGCCACCGATACGAAAAAGCTGGCCGGCAGGCGGTTCATCACGCCGATCTTGCAGCCGAGCAGCGTAACCTGGCCGCCGAAGCCCATGGTGCCGATCCCCAGCCGGTTGGCATGCTCCATAATATAATCTTCCAGCTTGGCCAGATCTTCATTCCCGTTCACATCCTCCACTTCACGAAACAGCTGTTGCTTGGCCAACTCATAACCGGTCGTGCGGTCGCCGCCGATGCCTACGCCGATGAAGCCGGCGCTGCAGCCCTGCCCCTGTGCCTGATACACGGCGTGCAGAATGCATTTGCGGATGCCGTCCAAGTCTCTCCCGGCTTTGCCCAGGCCCTCCAGCTCGCACGGGAGGCTGTACTGAATATTCTTGTTCTCGCAGCCGCCGCCCTTCAGGATCAGGCGAACGTCGATATCGTCTTTTTCCCATTGCTCAAAATGGATGACCGGCGTTCCCGGACCCAGATTATCTCCGCTGTTGCCCCCCGTCAGAGAATCAACCGAGTTGGGGCGCAGCTTGCTGTCCCGGGTCGCCTGCCGCACTGCCTCGCGGATGGCCTGCTTCATCACAAGCTGGTTGGCCCCTACCGGAACATGGACAATAAAGGTTGGCATCCCCGTATCCTGACAGATGGGAGAAACGTTGCATTCGGCCATTTCGATATTCTCGGCGATGGTGGACAGGGATAACGCGGAGCGGGTTCCCTGGTCCTCGCGCTCGCGCGCTTCTTCAATTCGGCGCCGTACATCGGCTGGGAGATTGGAGGATGTTTCCACAATCAACTTGTATATACTCTCTTGAAAAAATTTCATAATTGCAAGACTCCTCTCATTGTTATTCGGAATGAATGAGCCTATAATGAGTGATGATCTCTCCACATTATACTGTCATCCGCTATAAACCGCCATCTTGCTGCGAAGGGAACCATCCTCCTATGTCCAAACTGCTGCTTCGAATCACCCTGCTATGCTGTTTTGGCCTCACAATGGCCGTCTCCTCCTTAAGCGCTTTCAATCCGGATGAATTATACGGGGATGAAGTAGCCGTACTCATGTATCACCACATCAGCGACCAGACTCAAGGGCCCGGAACAATCAGCACCAGCCTGTTCTCCGACCAACTGTCCTTCTTGGAGAGCCGTAACTACAATTTTATTACCCTTGATCAATTCACAGCCTACATGGAGGGCGCTTCCGTTCCCGACAACGCTGTGCTGGTTACCTTTGACGACGGGTATGAGAGCTTCTATAAAGAAGCCTACCCCATTTTGAAGGAGCATAACATACCTGCCGTCAGTTTTGTAATTACCGGAACCCTCGCCGATCCGGATAATGGCAGCTTGCCCTTCTTGGATAAGGAGCAGCTGTCTGCATTGGCCGACGATGAAGCCCTGATTAGCCTGGGATGCCACACGGACTCCTTCCATGAAAAGAGGGACGGCAAGGCGCTGCTTACCCATAAGCTGACTGTAGACGGCAAGGAGGAAAGCGATGAGCAATACCGCAGCAGAATCGTCAACGATATGAAAGCCTGCAGCAGCAACCTCCAGGAGGCAGGCTCCGAGAGCGGGGATGTGCTGGCCTATCCTTTCGGCATTTACAACAGGCAAGCCATTGCCACGCTTAAGGAAAGCGGCGTCCGTTACGCCTTCACTGTCATGCCCAAGCTCGTGACCCGTAGCTCGGACCCCATGCGGCTTCCCCGGATTAATGCAGGCAGCCCTTATGTGCAGGCGGAAGCCCTGCACAATATGATTATGCGGCGGATTACAACTGTCGACAGTCCCCACGACAACGTTTTCCTGCGGGAAACGTTGGAGCAGATCGGCGGCGAGCTCTTCTTGGATAAGAACGACAAGGCCGTATGCATCCTCTACAACGGGGAGCAATATAAGATAGGGCAGGACAAACATTCCATCGTCCGCCTTCGTGACGGCAAGATCTTCCAGCTGTCCGAGCCTATTCATATTGGAGGTAGGAGAATGCGGATGAGTCTGAAGGACTTGCAGCAGACCTTGGGCATCAGCATTGTATATGATCCCCATACGAAAACCTATATTGCCGAATCTCCTGCCGATAGCGACAGCGACACCGAAACAGCCAAGTCCGCCCCTTGATTGCGGCGGAGCCTTCTGCTTTAGCTGCACTGGCCGCAACGCACGGCGGCGCTGTACTCAAGCCCTTACTTACGGACTTGGGGCACAGCGCCGCCTGTTTCTTTATTCTCAGCCGTTTACGATTGCGATCACATTGCTCACGGACTGGGCAGACTTGGCCAGGGCGGCCTTCTCGTCCTCCGTCAGCTCCAGCTCATAGATCTGTTCGATGCCATTGCCTCCGAGCAAAGTGGGTACACCCATGAACAGATTCTCATAACCGTACTCTCCCTCAAGCAACGCGATGGACGGAAGAATCCGCTTCTTGTCCTTCAGAATGGCTTCTGCCATCTGGACCAGCGATGCGGCAGGCGCATAATAAGCGGAACCGGTTCCCAACAGATTAACGATTTCGCCGCCGCCTACCCGGGTCCGCTGCACGATGGCGTCAATGCGGTCCTGAGGCAGCAGCACGCTGAGGGGAATGCCTCCCACACTGGAATACCGGACCAGCGGGACCATATCATCGCCGTGGCCGCCCAGAACGAAGCCGCGGACATCCTCCACGGATACATTGAGCTCCTGGGAGACGAAGGTGCAGAAGCGGGCGGTATCCAGCACGCCCGATTGGCCGATTACGCGGCTCTTGGGGAAGCCCAGGGTGTGATAGGCTACATAAGTCATGGCGTCCACGGGATTGGACAGCAGAATGACGATGGAATCGGGAGCAACCCGCTTCACATTTTCGCAGACGGAACGGACTATGCCGGCGTTGGTGTTCACCAGATCGTCGCGGCTCATGCCCGGCTTGCGCGCAATTCCTGCGGTGATAATCACGATATCAGAAGCCGCGGCGTCATCATAGCTGCTGGTGCCGGTAATGTTGGCATCATATCCCTGGACCGGACCTGCTTCCAGCATATCCAGCGCCTTGCCCTTGGTGGGATTCTCCAGCTGGGGAATATCGAGGAGCACCACATCCCCCAATTCCTTCTGAGCCAGCAAAAGCGCTGTAGTCGCGCCGGTAAAACCCGCGCCGATGACGGTTATCTTCTTCCGTTTGATTGCCATGGGGAGAATTCCTCCTGTATGATGCGTACGGCGCGCAGCGCGCAGCGTAAGCTGATGGGATGATTACATATGGGCAATAATTTCGTTGGCGAACTCCGAGCACTTCACCTCGGCAGCACCTTCCATAAGTCTTGCAAAATCATACGTTACCGTCTTGTTATTGATGGCGGTCTCCAGACCCTTGTAGATCAGATCCGCTGCTTCCTGCCAGCCCAGATGCTCCAGCATCATGACGCCGGAGAGGATCACGGAGCCGGGGTTTACTACGTCAAGCCCTGCATACTTGGGAGCCGTGCCGTGCGTCGCCTCGAAAATAGCATGGCCCGTCAAATAATTGATGTTGGCTCCTGGCGCAATGCCGATGCCGCCTACTTGAGCAGCCAAAGCATCCGACAGATAATCCCCGTTCAGGTTCAGTGTGGCGATTACATCGAAGTCCTTGGGACGGGTCAGCACCTGTTGGAGAGCAATGTCGGCAATGGCGTCCTTAATGATGATTTTGCCGGCCGCTTCCGCCGCCTTCTGGGCTTGATTGGCCGCCTCTGTTCCTTGGTCCGCCTTGATGCGGTCATATTGCCCCCAGGTAAAGGTAACGTCGGCGAACTCGCGCTCCGCCAGCTCATAGCCCCAATTTTTAAAGGCGCCCTCGGTATATTTCATAATATTTCCTTTATGTACCAGAGTGACGGACTTCCGGTTGTGGGAGATGGCATATTCGATGGCGGCGCGGATCAGACGCTCCGAGCCTTCACGGGACACGGGCTTGATGCCGATGCCGGAGGTTTCGGGGAAACGGATCTTGGTGACGCCCATTTCCTTCTGCAGGAATTCAATAATCTTCTTGACTTCCGGTGTACCTTCCTGCCATTCCACGCCGGCGTAGATATCCTCCGTATTCTCACGGAAAATCACCATATCCACCAGCTCGGGATGCTTGACCGGAGACGGCACGCCGTTGAAGTAACGGACCGGACGGGAGCATACATACAGATCCAGCTCCTGCCGCAGAGCCACATTCAGGGAACGGATGCCCCCGCCGATAGGCGTAGTCAAGGGTCCCTTGATAGCGACAATGTACTCCCGGATGGCGGTCAGCGTGTCGGCCGGCAGCCAGCTGTTGAATTGGTTGAACGCCTTCTCGCCGGCATAGACCTCGTACCAGGCGATTTGCTTCTCCCCATTATAGGCCTTCGCTACAGCCGCATCAAGAACCCGTTTGGACGCCGCCCATATATCAGGTCCGGTGCCGTCCCCCTCGATAAAAGGAATGATGGGATTGGCAGGCACAACCAGCTTGCCGTTATCAATTGTAATGGGTTGGCCCTCGGTGGGCAAGGAATACTGAGTAAATTGTGGCATGGGTGAACCTCCTAAAAGTTTTTTCGCCAGAAAAAACTGGCTTCGTAAGCATCCGCTGAGTTTTGAGTTGATTGCCATGTAATGGCATATCCGAAAAACTGGCTCCGTAAGCATCCGCTGAGTTTTTTCGCCAGAAAAAACTGGCTTCGTAAGCATCCGCTGAGTTTTGAGTTGAATGGCTTGGCGCAGCAGCAAAGTCGAAAAACTCGTTCCTCCTGCTTGCGGCTAAGGATCATGCAGAACTGCAAAAATACAGTTATTTTCGGCCAAATAGGGACAAAAGGATTAAATACCTGCAAAAATACATGCCCTGACAGCCTATATTGTGTAAAACCACAGAGTAACCCGGAAATACCTGTATTTTTGCAGGCTATCCCTTTAACGGGAGTACCGACGCACGAGAAAAATGTATTTTTGCAGTTTCTGCGGTTGTGGATGCAGTTTCTGCGAGTGCGGTTGCGAGTGCAGTTGCGGTTGGTGTCGCGGTTGGGGCCGCGGTGCGGATGCGGTAGCCAAGGGATAAAGTTCTCACGGAGCAAAGCCCCCGCATGGTGAACTCTTACGGAGCACCGTCACCATACGGCTGACTCTCACGGAGCCAGGTCCCGCAGCAGGCCCCGCAAGCCAGCCTTGCCCAGGCAACGGCGACTGTGCCAAGCTATGGCCTTTCGCATCCGCCCATGGCAGCAGGAGCGGAAGACCGATTCCCGGCATCCGCTCCATTCTTCTGCAATAACCGGAACCTTCCGCCCCAAAAGCCAGGCGTCAGGGCTTACCTCTGTGCAATCGGCACATAGGATTGGCTTACCAGGCCCACATATTCGGCGCGGGGACGGATCAGCCGGTTATTCTCATATTGCTCCAGAATATGCGCTGTCCATCCGGACGCCCGGCTGATAGCGAAGATTGGAGTAAACAAATCGCGGGCAATGCCCAAAGTGGTATAGACCGATGCGGAATAGAAGTCTACATTGGGCTTCAGGCCCTTCTGGGAAACAACCATATTGTCAATCTTAATCGACATGTTGTACCATTCCAGATTGCCGGTCAGCTTGCCCAGTTCGTAGGACATCCGCTGCAGGTGCTTGGCGCGGGGGTCGCCGTTCTTGTATACCCGGTGGCCAAAGCCCATCAGCTTTTCCTTGTTGGCCAGCTTCTGGTTCACATAACTCTCCACCTGCTCGGAGGAGCCGATCTCTTCCAGCATCTCCATTACGGCCTCGTTGGCCCCGCCGTGAAGAGGTCCCTTGAGCGCCCCGATGGCGGAAGTTACACCGGAATATATATCAGACAGCGTAGCTACAGTTACACGCGCGGCAAAAGTCGAAGCGTTAAGCTCATGATCCGCATGGAGCACCAGCGCCTTATCCAGCGCTTCAATAGCAATGGGATCAGGCTGCACGCCCGATAACATATAGAGGAAATTCTCTGAGATGGAAGCGTTCTCCTTCGGCGCAACAGGTTCCAGTCCGTCACGTATGCGGGCAAAGGCGGCAATGATCGTAGGAATCTGGGCTTGCAGCTTCACCGCCTTGGAAACATTGGCGGCCAGACTCATATCGTTGGCTTCCTCATCGTACAGAGCAAGCGAGGACACAGCACTGCGGAGAACAGCCATGGCATTGGCATCCTTGGGATACAGCCTGAGCTGCTCGATGATGGCAGCAGGTATGGCCGCATTGGCGCAAAGATCCGCTTTGAGCTTATTGAGCTCCGACTCGTTGGGAAGCTTGCCAAACCACAGTAAATACACAACCTCCTCAAACGAGGCCTGCTCCGCCAATTCATCAATATCGATCCCCCGGTAAGTGAGAACACCATCAATAATGGAGCTAATGGAGGAAGTGGTCGCTACGATGCCTTCCAAACCTTTGGTCGCCGTCATCTCTAATCTCTCCTTTACAAATAAAAAATGATATCATGGAAGCAATCCCAGTTATAACCATAACGAAGATTTATCATCTTCTCGTAATTCTATAATAACCTTTTTCAGGTCATTTGTGAACAAATTATGAAATGAAACATTATTATCGAGGTTAAAAAATTTTTTATAGTTTTTAAAAATCGATTGGAGTTTTTTATCAAAGGAAAAGGCATCATGGAGAGAAATCGCAGAACTTGTCTTTTTATCTGTGATACAATGTAAAATAAGCTTTCTATCGAAGCCCCTTTCTAGAAACGGGTTCGTCTCGGGAGCTTTCCGCAGGAAATCCGGCTTCGTAAGTATGAATTAAAGCGGGAGCTTTAGCGGTTGATAAACATAAAGGAGCGGCCCACATGGAACAGGAACAGAATACGCGCATCGGCATTATCGACATTGGCTCCAACTCCATACGTCTGGTCATTTACGAGGTAACAGGCGTTTACGCATACCGCGTTATTGATGAAAACAAGGAATCTGCCCGGCTTAGCGGCAAGATCGACCAGGACGGCAAGATGAAGCGGGCCGATATGATGGCCATCGTCCAGACGTTGAACCACTTCAAGATGCTCTGTCAGGCGAACCGGGCCAACAGCATAAGAGCCGTAGCCACCGCCGCGATCCGCAACGCGGCCAACTCGCAGGAAATCCTCGATGTGCTGCGCCAATACACGGAGATGGATATCGAGATCCTGCCCGGAGATGAGGAAGCGCGGCTCGGCTTCCTGGGCATGATCAATACCATGGATATACAGGATGGGCTTGTCATAGACATCGGCGGAGGAAGCACGGAGGTTTCCCTGTTTCTCAACCGGACGCTTATTCACAGCATCTCCTTCACGTTCGGCTCCGTCAATACCACCAAAAAGTATACCAAGGACGGGGTTGTGGACCAGGAGAGCATCACCCGTATCCGGCAGATGGTGACTGCCGCCCTCTCGAAGGAACCGTGGATTAAAGGGCATAAGGGCCTTCCCCTCATCGGACTGGGCGGCACCATCCGGACCGTCTGCAAGCTGGATCAACGCGAGAAGAAGTACTCCCTGCCGTTAACCCATAATTACCGGCTGGAAGCGGAGGCTGTGGACCGCTTATTGGCCGAACTGGGACCCATGCCTGTAGAGCGGCGGAAGAAACGGGATGGAATGACCAGCAGCCGGGCCGACATTATTGTGCCGGGACTGATTATCCTTCAGACCGTGTTCGAATTTGCCGATGCCGCCCACTATATCGTAAGCGGCTCGGGGCTCCGGGACGGGTTGTTCTTCGAGAGCCTGGACCCGGCCAACCCCCAGCTGCACAATGTGCTGGAGCATAGCGTCCGCAATCTGCTGACGCTGCATCCCACCATTTCCCTGCAGCATGTGGAGCAGGTGAACCGGCTTGCCCTCAAGCTGTTCGACGATATGCAGGACGTCCACCATCTGAGCGTAAGAAGCCGCTCCTACCTGCATGTGGCAAGCCTTCTGTACCGGATCGGAGTCACGGTCTTCTACTATGACTTTCCGAAGCATACCTTTTATCTGATGGCCCATTCCCGCCTCTATGGATTAAGCCACAGGGAAATCCTGATCTGTGCTATAGCAGCCTCCTATAAGAACAAAAACCGGACCCGGCAGATGTGCTTGGAATACAAGGACATTCTGACCGAATCCGATTGTCAGTTGATCATTCGCCTGGGCACGCTGCTGCAGTTGGCCATCGGCATGGACCGGAGCCAAACCCAGCCGCTGCTGCGCCTGACCGCCATCACCCGCAGTACAGAGCTGGAGCTCTGCCTGGAATGCCGCCACAGCCCCGCTATCGAGCTGAGAGAGTTGGACATAGCCGCCCGGGAGTTCAAGAAGGTATGGGGACTTAATCTGCGGATTCGGGCTGATCTTCCCGCTTCCACGAGCTGATATTCATGGCCTGGAACTGGCTGCGCAACGGCGGCTCTGTTCCAGGCTCCCGCGGCTCATACATGCCGTTCGGCTGGAGCACGCGGGCCTTCACATTATCGTCCAGAGACATTTGCAGCATGCGGATCAGATCCTGCTTCCGTGCATCATCAAGGACAGGACAGAGAAGCTCCACACGCCGGGTCAGATTCCGGCTCATCCAGTCCGCACTGGAAATATAAACCTCCGGTTCGCCGCCATTCTCAAAATAGATGATGCGCGAATGCTCCAGGAACCGGTCCACAATGCTTCGTACAGAAATGTTCTCGCTTAGTCCGCCAACTCCCGGACGCAGGCAGCAGACGCCCCGGATAATCAGATCCACCTTCACTCCTGCCTGGGATGCCCGGTATAGCTCGTCCACTGTCTCCTGATGGGACAGGGAGTTGAGCTTGGCGATAATCCGGGCGGGTTTTCCTGCTTCCGCATGCCGGGCCTCCCGCTGAAACAGCCTGAACAGTTCATTCATCAGATTGGTAGGGGCTACAGACAATGCCTGCATATGCTTCGGGGTGGAGTACCCCGTAATTTCATTAAACAGACTGGATGCGTCCTCACCGATCATGATATTGGTGGTCAGCAGGCCCACATCCGTATACAGCCGCGCAGTGTTGTCATTATAATTGCCTGTTCCCACATGGACATATCTCCGGAGTGCCGCGTTCTCCTGGCGCACAACCAGGGTGATCTTGGCATGGGTTTTCAGTCCGATCAGGCCGTAGACCACATGGCAGCCTGCCTTCTCCAGCTTGCGGGCCCAGGCGATATTGCGCTCCTCGTCGAATCGGGCCTTCAGTTCCACCACCACCGTTACCTGCTTGCCGGATTCCGCGGCGCTGGCGAGAGCCTGCACCAGCCGGGATTGGCCGCTGACCCGGTAGAGCGTCATCTTGATCGCCAGCACCTTGTGGTCCTCCGCCGCCTGGCAGATGAAGTCCGTCACCGCGTCGAAGGACTCGTAAGGATGATAGACCAGCACGTCCCTGCGCCGCAGCACATCGAAGATGTCATCCTCATCGACCTCCCGGGGATACACCGGCTCCACAACCGAATAGCGTAGATGGGAATAGCCTTCAAGCGAGCCCTGAAGCCTCATGAGAAAGCTTAAATCCAGCGGTCCGTCAATCTCGAATACATTATCTTCAATCTCGAACTCCTCCCGGAGCATCTCCAGCGCATACGGATGCATTCCCTTCTGCACCTCAAGCCGGACAGGCGCACCCCAACGCCGCCTGCGCAGTTCCTTCTCAATTTCCTCCAGCAGATCCTCCGCGCCTTCTTCGTTCAGCGTCAGATCCGCGTTGCGGGTAAGACGGAAGCCGTGTACAGCCACAGGCACATAGCCGGAGAACAACGTATGGATATGTTCGCGGATCAGATCCTCCAGCAGAATATACTCATGCTTCTTGCTGTTGGCCCGGGAAGACAATGCGACACAGCGGGAGAGATTGGAAGGCACCTGGACAATGGCAAAGTATGGATCGGCATCCGGCTCCATTCCTTCTCTGGTCAGTACAACGGCCAAATAAAGCGCCTGTGTATGAACAAGCGGGAACGGACGGGATTGGTCCACCGCCATAGGCGTCAGCACAGGGTAGACGATCTCATGAAAGTATTGCTCCATCACTTTTTTCTGAGTGATGTTCAAATCTTCGAAATCCGTCAGTACAATGCCTTCTTTATACAGCAGCCGGAGAATCTCGCGGTAGGTCTTGTACTGCTCCGCCACCATCCGGTACGTGCGCTTCATGATGCGCTTCAGCAACCCCTCGGGCAGATACCCGCTGAAATCTTTCTTGACATAATTGGCCTTCATCTGGTCATACAACCCCGCAACCCGGACACTCATGAATTCATCCAGATTGGTGGACACGATGGACAGAAACTTCACCCGCTCCAGCAGAGGCGTCGTGCTGTCCTGCGCCTCCTGAAGAACACGCCAGTTGAATTCAATCCAGCTTAAATCTCGGTTAATATAATTCGAGGCCGGGCTTTTGGTTGTTGTCATAATTCCTCCGTCGGCATGATCTTAATCGGCTACTTCGATTATCCGTCTCCCGTGTTAAGCAGCCGTCATCAATTTGTTAACGTTATGTAAATTTTTACGAAAATGTATGGATGCACATTTTCATACGGCCCCCCCAAAAAGTACCTGGAATTTGCTTTAAGAGCATCCCGTCACTTTTGGAGGATTGTTTTTGCAGCCAAAATTCACGGCGTGTTACAATAACAGCAACCAATACTAGCTTTAACGAGCTGAAAGGATGAATTCCTCTATGGAACGGACGCTGCTTTCGCAGCTGTTGAGGGGCTTATGGGTGGCCGTTGTGCTTGTTGCTGTTATCTATGCGGTTATTTTCATAACACCTCTGGTAATCCCGTTTTTGATAGGCTGGCTGATCGCCTATCTCTTGAATCCTCTGGTCAATTTCTTCCAGAACAAGGTGAAAGTGCCCCGCTGGCTGGCCGTTACATTCTCTCTTTTGATTTTCCTCTGTATTTCAGGAGGGCTTATTACGCTGGCAGTTACTAATATTGTGCTGGAAATCAACGATCTGTCCATCATTATCCAGAACAATCTGAACCAGTGGAAGGCCAATTTTACCGACTATATCAATTCCGATTACATTCAGAACCTGATTAACCGGGTCATCCATATTTATAATGAGAACCCCGTGTATAAGGACACCATCAATTCCAATCTGACCAACTCTGGCAAAACCGTCACGGACTTCGTCTCTTATCTGGTCAAATTCATTCTGGACAGCATTGTTGTGCTGCTCACAAGCCTGCCTACACTGGCCACGGTAATTATCGTAGCCCTGCTGGCGGCCTTCTTCATCAGCAACGACTGGAAGAAGCTGAAGGGCAAGCTGGAGAAATGGACTCCCGGTTTTATTGCCAGACCCACTGCCATCATCTGGTCCAACCTGCAAAAAGCCTTGTTCGGCTACCTTCGGGCCCAATTGATTCTCATCTCCATAACGGCCCTGTTCGTCATCATCGGCTTACTGATTCTCCGGGTCGAGTATGCCATCACTATCGGGCTGCTGATCGGACTGGTAGACCTCATGCCTTATCTGGGCACAGGGGCGGTCATGGTGCCCTGGATCATCTTCGCCTTTATCCAAAATAACTATTACCTGGGGATTGGCTTGTCCATCCTGTACGGCATTATCCTTGTAGCCAGGCAAATCCTGGAGCCCAAGGTGCTGGCTACCAGCATCGGGCTTGATGCTCTGCCCACCTTAATTTCCATGTATGTAGGATTGAAGCTGTTTGGCTTCATGGGCCTGATTATCGGCCCGGTCAGCCTGATTCTTCTGATGACCTTTTACCGTTCCGGTGTGTTCAACGATGTGTGGCGCTATATTCGGGTCGGCAGGCTCAAGCCTTAGGGTGTGTTTGCAAACTCGCCTTAGACCGATATCGCGCGGCAGAAGCCAGCCGGACATAGAAGCGTGCTGTGCGGGTAGAGCCGGCGGTTGGCCCTTGTCCTCCTTGTCCTATGACTCCTCCGTTCTTCCCGTAAGGCCGGACAAAAGCCTGTGGAGCTGAGGCGCCAGCCGGTCGATGCGTGCCGGCTTCCACTCCCGGTTTACCCACATATGCCGCGTGGTCCCCGTTGCCAGAAGTTCTTCATCGCAGCGTCTGCGGATTTCATATGTGAACTCCAGACGCACGCTGCCGTAATCCTTCACGCAGGTATGGATAACAATCTCATCATCATAACGGGCAGGCTTCCGGTATTGCACCGACACATCCACCACCGGCAGCAGCAGCCCCTGCTCCTCCTCCAGCTTGCCATAGCTCATGCCGCACCCGCGGAGCATCTCCGTGCGTCCGATCTCGAACCAGTCCAGATAACGGGAGTGATACACGACTCCCATCTGGTCGGTCTCCGCATAGCGGACCCGAACAATATGCTTGAAGCTCCGGCACATGGATTATTCGCTTCCTCTCATGTTATGATGTTGTCACTTTTAGGAGATATTTTTATTATAATTCATCTTGGCCGGTATTAAAAATCAGAGAACCACAAAGAGACCTGCCGTCAGGCAAGCCTTTTTGTGGTTTATTAATTTTTGTAAAATAAATATATTATTGGAAATTATCGATCTGCAAGCCGCAGCTCAGCCTGCAAGGCGTCATATTCAATACCCGCAAGCATTACGATTCCGATGCCGTGGGCATCATTCATCAGCCATTTCAAGTCATCCTTATAATAGGACGGGGTAAAAGAGTATCTGGAGCCTCTGCAGACGCCATGGACATTGCCCCATTGGTCCACTGCGTACCGGGTCAAGCCCGTCCAGCCCCTCCGTGCAGCCTCCACGAAGTTCTCCCGGTCCTTCAGCAAGCCAAGCCGGACCCCACGGCAATAGGCGTAGACGAACATGGCGGTGCAGGATGTCTCCTCGTAAGATCCGGAGTCCGTCAATACCTGATGCCATAACCCGTTTTCCCCCTGCAGCTCCAACAGGCCTGAGGCGAACTCATTGAAGAAAACCTCCAGTTCCTGTCTGTTGGGGTGTTCCTGAGGGAGCGCCTCCAACAGCTCCGACAAGGAAAAGATCGGCCAGCCGTTGCCCCGGCCCCAAGGGACCATGGTCGCCGTATTGTATTTGAAGTCATATACATGGGACATAATACGCTGCCCGGGCATGTACAGGTATTGCTTGAACAGCATGAACTGCTTGGCCGCTTCATCCAAATACCTGTTCTCCCCCGTCAGGCGGGCATACCGGATGAGAAAGGGAATGCTCATATACAGATCGTCGCCCCACAGGGTATTCTCCATAAAATAGCCGGGACTCGCCCGGTAAAAAACGCCGTCGGCCTTCCGCTCCTGCCGGTTCATCATAAAATCGGCCACATCCTTGGCCACTTCAAGCGCCGCAGGCTCCCGGCAACCGGAATAAGCCTCCAGCATAGCCGATGCGAACGAACCGCAATCATCCAGCATATCCATGTCGGCCAACTGGTAATTGATGGAGGTAAACCCGTATTGCTGCTTCTCCCACAACGAATAGGCGTACATCCGGGTGCACAACGAGATGTGTTTGTCCACATATTGGCAAATATCGGGACGGCTCAGCCTTCGTCCTGTCTGCAGCAGTCCGTACAGGGTCACGCCCAGAGGATAGTTCCAGCGGGCAAAGTTGATGTTCTCCAGGAAGGCCCTTACAGCCGCGCCCGGCTCATCCAGCTGCCAGTAAATCCCCCCGGTCTCCCGCTCCCACAAGCCGTACAGGGTTTGGAGCTCTTCCGGAGAATACTGGCTGGTTTTACTGACAGGACCCAGATAGAACCAGGTCCGCTCTGTCCCATGCACCCGATGCGGCTGCTCGCACAAACAGATTCGCCCGTCCCGGTCTATCCATTCGAGACTGAAGCCCCAGTCCGTCCCGCCCTGCTCAAATTTCACAAGAACCTCGTGGCTGCCATAGCTGAGCTCAACCTTCTGCCGGTACTGGCCCGCTCCCGGAAGCTTCACGCATTCCTTACCGTCAACCCACACCGTTGCCGCCCCTTGCGAGCGAAGCTGAAGGTCATAGGGGGCATATCCGGGAACGGAACAGAGGAGACGGGTCCAGCCATAGGCGTAATCCCCGGAGGCTGCACCGCCAAACAAGCGCTTGCCCACACTCTGGCCCTGTTCCTCCGTGGACCAGCTGCGCCGGGGATACCACTGCAGGCCAGAGACTTCCTCCAGACTGGCAGGGTCCGGAAGCTCCCTGCCCGCGAACCAATCCGTATCGGTCAGCTCCGAGCAGATCCATCCTGCCTGTCCGGACCGCTCCGCGAATGGGGATAGAAATACCGGCGACCCCCACTTGCTGCGGATAGTGCCGAAAATACAGCCGAAGCCGGACGCCGTCTTGCACATGGTGAAGAAAAGCGCGTTCCAGCCTTGCTTCAGGGGAATGGTGATGCTTCTGCGGTTGTTGATATTCACCTCATCGGCAATCTCCGACCGGTAAACCTGCTGTCCATTGACATGCAGGCGCACGGGACCATAGCAGCTTATGGCGGCCTCCCATGCCGAGTCTGTGCCGCTCCAGAGCTTGGCGAATGCGTACGCATATTGTCCCAGCCCGGCTTCAGGATACTTCTCGCCCAGATTCAGATCGAACCGGGCATCCGGGCGTTGCCGGAAGCCGTGACGGCTGTAAGCCCGGAAGGCAAAGGGGACAGCCGGATGGTTGCCCGTGTAGCGCGAGGCAATCTTCTCCAGAACCTGTGATGGTTCAGAGCCGGCTCGAAAGTCCATGCTTTGTTCCGGGTCGAAGTAATGAGGCATGAAGTTTTCCTCCGTTTCTTGGTCGATTCTTAGGTTGGTCAGAACCTGAAGTTCAGCAGCTTTTCCCGCGTCGGGAAGCGGAAGCGGACAACTCCCGAGCCATATTCCCCATAAGCATGTTTATTGTCAATAAGAGGATATACCCCGCTTTCGGAAAGCGGCTTGCCGTCCACGGCAAAGGGACGGTCGTTATGCAATGAAATCCGTCCTGATGAAGGAGACTCGTAGAAGAGACCGCCGTCGGGAAGCTGGCCCAGCTCCGCCCTGGAGACCGCCCCGGCAAATTGCTCAAAGCTGCCCCACTGCTCCCGGCTCCCCGCCTCCATCAGCCAAATATTGTCCTTGTGCAGACACAGCAATTCCCTGTTCTTGTAGGAGCCATGGCGGGTTACAGTATACGGATGCTGCGAATAGACGGCGATGTAGGCATCGTTCTTGCGTCCAAACAGCCAGTTCTCCTGCTGCAGGACTTCATCGAACTGGGCGAAGGGAAAGTAGACATGGGTGAAGCCGGGCCCTTCCTTCAGCTTGTAGGCATAAGCCAGCACCCGGTAATGGGCGAACATCCGGGGAATGATGTATTGCCCTCCCCAATAGGACGGCCGGGTCATCGCCGACTTGTTGTCGAAGCAGGTGGCGAAGACCGGAACGCTGCCATCAAGCAGCACCTGGCCCGCGTGGACCTGCCCTCCATGTTCTCCCGCCTTGGACTCCACCATGCCGGAGACCATATAATCCCGGGTCCGGTAGGTGGCGCATTGGACACCATCCATCCCTCTATGGGGAAACAAGCCCATGCAGGAGCGGGTGAACAGGTCTGATTCATCACAGGCGACCGCCTCCCATTCGGGATCGGGAGAATAGGCGCTTGCCGCCAAGGCAATGCTGCCGATGGAATGCTTGCGGACGAGCCGCTTGCTCTGTCCGAACAAGAGCCAGTTCAGACAGCTTATCGCCTCCAGCTCGGGATGTATCACGGTCTCCTCATAGCTGCGGCCATGAGTCGTGGCCATTACCCCGGCGGTGGTATGGCAGGCCATAATGCCGCAGATCAGGTCCAGCAGCTGTCTGGCCATAATCCGGATCATGCTGTTTTCTTCCCCGAAGTCGTAGATGGTCAGCATCGCCAGAATATCTTCCTCGTAGTACGTATTGGAATGCCATTCCATGAAGCCGTAGGTGCCCTTCTCCTTGATCCAGCGCTCCGATAGCAGCCGTCCCTTCAGCGCGTGAAACAGCCCGTTCTGCCCGCTGTTCGGGAAGATATCCTTGGGAAACAGCAGACCGGCTATATACTCGGCACTGTAGAAGAGAATCTCATGGTTCTCCGAACGGGTGAACATCATGGACGGACCCGCTTCATCCACCCAATATTTAAAGTTCAGGATGCAGGACTTCAACCGCTGCAGCAAACCCTCCTCCAAGCGGCCGCTGTCCGCGTAACGGGCATACATGCGCAGGAGGCCATGCATGGCAAAATCGGCGCAGTCATAGCGGGCGTTGATATATTCCAGTGTGCGGTCAATGCTGTCATAATCCACCGATGCCCAATCACCCGTCTCCATCTTGGCCAATTCCGTATAAATGACCGCACGCACATTGGATTCCTGTGCAGCCATCGTCTCCAACATATATTTTTTGCGCGCCTGGTAATCCGCACCCCGGGGAAGCTCCGTCAACCAGTCGATCCGCTTGAAAGCCAGGGAGATTCCCGAGATCCGTTTTCCCGGACAGACCTCATAGTCTATGTTCAGCATATATTCCCCCGCGGAGGGCAGACTATCGGCTGCGGGCAAGACTAATGATCTTGCCTCTCCGTCAAGGCGGGCTGAAGTCTCATATACCAGCCGGTCCGCCTGCCCGCGCATGCCGCTCCATACCTCCAACACAAAGACGCCTTTGCTGGCGATAGCCTCATCCCAATGAAGCATCACCTGATCCTGGCTGCTGACCACCTGAGTGATCATGTAGAAGCGCTGCAGATCCTCCTCCAGCAGCTGCCGCTCCGTTCCTCCAAGCAATAAAGGCAGCTCACAGCAGCCTGTTTCATCCTCGGGGACGAGGAAGAACGAATTGGCGCAGTGGAGATGGACGTTGGCCAGCATAACAACGATCTCATTCTCCCCTGCCGAGAGCTCCAGTTCGAGCCGGAAGTTTTCTTCTACCCGTCCCAGGGACAAATGGGAAAAAACCGGCTGTCCGTTCACCATTATCCGGGCAGATCCCGTCAGCCAGAAGCGGAAGCGGTATTTTCCCTGCGCCTGCACCGCTAGCCGGGTATAAGCGTAAGTGACCATAAGCCTGGCATGAATGCCAAACCGGGCCCATGTCACCTTATGCTCCGATGCATCGGCTTGCAGCAGGCTCCACCGGCAGGTCTGTCCAAACAGCCTCTCCTCCTTGCCCTCCCGGGGCAGGAGCGTTCCGGCAAGCTCCGTCGCCTCCTCCAACAAGGTCAGATACGGCGCAACAGGCACCTTGTAATTGTCATCATAGATATGGGAGACATCCTTGTCGAATGGCCCTGCATACAGCCAATTAAGGATGGCCTGCCCTTTTGGCAACTGCCGCTTTAATGCTTCCATCGTTTTTCCTCCCCATAAGCCAAGGATAAACGCCTGACGGCGTCCTCTGACGCTGACGCGTTTACCCGAGAAATCGAACAATCATCCACGTTTATACTTTCTGAGATTTTGAGAAAAACTCCTATCGGAGTATTTCGGGGATGAGCGACCGCGTTTAAGCGGAAGTTTTTATCGCCAATCAGAATGTTTACCCTACGCGCTTTCGCGCTGTAAAGCACTTAAACATTCTGATGTGGTAAGAAAGAGGATGGAGAATAATCTTCTCCCCATCCCCCTTTGTTGGATTTATTTGATTTCCTGCATGATCTTAGCGTACTTCTCCTGCTGCTCTTTGACGACAACGAAGATATCCTTGGCAAGGAACGCATCATTCTTATTGGTGCTGTACCAGTTCTTGTACCAGTCCTCGATGCTCTTGCCGTTGCTCTTCTGCCAGATATCCTGGGCATCCTTCAGAGCTTGCTCCACCTTATACTTCTCACCGCTTACAACGGCCTTCAACCAGATGTCGCCGATAGCCTTGCCCGCATTGGTGTCGATTGTAGCCAAGTCCTTGGGCAGCGCCGGCATATGCTCGGAGACGGTCAGCTCGGAATAAGGCTTGTCAAGGGTCAGATACGTATTTCTGTATAAATCATAGAACTTCTGGTATTCTTCCTTGCGAGGGTCGCTCTTGTATTTGACCAGAGGAACATCAGAGCTGCCGTAGGTAAGACCGGTGTTCTGCAGCATTCTCATATCCCCGGAGATATCGGATACTTCCTTCTTAAGCTTGGCCGCATCGATGATTTCCGGAACCCCATCGCTCATCTTGTAATGCGTGCCCTCTATTCCGAACGTCAGGGTTTTCATGGTGTCTTCCTTCACCAGGAAGTCCACATATTTGATGACAGCGTCGGGATTTTTAGCCGTAGCGCTCACCACTGCCGTCATCTGCACCGGATTCTGCAGGGTAGGAACGAATGCTCCCGCTTTGCTTTGCGGATACGCCAGGAAGGTAACATTGGCCGTTGCCACGTTTTTCTTCAGCGGATCAACCAGGTTCTGCAGAATGGACATGGAGTTGCCGTCCAGATACGGATAAATCCCTACCTTGCCGTTGATAAAATCCTGCTTGGCCTTGGCGCCGTTCTTATCGTTTGCAAAGTCGCGGTCTATGATTCCTTCGTCATAGAGCTTTTTAAGAAAAGTGAAGTAATCGGTGCGGCTGTCCCAGTCCATCACCAGTTCTCCATCCTTGACTACCCAACTGGTGGTTGCGCCGAATACTTGCTTAATAGTTGCCTCGGCATTGCCGCTCACTACCAGGCCGAAGGTATCCTTTGCCCCATTGCCGTCCGGGTCCTGCTCCGCAAACGCTTTGACCACCTTGTACAGATCGTCCGTCGTTTTCGGCATTTCCAGCTTCAGCTTCTCCAGCCAATCCGTCCGGATCAGAATTCCCCGGTTAGGCTCCACCCAGCTGATCCTGCCGAATTCGTACAATTTCCCGTCCGATTTGGTTCCCGCCTTCTTTAACATGGGGTTTTCCTGCAGAAGCTTCTTGTATTCCACACTGTGCTTTTCAATCAGATCGTCAATAGGCATCAATTGCTTCTGATCGTACAGAGGATTGCGGTTGGTCGGCGCATATTCGAACAACAGATCGGGAGCACTGCCGGAAGCATACAGCACGTTGATCTTCTCCGCCGGGTTGGTCCGCGGAATGGCCACAAATTTCACGTTGGCCGGGCCGTTCTCATTGATCCATTTGGTCCAGCGGTTGTTCTCAATCGTTCCTTCATCCTGTGAGACTACCCCACGGTCATAGATGGAGACGGTGATATCCTTCTTCACCGCAGGCTTGGCCGATGCTCCGGCGGACTGTCCGGCCGCAGGCGGCGCCTTGCCCTCCTCTTCCTTGTCGTTGCCGCAGCCTGCCAGAACCGTTCCGCCTGCCAGCATAACAGCAAGCGGCATTGCCAGCCATTTCTTTAATTTCATTCTTGCTACCCCTCTCATTGTGAAATAAAGACTTGCTGAAGAGTTCTATGCATCAACCTAGCCCTTAATAGAGCCAAGCATAACGCCTTTGACAAAATATTTCTGCAAAAACGGATAGACTACCAGCATAGGCACCACCATTACCAGGATGCCTGCCGCCTTCAGCGATTCGGGCACCACCTGAATCTGTTCCCCTGTGTTGCCGCTGGCAGATACAATCTCCTGCAGCAAACTCTGGCTTTTGATCATATTCTGCACCAGCACGGTGAGGTTAAACTTGTTTGTCTCGTTGATATAGATCAATACGCTCATGAAAGCGTTCCAGAAGCCTACTCCATAGAACAGAGTCAGGGTCGCCAGCACCGGCATGGAGAGAGGCAGCACCATCCTGACCAGATACATGATCTCGGAGCAGCCGTCAATGCGGGCGGCATCTTCGATCTCGTCGGGTATGTTCTCAAAGAATGTGCGCATCACCAGCAGATTGTACGTGCTGACCAAGGCAGGCAGCCACAGAGCGAAGTACGAGTTGATCAAGCCGAAGGACTTCACCACCAGATATGTGGGAATCAGGCCCCCGCCGAACATCATGGTAAACACCATGGCCAGGGTAAAGAAACGGCGGGCAATAAATCCCTTGCGCGACAGCGGATAAGCGGTCATGATGGTGGCGGCCATCGAGAAGCAGACGCCAACGACGGTAATAAAGACACTGTTCCAGAAGGCCGGGACAACACGCGTTCCATGGAACAGCGAGCTGAAGGCTTCCGTATTCCACCCGATGGGGTAGAAAGTGACCTTGCCTGATGCAATCGACTGCACATCACTCAATGATAAAGCGATGGTGTTGATCAGCGGGAACAGGCAGGTAATGCCAAGCAAGGCAAGCAAAGTGGCGTTTACGATATAAAACAGTTTTTCTCCCTGGGAATATCTCATGTGCGGTCCTCCTAAAAGCTTTGCGGAGCAAAGCTGGCATCGTAAGCTTAGGCTAAGAGCTTTGCGGAGCAAAGCTGACTTCGTAAGCATGGGCCAAGAGCTTTGCGGAGCAAAGCTGGCTTCGTAAGCATAAGCCTTACCAAAGTCCCTTATCGAATTTGCGCGCCAGCCCGTTGGCGAACAGAACAAGCGTAAGACCGATCAGGGACTCGAACAGGCCCATGGCAGAGGTTAGACTGAATTGGGCGCCCTGCAGCCCGACCCGGTATATGAAGGTGCTGATAACGTCCGCCACGTTGGAAACAACGCTGTTCTGCAGGACATAGACATGATCGAAGCCTACCTCCATGAGCTTGCCCATGGCCAGGATGAACATCACCACAATCGTCGAGCTGATGCCGGGAAGGGTGATATGCCAGATCTGGCGGAACTTGGTGGCGCCATCCAGGCTGGCGGATTCGTATAAGCTGGGGTCGATTGACGTCAGAGCCGCCAGATAGATAATAGCGCTGAAACCCATTTCCTTCCATATGCCCGAGCCTACAAAGATGGTAATCCAGGCCCCGGGGTTAAACAGGAACGGATAAGGCTCCCCTCTCCAGGCCTCGATCCAGTGGTTCAATGTGCCGGATTCCACGGAGAACAAGGTAACCACAAACCCTCCGATAATAACCCACGAGAAAAAGTGGGGCAGGTAGACAATGGTCTGAATAATCCGCTTGTACCAGTTCCTGCGCACTTCATTAAGCATGATGGCCAGCAGAATGGGAAAGGGAAAGCTGACGAATACATTCAGGAACGACAGCACTACGGTGTTGCGGATTACGTTCACCGTCTGGGGCTGTCGGAAGATCGTCCGGAAGTTGTCCAATCCTACCCAGGGGCTGTGCAGCACCCCGTCGGCGAAGTTGTAGTCCTTGAAGGCGAGGATCAGTCCGCCCATGGGCAAGTACTTGAACAGGATGTAATACAGGGCGCCGGGCAGGAACAGCAGCAATAAGGGAATGTTTTTCTTCCATCTGCGCTTGGCTGCCGCCTTCTTCCACTGCTTGACAGTCTCCGCGCTTAATGTGCTGTTCTCATCTGTGCCCGCTGAGAGAGTTGATTGTGTTGCGGCCATAGCGGGGGTCTCCTTTCATACTCTTGTCTTCTATAGCTTTATTATAGAAGCCCCCGCCTGTAAGCGCCTTCGATTTGTACAGGGAAATCTTCGAAAATCCACTGGGTTATTTCTTAGCACCCCTGCTTGCGGTATTCCGTAGGCGGCAGGCCGATAGTCTGCCGGAAGGCGGTCGCAAAGTAATTGGAGTCCGGATACCCCACTGCCTGGGCAATCTCCGCAATTTTCATATCCGTGTTTTTCAACAGAAATTTGGCCTTGTCCAGACGGAAGCGACTGACATAGCCGCTGAAGCTCTCCCCCGTCTCCTTCTTGAACAGATTGCCGAAATAATTGGCGCTTAAGTGGGTGTGTGCGGCGACGGCCGCCAGACTGCATTCTTCCGCATAATGCTCTTCAATATAACGGACGGCACGGTTGATCAGGCCGCTGTTGCGCGCGGTCTGCCAATGGAGCAGCGCCTGGTTGAAGACTCTGGTCTGACCGTCAAGCCATTGCTCCACATCCTGGCTGGTATAGATCAGGTTCAGCTCCGCTACCCGGCTTCCCATATCTCCCGTTACTGCGGGGTCCGCCTCCAGCTCCTTGCGCATCACATCATGCATGGCCATAGCCATGCAGAATGCCTCGATCTTCGCGCTGTCCAGGGAAACGGAGGGCTGGCGGATGGAGTGCAGGATTCCCGCCAGATAATCCTTGAGCTCTCCGGGACGCCCCAACAGCAGCAGGGCGGTCAGCTCGCTGCGGATCAGCCGCACCTTGGTCTCGTTAAGCGGCAGCTCCCTTGGTCCTGCTTTTCCTTCATCCGCTTCAGTATTCCCGTTGTCCTCCCGGCCTCTAAGGAGGGCATTCAGCCAAGCCACCGTCTCCCTCAGACTCTGCGGGATGCCGCAGCGCTTCGCCGTCAGGGTGATTCCCAGCAGCTTCTGCACGATCCCCGCCGCCTCGCTGAAGAATTGCGCATTCTCCCGGTCCGGCGGCAGGAAGAAGGCGAAGCTGTCATATTCCAGCGTAATCCAACGGCTGTCCTCGGGCAAAGCGGCAAGCTTCTCCTGCAGAATGTTGCCGATGGCAAATTGCAGCAGCTTCAGATCCTTGGACCGGAACTCCCGCTCGGGCGGGAAATAGCTGTCCACCTGGAGCAGCCACACCTCGCGGCCCGCCAGCTTCTTCTCCAGAAGCGCCGCCTCCTCCGCGTCATACGGCAGGCGAAGCAGCACGGAGCGCAGCAGCTGGTCCTCCTTGGCCCGGCGCTGAACCGTCTCCCGCTCCCGCGCATCCGCCTGCTCCCGGTATTGCCCGTATGCCAACTGCAGCACCCGGCATACCTCCTCCTCGGGACAGGGCTTGAGCAGGAACTGCTTGACGGAATAGGCAATTGCTTTCTGCGCATATTCGAAATCCCGGTACCCCGTCAGGATAATGACCGCCGTCTCCGGACGGTTCTCGGAGATGTAGCCTGCCAGCTCCAAGCCGTCCATCAGCGGCATGCGGATATCCGTCATGACCAGATCGGGCTTCAGCTCATCCAGCTTCGCTACCGCCTCTCTTCCGTTCCCGGCCTCTCCCACCACAGTCCAGCCGAGCGGATTGCTCTCCACGAGCTTGGCCAAGCCCTTGCGGATCAACGGTTCATCATCTACAATCAACAAGCTGCCTTTCATGATATCATGCCTCCCTCTGCTCCAGCGGCAGCAGCAACCGGATGGTTGTGCCTGCTCCCGGCTTGGATATGATTCTAACCCCGTACGGCTCTCCGTAAAGAAGATTCAGGCGGCGGATAACGCTGCGGATGCCGATGTGAATTCTTTTGCGGCCTACCACCGGTCCCTTCTCCTGCTTGCAATCGCTTCTGGGCGCAATCGCCGATGAGATGATCCGCTCGATTTCGGCCTCTTCCATGCCCTTGCCGTTATCGATAATCTCAATGATCAGCGCCGGCTGGGGATCGGATTCCATCCCGGGAGATGATGCTTGGCCATAAGCGGCCTTGATGATCAGCACCCGGGCCTGCAGTTGATCGGCGAATGCATGAACGAAGGCATTCTCCACCAGAGGCTGGAGGATCAACCGGGGCACCCGGGCCTGCTCCGTTCCTTCCTCCATCTGGATGATAGTCTCCAATCCCTCTCCGTGCCGGCTGTTCTGAATCGTGAGGTAATTGCGGATTTGGGCCATCTCCTCATGCAGCTCCGTCTCCGTAGCCGCGGGCTCCAGAGCATACCGGAGCATGTCGGACAGGGATACCACCAGCTTGGCCGTATCCCGGTCATCCTGCAGGTACAGCTTCCAATAGATCGTATCCAGGGTATTATGGAGGAAGTGGGGATTTAATTGAGTCTGCAGGGCGGTAAGCTCCGCCTCCCGTTCATTTAACTGCCGCTCATACACCTCCCGGATCAGCAGCCCCAGGTTCTCCGCCATGGAGTTGAAGCTCTGTCCGATATAAGCCAGCTCGTCACCAGTCTGCACGGCCACTCTGGTCTCCATATTCCCTTCTCTCATCCGCCGCATCCCCTGCACCAGCTCCCGCAGCGGCCGGAACAGCCGCCTGCCGCTCCATGAAATCAGCGCCGCTGCAAGCAGAACACCGATACTGCCGATCAGCACGGAGATTTTGAAGATGACCGAGCTTTTCTCCTGAAGGGAATCCAGCGCCACCCGGCTGATCAGGGCGAAATCCATCTGATTGGAGCGGCTTTTCACATACAGGTAGGAGGTTCCATGATCAGTGACAATCTCCTGGGCCTCCATCCGGCCGGGAACAGGAATGCTGTCCGGCTCCCCGCCGCGCTCGTCCGTATATACCAGCCTGTCCTGACGGTCGAACAGGAATACATTGGCCTGCTCATCGCTCACCAGTTCCTTCAGATCCTCGGCGAACAGCGACTCGTCAAACAGCATCACCATGGTGCCGTACTGGTCAAAATCCTTGTTCTTCATATAACGGGCCGCAGCAAAAAAATTCCGGTAGCCGGATGCCTCCACCGCACTCCGCAAACGGAGCGGGAACCAGATCAGGTTTCCTGATGACCCGGCGAGACGCTCCTTGATATCCTCATACGTTTCCTTGCTCAGAGAACTCTCCGCAGACGGAGATACCGTGAAGAAGAAGCTGTTGTCCTTCCGGTCATACAGGAACATGGAATACAGCTTGTTCTCATCGTTTTTGATCTGATACAGAAGCTCGTTCAACTCGGTCTGATCCGTAATCTGCGTGTGGCTCTCCCGCACCTCCGACTCCCCCGAACGCCGCACAACCTGCTCAATATAGGGATGGAATACGATAAAGTTGGAGATGCGGTAAATATCCCGGAGCTGGAGGTCAAGCCTGGCTGCCGCCTGCTCATTGGCCTTGGTGAACTGCTTGCTGATTTCCTCGGTGAACAGGCTTACATTGGTGCGGTAAGAAACATAGCCCGATATCACGAAGGTCAGCATGATAATAAGCGACATATGAATCATAATCCGTGCCGGAAAGCTCATGCGCTTGGACATACCTGTCTTTCCCCCTTGTCTTTCGCCGCGGCAAAGGTCTGGCTGCATCTTGTCATTTTCATAGTATCATCCCCTTCCTTTGGCTTCAATGCGCATTCTCCTCCCCTTTTCATCATCAGGCAAAAGCAAAGAGAAACCGTTGATTATCAAAGACACATTGTTGTCACGTTTGAAGGAAACATGGGCAAGAGAGAGATAATGAAAGAATAGGCCTATATGAACTGCGGTTGGCGGTTATTTCCGCAATGGACACTTTGGACTCCGCTTTGTATACTGGGAGGGAGTTTGGGTGTTTCCCAGCGCAGGAATTATTTCTAGGGGGTCATGAAGTGATTTGGAATGAATTGGAATTTCACAATGTAGCAGAGCTCGAGGAAATCAGGGGCCTGCCGGGGTTGAAGCTTCATCGTTTCCCCAAGGAATTGCGGGACGGACTGGGCAAGGGAGCCAACCAACGGGGACGCCTGATCTCCCACGCCTCCACAGGCTGCGAGATCCGGTTTGTCACAGAGGCTGAATTCGTCCGGGTCACGCTGTCCGCTGTAGCCGAGGACGGAGATGTAATCGTCTACAACGGGGATTATTTCCATTCGATGCACCGTTTGAAGGCAGGCGTCATCCAGGCGCTGCATCTGGACAAGCCTGCACGGTTCGCCGATGTTCAACCCGAAGCCCTGAGACAGGGCCGCTTCTCTCCGGCTGTCTGGAGGATAGTCGTCAGCCGCAATTATTATCCCGGCCCGTTCCAGGCTGCCTTCCACCATGTGGAAACTTTCGGACATGAGATTCGTCCGCCGCGGCAGGAGGAATTGCCTGCCCGCAGGCTGCTGGCGTACGGCTCATCCATTACCCACGGATCAGGAGCCACCGTCCAGCATCAGGCCTACATTCAACAAACCGCCCGCAGGTTGGGGGCAGACGTGATGAACAAGGGAATCGGAGGCGCCTGCTTATGCGAGCCGGCTATGGCGGATTACCTCATGCATCTGGGCGGATGGGATATCGCCACACTGGAGCTTGGTGTGAATATGCGGGGAATGTTCACCGCCGATGAATTCGAGGAACGGGCACGCTACCTGGTGCAGGGAATGCTCGAGCATAACCCCGGCAAACCGGTGATGCTCATCTCCATCTATCCCAATTCGGCCGATGTGCTGAAGAATCCGGATAGTCCCGGCGCAGAGAACAACCGGATGTTCGTGGAGCGGCTGCAAAAAATCCATCAATCCTTGAACCATCCTTGTCTGCATTACGTGGACGGTCATACGATCCTTACCGATTTCAGCGCGCTCGCCGTGGATCTGATCCACCCTTCCGACTATGGCCACACGCTGATGGGCCAGAATCTGGCTGAAGCTATCCGCAAGGTGTTGGAGTAAGCGGATGAGGATGAGACCTTTACAAGAAAAGAGCCTTCCGGTTTCCCGGAGGCTCTTTTTTTCTTCATCCTGTTCCTTGATTCGCTTGGACTCAGGCTGGTGAAAGGACTAGCGGTGGTTTATGAGCTTACAGTACGTTGGCCTTGCCGGAGTAGATAACTCCAAGCTCTGCGTATACGGATGCGTCTGTGCCGTCTTCCAGCTTCTTCAGCGCGTTTTCTACGCCTACGATAACCGGAATGCCCAGGCTCAGGCCTACAACTGCCGCGTGGGAGGTGATGCCGCCAACTTCGGTGATTACTGCGCCGGCACGTTCAAACGCAGGCATATATTCCTTATCCGTAGTTACAGTAACCAGAATGCAGCCGTCGGTTGTTTTGGCGATTGCTTCTTCAGCACTGCGGGCAGTAACAATTTTGCCGGTGGCGTTTTGAGTGCCGATTCCTTGGCCTTTGGCAATCAGCTCACCAACATGATGCACCTTGATCAGGTTGGTAGTGCCTGTGCGGCCTACCGGTACGCCTGCTGTGATTACAACGAGGTCGCCCAGATTAACCAGACCGGCCTTCACGCTGCTGTCGATGGCTTGATCGATCATTTCGTCGGTATTGGCGGCTTGTTTGCCCAGCACCGGAATAACACCCCATACCAGCGCCAGACGGCGGATCACTTGAGGGTTGGTGGTTACAGCAATAATCGGTGCCTTAGGACGGTATTTGGATACCATGCGGGCCGTATAGCCGCTTTCGGTAGAGGTTACGATTGCCTTGGCGTTCAGGTCCAGTGCGGAATTGGCAACCGCTTGGCTGATTGCTTCGGTAACGGAAGTTTGTTGAGCCTGGGATTGCTTCAGGAAGATCTCGCGGTATTCCAGAGCGGATTCGGCACGCTCGGCGATACGGGCCATCGTTTGTACGGATTCAACCGGATACTTGCCTGCGGCGCTTTCGCCGGACAGCATGATGGCATCTGTTCCGTCGAAGATAGCGTTAGCTACGTCGCTTGCTTCCGCACGGGTCGGACGGGGGTTGCGCTGCATGGAATCCAGCATTTGGGTTGCAGTTACAACCGGTTTGCCTGCGCGGTTACATTTTTTGATCATTGCTTTTTGCACCAACGGTACTTCTTCTGCAGGAATTTCCACACCCAAGTCGCCGCGGGCAACCATCAGGCCGTCGGATACTTCGAGGATTTCGTCCAGGTTGTCCACGCCTTCTTGGTTTTCAATCTTGGAGATGATCTGAATGTGGCCGGCGTTGTGCTTCTCCAGCAGCTCACGGATTTCAAGCACGTCGCTTGCCTTGCGCACGAAGGAGGCAGCGATGAAATCGATGCCTTGCTCGATACCGAAGATGATGTCGTTGGTATCCTTCTCGGTGATGCCCGGCAGGGTGATCTTCACGCCAGGAACGTTAACACCCTTCCTGCCTTTGATGGTACCGCCATTGGTGATGCGGCAGATGATTTCAGTGCCTTGAATATCGGTGACAGTCAGACCAATCAGACCGTCGTCGATCAGAATGGTGGAGCCGATGGTAACATCGTTCGGCAGTTTGTCGTATGAAACGGAGATGCGGTCTTTGTCTCCGAGGATTTCTTCGGTAGTCAGAACCAGGGTTTCGTTCTCAACCAGATCGATAGGCTCAACCTTGAGCTTGCCGATACGGATTTCCGGACCTTTGGTGTCCAGCAGAATGGCTACATTCTTGCCGGTGTTCTTCGTTACTTCACGGATATTCGTAATCCGTCCGCCATGCTCTTCGAAATCGCCATGGGAGAAGTTCAGACGCATCACGTTCATGCCGGCGTTAACGAGCTTCGTAAGGTTTTCTACGGATTCACTGGCAGGACCGATGGTACAGATAATTTTCGTTTTACGCATGGTTAATTGTTCCTCCTAAAATTTATGTATCCGAATTGCTTGGATTTATTTAATGAAATCCGATCATTCGAGGTTTTACGACAGGCAAATGACACGAATTTCAGACTACCAATTAAAATACCTCATACACAAGGAAGATCCTATGACGTTTGTCATAGGATTCCCCCAGATGCAGGCGGTTCATCCAAAACTTTTTGAGAAATGCTGTTCCATTCCCTGTTCGTTACCCTTCGCTTGGCAAAGGAAGCGGCAGCCGCTGGCTCTGCCGGTATGTGCCGAAGGAACGGAACTTGTTGTAGCGGTTTTCCCTGAGCTCTTCATCCGTGAGCTTCTGCAGCTCCTGAAGATGACTCCAGATACAACTCTTCAACGTTTCCGCCTGCTTTTCCAAATTCTTGTGGGCCCCGCCCGCCGGTTCAGGAACAATCTCGTCTATGAGTCCAAGACTCTTGATATCCTGCGCAGTGATCTTCATGGCTTCCGCCGCTTGGGGAGCCTTGGTGGCATCCTTGAACAGGATGGAGGCCGCGCCCTCAGGTGAAATGACGGAGTAGATGGCATGCTCCAGCATGAGAATCCGGTTGCCCACTCCCAACGCCAATGCGCCTCCGCTGCCGCCTTCCCCGATGACCACGCAAATGATGGGCACGCGGAAAGCCGACATTTCCATCAGATTGCGGGCGATGGCTTCCGACTGGCCCCGTTCCTCCGCGGAAGCTCCGGGATAGGCGCCGGTTACATCGATGAAGGTAATGATGGGACGCCGGAACTTATCCGCCTGACGCATCAGACGAAGCGCCTTGCGGAAGCCCTCGGGGTGGGGCATGCCGAAGTTGCGGGCAATGTTGTCCTTGGTGTCCTTGCCCTTCTGGTGGCCGATCACGGTGACGGGAACGCCGTTCAACTTGGCCAGACCGCCCACAATCGCCAGATCGTCCCCGAACAGTCTGTCCCCGTGGAGCTCCAGGAAATCGGTGAACATGGCCTGGATATACTCCAGTGTAGTAGGGCGCTGGGGGGTCTTGACGATCTGGATTTTCTGGTGGACCGTAACCTCGGCGTACATCTCTTCAGCCAAACGGGCGTAACGCTCCTCCAGACGGTTGATCTCGTCAGAGAAGTCAATATTCTTTTCCTGGCCGAATTTCTTCAATTCCTCGATCTTGCCGCGCAGTTCCACAAGGGGCTGCTCAAAAGGAAGCTCACTTGCCAAGCGGAGCCCCTCCCTTCTGGGAATGCATGTTAAGCAGCTTGGTTAAGGTGGAGCGCAGTTCCTTGCGGTGGACCACCATGTCCACATGCCCGTGCTCCAGATTAAACTCGGAAGTCTGGAAGTTGTCCGGCAGCTTCTGGCGGATGGTCTGCTCAATGACCCGCTTGCCGGCAAAGCCGATATTGGCTCCCGGCTCGGCCAGAATCAGATCCCCCAGCATGGCGAAGCTGGCAGAGACGCCTCCATATGTAGGATCGGTAAGAACGGAGATATACAAGCCGCCCTTCTCTCCCAGCTTGGCTAGAGCGGCGCTTGTTTTGGCCATCTGCATCAGCGACAGGAGGCTCTCCTGCATCCGCGCACCCCCTGAGGTGGAGAACAGGACAAGGGGATATTTCTTCTGAATGGCAGCTTCCACTGCACGCACGATCTTTTCGCCGACCACTCCGCCCATGGAACCTCCGAAAAACTCGAAGGTCATCACACCGATGACCACCGGATAACCTCCAATGGTTCCTTCTCCGGTAATAATCGCCTCGTTGAAGCCTGTCTTCTCGATAGCTGCTTCAAGCTTGGACGCATAACCGGGAAAGCCGAGAGGATCTTCGGCTGTCATCTCGCTGTCGTACTCGAAGAGGCGCCCGTCGTCCAGCACCATATGAATCCGCTCATAGGGATTCAGGATAAAATGATGGCCGCAGCTTGTACAAACCTTCAGATTCTTGTCCAGTTCAATGGAGGTTTGGATCTTGCTGCATTTGCCGCACTTGTGCATAAGTCCTTCGGGAATTTCCCGCTTGGTCCGTTCCGAGGGGATGGTTGCGTACTTTCGTTTTTTCTGGAAGATATCCTTTATTAACACTGTTACACCTCACCAGGACTGATATCACCGAAACCGTCCGCCAAAAAAAAGATGATCCGTTTCCCGCCTGTACGAGGCTGGTCTAAGGGCAAGCATCAATAGCCGCGCTGCGGGAGAATGGTATTCAAAACCTCCTGCACATCCTGCAGTTCGCCTTCGGGGACCAGTATTTCGTATTGGTTCTTGGTCATGTTGATGGAGCGGACTTGTACAAGAAACCCTTCTTCCGTCAGCTTGTTCTTGATCCGTTCCGCAAATTTCTCGGTCGGCGCAATGTATATAACCGTCCACATGCCGTTTGTTCCTCCTGAGCGTTTTTCATTCGCGAAGACGAAAAACCATTGTCAAAAACGAAGGCGCTATTGCGGGCCATATAATGGATGATATCACAGATTGAGATTTTATCGCAACAAACCTTCTGCAATGGCCGGCAAGAACCGGTCGGCAAGAGCCTGCTGCGGTCTTTTTACAGGTACTTTCTCGCTTTCTTGTCCTGGTGGGCAATACGGGCGCTGGCCGCCGCCGCAAGCCCGGCCACCAGATCGTCAAGAAATACGTGGATGGCACTCTTGTTATCGTTCAATTCCCGGATCAGGCCGGGCTTCTCCTTGTCCAGATAACCGAAGCTGGTTAGACCAATCATCCCGTACACATGAATGATGCCCAAAGCCAATGTCTCATCGACTCCGTACAGAGGCTCGTCCGCTTCCAGAATAGCCTGAAGCGGCTGGGGCAGAAGACCGCGCTCCGCCAATTCGTCCAACGCAATGCCCGTGTAGAGCGTAAATTGCACCTCCCGCTTCTTCAGAACCTCGCGGACGCTCTCATCACAATCCGCCAGGGTGAGCTCCGGATTATAGGGAAGCTGCAGCTTGTGAACAATCTCGGCAATCTGCGCAATCCGGACACCCCGGCTCTCCAAAGTCTGTATAATATGCTGCTCCATCATATTAAGAACCTCCCTCTATCCCCGATTGCGATTGGCCGGCAGGTTGCCCGTCCTGCCATTCGTAGGGTAAATATATGCGGGAGGCGGATGATTTATTTCACTTTGGCCGATCCGGGGCCAAGAAGGCTGTTGATGCTGGAGATAAGCTCCGGCGAGGGCCTGATGCTGTATTGCTCGCTCAATGCAAGGGTGCGCTGCTCGCGCTCATAGAACAGGACAGTCTGCATGGGTCCGGGATTCTCCTTCAGCAGAGACTGGAGACCGGGCAGAATCCCGGCTCTCTCTTCCTGTTCCCCAATCTTGATGAAAAGCCGCTGTCTGACTCCCGCTTCGGGCCGTGGAGAAGCGCCGGAAGGACGTGCAGGCTGGGACGGTGGAGAAGCCGTGGATGGCCGGGCACCCGGCTGGAGCTTGGTCTGCGGGGAGACGGCATCTCCGCCGCGGGAACCGGCAGCCCTTGCGGAACGCTCCTGCGCGCCGGGGTTAGCCGTCTGTCTGATGAACTGATCCGGGTTGCCTGAGGTTTGCTTGGCCGGATCAGGCGTGCTTGCGGACGGGAACGAGCCTGAACCGGATGGAGCAGCGGATGGGAACAGAGCAACGGATGCGGACGGAGCAGCGGATGCGGACCCCCTTGGTCCTGTTCCCGCTCCAGGACTTGACGGGCCGTTCCCCTCCTTCCGGGGAAAACCTGCTCCCCGCGCTCTCAACCGCATAAGGGGAGCAGGATCGAAGCTGTCGTTAAGCGGCGTCAGATTCTCCGCCAGCAGCTTTACTCCTCCCTCTTCGTCCTGATGCTGAAGCTTGGCTTGCACCAGGAGCAGGGACCCCTTTTCCACCAGGGCGCTGCACCGTTTCCACGTCTCGGGAAACAGCACCACCTCCACCCGTTCGATCCGGTCCTCCACTTCGGCGAAGGCCATGACCTGTCCCTTCTTGGTGGTGATGGTCTTGAGCGATACCACCCGACCGGCGGCAAGCACCTCGCTGTTGTCCGGGTGATCGGCCAATTCATACAGATGAAGCGGATTGAGGGGAGCCAGCTTCTCTTCGAAGGCATCCAGCGGGTGTCCCGACAAGTACAGTCCGAGCAGCTCCCGCTCCAGCTCCAACTGGTGAGAGGCAGTGAAGGGCTTCACCTCCGGATATTCCACCAGCCAGTTGGCCTCCTCAGTGAAGCCGAACAGATGGAGCTGCAGATCCTCCCGCTCCTTCTTCCACTTCAGAGCCGCCTCCACCGTCTCCTCCAGCATAGCCAACAGCTGCGCCCGGTGTCCCGGCAGGGAATCCATGGCTCCTCCCTGAATCAGGGACTCAATCACCCGTTTGTTGCAGACCCGAAGATCCACTCTCCGGCAGAAATCCAGCAGGTTGCCGAAGCTGCCCCCTTCTTCCCGCTCCTGCATAATGGATTCAATAGCCTGGGTCCCCACGTTCTTGATCGCGGCCAGACCGAAGCGGATGCGTCCGGCAGATCCTTCCTGCCCGGCCGCTGACGTTCCGTCCTGCCCGGCCGCATGCGCTCTTGGATCAGCAGCGGGCACAGGTGTAAACACCACGCCGCTTTCGTTCACATCCGGCGGCAGCACCTGGATGCCCAGCCTGCGGCAATCGTCCACATATTCCCCCACTTTCCGGTGGCTGCCCATTACCGCAGTGAGCATGGAGGCCAGGAAGTAAACGGGATAGTGCGCCTTGAGATAGGCGGTCTGAAATGCCAGCACCCCATACGCAGTGGCATGGGCCCGGGGAAAACCGTAATCAGCGAACCGCACGATCATGTCATATACCCGGTTGGCTTCCTCCTCCGTGTACCCAAGCCCTATGCTGCCTAAGACGAAGTGCTTGCGCTCCCGGTCCAGCACCTCCCGCTTCTTCTTGCTGACGGCCCGCCGCAGGAGGTCCGCTTCTCCCAGGCTGAAGCCGGCCATCTTTGATGCGATCTGCATAATCTGTTCCTGGTATACGATGATGCCGTACGTATCCTTCAGCAAGGGCTCGAGAGACGGGTGGGGATATTCCACCTCGATCTCTCCGTGCTTGCCGGCAATATATTTGGGAATAAACTCCATCGGACCCGGACGGTAAAGCGCCAGCACGGAGATGACATCCTCGAATTGCGAGGGCTTCAAATCCTTCAGCACCCGGCGGACCCCGGAGGATTCCAGTTGGAACACCCCTGACGTATCCCCCCGGCCAAGCAATTCATAAGTACGGGGGTCATTGTCGGGAACCTGCCGGAAATCCACCATGGCTCCCGTTGCCTCGCCCAGCCACTTCTGGGCCCGCTCAATGATGGACAAGGTGCGCAGCCCCAGAAAATCCATCTTCAGCAGTCCAACCGCTTCCAGATTCTCCATCGTGAACTGAGTCAGCGGCGTCTGCTCCGTTCCTGCTTGCAGGGGAACATAACGGGTCAAGGGCTCCTTAGCAATCACCACTCCAGCGGCGTGGGTGGACGCGTGGCGCGGCATTCCTTCCACCTTGCGGGCCAGCTCCAGCAGCTTGGCCGTCTTGGGATTCTGTACGGACATCCGGTACAATTCGGGAGACAGCTTCAAAGCCTCCTCCAGTGTGATACCCAGTTGATTCGGAATGAGCTTGGCCGCCCGGTCCACGTCATTATAAGGAAGATTCAGCACTCTGCCCACATCGCGGACTGCGGCCTTGGCGGCCATCGTTCCGAAGGTAATGATCTGGGCGACCCGCTGCTTCCCGTACTTGGCAACCACATATTCGATCACTTCATCCCGGCGCTCGTCACTGAAATCGATATCGATATCAGGCATGCTGATCCGTTCCGGATTGAGGAAACGCTCGAACAGCAGTCTGTACTGGATGGGATCCACATCCGTAATCCTCAGCACATAAGCCACAATGCTCCCAGCCGAGGAGCCGCGGCCAGGCCCAACAGGAATCCCGCGCTGATGGGCGAACCGAATGAAGTCCCAGACGATCAGGAAATAATCGGAGTACCCCATCCGCTCAATAACGCTAAGCTCATAGGCGAGGCGCTCCTCCACCGCTCCCTTGAATTCCTGATCCTGCCATCCGGGCTGGGCGCCGTAGCGTTCCTGCAAGCCCTCTGCGCACAGCTCCGCCAGATAGGCGGCAGCCTCTCTACCCGGGGGAAGGGGACCAAATTCCGGCAGAATGGAGCGGCCGAATTCCAGCTTCAGCACACAGGATTCCGCTATGGCACGGGTATTGGCCAAGGCCTCCGGCGCGTAGCTGAACAGCTCCTCCATGTCTGCGCCGCTTCTCAGATACATCTGGTTGGAATGAAATTTGAGGCGGGACTCATCATCCACCGTTTTGCCCGTGCCAATGCATATAAGCACATCCTGAACTTCATAATCCGTTTCATGGATGTAATGCACATCATTGGTGGCCGCCATGGGAATTCCCGTTTCCTTGGACAGCCGGACGAGTCCCTGATTGACCTTCTTCTGCTCCAACATACCGTGATCCTGGAGCTCCAGATAATAATCCGCCCCGAACAGATCCCTGTACCTGACCGCCACAGCCAAGGCATCGTCATACCGGTCGTGCATCAAGTGCTGGGCGACCTCTCCTCCGAGACAAGCGCTTAAGCAGACCAGCCCTTCCGAATGGCGGGATAGCAGGGAAAAGTCGATCCGGGGCTTATAATGAAAGCCGGACAAATGTGCCTGAGAGACCAACTCCATCAAATTCTCGTAGCCGGTCTGGTTCTTCGCCAGCAAAATCAGGTGATAGGTCTTCTGTTCCTGTCTGGACAGCTTGTCTTGCATGGAGCCTGCCGCCACATAGACCTCGCAGCCCAATATGGGCTTCAGGCCATGCTTCTCGCAGGCCTTGTAGAACGGGACCGCTCCGTACATCACTCCATGATCCGTCAGCGCCAGAGCCGTCATACCCAATTTTGCTGCCGTAGAAGCCAAGTCCTCCACCCGGGCGGCACCGTCCAGAAGACTGTATTCGCTATGCACATGCAAGTGGACAAATCCGCTCATCCCCGAAAGCCCCCTCCCTTGCCATATGGCAGTTCGCTATGTCGCTTCTTGTCAATCTATTAATCTTCATTTTAGCATGGCCGCCCCAAAAATGCGAACCCCCATTCCCCTCGCCTTTAAATTTAAGGGGAACTTGCATGATCCCGCCCTGGAAACATATCTCCGCTTTTACGCATACATTGCGGCTGTCCCTCATAACCGTAATCAATAGGCTCCGTTTTTGCATAGGTCCAGTGGTTCTTTTCTTCGCTGGATGAATAGCAACCTGCGTCCAGTCTTATGGAGTGGAAGACGCTCCCCAATTGGTGCCTCCATTTGTTCCCGTGCTTCCATGCGTGCAGGCAAAAACCGGCACTTCTCTCATCGTAAGCTCCAATGATCAACTCCCCTTAACTATGAGCCCAAATGTATTCGATTTTTCGACCATATTTGGCTAAAGTGCCTACGTTCGGCCCTATTGTATTCGATTTTTCGACCATATTTAGGTAGAGCGCTTGCCTTGGTTATCGCTACAGCTTAAAACTAATTTCGTAATTGAAAAAGCAACGCTCCATGTGCTATAGTGGTTGGAAATATTTTCTTGGAGGAGGCGGCGATATATGAATACCAGTAATACTGACCCGATATTGTTGGAGATTCCGGAAAGCTTTGAAAGCGAGCGTCTATTGATACGTGCTCCGCTATGGGAAGACGGGGCGGCCATTAACGAGGCTATTAAGGAAAGCATTGAACAATTGCGGTTATGGATGCCTTGGGCGCAAAACATTCCAACCCTTGAAGAATCCACATCAGAAATTCGGCGGGCCCGCTTAAAATTTTTGGAGCGCAAAGATTTGCGTCTGCTTCTGGTGCTTAAAAAGACGGGACAATTGGTAGGCGCAAGCGGTCTCCATCGGATTGATTGGCAATCACGCAAGTTTGAAATTGGATATTGGCTGCGTACCGCTTTTGAAAAACAAGGATATATGACGGAGGCCGTGCATGCCATTACTAACTATGCTATTGAAGAACTGCAAGCGAATCGGATTGAAATCCGGTGTGATTCGCGTAATTCACGAAGCGCGCAGCTGGCGCGACGCGCAGGCTTCACCTTGGAAGGCATGCTCCGCAACGATGCCTGTGATATAGACGGTTCACTGAGGAGCACCATGATATTCTCTAAGATTCGCGGCGCGGAATTCTCATAAACGTATTATGAAGAAGCCCTTATCTAAGACAGCAAAACACCCTCAAAAGTCATTCATGCCACTTCGCGGCGCATGAAATATGAAAATACACGGCACCCGTTCCTCTTCAGGACCGGGTGCTGTCCTTTCTCAGCCACATATAGCCATCCCCTAAGGAAGCTTGTCCTCTCCGGTATAAGTGGCACCTGCGTAAGGTGCGACGCTCAATGCCGCTGGGTTTGTGACGGACTATTATATATTTCAATCCACGCACCTGCGTAAGGTGCGACTAGAATATAAAGCCAATATTGCCGTCCGTGAATTCATTTCAATCCACGCACCTGCGTAAGGTGCGACTCAACGTTGTCGTGTACGGCTCCCCGTCCGACATATTTCAATCCACGCACCTGCGTAAGGTGCGACCAAGAGTTACAGCAGGATGCGGCCCACTTGGACGATTTCAATCCACGCACCTGCGTAAGGTGCGACGCTCACGCCGGAATTGCAGCGTGAAATTATCGGAATTTCAATCCACGCACCTGCGTAAGGTGCGACTAACGCCGGAGTATTCCATTGCGTTTGAGAGCACAATTTCAATCCACGCACCTGCGTAAGGTGCGACATTATACCAATCAACAACTGGACGAATTGAGCAAAATTTCAATCCACGCACCTGCGTAAGGTGCGACGGCAGCTTGATTTCAGTCAAACATACTAAATGATTCATTTCAATCCACGCACCTGCGTAAGGTGCGACTACAGCCGTTCAATCAGATCCAGCTGGCCGGGGAATTTCAATCCACGCACCTGCGTAAGGTGCGACAATATGCTTGCGCTTGTTACGTAGATGCTCATCCCATTTCAATCCACGCACCTGCGTAAGGTGCGACCTCCATAGGAGCTAACCTATCCCAAAAACAAAGGAATTTCAATCCACGCACCTGCGTAAGGTGCGACCGGTCGCAGCGGCAAGGAGGCAGGATAGTGGATCAATTTCAATCCACGCACCTGCGTAAGGTGCGACGAGGATGCGTATGTATCTCTATGAGATTGTGGAAATTTCAATCCACGCACCTGCGTAAGGTGCGACAATATGTTAGGGTTAAAACCGGCGGCCCAGAAGGAATTTCAATCCACGCACCTGCGTAAGGTGCGACGAAAATTCCTCCAGCGCATCCCTATACTCAGTAGCATTTCAATCCACGCACCTGCGTAAGGTGCGACCACAATAATTGTCAGAAAATGATTTACCACCTGAGATTTCAATCCACGCACCTGCGTAAGGTGCGACTGCGTTTCTGAACGGATTGGCAGCGCTAAAAGCATTTCAATCCACGCACCTGCGTAAGGTGCGACAATTCTCCCCACACGGCTTGATTTACTTCTTCAGATTTCAATCCACGCACCTGCGTAAGGTGCGACCGCAAAAATGCCGCAAATTATACCGCTTGAGTATTGATCTTGGCATTTTCACATGGCTGGTTGCAAAATCAGCATGATTCAAAACTTGACTTTTGTCAATCTTAAAAATTTTCTTCTTTATTCGACAATTTTTGAGGTGCGAATGTCCCGGAGTTTTTATGGGAGCTTCATATTCGCACCAATTTCAAAATTATGGGGAAGCACCAAAAAGCCATGAGAGGGAGGGGAAACCGACGGCATGCCGGAAAAGCAAACGAGGGGAAACTTACGAACTGCGATGGAGCAAACCGAAAGGATGCTAAGGGACACCACTGACGTTATCGGCGAGAAAAACGGGGGTTAAAGCATATAACGGACTGGAAAGGCCTTATTCAGCCCATTTTCCCTTGGGAGGGGTGCATGGGAGTCACATAAGAGCTGCCAGGTCCGTTAGGATTCAAAACTGTTCGCTTTTGGGCCAATAAGAGCTCTGATGTCCGCTATTACACAAAACGCTCCTACCGGTCATGGTTTTGCTTCATCGGACGTTCAAGCTGATGTCCGTTACGCTATTGCACAAAACGCTCCCTCCCTCTACCCGGAAATCCCGCTGATCAAAATTCCGGCTGCTCTTCAAGCCTGCCGGATCATCACGGAATGCATGAATGCCCTCCTTGGTGCCGTTTTGTTCCTATTCTCGTCCCATAAGCAAGGATAACTCGGGTGAGACCGAGCGGAAAATGCCAATTTTTAGCAAAACTATACCTGTTTCCCCCTGGCTTATGGCCAACTGCTGAAGATGGTGCTTTGGACAAATGCGCTTGCCCTAATCATGTTGTCCCTCCCCCTTCTAATCCCCGCTCCCGGCTCATACAATCCTATTACGGGGACAACCCGGACCTGTGTGACTTTCTATCTTCTCACCCGGAGGAGGGATTCCCCTGGAATTATTTCTGTGGAAGCTATGGTTGAACTTTTTTGTGGCCTTCGGCATTATTATGGGCGGGTGCCTGTTGGCGGGCATCTCCTCGGTTATTCTGCTGCGTCCTCCTTCCAGCACCATGATCTCCATCGCCGACAACATCAAGGTATGGGCCATGGTTGCAGCTGTAGGCGGGACCATTGACCCGTTTCGCGTCATCGAAACCAACTTTGCCGAAGGATATATCTCTCCCGCCATCAAACAAATTATATTCTTCGCAGGAGCCTTTGCCGGAGCCCAAGTGGGCTATGAGTTAATCAAGATGATCTGCAAGGGCGGCGTAGACTGATGCGCGTCCCTTCATTTGAACGATACGCCGGATGGATGGCGGGTCTGGGAATTTTCATATCGGGGATGATTGTGGGAGCGGCGGTGTTCTTAAGCGTCTATCAGCAGCATCTGTCCATTCTTCATGAACGGGTGGGCGCGTTGACCAATCAGAACAAAACCTTGAGCGACAATCTGGAAAGTCTGAACAAATACAAAACCAACCAGCAGTACATCGGCAAGGTGGATGTGATTATTGAACTGTCGCCCAAAGAGAAAGACACTGTGGATATCAATGTGCTGAACGAAATCAAGCGCCGCGTTTATGACGATATCAAACAGATCAGCGGCAAGCCCGTGAGTACAGTAAGAGATGCTCCCGATATATTTACCGATCTGGTGGACCGGAAGGTGTACCGGAATATTTTTGAGAAGGACTACATGATTGCCGTGCGGAGGTTAATGGTAATCCAGAGCGATTATACCCTCTACATTTCCTACGGGGAGTACACCCCTTCGCCCGATTGAACGCATGCGCCAATATCCGGTCATCCCGGATGTCCCGATAACAAAACAACCCCCAAAAGCCAACATTGCTTTCGGGGGCTTCACTCTGATTGAATTATTTTTTTGCTTCTTGGATGATTTTGTCCAATTCCTCATTTTGCTGCTTAATAATTTCGTATATATCCTTGGGCAGCATGGTATTATCTTTATTGGTCGTGTACCAGTTCTTGTACCACTCCTCAATCTCCTTGCCGTCGCCCTTCCGCCAATTATCCTGCGCGTCCTGCACAGCCTGTTGTATGGTATATTTGTCTCCGCTGACCACGGCTTTCATCCAAATGTCCGTCATCGCTTTCTCCGCATTGGTCTCGGATGTGGCCAGGTTCTTGGGCGGTGCAGGCATATGCTGAGACACAGTCAACTCGGGATAACTCTTATCCAGCGTTAAGTAAGTCTTGCGGTACAGCTCGTAGAAGTTCTGGTACTCCTGCTTGCGGGGATCATTCTTGTATTTCACCAATGGAAGATCCGCCTTGCCGAATTCCAAGGCTGTATTATGGAGCATCCTCATGTCAACGGTAATGTCCCCGACTTCTTTCTTGTGTTTGGCGGCATCCATGATCTCCGGTACCCCGTCCGTCAGTTTGTAATGGGTGCCCTCCACTCCATATTGCAAGGTCTGCATGGTACTCTCACGGACTATAAAATCGACGAACTTCATGACCGAATCAGGATTTTTGGCCGTTGCACTGACCACTCCGACCATCTGTACCGGATTGCCGACCGTGGGTATGAACGCGCCTGCTTTGCTTTTTGGATAAGCGAAGAAGGTCACATCTGCTGAAGCAACGTTCTTTTTCAGCGGATCAATCAGGTTCTGGATAATCGACATGGAGCTGGTGTCCAGGAAAGGATAGATGCCGATTTTGCCGTTAATAAAATCCTGCTTCGCCTTGGCCCCGTTCTTATCCATGGAAAAATCCCGGTCAATCATTCCTTCGTCATAGAGCCTCTTGACAAAGCCATAGTAATCCGTTTGTTCATCCCAATTCGGCACCAACTGATCATTCTTAAGCACCCACTTGCTGCTGCTGCCAAAAACCTGCCTCATGGTCAGCTCTGCGTTGCCGCTCACGGTCAGGCCAAATGTATCCTTCTTGCCGTTGCCGTCAGGGTCCTGCTCTGTGAACGCTTTGGCAACATTGTACAACTCCTCTGTCGTTTTCGGCGCTTCCAGATTGAGTTTCTTCAGCCAATCCGTGCGGATCAGAAACCCTCTGGCCGGCTCCACCCAAGCGAGTCTTCCAAACTCATACAGCTTGCCGTCCGACTTCGTCCCCACTTTCTTCAGAACGGGGTATTCATTGATCAGCTTCTTATAATCCACACTGTACTTCTCGATAAGATCGTCGATAGGCATCAGCTGCTTCTGTTCATAGAGCGGATTGCGGATACTGGGTGCGAATTCGAACAACAAATCAGGCGCGCTGCCGGAAGCAAACAGCACATTGATCTTTTCCGCCGGGTTTGTCCTGGGAATGGCAACAAATTTCACATTGGCCGGGCCATTGGCATTCACCCAATTGGTCCAGCGGTTGGATTCAACAGTCCCCTCATCCTGTGCAATGATGCCGCGGTCATAGATGGATACGGTGATGTCCTTCTTTGTTTCCTGCCCTGCCTCTCCGGTGTTCGTCTTGTCCTCTTCCTTGGCGCAGCCGGCCATAACCGAACCCAATGCCACCACCGCTGCAAGCGGTATGGCTACCCATATATTCTTTTTCATAACTCGCATTCTCCTTCTTCTGATGGGTACACCCCCCATCTGTACCTGTCACCAGTTGGGGTGTTTTTAATGAACGTTGACACTCCATTTGTCAGATATACACCAACCAATAAATATATACTGTGCCCCGTCGAGCGCAACGGTAAACGCATTCATTTTCTGTTGCGGCAATAAACCGCCTGATAAACCGGTTGGGACGGCTTCGTTCCCTGCCGGACGGCTGCCCGCCGCTAAAGTGAGCAGCCGCTGAAGCGGATTTCTCATATTGGCTGCGGTCAACCGCTCATGTGGACGGCAGCAGCACATCACTCACCTCCTGCCAGGGAACATACTGAGGCAAGACTCCCATACGGACTGCCGCGGCCGCCAGTGCTCCCGCGGCCTCCCCCATAGGAACGGCGTTTCCTGTTACCCGATAGCTGGAATGGGCGAGAAAGTCCCCGCTGATACATCTGCCGGCCATCAGCAAGCCGTCCACATCCCGGGCGATCAGGGCCCGAAGCGGAACATCGTAAGGCTTCACTTCGTTTCGGTACATATCGTTGTATGCAGCCATTCCCTTGCTGTCCTGCGGGTTGGGTGAATGAACATCCACCTTGAATGTCACACGGCAGACCGCATCCTCATGCCGTCTTCCTTGCAGCATATCGTCTATGGTAACGGTGTACCGGCCTTTGATTCGGCGCCCCTCTCTTACTCCGATGGCAGCAGCGGTTGCGACGATGCGAAAGTCCTGCCATATGCCTCCCAAGGAACGCAAGGCCTCGGATATACGATACAGATCCTGTCTTGAATCCATGGATGCCCGGGTCAGATGATCGGCGTCCAATCCGGAGAGTCCATATTGATGATTGGCCATCATGATATATAATTGATCACGGATATGGGACATTCCCGCCTTGGCGTATGTGGGATTATAGCCCCCCCGGACAATTTCCGGATACAACCGCACGCTTCGCCCGTTATTTACTGCGAATTCCTTGTATGTTTCCGGCGGACCCGCCCTGACCAGAGCGATCAGGCTCATCGGTTGCGTAACGCCTGTCTCCTCCTGTCCGTAGTCGAAGCCTGCTCCTGCCTGGGCAGCCAAATCACCGTCACCGGTGGTATCGATAAATATGCCCGCCCCCCAGGCTTCCTTGCCGGACTTGGAATCGGTCACGATGCCGTACAGCCGCCCTTGACCGTCGCAGTAAGCAGCACTAACCCGGGTATACAGCCGGACAACCACTCCCGCCTCGATGCACATTTCTTCCACCACCAGCTTCATGGTTTCCACATCGCACACAATGCCGCTTCTGGCCTGAAGCCTCCCCAGCCTGTCGAATATTTCACGCATGATGCCGTCTTTATCATCTCCATCCAAAATGTAACTGAGCAGCCCGCTCGTCCATATTCCACCCAAACTGCCATTTGCTTCAATGAGGAATGTCCGAGCTCCCCTGCGTGCCGCGGCAATCGCTGCAGCTATTCCGGCCGGCCCCCCGCCGCATACAATAACATCAAATTCCGCTTTAATCCTAAGCTCCCTGCCAGGCTCTTTTACCATCCGCATTAGCGCCGCTTCCCTTCTTTCCCGTGTTTTGCACGGCTCCTGTATGTTTGGCTTCAATCTAAGTATAGATTGCTCTGCCGCAGAATTCTTGCCTATAGTTGACGGACTCAGCCTCCTTAATTTGATTGGCGATTAGCGAAGCAAAAAAAAATAACGCGAACCGCCGGGCAGGGCGATTCGCGTTATTATTATATATCCGCCTCCCCATCCGGGGCGGGGGCTGCAAGACGGTATTCGGAAGGCGTCATCTTGACGATGCTCTTGAACATCCGGCTGAACTGCGAGGAGGAAGGAAACCCGACGGCGTAGGCAATACCTGTAAGGGACATGCCCGGGCATTCCCGAAGCAGCCGCCTGCTTTCCATCACCCGTCTCAGCAGTACGTATTGGTAATAGGAAGTACCTTTATATTTACGGAAGCAACGTGTCAAATGCTCCTGGCTGACGGACATCAGCTTGGACATTCTCTCCAGCGACAGGTCATCGTACAGGTGATGCTCGATGAATTGGCTGCAGCCTTCCACAATTTCCGTCTGCCGGTTGGACAGGCTGGCTGCCGCTGTCTGTTTAACGTGATGCTCCTCGATCACCCGCTGCAGCATGACGCCCATGTCCATAAATTGGGAGAGAATCATTTGCTTCCAGCCGCGGAGCTGGGCATCCATCTCGGCCTGCATCCGGCTGGTCAACCGCCTCAGCTCCGTAAATATTTCCGGCGGCAGAGTCAGATGGCAAAACTGGGTCGGGGCAATCCCATGCGTCCCGATCAGGGCAAGCAAGCCGGTGGCGTCTTTGGCCAGTTCCCCGTCATCAAAGCATAACACCGTCCGCCGGTATCTGGACGTGGATTGGCTGTAGATATGATGCGGAATATTGCCCGGTACGACCATCAGGCTGCCGGGCGTCTGCATATAAACCGATTCCCCCACCACGAAAGTGGCGGTGCCTTCATGCGTAACGGATATTTCGACCCCCGCCTGAATATGCATATTGCTTCTGGGCGCATGCATGGAGTGATCGCGCAAATAGAGGGGAAACCTGGCCAAATGCTCGTCGATGGTTTGGTTGATTACGGGAGGGTTGGCAAGCAAGGTGTGCAGCTCATGCATCGGAATCGCCTCCTTGGTTCTTTTATCATATCACCCCCATATAAGGGGAACAACAAGAGCTGGTTAAAGTCCCGGCGGAATCCTTCTAAAACAAAGAAAATCCGATGATTTTCAAAGACGCACCCGTTTTGCAAAATGCGGCGCTGCCGAAAATGCCATATACTATGGTTGCATTTGCCACGAAACAAAAAAAGCCCGATTCTCTCGGGCGGAAGTTTTATTGACGCTGCTGGCTGATGTATTCCTCAACTTTTTCCAATCTCACGGACAATTTGTCCACTTCATTCTCCAAGCTTTCACGATGCCGTTTTTCCTTTCGCCGATCGAATACAATCTCGTCCATCCGCAAATGAAGCAGCTTGAAGCCTTCAGCATTCTCGGCTCTTAAGTCACTTAATTCAACGCCCATCTTGTCTTGACGAATTTCCATCCTGTCCATACGGCTCTCGATCTTGTCCATACGTATTTCCATCTTGTCCATACGGCTTTCCATCTTGTCCATACGGCTCTCCAGCCTGTCGAATCTCTCGTCAATCCTGGCGAACTCCTCCTTCACCTCTTTGCGGAAGTGAAGAAGCTCGTCTTGAACCGCTGTAACCTTGGCGTTGGTCATCTCCAGATTCCTCAATATAGCCTGCAGCATTTCCCGGGTCTCATCCATGGACTAAACCCCTCCTTGTCTATTCATGATACGATACTTGCCTGATTCCGGCAAGGTGCTTCCGGCAGACCTCCGACAGATTTCTCCTCCCCGCATGACCGGTTTTCCCTTACATGCGTCCGCGTAGGAGAGCTTCTCAGCTTCCACATCAAGAAGAATGGAAAAGCGCCGACCGCTCCCGTCAAGGGAACAATCGGCGCATGCTTTGCATCAGGACCATTCAATATTTCGTTGTCTGCTTGCAATAAAAATACCACAGGATATCACCCATGTCGAGCGTCTTTTTATTCAGCGTCCCGCAAAAAACGTTCCGCGCCAATTACCCGTGCAAAAGTCCCGTTCAGCGAAGCCATAATCGTCTTCTGCACCGTGCCGGCGGGAATCCGCTCTTCTCCCCACATCAAGTCCTTTGTAGCGCAAGCATCCTCCAGGACAACAACGGAGAAGCCGAAATCCTGGGCGGCCCTTACCGTGGTATCGATGCACATATGGGTCATCATGCCAACGATCACCAGTTGGGTGATTTTGTGGCCAAGCAGTTCTTGCTTCAGACCGGTGCGGAGAAAAGCGTTGGGCGCATGCTTGACGATAACCGGCTCATCTCGCCAAGGAGCCACAGCAGGATGAATCTCCGCCCCCGGAGTGCCGGGCAGAAAAAATCCCGCTCCCGGCTTAATGCTCTCGTGCCGGACATGGTAGACGGGCAATCCTTTCCTGCGGTAGAATTCCAGGGCAAGTGCCGCCTGGGCGGCAGCTGCATCAGGGGCTTGCAGCTCATTTTTTCCCCCGGGAAAATAATCCTGTTGAATGTCAATCAGAACCAGGGCGCTTTGCATCCTTATCCTCCTCCTCATCTACGCCCATTATAGGACAGGACGGGAAAAGCGTACATTACCCACTTTTTTGTGGGTATCCAGGGCAGAAGCATCAAAGGCATCTCAATAAGAGATGCCCTTGCGGTCCAGGAACTCCGTCAAGCCCTGCTCCACCATATATTCCACTCCGATTTCCTGCATGATCCGGACGGCCTTGAGCATCTTCTGGCCCCTCTCCGGCGTGAGGGAATACTCCACCCGCAGGGGATAGCCTTCATAGGTCCGCTTCTCCACCAAGCCGAATTCCTGCAGCTCCTTCAACTGCTGAAGGAGCATCTTCTGGCTGATCCCCGTTATATCACGCTCCAGCCGGGACAGGGAGGCTGTGCCGAGCTGCAATTGAAACAGAATGATCGGCTTCCATTTGCCCTTCATAATATCATGTACGATTTCCAGCGGGCAGGTGTAGTCCTCTCTGATTTTCACAGGCTCCGCCTCCTAAAAGTTTTTCGCTAACGGCGCAGCGCAGCAGCGAGTAGAAAAACTGGCTTCGTAAGCATACACTTAGTTTTTCGCTAACGGCGCAGCGCAGCAGCGAGCAGCAGCGAGCAGAAAAACTGGCTTCGTAAGCATACACTTAGTTTTTCGCCAACCGCGCAGCGCAGCAGCGAGCAGAAAAACTGGCTTCGAAAGCATAAGCTACTGGTCAAATACCTGGGCAGTCAGCATAGCCTTGGATACCATCTGGCCGTTATAGTACATCTCCACATCCACTTTGCCGAATTTGCGGCTGATCTCAATAATATGAGGGCGGATCTCAATCTGGCTCTCGATCTGGACCGGATGAAGAAAATAGGTGGACATGTTGTCAATTACCATGTCTCCCTTCTTCGACTCCTGGACGGCACGGACGGCTGATTGCTTCATCAAGGTGGTCAACACACCAGCAGATACGGCCCCGAGATGATTGGTCATCTGCGGTGTAACCGTCCCCCGGAACAACAGCTTGCCTTCCTCGTCCCGGTGCTCCTCAAAGCCCGCCCAGATCAGATCCTCGAAGGTTTCCCCTACCTGCGGCTGGCGCTGCACATATTGCATCACCTTGATGACGTCCTTGCGGCTGATGACTCCGATCAGCTTGCGGTTGGAATCAATCACGGGCAGAAGCTCAATGCCTTCCCACACCATCAGATGGGCAGCCGAAGCAAGGGAGGTCTGAAGATGCACGGTGAGAGGATTACGCGTCATCAGCTTATCCAGAGTCTGTTCGGGAGGCGCCCCCAGCATATCCTTGGAGGTGACTACTCCGATTACCCTGTTCCACTCATCCACCACGGGAAAGCGGCTATGGCCGGAGGCTTCGATCACCTGCTGCATCTCCTGGGCCGTATGGGAGGCCTTCAGCGTGGACACTTGACCCCGGGAGGGAAGAATATCCTCCACCAGCATGATCTTCTTCTTGATCAATCTGTCATAGATGGCCCGGTTGATCATGGAAGCCACGGTAAAGGTGTCGTAGCTGCTGGAGATGATGGGCAGCCCCATCTTGTTGGCGAGCAGCTTCACTTCATCGGAGGTGTCGAATCCCCCTGTAATCAGTACAGCGGCTCCCAACTGCAAGGCAAAGATATGGGCCTTCTCCCGGTTGCCGACAATGAGCAGATTGCCCTCCTCAATGTACCGGATCATGGCTTCCTCCTGCATGGCGCCGATCACGAACTTGTTCAGTGTCTTCTCCAGCCCCAGGGCGCCGCCCAGCACAACCCCGTCCACAATATTAACCACCTCGGCAAAGGTGAGCTTGTCAATATTGTTGCGCTGCTTTTTCTCCACCCGCACGGTGCCGATCCGCTCTTTCGTGCTGACAAGTCCCTGATTCTCGGCTTCCTTAATAGCCCGGTAAGCAGTGCCTTCACTTACGTCCATATCCTTGGCAATTCTGCGGACGGATATCTTGTTTCCAACCTTCAAGCCTTCTATATACCGGAGAATCTGCTCATGCTTGGTCAGGGAATCGTCTGGGGTGAGAGTGCTCATCTGTTACACCTCATATTCCTATTCTGTATTACTCTGTTATTGTCATTATAGTACATAATAGGAGCCCATACAATAACCCCCACCGCTAATCCGCTGTGGAGTCCAAGGGATTTGGCCCAAGTCTGGGAATAGAAGCGGTGGAGGAGGGGGAAAGGAGGCGAGAAGCGGTGGGAGGAGGATAGACAGGAGATGCGAAGGGAACTCCGGGAAACTGGCAACTGTGAAAATACAGTTGTTTTTCGCCGAATTATCCGTATAAACAAGCAAACTGCAAAAGTGCAGGCAGATTACTCCACTTTCCGTTTTTTCCACTCAGGGATGCCCCAACACCTGTATTTTTACAGGCCGGACAGGTTATTCTCCCTTTACAGCGGAAAAAGCCTGCATTTTTGCAGTTTTCCTTAATGCAGGTGTGCTCGTTGGTGCAGATGTGCTCGTGGTGCAGGTGTGCCGGCCCCATTCTCAGGGAACCGGCCTGCGGCAGCTTGAATCTCCCGGCTGACGGTTGCACGCCAGCTTATGCGCGTCCGTATCTGCGCTTGTGCGGCATCATTTTTTCTTCCCTGCGGTATTGCTTCATCCGCTTTACCTGCCGCAGCCGCTCTTGTGTTTCCGCATCTACGCCCAGAAACCGGTAGAGATTGGCCGAGATGACCAGGAGCGCGAAACACAACCAGACAACGCCGAAAACCGACTGCGCATTCATCCCTTCGCCCAAGCCAAGCCGCGGCACAGCGTACACCAGCATGCCCAGCGCCACTCCCGAGTACAACAAGGATTTCCATGATTTCATTTCTGATCCGCTCCTCCTCAAAATCAGCCCAAGGCTTGTTCCAACAGGACTTGCTCCGTACAGCTTATGTGGCAAGAGCCGCTATTATGCCCTGCCAGTCCCCTTGTTCCGACCCCTTGCCTAAATCCCATTAATTGGGCTTGACCAGGCGGCAGCCCCCTTTTCTCAAGAGACACAAAGGGATATACGCCCTCATAGGATAGTGTAGTTCACTTGTTTGAAGTCTCCATCAGGAACCGGGAAGGAGAACAGGATATGGCAAAAATCAAGCTGCCGGTCCATCTGCAACACGGCGGCACCCACCCGGATGATCAGATTGCTATAGGCGAGGGTTATCTCAAAAAGCTGAAGCTGCCAGCCAATCAAACGGTCACGCTTCGGTACGGTTCCGTGCGCAAAGAAATCCGAATCGTTCCATCCGGCCAAGCCGCACTCCGCCTCAGCCCGAGACTCGCCACGGGTCTTGGTCTTCATCACGGCGCCAAGCTGTGCGTCGCGTATCATGCCGCCTCCCGCACCCTGCATCTGGGCCCTGTGGTGGGTGTGCTGGTCAGTCGTGTGTACTCACGCACGCCAGACCGCCCTTTTGGCGCAATGACCGCTTTTTGCGCGGAATTGACGGAAGCCTGCGCACAGCACGGCGGCTTCGTCTATTACTTTACACCTGAAGACATTACAAGCGGCAATACTGCTGTCACCGGTTGGACGCTCACAGCCGGACGGTGGATCAAACAAACCCACCCGGCGCCGGACGTCCTCTACAACAGACTGACCTCCAGGAAACTGGAGAACAGACCTGCCGTGCAGCATTTTATGAGAGACGTAAAAAGCCATCACGGAACCGTTGTATTCAACGAGAAATACTTGAATAAAACGGAAGTTTTCCAAGCGCTCCGCAAGGATCACAGTGTTCAATCCTACCTGCCGGAATCGTATCTGTTCAAGAACTTTGCCATGCTGCAGGCCATGTGCAAAAAACATACCACCGTCTTCCTCAAGCCTATTACCGGCAGTCTGGGCAAAGGCATCATCAAGATATCCGGCAAAGCGGAAGGGGGCGGATATCTATGCTCCTTTACCGGCCTAAGCGGTGTCCGCAAGCTGACCTACCCTACGCTAACCCAGCTGTTCCAGGCTATTTCCGGCAAAATGAAGCAGCGCCCCTACCAGATCCAGCAGGGCTTGCGCCTGATGGAGATGGGCGGCAGACCCGTGGATTTCCGCGCACTGGTCCAGCGTAATCTTAAGGGCCAATGGGCGGTCACTTCTGTAGTGGCCCGCATTGCCGCAAGCAATACCTTCGTTTCCAATCTGGCCCGCGGCGGCAGCCTCAGTCTGGTAGGCGATGCCGTCGGCAAATCTTCCCTGCCCCAGAATGTCAAGGCCGGGATACACAACAAGCTCCGCACTGCGTCTCTTGAGATTGCCAAAGGCATAGAGAATCATATCGAGGGCCACTTCGCCGAGCTCGGTGTGGATTTGGCTGTTGACGCGGTTGGCCGGGTCTGGCTGCTGGAGGTTAATTCCAAACCCTCCAAGGATGACAATACACCTACGGTTGAGAACAAAATCCGTCCGTCCGTCAAGCAAATCGTCATGTATTCCCAATTCGCATGGGGGAAGTAAGGAGGACATATGACTGCAAGCGGTACACAGCAATGGGTGGGAATCATGGCGTGCGAGTCGGAGACAGACGCCGTTCCCCCGTTTGGAGAACGGCAATTCTACGCCCGGCTGTGTGCAATGGCGCGGGCCAACCGGCTGAACGCCTATGTCTTTTCACCTGTGCAGTTGGATGAGAGAACGCGGAGAGTCAAGGGCTACCGTTTTTTGGCCGGCGGGGGAGGCTGGCAGGAAGGCTGGTTTCCACTCCCTGATGTGGTATATGACCGCTCGTTTTTTTCACGGAGAGAAGATTACCTGGCTCACCGGGCCGCAGTGCGAAGGCTGTATAAGCTGAAGCCGTTCGCTTATTTGGGACACGGACTGAAGAGCAAGTGGGAGATGTATACTTTCCTGCGGCGGGACCCCCGGCTTCAGCCCTATCTGCCCAAAACGGCAAGAATGGAACAGCCTGAGCAGGCCGCAGTATGGCTTGATTCCATGGGTGAAATCTTCCTGAAGCCCGAATCGGGCTCCCAGGGCTGCGGTACAGTCAAGGCGCAACGGCTTGCTGCAGACGCCTATCATATAAGCGCACGGGACAGCCGCAACTGTCCGCTTAAGCACTCATTTACTTCGAAAGAAGCGTTCACGCACTGGCTGCGGGACTTCATCGGCAACCGCAAATATCTGCTGCAGCCGTATCTCGCCCTTCAGGATTCCAGAGGCGAGGCATGGGATATCCGGGCGCTGGTCCAGAAGAACGGCCAGGGACTCTGGGAGCTTGCCGGAATGGCTGTGCGCAGGGGGGAGGCCGGCAGTATTACCTCCAATATTCATGGAGGAGGCACCGCCCTGGAAGCGGATGTCTTTCTTGCGGAGCAGTTCGGTCCGCAGCAAGCTGCAGAGGTCAGCAAGAAGCTGCAGTTCCTTGCTGCGAGAATTCCTCAGGCATTGGAGGCGGGAAACGGCAGAATGGCAGAGCTTGGCCTGGACCTGGGGGTAGACCGGGAGGGCAAGGTATGGATCATCGAGGTCAACACCAAACCCGGCCGCTCCGTCTTCCGCAGACTGTCTATGACCGAAGCCAGCCGGCGGGCGGAGACCAACCCCATGGCTTACGCGCGCCATCTGCTCGCTTGCGCTCCCCAATCCCGCGGTTCACGCTCGGGACGGGTATTTATCCCGCAGGCTTTAATCAAGGCTCCGAAGCTTCATGCCATACAACCCGGGAACATGGCTTGTCTCCCGCACAGTAACGCAACGGCAGGTATCCCCCAATCCATTTTATGACAAAAGCTTTCCCCACGGAAAGCTCAGGTGATGCTTACGATGAAAGCTTTGCTCCAAGCAAAGCTAGGTAGATGCTTACGATGAAAGCTTTGCTCCAAGCAAAGCTCAGCAGATGCTTACGATGAAAGCTTTGCTCCAAGCAAAGCTCAGCAGATGCTTACGATGAAAGCTTTGCTCCAAGCAAAGCTCGGTAGATGCTTACGATGAAAGCTTTCCTACGGAAAGCTCAGCAGATGCTTACGATGAAAGCTTTGCTCCAAGCAAAGCTCTTAGGAGGTTCCACCATGAGTTTTACAACGTGCACCATACTAGTTAACCGCCAGCCGGGTAAAACCGTTGTTCTGAGCCGCCCTCTCGCCAAGGCGCTTCACATTTCCTCCGGACGCTCCGCCACCCTGAAGCTGGGCTCCAAGGAAACCGGAGTGACTGTCCGCACCACGAACCGGTCCGACCATACCCTGACTCTGCCGGTTAATCTGGTTGCCGTATTGAGACTGCCGCGTACGGGCAAATGCCTGATCAAGAACAACGGCGCAAATGAGTTGCAGCTCGGGCCTGTAATCGGCATACTGACGAATACCCAAGGAGGCGCAGCCGCCCCTTTCGGTTCAAGAACAGGCTTTATCCGGGAAATCTTCGCGACCGGAAGCGATAAAGCCTTTCATGTAGCCTTCTCTCCCTCACAGGTGGATTGGGAAGCAGGCGAGGTATCCGGCTATACCAACATCGGGGGCAAGTGGGTCCGCAAAACCGTGCCTCTGCCGGATGTGGTTTATAACCGTCTGCCCAGCCGCAAAACCGAACGCCTGGCCTCCACCGAGGCTTTCAAGGAAAGATTCGTACGCAGAAGAATCCCTTTGTTCAACTGGAATTTCTTCGACAAATGGGATGTATACCGCCTGCTGGACGGTGAAACGGAAGCGGTAAAGCATGTTCCGGAATCGGCGATCAATCCCTCTCCCGAAGAAATCCGCAAGCTGATGGAGAAGCACCGCTTCTTATATCTTAAACCCACCGGAGGCAGCCTGGGCATCGGCATCTACAGACTGACCTATAACCCGGGCAGGGGATACTTTGCGCGTTTCCGCCGCAAAGGCTCCAACGTGCTGATCCGCTTCAACAACTTTGACGGACTGATGAAGCTGCTCCGCCGCCATAACGTGAATCTGCAGCATTATGTGGTGCAGCAAGGCATCCGCTTGATTGAACTTGACGGCTGCCCGCTGGACTTCCGCTTCCACATGACCAAGAACGGCCAGAACCAATGGGTAGCCGCGGGAATCGGCGCCAAACGCGCCGGCCGGGGAAGCGTGACCACCCATATCCGCAACGGCGGCCAGCTGATGACGCCTGAGCAAGCTTTGACCCGGGTGTATGGAGCCTCCAAGGCGGACAGCATGCTGGACACGGCCAAAGAAGTGGCAATCCGGTTGTCCGAAGCTATTGAACGGAGATACAACCATCCGTTGGGTGAACTGGGCTTCGATCTGGGCATTGACCAGAACGACCGGGTCTGGATGTTTGAAGCCAACTCTAAGCCGGGACGCTCCATCTTCAAGCACCCCGCCTTGAAGGAGCAGGGAAAAGCCACACTGACCCATATCTTCAACCATTGCCTGTATTTGGCCCGCTTCCGCGCGAGGAGGGAGGGCTAGGTGGACATAGTGCTTCATGAAAGCTCTCCCCAACAGGTGATCGCCATTCTGACGATGAGCGATGATGAGCGGCCGTTCCGGGGCAATCATCAGAATTTTATCGATCTGATCAAAACCGGGAGGGATCGCGGTGTAATGGTATATGTTACCCGGGTTCAGGATTTGAAGCTGGGCCAAAAAAGGATCAACGGGTTTGTTTATCACCCGGAGAGCCGCACCTGGAACCAGATTCTCGTTCCTTTTCCCCACGTGGTCTACAACCGGATTCCCAACCGCAAGGATGAACAGCAGCCGGAGGTCCAGCAATTGCTGAAGGCTTGCCTGAAGCATTCCAAGCTGCGTCTGTTCAATCCTACCTTTTTCTATAAGTGGTCCTTGTTCGAATGGTTGCATAAGTCAAAAATCACCCGCAAGTATGTGCCTGTCACCAGACGCTTATCCCAAATCTCCGATCTGGAGAATGTGCTGGCCCAGTTCCAAGTGGTTTATCTGAAGCCGGTCAAAGGCAAGGCAGGGGCCGGGATCATGCGGGTGGAACACTCGCAGCTGAAGCACGGGCCTTACATCCTGAGGGTCCAGGCCACCAAGAAGAGCCATGTCACCACGTACTCAACCCTCTCCAAACTGTGGTCTACAGTAAGGAAGGCCAGCGGCTCCGAGGAATACATTGTTCAACAGGGCATTAGTCTGACGACTTACGAGGACCGGCCATTTGATCTCAGGGTGCTGGTGCAGAAGAACGGCCAGGGAGAGTGGAGTATCAGTGGAGTAGGCGCCCGGGTAGCAGGCAAATCCTCCATCACCACCCATGTGCCCAGAGGAGGCTCCATTCAGGACCCGGAGATGGTGCTGACAGCGGCTCTTGGCGCTGAGCCTGCCAGGCGCACTCTGATCAAAACCAGATTGGCTGCGTTGTCCATCGCCAGACAGATTGAGAAGGCATCCGGCCACACCCTGGGGGAGATGTCCATGGACCTGGGCGTTGATACCACCGGCCAGCTCTGGTTCTTCGAGGCCAACTCACGGCCCATGAAGTTTGACGAGCCGGATATCCGCAAGAGATCCCTGGAGCGCCTGATTGAATTCAGCCAGTACATCTCCAAATCCAAGAAAAAGAGCAGGTGATCCATATGGCGAATCCTGTCCTGGGCGTGATGACACTTTACCTTGAAGGCGGCAGAATCGAAGAACTCCCTTACTTCCGAAAGCTGAGCGAGGCGGGGGAAAAGCTGGGTCTCACTGTGTTTGTTTTTACTCCGGAGGATGTGGAAGAAAGCAGCAAGCAGATCAGAGCCTGGGTATTCGACAAGAATGAAGGCCGATGGGGCAGGAAGCTGTCCCCTTTTCCCGATATTATATATGACCGCTGCCGGTTCCAGCGGAACTACCGGTTCCGGCTGCTGCGCAAATTCCGTTCCGACTATCCTCAGCTTATCTATATGAGCCGGCCTCTCCTCCACAAATGGGGCATTCACCAATTGCTGTCCAAAAACAGGCAGATTCGTCCCTACCTGCCGGAAACCCTTGCCTACCATTCTGCCTCGGAGCTGCTGCGCATGCTGGAGCGGCATTCTCTGGTGTATGTGAAGCCCATTGACGGAACCGGCGGCCGCGGTATTCTGCGGATTGAGCGGTGGGGAAACCGGGGCTACCGGGTGCAGGGACGGGAACGGAGCCGTAAAATTATCGCTCCCTTCATTGCCACCCGGGATCAACTGGGGATACGGCTGTCCAAGTGGAAGCTGGTGCCCCGCTACCTGATGCAGCAGGGCATCCGGATTGCGCTCCGCGACGGCCGCGTCCATGATTTCCGCCTGCTGATCCAGAAGAACGGCAGCGGCCAGTGGGAAGTGACAGGCAGCGCCGGGCGGGTAGGCGGCAAGCACAGCGTAACTTCCAACCTCCATGGAGGCGGCTCTGCCGTTCCAACGAAAAGGCTTTTGCGCACGCGGTTTTCTGAAGGAAAGATCGGGGATATTGAAGCAGACATGGAGCGCCTGGCGCACCTTGTCGTCACCTATCTGGAGCGCCAATTCGGCTCATTATGCGAGCTGGCGCTGGATATTGCCGTGGATGAGAACGGCCGGATATGGCTGCTGGAGATCAACCCCAAGCCCGCCCGGGAGGTGTTCTCCCGGACCGGAGAGAAGGACGTTTACAGAACGGCCATCAACCGGCCGCTGGAATATGCGCTGCACCTGCTGAAGCAGAACAGCAAATAACCGGCTTAATAGGAGCCGGTGACAGGGAATGGCGGGGAGAGTTTCCGCCATTCCCTGTTTATTTGCGGATCATAGCATCTTGTATATCTTCTCTATGGTATTCATATTTCTGGAAGTCAGCTTGCTCTTGTACCTCTTGTCCCCCAAGGCCTTGGAACCAAACTCAGAGCTTAAGGTGGAGCCTTTGGGAACAATCCAGAACGCTCCGTGCGGGGAGACGATCCATTGTTCTTGCTCTCCCCGGGGCATGGAAGCAAACAGTTGGCTTAATTGGGTCAGCGCTTCTGTGTCATCGCACAGCAGGACGTAAAGATGGCAGCCCTCCGGCACAGAAATACTCTGGGCGGAAGCATGGATATGGGCAATCTCATCCCCGCTGTACAGGAAAACATGGGCATCATACTGAAAGTACGCGCTCAAGCCCGCTTCGATCAACGCCTTCAACTGATCTTCGCCAGCGCTCTCTTCCGGCGGGACTGCGATGATGTTTCCCGTAGCCAATACGGTCTGCACCTGGGAGAAATTCATTTGGCGGAATGCTTCTTTTAACGCATCCATCTTGATGCTGATGCCGTTGACATTGATGCCGCGGAGAAACACACAATATTTACGTGACATGCCGACACCCTTTCCGCTAATCTTCCTATGCTTCCGGTGAAGCCAGTCCGCCGTACAGCTGCGGCAGCTCACCGAAGCTGCGGATGCGCACATGGGCTCCCTTCAGCTCATCGTCTTCTCCGAAGCCTGCATAATCGCAGCCAATCACGGTCAGACCGTTTCCAAGCCCGGCTTCCACATCCGAGGACCGGTCTCCCACCATCCAGGCCGTTTCCAGTCCGTGCTTCTTAAGCAAAAGTCTGACGAGATTAACCTTGGATGCCGTCTGGTATTCTCCCGCGCTGAACAGTCCTTCGAACAGGCCGTCGATCCCCTTCTTCCGGGCCACTCCCTTTACATATTCCTCCAGACCATTGCTTGCCACGAACAACCGGATTCCCTGGCTCTTCAGAAGCTCCAACGTCTCCTTCACTCCCGGATACAGCTCCCCAAAGCCCTGCTCCAAATACTCCATCTCATAGTGTATGAACACTTCGTCCGCCCGTTTACGCACCTCGTCTGAAGCATCTGGCAGCACCCGTTGCCAGATTTGCGGGAGCAGCATGCCCAGACAACCCAGGATAATCTGCTCATCGGGCGTTTCACCGGTGTATGTTCCTTCTCCCTTCAGCTTGTCAAAGCTGGCATGATATGCGGGAAGCAGCAGCGTTTCTGTTTGAAACAGGGTTCCATCCATATCAAAAATCATGGCTTCCGGTTTTTGCAGCATGGTTCTTCTCCTCCACTTCTTCTGGACCGTTCCTCTTGTCTGATCCTCTTACCCTGCCCTTATGTAAGCATGCACGGAAACCAAAGTCAATGTGAAATTACAAGACAACCACAAAAAACAAGGACCGCAGCTCCCAAGGAACTGCAGCCCCTCCATCCCCTAAATAAACGGAAAACCGCCTAAGCCGCCGAATCCACCCAAACCTCCACCGAAACCGCCGCCGTATCCTCCGTATCCGCCGCAACCTCCACATCCGCCGCCATAAGCGTAAGGGGCCGTGCCAATCGCCAGAAGATCAAACAAAACAAGGGGTATAATTGCGTTGGTACGTACGGATTTTCCCTTGGTCTGTACGAGATGCAGCCGGTTGCCGGAAATTCGTACGAGCTTGCCCGAGGCAACCGTTCCGTCTTTTTTCAGGCAATAAACCTGCTTGCCAATCAGCCTTCTGGCTTCATCCATGCGTACATGTGCTGCCATTTCCTCTCCTCCTTCATGTCGTGGATGGACTACCTTACTACTATATTCATCCATAAGACACTCAGCTTGGACAGAAGTGGATGGTCTGGAATGGAATGTTCGTCAATAAAACGGCTGCTTCAGAAACCATTTTGTCACTTTTAGTCGAAAATATGATATGATACCCATCATGAGCAAAAACGAAGGGAAGGAAATCTTATGCCCACAATAACGGCAGTTCAGGCCAATCATCCCCATCTCCGCCAACTGGTTGCCAAGTTGGATCTGGAGCTTCTGGAACGCTATCCGCCGGAGGAAGTGTTCGGCATTGATCTGGATGATCCCTCCATGGATCAGGTATTCTTCATCATCGCCTATGAGGACGGACAGCCGGCTGGTTGTGGAGCCATCCGCCCTCTTGACGGGAACTGTGTGGAACTAAAGCGCTTCTTCGTGGAACGTTCGTTCCGCAGAAAGGGAGTAGCTGCAGCACTGCTGTATTGTCTGGAGGAGCATGCCAAGGAGCGGGGGTTTGGTCTGGTGAAGCTGGAGACAGGAACGGAACAGCCTGAATCTCTCTATTTTTACCGCAAGCACGGCTTCTACGAAATCCCCCGTTACGGGCCTTATGCAGATTGCCCTACCAGCCTGTGCTTCGAGAAGGTTATCTAACCGCTTGTTTAATGAATGTTTTTCTTCCTGAACCTTCCGCCCTTGACATCATGAATATTGCCCACAGCCAAAAAAGCGTTATGGTCAATCTCGTCCACAATCGTCTTCAGCTTGGCTTCTTCGAGCCTGGTGATCACGCAGAAGATGACCTGCTTGTCGCCGCCGCTAAAAGCGCCTTCGCCCTTCATATAAGTAACGCCGCGGCCCAGGCGGCTGATAATGGCATCCCCGATGGTCTTGTAATCCTCGCTGATGACCCATACAGCCTTGGATTCGTTGAAGCCCTCGATGGTCAGGTCAATCATCTTGAAGGCGATGAAATAAGCAATCAGCGAATACATGGCATGATCCAATCCGAACACGAAGCCGGCGCTGGCCAGAATGAAAATGTTGAAGAACATCACGATCTCGCCAACGGAAAAAGGCATCCGCTTGGTCGCCAGAATAGCTACGATCTCCGTTCCATCCAACGACCCGCCGGAACGGATGACCATTCCCACACCTATTCCCAGGATGATTCCGCCGAACACGGCGGCTAGCAGCGGCTCCTTGGTGAGAGCCTCCACCGGATGCAGAAAGTGTGTTCCGATGGACATGACGATAACTCCGAACAAGGTTGACAGGGCAAAGGTTTTGCCGATCTGCTTATACCCCACCAATAAGAAGGGCAGATTGAGCAGCAGCAAAAAAACGCCGATGGGAACTCCCGTCAGATGGGCGGTTATAATGGATATGCCCACTATGCCCCCATCGATAATCTGGTTCGGAACCAAAAAGATCTCCAGTCCCACGGAGACCAGCCCTGCGCCAAGCACCAAAAAAATGATTCGTCTTAACAGCTTCGTCGTTGTCAGCCTGACATGCTTGGGCCGTTGCAAATGCACTTGCCCTTCCATCATGATGATTCCTCCGATTCGTTGGTTAATTCGAATTCTACGTTCAGCTCCTGGAGGACAAGCTCCAGTGCGGTCAGTTGTCCTTGCAGGAAATCATGCTTGTCGGACAGATCCGTTTGCTTCAGGTGGCTGCGCAATGTCCGAATTCGCACTTCTAATCGTTGGCAGAATGATTCAATCTTGGATTTACGGTAGGTCTCGGCCATATTCCACCTCAAAGGGTTAGTGTCCTGCTGGATAATCAAGAAGAGTTACTCTCTAATAGTATACATATGTATACAGCAAGTCAATTGTCCAGCATGAAATTTATATGAGAGGCAGAGGCGCATAGGTCCAAAGGTTGAACAACCTTATTCTCATGCAGATGAAGTCGATTCGTGTTATAATTTGTTAAATTCCTAAAAGAAAGGATGGATTATTCGTGGACAATCAGGGAATTACGCCTGAAGAACTAAACCTTCTGCTCTCCAATAGTCCAATTGAATTATCTGTCAAAGAAACTGCCGACACAGATACCGGTTACCTGCCCAGATCCAGGCGTTACCGTAAGAAGAGATGGTGGCTGGATCTGTTCCGCGCTTAACCGCTGCTTAGGTTGTCTAGCATAGAACCGTTTTCGTGTAAAGAAAGAAGCGCCGCTCTTGCAGCAGGCGCTTTTTTTCTTGTGCAGCAGTCACTTCACTGTCACATATACAGTTGTTCTTTTTTTGGCAAAAGTAATGGTAATGGTGGCCTTGCCTTTGCCAATCGCCCGGATCGTCCCATCCTTCACATCCGCTACCCGGATGTTGCTGGTCGTCCACAAGCCGGAGACGGATACATCCTCTTCCGATTGGTCGGTATAGGTGGCCGTGGCCGTTACCTTGAATGAAGCGCCCGCCTTCATTTCCACCAGCACATGATCGGTTTTCAAATATTTGAGGGAATCCACATCAACCGCGGCTGTAGCCGTTTTTCCGCCGAAGGAGGCTGTAATCGTGGCAGTGCCCGCCCCGATTCCCGTTACCAGCCCTCCGTTTACATCCGCTACCTTGTAGGTGCTTGACTTCCAGTCTGCGGAAGAGGTCATATCCTTCTTGGTTCCGTCGGACAAGGTAGCCGTAAGCGCCAGTTGAACACTTTGGCCTGACTTGGTGGAAATCACTCTCTTATCCATGGTCAGGGATTGGACTACGCCAATCTCGACTTGCACCGTAACCGTCTGGCCTCCATACTTGGCCGTAATCGTGGTTTTGCCCCTGGACACGGGAGTAACTACTCCTTTATCCACAAGCGCAATCTGGCTGTTGGCCGAAGTCCATTGAGCCTTGTCGGCTACCGTTACCGTATTCCCGTCCCGGTCTTTGGCGGTGAGTTGAATGGTCATAACCTGGTTCAAATCAAAGGATAACAGGGTAGGGGAGGCAGTCAATGACTCCGCCATATCCACCTGGATGTCCACCACAACGGTCTTCCCTCCAAAAACAGCGGAAACCTCTGCACTGCCCGCAGCAACGGACTTTAATTGGCCTTCTTCATTCACCGTAACCGCCTTGGTGTTGGAGCTGCTCCAAACGGCTTCCTTGGTCACATCCTTCACGGTTCCATCCGTGTAAGTGGCATTCGCGATCAGACTGAAGCTTTCCCCTTTGGCCACCGTAAGCTCCGTTTCGTTCAAAGAAAGGCTCTTCAGAACGCCGACAGACACCGTAACAGAAGCAGTTCTTGTCCCATATTTGACGGTAATCTGGGCGACGCCTGTACCAATGCCCGTAATGACTCCCTTGCGGACATCCGCAATCTCGGAATCGCTCGTAGTCCATTCGGCCAGGCTGGTAGCGTCCACCTCGCGGCCGGCGCTGTACAACGCGGTCAGCTTGATTTCTTCGGAACTGCCGATCTGGAAATTAACCGTCTTCTTGCTAAGCAAAATGGAATTAGGGATATCAACCGCAACTTTCACGGTTACGCTCTTGTCTCCGTATTTCCCCGTCACTACAGCATTGCCTGCTTTGTAAGTCGTAATCTTGCCCTTGATCACGTTGGCGATCGTGGAATCATTTACTGACCATACCGCCTTATCCGTTACATTCTCCGTCGTTCCATCCGCATAGATGGCCGTGAGAACCAGGGGGGACGTCATGGCGGTGCCAGTCTGCAGGAAGATATCCTCCTGATCCACAATCAAAGCCTTGGGGACATCCACATTGACCAGAGCAGATACTTCCTTGCCGCTGAACTTGGCGGTGACTGTCGCTTCACCCACGGCGTTGGCGATCAGCTTGCCTTTGACCACGGAAACGATGCTCTCGTCACTGGTAGACCATACGGCGCGGCCGGTAACATCATCGCTGGATTCATCAGCGTACACGGCGGTCAGTGTCAACTGCTCGTAAGCGTCCTTCTTCATCAGTACGCTGGTTTTGTTCAGACTCAGCTTGACCGTCTTGTCCACGTTCACCTTGATAACCGCGGACTTGGTGCCGTATGTAGCGGTAATCTCTGTGTCACCTGGACCATAGGCGGTAATTTTGCCCTTGATGATATCGGCGACATCCGGATCGGCCGATTCCCAGACCGCCTCCCCGGCCACATTCTTAACTTGGCCGTCGGGATAGGTGGCATTCAGCTCAATCGTCACATCATCATCAAGCAGCAGAGATATTTCCTTCACGCTGGGATCGATCCGCTTAACAATCTCAATGTTGACGGGAATGGTGACCGTCTGGTTATTGAATTTGGCGGTAACTACAGCCTTGCCGGAGGTTTGTCCGGTTATCTTCCCGTTCACAACCGTTGCCACAGAGGCGTTGTCAATATTCCATTCGGCCTTCTTGGTTACATCCTCCGTGGTCCCGTCATCGTAGTATGCGGTTAGGGCTACGTCCTCGGACTGTCCCTTGCGCAAATCAATGGTTTGCTTGTCCTTGACAAGAGAGCGTACCTTCTTGACTACTGTCACATTGACAATGACGGTCTTGCCCATATAAGTGGCCGTAATAACGGCCGTGCCTTCCTTCTTGGCCGTTACAACACCGGCATACACGGAAGCCACATCCGCGCTCCCGGAGTTCCACTCGGTCTTCACCGTTGCCGATTCCGTGGCTCCGCTCACATATACGGCCGTTGCCGTAAGCGATGCGGTGCCGCCCACCTCCAGCGACAGCTCATTCTTGTTCAACACCAAGCTGGATATTTCGTCCGCGGCATGGGCGGCTGTTCCTCCAAAACCGAATGTGTTGACAATTAAAGCAAGGAACAGCGTCAGCAGCAATGCCCGTTTCAACCTCATGATCCCATCTCCTCTACTTCCTGTCCTCACGCGGCGACAATTCTCAACAAATTCCACATCTACTTTTATCGGAAGGTTGGAATAAGATGTTTAGATTTTTACAAACTTTTCATAAGTTCTTCCTGTCAGAACCACAACGGAACGCGCCGGCGCCGGATCACTTCTCATATATGTAGAGCTTCCCGTTCGCAGGCTTCAGGAAGCTGCTGCCCCTGTAGCCGCGGCGCAGCAGCTCCTTGCTCAGAGACCGCATAAATCCGCCGTGGCTCACCACCAGAATCCGGCTGGCCCCGCTGCCCTCCAGGCTGTCGATCACTTGGCTGACCCGGTTATGGGTATCCCCTCTGCTCTCCGGATGTGACTTGTGGGAGAAGTACCAGGCCATGCGGCTTAGCGCCAGCCAGATGCCCACATGCAGCCTGAGCTGCGTGGAGAACATGGACTGGATGCCGATTTCCCTTAGTTCAGGCAGCCGGACAATCTTCTCCCTGTACACAAGCTCCGCCGTTCTGCAGGCTCTGGAGGAGTCGCTTGAGAAGCATGCCTCCCATTCCCCCTGCCTGATGTCCGCGCTCATCGCTTCAATATCAGACAGGTTATAATGCTCCACCCATTGCGTGAACTCCCGGGATGTCATCCACTTCTGCCTGGGCTTGTATGTCACTCGAAAATGCCTCATTAATCCGATTCTCATGCGCCAACTCCGATTCTCACACGCTAACTCCGGGATTCTCATGCGTCATCCCGATTCTCACACGCCAACTCCGGGACTCTCATGCGCCAACTCCGAGCTTCTTAATAGGGCCAACTCGGAGTTTGATTATTCATTTCGACAAATCTGGCGTTTTTTCCTTCAACTCTTTTCAATTTCTTCATATTCTTGCAGATTCCGCTGTAATTTCGTTGATCCTTGCTCGCATTCGCTTTTGCTTGACTACACCTTGCTCGCGCATTCGCTCTATCTTAAAGGAAATTTTTTCCGTTATTTCTGCGGATTGCTCTATTTCGCCTCTCTTAGCGGAAATTTTTTCCGTTATCATCCATTTAGCTCCTGAAAAAGAGCAGACTTTCCCGAATTCGCGAGATTAACGGAAAAAATTTCCGTTAATTATTCGTAATTACCAAATAATTGCCCGGTAACGGAAATTTTTTCCGCTAAGCCGTTAACAATTCTGCAGACGGCGGGGAAAGCTGCATATTAAACCGCTTCGGGAATGGACGCTTCCTCCACGGACTATGCGGATAAGCCAAAAAAAGAACCGGCAGCCCGCTTCATGCTCGGGCAACCGGTTTTTCGGAAGCAGCATCACTACCAGATAATCCAATAAACGTCAAAGCGAGAGCTGTTCACAATCAGGATTGCACACGCACGCATCTCCTGCATTTTGCACACTGCTATACGCTTGCACCTCCGCTTCCACCGCTTACCTCCGGTGCTCTCCCGGCATGAGCGGCCAGATTGTTCAGCCTCCGCGCACCACACCCCCATCTATTCCTCCGCAGGCAGGAAGGTGAACCAATCCACATTTCCTACCCCATATCCTCCTTTGAACACCAGATATACATGGTGAAAACCGCTTACGGGCTGCAATGCTACGCTTTGCTCCATGAAGTTCGTATACGCCCCGGTGGATTGCACAGTCAATGTCCCCAGCAGCGGACCTGCCGGATGATCCAGCCGGACCTCGATATGGCGGCCCTTATTCTGTTCGGTCACACCCACATTTACCTTGAATTCCGAAGCCCCCGCTCCGAAATTCACATAATGGTATCCGGCCCAATCCCCGTTGTCCGCACTGCCAATATGCCCGGACTGCTTGCTGATCCCGCTCATCTCGTCGTAGCCCTCAGCTTGGATCAGAGAAAAGGCATCCTTGTATACGATGGAATCGCTGGGTGTGGCGCTTGCCTCCAGAGAGGCGCTTGCCTTCGCGCCATTTACGGCTACTACCTGAAAATACGTTGTGACTCCGTTATCCAAACCGCCAAGTATATAGCTGGTAACCTGCCCCAACTCCAGACTGCTTGAATATACTCCCGGTTGGGTGCCATACACAAGCCGGTAGCCTGCCGCCTCCTCGCTTCCCGTCCATGTGAGCGCAATTTCTCCCCTCAGCGCCATTACACTATTGATAACCGGTGGCGTCAACTGCAGCTCGGTCTGCTCCAATGCAACTCCGCTAAACATCGCCTCGGCATAAGCTCCCGACTTGCGCGATGAGACTGCGAGCCCCGCCAGCATTTCCTGCGGAAGCTCCAGAGAAACTTGCTCCAGCTTCACCCATTGCCCGTTCTGTTCAAAATAACCCGTGAACACATTCCGCTCCCGGACCACCCGGAGCTTAATGGGGAATTGCAGCGCGGGGGATTTTTTATAGGTGGTAGGTTCCCCATTGGCGGACCGCACAGTGGCGAACACCTCCCCGTTAGGCTTGACGCGCAGATAAAAATTGGCCGCATCCTGCGTATCCCGGCCCCGCAGCATAATTCCGGCCATGGTATTGTCATCCGCCCGCGTCAGTGATTCCACCACAGCCTCGAAGACAGTCTTGACACCTGCTGATTGAACGGTCTGGCCAATATAGCCGAATTCATCGCTGCTGCCCCATACATCGGCCCCGGCAGCCTTCAAAGTAAACTGCCCTTCCTCGTATGCACTGTAAGCCGGGTCGGGACCATAGTGCCGGAGCACCCACGGCTCGGGCAGACTGCTCCATCTGGGCACATATACGGACACATCGTCAAAATCGGCAACGGCGTTCCAGGCATACAAGCCGAATGCTCCCGAAGGCAGCGGCGCCGAGTCCGTGAACTCAAAGAGAAGGGTACCGTCAAGATAACAGCGGATGACTCCTTGCTCCACCGCCATGCGGAAGGTATACCAGCGTCCTGTTTCCAGCGTGAAATTTTGTTCCCGTATAGCGCCTGCTCCCCGCTTCTCCAACTGCAGCACCCCCGAGTTGCGGTACATCAGCTGGTAACGGCTATTGCCTGCTTCACTGCCTGTCAGGGCGACAATCTGTGAGGCTTTATTGGAGCCTTTCCATGAATTTACTCTGAACTTCGACTCCACCGCATATACATCCCGCGGGAAATTCCGCTGCACCGAATTTACCGCATTACCGTCAAAGCGGAGTAAGCGGTTCCCATTTTCTTCCACAACAGTTCGAGTACCTGAAACCACACCATTCACTACCCAATCCGCGCTTAACCCGTCTGTGAAATAATCATCGAACAGCACGGCCCGCTCCGGAGCAACCCGCACTTGGGCAGACGGCGGACCGTCACCCAATCCGTTGGCCCCTTGAATATAATAATGCTGGGCCTCCAGCAGGGATGCGCCGGAATCCGTAAAACCTGTGTTCCCGACTGTACCGGCGATCCTGATAAAGCCTGAGCCGCTTTGGCTGCTGCGGTATACGGAATACGTAACTGCATACGGCACGTCTTCCCAGGTCAATTGTATCCCTGTGCTGACTTGAGCAGCTTCCAGTGCGCCAGGCGCCTGCGTTACGGGAGCGAGCGCTTCCGTATTAAAACTCATGACTCCGTTGGAATTTCCCTTGTCCGCGGGCAGTGAAACCGAACCCGATTGGGCAATAACCTTCCAATAATAGCCGGTCCCGTATTCCAAGGTCCCAGGTGCCGTCATCCATGACCTTGCGGCAACCATTTCATCAACAACAAGCCGGGTAAAGCCCGCGTCCTCGGCAACGAGCAGCCGGTAGCGCATCGCCCCTTGCGAGGGCTCCCAGTTAAACAGCAGTGGCTGCTGGGGATTCAATTCTCCCTGCCCTTGCTGTGGAGCGAGCGCCTGAAACTCTCCCAGCACAACCGGCCAGGAAGGACGGTATGAATCCGTCTGCAACCCGATTTCACCAAAGGGAATAGGAGTAAATTGGGGAAGCTGCTGATACACAACCGAATCCGGCCTCAGGGAAAAATTCATGCTGTCCGCATTCTCAAAGCCCGGGTCCTCAACTGTTGCATAGTTATTCAGAAGTGTTGCCGTGCCACCCATAACCGTCTGGGCGCGTACCATTACATTATTTTCCATTACATTGTTATCCACCGGCTGGGGCTGGGGCGTCAGCGCTTGATCATAATAAGCGGACAAGACAGGGTAACGGGTGCTGTACGGAGGCTGCTTGATATTCACCGTGTTCAACAGCCTGGTGCGCTGAACCGCTTCGTTCAGAAAGGTCATCCATTGGCTGGAGGGCCAGATCTGCATATATCCCGCACTGGGGATATCGATGGAGATATTGTTGCGGAACAGATTGTGATGTCCGCCGTGAACCTTGAAGTTGGCATTGGTTCCCGCCTGATAGAACACATTGCCCTCCACCAGTTGGCCGCTGGCTCCATCGTCAAGGAAGATGGATTGCGTACCCGCACCCTCCCATGGAGTTCCAATATGGTGAAAAAAGTTATTCCGGATCACATTGCCCTGTTCTCCCGGATTGCGTCCCATATAAATGGCCCCCATGTCATCGGCATGCAGCACCATGTCATGAATCTCATTTTTTTCAATGACATGGTCGTTGCCGTTCAGGTAAATTGCCATATGGGGACCGTCATAGATCAAATTATGGGCAGCCCGGTTGCCCACGCCCATGAGCCAGATGCCCGGCCGGTATGCCTTATCCCTGCGGTTGAACCGGGTAATCTCATTATTGACAATCTGCAGATTGCCGGGAACAAGCGCTCGCCGCTCCCCTGCACCGGCGAAGATCCCTCCGGCCCCCATACCGTAGATCCGGTTGCCCGTCACCAGATGGTCCGTACCGCCAAGGCGGTCCCAATCCTGATTCTGATAGATATGTCCCTGGAGATTGCCGACAATGCGGGATTCCGGAATCCCGGTAAAATCATGCACCAGATAGCCCGGCCCCCTGACGCCCTGGCCGATGGAGACGGCTATCGTCCCCAGATTGCGCAAGGTGTTGCCTCCGATGATGTTATGGCTGCCCCGCTCCATATAGATGCCCATACCGCGACTATTCTCGAATGTCAGCCCTTGAACCGTCACATAAGACGCTCCTTCCAAGGCCAGCATGGGAGCCTCCAGCATGGACACCTGCACCTTGTCCAGACTGCCCTCGGGATACAGATACAGCATGCCGGAGCTGCGGTCTACGAAGTACTCGCCGGGCGCGTCAATCTCCTCCAGCAGATTGGAGGCATAATAATTGTTCCAGGACTGCCCGGTGGTGATGCCGTACAGATGAGGTGATGCAAGCGTAAGCGTTTTGTTCACCACATTGATAGAGGCCACCGGAATGTTGTCCTCGGCATAGCCGTTGGCGAAATAACCGGACAGAATAATGCCATCAGCGGCTGTCCACCGCTCAGGGCGGCTGCCCGTATAAGTGAAGGTGCCGCCCCGGTTGCTGTAATCGCCGTTGCGGGGAATAGAGCCGGGATCGATCACGCTGCCGATGGGAACGGTCCCCGTATTGGGCCAGCGGGCAAGCGTCATGGCCTCGTCATTGACGAACAGCTCCAGCGGAGCAGGCATTATATCCTGGGCGAATCCATGCTGCCGGACCTGACCGTAATCGGCAATCCCCTGGCTGCCCAAATCCAACTGGAGCACATGCTCCCGTCCCTCCTCCGGCAGGCGCGCCAAAATCGCGGGATCGGCCACAACGGAAAAGCCGGAGGGGTCAAGTGTAGCTCCCCCGGTAATACGGACCTCTTCTCCTTCGTAGTTCCGGTACACGACAGGCGCTTCGGCTGTACCGGAATCTATCTCGCCCAGGGCAAACGTATCTGCAAACCGGTACTCGCCGCTGCGGACAAAGACGGTGACGCCTCCCTCAGGCAATCCGCCATTTTGCTTCATTTCCCTTATTCTGTCTCTGGCCTTGACGAAAGTGGCGTATGGCTCCGCCATTGTTCCCGGGTTGTTGTCATTTCCGTCGGTTGCCACATACAAGGCCAAGGCGGAGGAGGCCGCCACGGGGGTCGGAGAGCTCCACACAACTCCCGCAAGGCAGGCACAGATGAGCAATGCAGTCAGCACAGCAGCAAGCTTTGTTTTATACAGATTATACGGAAACATAAATGCATCTTCCTCTCTGCTTTTATATAGTAAGCGTTTCCACCCGTGCTATACATAAAGAGGAAAAAGCCTTCCCTATCTCCCTTCATGCTTCCCAATCGGAGAAATAACGGAATTTTTCTTCCTCTATTTATGTCATCTCCCTATCTTGTGTCAATATCTTCTACCTATGTCATCTGCTTGTATCGTCTGCCTATGTCATCTGCCTATGTCATCTGCCTATGTCACTTGTATCATCTGCCTCTGTTACCTGCTCCTGTCATCTGCCGCTGCCTTTACAGCCTTTTATCCGCAACCGGACTATTTGCCGCTTTTCCACGCATCCAATTGCTTCTGAGCCTCGGCGATGACCTTGTCGATTCCGGCGGTCTTCAGCTTCTGCTGGAATTCGGCCAGCTTGCTCTCAGGATCAATGGTGCCCGTATTAAGCCCCGGTGTATATTCACTAACCACAGACGAGATGTTGGCAATTTCCGTACTCACGGCATCCGCCTTGAATTTGAAGCCCATAATAGGGGAGGGTTTGGCGGTTTCATTCATTTTCCTGGTTTCCTCCGGCACCTTCGGGTCCTTGCCCTCCAGCAGATAGCCGTTAAACACGTTGCCGAACACCCAGTCTGCCTGGGAATTATAGCCGCTGTCCTTGACCGGGCTGATCACTCCCTCGCTTACCTTGGTATAATGGGTTCCTTCAATGCCGAAGGCAAGCAAATTGTACAGGGCTTTATCCGTATTCACCAGATTAATCAGCATCAACGCCCGTTCGGGATTCTTGGAATTGCGGCTGACCGCCTGCATCGTCGTAATAATCGTATTGGTGCCGGAATAAGCTTCCGTCAGCGGAACATAGGTAATTTCCTGCCCGTTGTTAGTGGCCTTCGCCTCCGTCTCGCCGCCGGGCTTCAGCACATTGTGGTAGCCCACGCTGGCTTTGCCCGCCTTTTGCAGATCGGATAACGACTTAAGCACGGCCGCATCTTCATTGATATAGCCCTTCTTGAACCAGTCCCTCATCATGTCCAGATATTGCTTGTATTCGGGAGTCTCATACTGATTGAGCACCTTAGCCGGATCATTGAGATTAATAACGCCGATGTTGGCAATAACGATCTCCTGGTTGAAGGTCCGCGCCATGTTCTTGTACAGCCCGTTGCGGTCGATGGCCAGAGGAACCGCGTCCTTCTCATTGGCCTTGATTTGCGCCAGCAGCGGCTCAATGTCCTGAGGCTTCTTCAGCTTGGAGACATCAATCTGATACTTGTCGATATATCTTTTCTGAATGGTGAAACCCTCTTTGTTGATAACGATCTGGTAATTGGGCACTCCGTAGATCTTGCCGTCTATCTTGGTGGCGTCCCATACGAAGGACGGCATGCTCTTCTTCACCTCAGGGGCATATTTGTCAATCAGCTCATCGAGGGCGATGAAAGCGCCCTTGCTCTGATTCTGCACGTAATCGAAGTTCCAGTTGGAGGTCCAGATAATATCGGCCGCTTCACCGGAGGCTACCACGGTGTTCATCTTTTGCGTGTAATCCCCGAAGATGGCCGGGACCAGCTTGACCGTGGCATTGATTTTGCTTTTGGTGATCTTGTTGACCTCTGCCTCGACAACCTTCACCGCTGCCGGGAGAGATGGTTGAGGATAGTACCAGGTCAGTTCTACAGGAGGCAGCTGTGCAGCGGGGGCAGCCGAACCCGATGCCGGGCTGGCGCCGGAAGAAGCGGGGGAGCTCGCTTCCGGGGAGCCTGAAGACCCTGAGCCGCAGGCGGAAGCCAGCAGCATGATTCCCATAGCAGCTGCAGTTGTTCTTGCTGATTTTGACATAGACATTGAATAAACCTCCCTTTTTATTATGCGGTGCCGGGTACGGTTTCACTCGGCTTATCAAGCCCAATATAATCAAGGCCGGCATAGCGCGTTTGAGCTCTAGCTTTTGACCGATCCCACCGTAAGTCCCGCCACAAAAAAACGTTGAAAGAACGGAAACACCAGCATCATGGGCCCTGCAGCAAGCACTGCCATCGCCATCCGCGCCGAAAGACTGGGGAACTGGCTCATATCCAGATTTCCCTGAATCATCCCGATATTATTGGTCAAAAACTCAATCGTACTCATAATCCGGTACAACAGGAGCTGGAGCGGAACCAAGCTCTGCTCGTTGATGAACAGCAGCCCCAGCCACCAGTCATTCCAATATTGAAAGGAAATGAACAGCCCGACAGTGGCCAGAGCCGGTGTGGACAAGGGCAGCACCATCCGGCAAAAGATGCTCCATTCACTGGCTCCGTCCATCTTCCCTGACTCGAATATATCAGACGGAATTTTCTCAAGAAAGCCCTTCATGATCATTACATTAAACGGACTGATTAAGGACGGGATAATGAGAGCCCAGATGGTATCCTTCAGATTGAGATATTGGGTGACCAAAATGTAGAACGGCACCAGGCCCCCGCTGAACAGCATGGTAAACACCACATATAACGTGGTCGCACGGCGGTAGCGGTAATCACGGCGGGAGATGGCGAAGGCCACCATGGTCGTCATCAGCAAGCCCATCACTGTTCCCACAACAGTCACAGTCACAGTCACCCCATATGCCCGGAGCAATTGGCCGGGACTCTGCAGAATAATCCGATACGCTGCAAAGTCCAGCCGCTCCGGAATAAGCTGATATCCCCGCGACAGGAGCTCCTGCTCCTCTGTCAAGGAAATAGCGATTACAAGCAGCAGCGGCAATACGAAGGCGGCGGACAGCACCAGAAAAAACAGATTGATTCCGGCCTGCGCCACGCGGGCTTTTCTGGAAACAGCAAGCAAGTTTCTTCCTCCTTTCCCTTATGTTCCATCCATTCTCCTGCTCTCTTGCGCAACTGCCAACCTGCTACCACAGGGAATGGTCGGAGCTGATCCGGCCGATAATCCAGTTGGCGGACAGCACCAGAATGAAGCCTACTACGGACTGGTACAGCCCTACTGCTGTGGACATTCCCACATTCCCCAATACCCGCAAGGAACGGTATACATAGGTATCGATCACATCGGTAGTAGGATAGAGGAAGCTGACGTCGTTCGGAACGAAGAAAAACAAACCAAAGTCCGCCCGGACAATCCCGCCTACTGCCACAATGAACAGAATCACCATCAGGGGTGCAAGCAGGGGAATCGTAATTTTCCTGATCATCTGCAGCTTGGTCGCCCCGTCGATTCGGGCCGCTTCATAATAACTGGAGTCTATCCCCAATATTCCTGCATAGTAGATGAGCGTGGAGAAGCCGATTGATTTCCACAAATACACCACAACAATAATGAACGGCCACAGTCCTGCATTTTCATACCACTTCACCGGCTCCCGTCCTGCATCCCGCAGCACCTCATTCAGAAACCCGTGCTTCTGGTCAAGGAAGGACAGCGTTACATAGCTCACTACCACCCATGACAGAAAGTAGGGGATAAACAGGGCCGTCTGATGAAGCTTCAGCCATCTCCGGTTGATTTCATTCATTAGGATGGCGAAGGCAACAGCGAAGAAAGTGCTCAGAATAATGAAGGAGCCATTGTACAAAATCGTGTTGCGGGTAATGCGGAACGCACTGTCGGATGCAAAGAAAAATTGAAAGTTGTCAAAGCCCACCCAGTCGCTTCCCCAAAGTCCTTTGGCATAATGGTAGTTCTTGAAGGCCAGCACCAGGCCGAAGAGCGGCAGGTAGGTAAATACCAGCTTGAACAGCACAGCCGGAAGCGCCATGAGGAACAGCTCCCTGTTCCGGTACAGGTACCGGCTTTCCCTAACCAGCCAAGCAAGAGGATTCATTGATGTTTCACCTCCTTCTCCAGTTCTCCTGCATGCCTTGATTATGCCCCGCAGCCGGAGGCCTGGCTACTGTGAACATGGCAGAAGGCTGTGAAATCGGGACTGTCAATTTTGATACACTGTTAAAAGCTGCGTAAACCTGCCCGCAAACAGCCTATCCGAAGGTATTCATAAGAGGATAAACACCTGTCGGCGCCCTTAACGGTAAAAAAGCTCTGCAGACCGCATACTGCCATGTGATCTGCAAAGCTTGCTCCCCGGGCTCAATACCCGCTTGGCCATCTCTCATAAATTTTTGCGCATCCGGTATTCGTTGGGCGTTACGCCGGTCTTTTTCTTGAACAGCTTAAAAAAGTTGCTCTCATTGGTATAACCCACCTGCCGCATAATATCCACCACACTCCGGCTCCCCTCCTCCAGCAGCTGCAGCGCCTGGTTCAGACGCACCTGATTGATATATTCCGCCACGGACACGCCCTCCTTGCTGCGGAAATATCTGCCCAGATACCCTGCAGACAGCTTCAGCACATCGGCAACGGATTGCAGACTCAGACTCGGATCGGTATAGTTGACCTCAACCATCTCCTTGACCGCCGCTGTCAGAAACTCCGGCTTCTCCTGGGTAGACTGCTTGCGTTCACTTGTGAATTCCTGCAGCTTCTGGCCAAACATTCGTTGCACATCCTGCAGAGTTTCCTTCTCCAACACCTGGCGCGTAAAGCTCTGCATATCCACGGCAAGGGGTTGAAGCCGGTTTTGGTTCATTTCCCGCAGGCTTTGCTTCACAAGCGCCAGCACGTGAAGAATCGCATCATCCACCTGCTCCGAATGGAGGCGGGAGATATGGATGAATATTTCGTCCAGCCTCTCCTGCATTTGGTCCCGCTGGTTGCTTCGGATGCTCTCCATCAATTTCCGGTCCAGCTCCAGCGGAATCGCCTCCGCCGCCGGTTCTCCCTGCCGGGCATAACGCTCCGGTGTGATAACCGCTCCCCTGCCCAGCAGCATCCGGTAATTGGACAGATGCTGCACCTGCTCGTAATGCCGGGTCATGCTCGTGTAATCAGCAAATACATCGCTAAAAACCGCGGTAAAGGTAAAGTGGTAATATTGCTCCACTGTCTTCTGGGCCAGGACGATCAGATTGTCCAATACCGCGTACAAATCGGTTTCTGCAGTGATGCCATCCTCTGGTCTGGCGCCGCTCCCGTCCTCCAGGCCGATAATCAGCACCAGATCATCATTCATCATATCTGCCGAATGAATGCGGTAAATCTTCCCCAGAATCTCCCCGGAAATATTGGAGGCGGCGAACCTGAGCAGCTTCAGTTCCCGGGAGGAACGCTCCTCGCGCAAGCTGCTGCCGTCATCTTGCTTCAATAGGCACAAAACCAGCCGGCCATGAAGCCACGGCGACTCTGCCGCGAAACGGATGAATTGCCCTTCATCGATGCTTGTGCTGTCAGTTAACCATTGGCGCAGGAAAAACTGGTCAAACACATGCTGGTTCGCATTATCCTTCTCCTTGAGCAGCTTGACGCTGTCCTGCATGCCGGAATAAACCCGGCTCAGATACCTCCATTCGTCATCTCCGGCATCCGCCGAAGCCAGACTCCTGGAAGGAGACAACTGCGTGAGCAGTCTTCCTACCGGACGGTACAGCCTTACGGAAAATACAGCCGACGCCAGCAGAGACAGGCTGATGAAGATGAGCAGCGCGATCAGGGAAAAGGTCCCGATCCGGTCGATCCGCTCAAATACCAGATGATAGGGCTGCATGGTGATCATTCTCCAGTTATTCACCTTGGAGGACAGATAGGTGACAAGCTGCTTCTCTCCGTTCACGTCCGCCGTGAAATGACCGGAAGAATTCTGTTCCTCTTGAAGTCTGCTGACTATATCGCCACGAGCCTCCCCGGAGAACACCGCATGCTCCTGCCTGTCCAGCACATTCCCCGCCTGGTCGATAATTCCTACAAAGGAAAAGGGGTTGTCCGCCAGTTCATTCAGCTTGCGCATATTATCAAGCAGCCACTCCGGCTTCACCGTCACCAGCAGGGCGCTGCTGCCTTTGGCATAACGCTCTGCCTCATACATCAGGTAAGCGAAGGAATCCCACCCGGCTGCTCCTTCCTGCTCCTTATAGGGAAACAGCGTGAGCTTGGGAAGTTCCTCGCCGCCCGACAACAGCCTCTCCAGCATGCTGGGCCCTTCCTTCCCGCACAGGACAGGAGCAGTGGCCGAATTGGAGTACGTACAGGAGTTATTGCCGTTGTACACCGTAATGGATTGGACGAAGGAATTGGAGACAACGAACTGATCAAGCTTCATCATCTTGTTGTAAAATTCGAATACATCCCATTGGCCGGTATTCATCAGCACGCCGACATCCTTGTCATTATAGGCTGCTATCGTAATATTGCGGACCATCTCATTCAAATTGTCGATATTGTAGTTAATCTGGTTCAGCACCTTGCGGTTGGCGTCCTGCTGCAGATTCATGGCGGCATTGCGGGAATACTGATAGATGACCAGGCAGAAGATTAACAAAAAAAGTACAACCAGCATAATATTGGTCGTTAATATGCGCCAAAAGAACTTTCTTGTGCGATACCTTTCGAAAATATTCATATCGTTTTGTAAGCCCTTTCATTTTGTGGTAGCCTGCGTCTTTATTATCGCATTACTTGCCCCGTCTGCAAAGCAAAAAAACTCCCCGGTGCGCATCTGCGAAGAGGCAGCGCCGGGGAGGAAACGGAAAACATAACGGACACTTATGGCTTACAACCGCACTTCCTTGCCGGTTTCTGCGGATTCATAGATGGCCGAGAGAATTTTGATCATATCCACACCTTGAAGCGGGGTATTGATCGGCTCAGCGCGGCCCTGCACGCAGTCGATGAAGTGAACCAGATGTCTGCCGTGGTTGGACAATGCCGACTTGCCCTTGAACACCGGAGTAAGGTCCGTCAGTTGGCCCGCAGTCTCCGTATAAATTTGCAGCTCGCCCCGCTTGATGCTGGCTCCCGCCTTGGTGCCGCGGAGCTCAACGAAGTTCATCTCCTCGCCTACATTGGAAGCCCAGCTGAACTCAATCTGCAGGGTGGAGCCGTTCTCGAAGCGGATGAAGCCTGTAGCCAAGTCCTCTACGTCAAAGGTTCCTTCAGCTTGCTTCTCGCCGAAGCTGCTGTGAATGGAGTCGGAAAGCTCGTTGTTGGCGAACTTGGTATAGACTGCTCCTGTAACCGCCACCGGCCGGGGATTGCCCATAAGCCAAACGGCCAGATCGATGAAATGCACGCCCAGATCAATCAGCGGGCCGCCGCCGGACAATTCCTTGGTAGTGAACCAGCCGCCCTTGCCCGGAATGCCTCTGCGGCGAATCCAGCCGCAACGGCCTGTATAAATTTCGCCTGTGTGACCTTCGTCAATGTAGTGCTTCAGATATTGGGCGGCGGGAGAGAAACGGTTGTTGCGCATAACCATCAGCAGCTTGCCGGATTCGGCAGCGGCATCAGCCATCTTCTGGGCTTCCTCGGGGCTGACGGCGTCAGGCTTCTCGCAGAATACATGCATGCCCGCCTGCAATGCGGCAACCGCCACCTTGGAGTGGAACAGATTGGGCGTACAGATATCCACGATGTCCAGATCCTGTTCCTTCAGCATATCCTCGTACTTTTCGTAAACGTACGGAATATTATGTTCGGCGGCAATCTTGTCCGCCTTGGGCTTGTTGATGTCGCAAAGGGCAACGATCTCCACTTCCTCGTGGTTGATCAGCGGCTCCAAGTGAGCGGTTTTGAAAATATTCCCTGTTCCTACAATCCCGATCTTCAGCTTCTTGCTCATAGGTTGTCATCCTCCCGGTATGGACGGCGCTTGGCGCAGTCTGCTTGGTTTACCCTACTTCAATTCCCGTATCATGGCAGTCAAATTGGTGAAGCTTGTCTGAACACAGTCCATGGGCGCACGGTTGCAGCGGTCCTGCTCCACCACGTACCATTCAATGCCGTTAGCCTCTCCCCAGGTGAGGATCGGCTTGAAATCAATGGAGCCGGTGCCGATCTCGGCGAACGCCGCCTCTTCGTCATTGGTCATGTCCTTCAAGTGGATGATCGGCATGCGGTTGGCGTACGGGGCAATGTAGGATACGGGATCATTCCCGCCCTTCTTCACCCAATATACATCAAGCTCGGCCAATACCAGATTGTCTGTCTCAGGCTGCAGCAGATACGCCAAAGCAGTCTCGCCGCCCACATTGGTCTCGAATTCGAACGCATGATTATGGTAACTGATGCGGATGCCTTCTTGCTGTACACGCGCAGCAGCTTCGTTCAGTACACGCCGCACCTCACGGTAGCCTTCTTCATTGCGCAGATCTGCCGGGATGGAAGGGCAGATAAGATCACGGGTGCCAAAAAATTTCGCATCGGCAACCAGTTGGTCCAACTCATCAACAAAACGCTGATAGCCTACATGCATGCCGGCTGTCTTAAGTCCGGTCTCTTGAAGCACCGCGGCCAGCTCCTTCGGGTCATAATCGTTATACCCGGCAAACTGCACCCCAGCCCAGCCCATCTTGCTCAACTCCCGGAGAACCCCGGGGAAATCCGCTTTGCATTCCTCGCGTAACGTATACAGTTGCACTGCCAGCTTGTGATTCATTCTTTTCCCCCTAGCAATCGTTGTCATACAAAGATTCCTCTACATTATAGACAGCGATTGCAGGCGGTGAACAGAATTTATCTTCCGTTCAGTTAGCGGATCTTCCGATTTTTTGCGGATGGAGGAGGCAGGTCCAGACCAATCTCTATTATCGCCTCTTCTCTTAGGCCTGAGCAATCCACCTGATAGATTCCGTTAGCCGACGGCAACGCCTCATACGCTTCTCCGTTGACACGCGCAAAGACAGGCTGACGCCGGGAATGGAAGATAAATTTGCCTCCCTCCCGCAGACGGACCCGTTCCGTCCCTCCGCTGCTCCATTGGCCTGCGATGGCGTGGGGAGAGACGTACTTGTCGGCAAGCCCTACGGGCGTTATCCCCTCCCGGATCTTGACCAGCACGAACAGCAGGCATTGCCCCGGCTTGAGAATGAAAGACCAGCGTTCCTCCGGCTCCATGAGCCTCCCCTCACCGCTGAAGTGCTCGTAGATAACAGCCTCTCCGTCTGCGAAGCCCGGAATATCCGCGGAGGATACGCTTCCCTTGATCTCTCCCCCGCCTTCTCCCAGGTGGAATGCTGCCAGGATGCCCGCCCCTCCCGCATAGTTCCACAGCTTCAACGGCACTTGCCCGTTCAGCGGATCTGCGGTGAGACAATCCATGGCAGGGACGGCGGGACGGTCGCAGCGTAGCAGCCTGCCGTCGCTATACACCAGCGGCAGCAGCTTGGCCGGATCGGTCCGGTCCAAGGCATCGCTGATATACACCGGTCCCCCGCTGACGGCGCGGAGCACCGCGTTCTGCAGATCATCATGATTGACGCTCCAGAACATATCCCAATCCCCCCAGTAGAAGGAGCCGTGGAAATAGGAATTATAGGCGTTCTGCAGCGCGTGCTCCCGGAAGCCGCCGGGTTTCTTGGGCATGAAGTCATCGCTGTTGCGCGAAACCGCCGACTGGGGCCGGTGCCAGATATTCTCTGTGGCCATTCCCATGCAGTTGATCACGGTCTTGCTGAAATGCAGGGCCACCGACGCCTCCAATGCCTGATGGGCCGCCGACGCCGCTTCTCCCACGGACCGTTCGTATTGCAGGAAGTTGCCGATGGCCGCTTGGCTGTCCGTCTTGACGAAGTCGATGCCCTGGCGGCGGAGCAGGCCGTGCCAGGCATTCCAGAAGCCGAAGCCCGCAGCCGCATCGGGATAAGGAATGAGACTGCCGTCCGGGGTGGAGTACAGATACCTGCGCAACGACGCCGCCAGCGGACTCTCCGGATGAATTCCCTCCCAATATCCTGCAATCGTGTGCCATACCCCCACCCAACGCATGCCGAACCGGTCTTTGAGCGCCTGGACCGTATGGGCCAGCCCATGGGGGAACTTGCCGGAGTCCGCGGCAAAGGACATGAGCTTGCCCTCCCGCTCCGAAGACCAGCCGTCGTCGATCATCACCCAGCGCACGGGAAGCTCCAGCCGCCGGAGCTCCTCCGCCTTGGCCAGAAGGTTCTCTTCGCTGACCTGCTGGTAGAAGGCGTCCCAGCTGCACCAGCCCAGATAGTCCAGCACCTCGGGATATGTTTTCTTATCGCGGGGAAGCACGGGATAGTCAAGCACCCGCAGAGCGGCGTCCGCAGTCTTGTCCGCCAGCCCGTAGGGCTCGGCTCCGCAGCCCAGCACAAAAGCAAGGCCCTCATTGCGCTTCAGACCACCCCTGCAGGAGGAGAGGCGGATGGAGAAGCCCTGTCCGTCCCTTCCACCGCCGCCCTCCAGGTCGGTCCGGAACACGGGCCCGCACACGGGAAGCAGACGGAGGCAAGCATCCCCGTCCCGCCAGAGCAGCGAGACCGTCCGGGGCGGCAGCCTGGCCGGATCCGGATCAAAGTGGGGGCGGGTCCACCAGTCATTATGCTGATAGTTGGCCATAAGACCGCTCACATTCCCCATCCTGTCCACCGTAATGGAGATGCTTCGTTTGGCTGCGAAGGACTTCCTGCCGGTGAACGGGCTGCCCCCGTGAATCCGTCCGTCAACGAAGCCAAACACCATGTCCCCCACGCACCGCAGCTTCAGCTCCACGGAAACCCCGGCATCCTCCGTCCCTTCGCGGAATTCCAGCTTATATTCTTCTCCGTCCCCCATTCCCCCGGCTCCCGGGACAGCGCTTTGCACACAGGAGCAGAGGGCAAGCCGCACCTCTGCCTCTCCATCCAGCGCAACAACAACGCCCAGGCCCTCCAATACCGGGCGTGCGGCTGCCGCACCGTCTCCGTCAGCAGCCTCCGCTTGTTCGGGTGAAACCAGCAGCACCCCATCCTTATAAGCAAACATCACGCCACTTCCCTTTTTGGCAATTATCCTTGCAGCCTTGCATGAGGTCTGTTTCCTCCCGAAGCAATGACGCCACTCATATGACTTGGCCCCATCCTCAGGGCAATACCAGCCGGGACAGCGCTTGCTCATCCACAACAACGGATGCTGCCTTCCGCTTAAGCTCCCAATCCCGCCGGTAGTCCTCTTCGGCGAGTACAGCATAAATTTTTCCCTTAGCCTCCTCATAGGAGACAAGCCCTCCTGCGGTCCGGGACAGGCCCTGAAGCAAATAATAGCCGTCCATATCCTCGAACACCCCGCTGACCGCTCCTGCCGCAAGCCGCTCTATCTCCCTAAGCAGCGCAGGGCGGAGGCGGTTCTCCCTGTACTCCCGCTCACCGAACACCCTCTCCTCCGCAATAAGGCCCCGGAGGGCTTCCATTCCTTGATACGTCTGTGCGACAGATTGCCACCGCTCTCCCTCAGCCAATCTGCCTCCCGCCTCCTCCAGCAGCCGGACAATCTCCTGTCCCCGCTGCCCCTCCCGGTAAGGGAGGAACATGGCATTCACCCGGACCGTTGCCGGCAAGGTGAATGCAGCTTCCTTGTTCGCTTCATAATATTCCCTGATTCGCCCGGGAGCATATTCGGCTTTGTAGTAGAACCGCTCCAGCATGGCCGTCTGCCATGTGCCGGCCAGAATATCCAGATAGGTGCCGGCGTCGTACTCCACGGGACCGTATACCGGCTGACCCGCCGCAAGGGCATGCTTGCGCGCCCGGTTCACCTCCCGCAGCTCCTGCTCCAGAGTGGAGAAGGAGGCATCCTGCACAAGCCCCCTATCCTTCGCCCACAGCTGCCTCACCTTCCAATCGATTGCCGCCGCGAGAGCGGCGGCCTTCCATTGTCCGGCCGGGACAAGCGCCCGGTGCTTGGCGGCAAACAGCTCAAGCAGCTCCCCGCAGAGAGGCTCCCCGTTCACCAGGGCCACCGCCTCATGCCGGTCTGACCCTGTCCCCGGCCATGGCCCCATCCCCGGCCCGCGGACCAGCCAGAGGATGCCTGCCAGAATCAGGACCGCCGCCGCTCCGCCAACCGCCGCAAGACCCGGCCGTCTTCTCATGGCCGTTCGTGGGCCCCGATATCCGGCGCTCCGGCGAACAGGGGGTTGCCCCAGAAATCGGCGGTTCCGGGAGAGGCGATCACCGTCCCGCTGTTGACGGCGGGAGAAGCGGCCTTCAGGCGGTACCCGTCTGCGGTAGCTCTGCCGTCCGAGCCCGTGCCGGGATTGACGAATTGGGGATCGGCCGCAATCCCGTTGGCATCGCCTGCCGGAGGCGTGAAGCCGTAATACAGATTATGGCTGTAGGTATGATTGCTTGGCAACGCGGCAGGTCCGTTGTTCACATAGAAGATATTATTTTTGAAGCTAAGCCCCGAGGACCTGACGCCGTCAATCTTGAAGCCCTGTGTGGTGTTGTTGAAGAACACATTGTTGTAGAAGCTGGTGGCTCCGGTAAGAGAGCTGATGGTATTGTCGCTCCAATGGTAATGGCTGTCGTTCTGGCTGATATTGTACCGCACCACATTGTTCCCGCCGTTTACCCCCAGCTCCTTGGTGGACATGAAGAAACCGCCTTTGTTGGAATGGGAATAATTGTATTGGAAAATATGGGTCCCTCTGGAGAACACATCGGTATCGAAGGCCATGGAATCGCTGGTGGACTGGATATCGTAATGGGTCCGGGCCACCTCATTATATTGGAAGACCGGGTCCATGCAGGCCCAGGACCACATCCCGGCGATCCACTGGTGATTGGTTCCGTTTATCCCCGCATCAAGGACGGTGTTGCGCTCAATAACCGGACTTTTGCTTACCCCGGCCACAATGCCGTCCGCCCCCGTCTTGTTCACGATATTGCTGCGGATGGCTACGTTTGTATACCAGGAATTGCCTGTGGTATCGCTCAAATGCGCAGAGGCGCCGCCAAAATAAATGCCGCCTGTGCTGATATCGTGAATATTGTTGTTCTCAATGCGGAGATCATTGAAGCGGGAGAGATTGGTATTGTCCCCGCCGGTCCAGACCGTGACGAAAATGCCCGCGTTGCCGTAGAAATTGTCCTGGTTGGTCCGGTCGGACCATCCCTTCACATCATGAATATTCAGATTGCGCAGATAGATGCCGTTCAAGGTCCCAGCGTTCTGCCCCAGCACGAATACCCCGCTTCGTTTGGCAATCGTCGCGCTGTCATTGGTGATCTCCAGATTCTGCACAGTCACATATTCCATGTTCTTGATGAGGACCGCCTGGGCCGCCCCGTTGCCGTTCACCACCGGATTGGCGCCGCTCGCGTATTTATCAATGGTGATCCGGCTTGCCGCCGTGCCGGAGCCCTTGGGCGACAGCGTTCCCGTCCAGATGCCGCCTGACTTGAACAGCACTTTGTCGCCGGGCTGAAGGGTGACGCTGTTAACCTTGCCCAGGGTTTTCCAGGCCGCACCGGTGCTGGTGCCTGAATTGGTGTCAAGACCGTTGGTGTCGTCCACATAATACGTAGTGTTTGCCGCGTAGGCGGAATCGGCGGGGATCAATGGCCACAGCATTCCCAGCAATAAGACGGCTGTCAGCAGCAGCTTCCCCAAGCGTCCGTTTCTCCCTTTCATATGCATGCCTCCTCGTATAAATGCTTCCAAGCCTGCTCCAAACCGGTGCTTCCCCGCATCTTCAGACAGGCTGCTTCCCCATGCTTACTGGAGCGTGACCGTCCCCGTGAGCGGCGTCATGTCATGGAGATTATCCCAGATGAAGGCTTTGACCGAATACCCTTGCGCGCCGGCAGGCACTGTAACCGATACGGACAAGGTTCTGTTGTCGTACTTGTTGATGACAGCCTCCTGAGTCTTGTATTCCACCAGCCCTGCAGGCGAATACAGCACGGCAATCAAGGTGGCGTTCACATGCTGCTCGGTGGAATTAAGCACCCGGGAGGAAACGGTGATGACGCCTTCCTCCAACTCCGAGAGCGGGCTCCCGTCAGCATCGGCGAATGCCGGAGTGTCAATGGACAGCCGGGGGCCGACATAAAGCTCCACCGGACTGCTCTCAATGGTATTGCCGTTATGGGAGAAGCTTGCCCGGACCACGGCTTGCCCTTCGGCCAGGCCGTTGATGCTTCCGGCTCCCACCTGGACAACTCCGGTAGGCTGCGCCTGATATTGCAAAGCGGCCCCGTCTGAGGTCAAATCCAGCGCCAATCCGTCTGCGGCAACTCCCATTACCGTATAAGCCGTAGACTCTCCCACCCGCAGCTGCAGCTTCTCTGTCAGCAGCCGGACGGAAACAAGATCATCCAAACCGAAGTCCTCATTGTGGACAAACTTCACCGCGTCAGCCGCCACCTCGCCATTGGCTGCGTCGCTGACCTGAACATAGCCGGAGGCTCCCTGGTTGAACCGGTGGATGCCCAGCAGCATCCAGCTTCCGCCCCTTGCCTTCTGGTTCACCTTGTAGGTCTTCGTTCCCCCGGCGGAGCTTACGGTAAAGGGAGCATTGCCCGCCCTTGCATCCGATCCGTCAGGAAGGAAATAATAGACGGAATAATACCCGGCTACGGGAATATTCGGCGTCCACCGGACCGTATTCGCACCGCTTCCCGCGCTTGCCCGGATATAATTGTTGTTGTAAGCGTTGCCGCCGGTGGCCGCCGTCCAGCTGCCGCTGGCTGCGGCATCCGTATTATCCAGATAAACGGCTGTTTTGGTGGTGGCGGCAACTGTGGCGCTGGGCGCAGATTCATTCCAGTTGTTATCCTTGGCCACCACATAGAAGCTGTAGCTCCCGGCGGGGGCAAGCCCGGTTACGGTTGCCTGATTGGCGGCAATGACCGTGGCCAGCAGCTCATCCGTATCCGCGTTGTAGATATCCCCGTCCAAGGGGACGCCATTCTCCACGGCAGTCCAGGAGAGACTTACCGTTGTATCCGTTACCGCCGTCACCTGAAGTCCGGCGGGCTGATCCGGCGCAGCCGCATCGTCGATCAGGCTGTTCGGATCTTCATATACGCCGATATCCGGCAGTCCCGTGTACACGGGGTTGTTCCAGAAATCCCTGCCTCCGTTATCCCCCACCGCCTTGCCTGCTCCGATCAGCGGGGAGTTGGGCAGAAGCTTATAGCCCTCAAGCGTGCCGATGCCGTCCTGTCCCTGGCCCGGGTTCACAAAGCCGGGATCGCCCACCCTATTATTCAGCCCCTGGGCGGGAGCGGGCTGGCCATAGAACGCATTGTTGATGAATCTGGGAGCGGCGGAGTAATTCTCCGTAATCGGAGCCGGCCCCACGGAATAGAACACGTTGTTCATGAAGGTGGCATTGGGATTGTTGTTCACCTGAATCCCGATGCCCAGATCGTTATAGAACACATTATTGTAGATCAAGGCCGGGTCGCTGGTATTGATGGTATTGCTCCTGATGGCATTGCGCTTGTCGTTCTGGCTGATATTGTAGCGGATAATATTGATGCCGTTCTTGAGCTGGCCCATATCCATGTAGAACCCTCCCTCATTGCCGTGGGAGTAATTGTACTGGTAAATATGGGTGCCCCGGGTGGCAATATCCGTATCGAACGCCGTGGAGTCCGTATCGCTCTTGGCTGCTCCGCGAACCCTTCCCACCTCGTTATATTGGACCAATGCCCGGTCGGTGCGCCAGACCCACATGCCGGCGATCCATTTGATATCCCGGCCGTATGCGCCCGCATCCAGACTCACATTATGCTCGAACAACGGATTGGCGGTAGCGCCTATCACAATGCCGTCGGCGCCGTTGTTGATGATGGAATTGCCGCGGACCGTCACGTTCCGGTTGAAATACACCGGGTCTGAGGAGAAGGCCGCAATGTTGATCCCGATGGTGGAGGCCTCATGGATATAGTTATCCTCGATCACCAGACCGTCGTAATACGCCTTGGGCCGGTTCGTCTCCCATTCCCACGCCTCGATCTGGATGGCGGCGTTGGAGTTCTTGTTGACCCCCTTGTCCTTGCCGTCCGTGGTGGTTACGGTGGTTTCCCCGGTTACGGACATGCCGGTTACATCATGAATCTCCATATTGCGGATGGTGATCCCTCTCATGGGGCCGTTATGGAAAGCCTTGATCCAAATCCCGCTCCGCCTGTAATAGCCCGTCTGGTAATCATCCGGTTCGGCCGCCTTATAATTGGTCAGCTCCAGATCCTGAAGAGTGATGTATTGGATATTCTCCAGATTGATGGCCGCATAGGCGGCGTTGGCGTTGATTACCGGCTTGGGGCCTTCCCCGTAGCTGCCCACGACGATGGGATTGCCCTCGGCGCCGGAGCTTCTCAGCTGCAAGGAGCCGGTCCACACCCCTCCCGCCTTGAACAAGATCTTGTCTCCCGGCAAATAATTGGTTTTGGCGTTCACCTTGGAGACGGTTCTCCAGGGCGCCGCTTGGCTCAAGCCGTTATTGCTGTCATTTCCGTTCACCGAATCCACATAATAGGACGTATTATCGGCATAAGCGATGTTTGCCGGAGCGGCTGCGATCCAGGCTGCCGCAAGCATCGCCACTGCAAGCGCCAAGGACAGGATTTTCCTGGCGAAACGTGTAAGATTCATGGTTTTCCCCCTTTACTAAAATCCCACCAAAGTGAAGTGAACCTCCGAAGCCTATTCCGATTACTTTGGCGGGGACCCGACTGCTATGCCCACCAAAGTGACGTGAACCTCCGAAGCTTATTCCCATTACTTTGGCGGGGACCCGACTGCTATACCCACCAAAGTGACGTGGACCTCTGATGCTTATTCCGATTACTCCCCAATTACGAAGGCCGTTGTCCGGGCAACCCCTATGCCTTCGCCGCCCACTCTGACCGTATACACCCCGGCCATGGGCGCAGGCTCCCGCAGATTGTACAGGAAAGTGAAGCTGCCGGCCTGATCACTGACCGTCTGGTCCACATCATCCACCCGTCCGGAGGGGTCTGTTACCGTCACCGTCACTCTTTTCCCGGCAACATGAAGCGTCTGGCCGGTTATGACTGCTTCGTGCTCCGCCAGATTGACCTGAGCGGACAGAGTCAGCTCCGCTGCCGGAGGAGACGCCTGCTCGAAGGTCACCATTCCGAATTGGCCTCTTGCTTTCTTGGCTATCTCGCCGGTGGTGGTCCAGCCCCACTGGCCCCGGCTGGCATAGCTGCTGTTGCTCAGAACCGCATTCAGGAGCATGGAGCCGCCCTGCCAGGGCTGGCTGATCCTGAGGGAGTGCAGCGGAACCGCCGCCTCCATGGTATAGCCCTTCCCGTCGGCATCCTTCACCAGTTCCATGAAGATGGCCGGAAAGGTATTTACCCCGTAGCTGTTCATATAGGATTGGTAGCCGAGCTCCTTGCCGCCCCCCAGCACCAGCTGGCGGTCGCTTGGCAGCAGTGTCCCCGTCTGGCCGGGATACTGGGTAAAGTCCATATCCTCATCGCCCATGAACAACTCCAGAACGTCTCCGTTCCAGATGCCCGTGCCCGTTCTGGTATTGACCATGGGAGTGGGGTCCTTGATTTTGGCGCCGATATACAGCTTCTTGTCATCATACTTGAGGAAGATATGGGCACCGTGCTTATCCCCGTTATTGTCCGTCACGCCCATAATCCGCAGCACCTCGCTGCCTGCCCATTCGCCTGCAGGAGCGCCGTTGCCGTCAGTCTCCACCACGCCGTCCAGCGTGATTGCACCTGTCGCCCGCTTAATGACAATATCCGTATCCACAGGCTGCACAAGCACCTCGGGGCCGTAGCCGAACGCTGCCTTGGTGATGAACGGGAAGCCGCTTCCCACGTTCCCCGCCAGCCTCACCCGCACAACCTTGATGCCTTCGGGCAAGAAGTTGGCTTGAAGCACATCCGGTATGCTGTTGTTGGCAGAAGAGCCGAAGGCGGGATGCTTGAAGATCCCTGCAATATTGTACTGGGTAAAGGTAGTGCCGTCCGCGGATATCCACAGCTCGATGGCGGGAGTTCCCGGCAGATTGGCGAAATAATATCCTTCCACATAGGCCGACTTAAAGTCCTTGCCGGACGGTGCCTCATAAGTCATGGCCGTAGTGGCGATGCCGGTGTCCCGGCGCTTGACATAGGTACTGGTGCCGAAGGTGCGGATGTCGGTGAGACTGGTCAGATGGACAGCCTGAAGATTGCTGGTGTCCCCTCCGGGCACATAGAGGGAGAAATCGGCGGCAGGGTCTACCAGATGGCCGTCGATGCCGGACTGGGGAGCCGATGCGCTCTCCAGAGTGACCCGGTCGATGCGGAAATCCGCTGCTGCCGCTGTATCGCCGTAATATCCGGCTTGTGGCAGCAGGACACGGATATACCGGGTTCCCGGGGTGAGCGGAGCAGCTGCCTCATAGCTCGCTTTCACATACTGGACGCCCGACATCAGGTCCGGACGAAGCTTGCGGACAAGGGTCACCTTGCTCCCGTTGGTGAAGGTTCCCGTACTGCTGTCATATACCGCCTCATAGGCCGCCAGTTCATGGGGAAGAGAGAACGTAAGCGTCCATTTGTTATACGTGACATCCAGGGAAATGGACTTCAGATCAACGGCAGGAGAGTAATAGGAGAAATGGGCCCCCTTGCCCACCGCCCCGCCCCCGCTGATGGAGGCTCCGTTGGCATAGCTGAACACACGGCTCAGATTGTCCAGCTCATCGGTGAAGCTCCCGTTGCCGTCGAAGGCTACCGTGCTCCCGGTTACTGTACCTGCCGGAGCTACGGGAGAAGGGGCTATATACAGGGGCGCACTGATCGCCGCCGTCCCCGTCAACGCTCCCGTAAGGGCAACGGGCGTCACCTCAAACTGGAGGTAATGGTTCTCATCCTGCTGGACAACCGGGTAAGTGCGTGAGGTTGCCCCGGCAATCGGCAGCCTGCCCGCTCCGCTCTCTTGGGCAGACCGGTACCATTGGTAGACAGACGCTCCTTCCCCATCGCCCTCCGCGTCCTGGTAGACATAATCTCCCGTCAGCAGTTGGCCGGCCTGAGCCGTGCCGTAGACACTGACCGATACCGCCTCAGGCGCTTGATTGACCGGCTCCACCGGACCGTCAAGAGTCTGGACAACTGCAATATCGTCCATATAGTATGTACCGGCTTGGAGCCGGTAGGATGCAAAATTAAATTGGGCAACCTCCCCCGAGGCTTGCTTGTAGAAGGGAATATTGGTTGCCGAAGGAACAGGCGTCCCGTCGATGGATACACTGTACAGCTTGGTCTCCATATCCGCCTCCACATGGACCGCATACCAGGTGTCCAACGTGATGCCCGACTTGACAGTGGCCTTCAGGTTGTTGCCGTGCCTGCGGGAGATAGTGCTGCCCGAGAACAGCAATTCGATCACCTTATCGCCAACCCCATCCCGCAGGGTGAGGAAATATCCCTCCGACGAAGCGTTGATTTGCCGGGCCAACACCCGCATATCCACACTGAACGATGTGGTGATGGGAGAGGCAAAATCGAAGCTTGCCGTATTGGCAACCGAATTGGCGTTTTCCGTAGTGGCCAAATACCGGTTTCCCTGCCCATCCTGGACTACACCCACCAGATTGGCGCCCGTGGTCGCCGTCCAGCCTGCGGGAACGCCCCCCACTGCGACATTCTGGAAATCCTCCGATAAAACGGTTACATCTTCCGCCTTGGCAATAGGACTTCCCGCCGGTGTCCAAACCGTAAACAAAAGCGCCGCCACGGTGAAGAGCGCGATCCACTTGCTCAGTCTCTTTCCCATTATCATTGTTCCACCTCTTCTTGAGCTTCAATTTTGCAGCGGAGTGCTGCTGCTCCTTACCTGTTGTTGGAGACGATCTGATCCATAGCCGCCTCCAAAGCCTCCTCATCTACCACCAGCCTGGCTTTATCCGCCTCCTCCCGGATGTAACGTTCAAAGGCCAGGTTACCCAACTCTTGCCCAATCTTGCCCCTGACCTCTGCCAAAGGAATGGTTCCATCGGCTTGCTTATCTGTACAGACCAGCACATACAGGCTTTGCCGGTCTACGATGATGCCGCTTCGTTGTCCCCTGTCCAGCTCCTTGGCGGCCTGCGCCAACACCGGCTCCGTCAGCAAATCGGTTCTGGCTGTCCGGGAATCATAGCGCCGTTCCCGGCATTCATAGGCGGAGGAAGGGGTCTCACAGTAAAGGATGGCAGCCGCCGGAAGCGCTCCAACGGAATCAGAAGCTTGAACGGCATCCAGCTCCTGCGGGGAATTCAGTCTTCCGGTGGAACCCGGCGCATGTGCATCAGCATAATCCGGGTTCTTGGCGGAATCCGGCTCCTTGGCTGCATACCCATCTTCGGCCGCATCCAGCTCCTCTATAAGCGTCCGGAGTACCCCCTCTGCCCGCTTCCTGGAGACTCCCCCGTCATCCGTTTGGAAGGTCACCGCAAAGCTCTTCACCGTCGTTGCGCCTGTTTTTACAAACTCGGACCGGTGCTGCTCATAATAAGTGCTGACCGTCTCCTCATCCGGCCTTAGCCTGTCATCCAGCTTTAATCTTAAGTCCTGGAGCAGCCTCGACTGCACCATTTCATAGTACACATTCTCCTGCACCTGCTTGGGCCCATATACGGGGCGGCCCTGATCGGCCTCGCGCTTCCTTGTTTCATTTTCCCGGCGGAATGCCTCCAGATAAGCCGTATAGCTCGTATCTGCCAGTATGCCGTACTCCTTGCCCAGGGCTTGCAGCACCTTGATCCCCACCATCTTTTGCAGTGCGTCCCGCTTAAGCTTCTCCCGGGGACGCTCTCCTCCGTAATTGCCGTTCCAGAACTCTGTTCCGTCCCCGGCCCCGTATTTTCCCTGGAAATAAGCGTACACCTTGGCCCGCTCCGACAAGGCTATCGCGCTAAATTCCCTTGCTTCCACCGCTTCCCCGTTTACGCCGGCCACACTTGCCAGCCCCCGTTCTTCGTGAGCCAGGAGCTTCATGCCGCTTGTGAGAACAACCGCCGCTGCCGCCGCCAACAGACAGACGGCCCACGCCAGTCTGTTATTGCGCAGCAAATTGCTGTTGCGCAGCTTTTCCATGCCTCGATGCACCTTGGTCATCTTGGATACAGACACCTCCTTCCCACGCTTTGTCCAACGGCTCGAACGCGAACTCCACACGAGCGTGCGGCTCTGTACAGAGACTCAGGGATATCCGGCGCAAGTCAAGAGCGTCGAACAACGCTCCTTCCCCTCGGGACTCAGACCTGCACCCGCTTCTCCTCCCAAGCTGCCGTTCTCACCTCGCCCGGAGTCTGAACCGTATTCTCCACCGGAAGCCGGACATTCCTTCCCGCCCCCAATCCCGCCCATGCGAACAAAACAACCAATCCTGCCAAGCCGTACAGGGGAGCATGCCAGCCTCCGCTCCAATCATGAAGCCAACCAAACAGGACAGGACCGGTGCAAGCCAGGAGATAGCCTACGGATTGGGCCATCCCTGACATCCGGGAGGCCTGGTCCGGATGGCTGGTGCGCAGATTGAAGAAGATCATGGACAGACTGAAGGAGGAGCCAGCCGCACTGCCCAACAGCGCTCCTCCCACAGCAAGCGGTACTGCAGAGTCCGCAAACAGGCAGGCAATGCCTGCTGCGAACATGACCACATTCATCATGGCAAGCAGCCGTTGATCCCGGACTCTAACTGCAATTAACGGCACCACAAAATTGAAGGGGAGCCCTGCCAGCTGCATCAGGGAAACCATCCAGCCGGCAGTCCCGGCGTCAATTCCCTTTCCGGCGGCAATATGGGGAAGCCACGCCATCACAGCGTAGAATGAAAAGGACTGCAGCCCTAAATACAAGGCGATTTGCCATGATAATTTGTAGCGCCATAAGGCAGTCTCGCCCTGAACGGAAGCCGCTGCACCGGGTTGGAAGCGGGAAGAATGGGCCAGAATATAGAACAGCCAGTACAAGGCTGTAATTCCGGCCAGCCCTCCCCACAAGAACAGCGTCCATTGCCAGCCCCACCCCCAGGAGCGGGATAACGGAATGCTCATGGCCGAAGCAACAGCTCCCGTCAAATTCATCGACACCGTATACATGCCCGTCAGGATTCCCAGACGCTTGGGGAAGCGGCGGCTGATCAGCACAGGCAGCAGAACATTGCAGACGGCTATGCCCGTTCCTGCGAGCAACGTGCCCGCCAGCAGCAGGGCAGTACCCCGCCATGGACGGAGCAGCAGTCCTGTAGCCAGAACAGCCAGGGCAACAAGCAGGACCCGTTCCAGCCCCCAGCGGCTGGATAGACGGGGCGACACCAGTGAGAATACCGCGAAGGCCGCCAGGGGCAGGGTTGTAACCGCTCCGGCCAGTGGATGGGACATACCCAAATGACGGCTTATGGCTTCAAGAAGCGGGCTGACAGAAGTTAGCGGGGCCCGGAGATTGGCAGCAATCAGTATGATGGCGGTTGCCAATGCAATCGTGCTGCGTCCCGAAGCCGGCTTGCCCTGTACCCGATTTTGCCGGAGCGCGTCTTTTTGGTTCTTCACCTTCAACTATCCTTCACCCTCCATATCTGTTCTGCGCAACCTGCGGTTATATCCGGCGGGCCTCCCTGCTTCCGGGGAGGATAAACGCCTGATGGCGTTCTTTTGATGCTCTGCATTTATCAAAAAGTCGGGCCGCTTCCCCGTCTATTCTTTCTGAGCCTTCAATAAGAACGGCTCCGAAAAACTTCGGAGCCATCTCTTCTAGGGCGTGTTTGCAAACACGCCCTGGCATGCTGTCAGACTACTTCTTGTTGGCTTGCGCCCATTCATTCAATTGAGTTTGGACCTCGGCGTTGATTTTATCCATTCCGGCCGCCTTCAGCTTCTCCACCATCTTGGGCAAATATTCCACAGGATCAAGGGTCCCGGTAATCAGACCCGGGAAATACTCGGCCAAAGCATTGTTGTACGCGCTGATTTCATTCTTGACCTTCTCGTTGTTGAAGATAAAGCCGAGTCCCTTTGCTTCGTCCGCATCCGCATTGAACTTCTTGAATTTTTCCCATTTCTGGGGATCTTCTCCGGCCCATAGATAATCGTTGAATTGATTGCCGAACATATAGGGAGCGCCCAGGGAGTACCCGGAGGTTTGCGCAGTCATGCCCTGCGGGAAGTCCACAGTATTATCGCTCTTCTTCACGAAATGCTTGCCCTCGATGCCGAATGCAATCATGTTCACCAGAGTTTTGTCCGTATACAGCAGGTTCAGGAACATCATGACCCGCTCAGGGTCCTTGGAGGTCCGGGAGATGGACAGCATATTGCCCAGGGTGCTGTTGGTTGTAATGAGCGGCTTGGTGAATTCCACCTGCACCCACGGCAGTCCGCTGGCCTGGGACACCTCTGTGTCCTTGCCCGGCTTCAGTGTTTCCGGGAAGGCGAATACCTTGCCGGAGCGGTAGGTTCCCCCGAAGTCGGACAGGGTAGCGGCATCCTTGTTGATATATCCTGCCTTATACCATTTATTGGCCAGCTTCAGAATATCCACATAACGGGAATCCGTGTAGACATCAATGAGCTTCAGCTCCGGGGTATTGCGGTCCATCGCTCCCAGATTGGTGGCGCTGGAGCCTGCCGAGATGAAGGAGCCCTCCTGAAGGGCAATAGGCAGACCATTGCTTTTGCCGCTAAGGAACGGAATCATTCCCGGCTCGTTCTTCTTGATAACCTCGAAGAAGGGCTCCATATCCTCCGGCTTCTTCACCGTGCTGAGATCGAATTTATACTTTTCCACCAGATCCTTGCGGACCAGGAAGCCTTTGTTGGCGGCGAATTCCTTATTGGTGGGCATGCCGTAGGTTTTGCCGTTGTACTTGATCCCGTTCAGCACCTTGGGGTCAATAATCTGCATGGCTTCCTTGGCGTGTTTGGCCATCAGATCATCAACCTGGATAATCGACTTGTTATTGATCTTGCCTACCCAGTTGTCCCAGGAGGTGGTCCAGGTAATGTCGAAGACCTCGTTGGAGGCGTACTTCAGGTTCATCTTGTCTGCCCAGCTGCCCCAGTCAATCACTTGCATGTCCAGGGTTACGTTGATCTTGTCCTTCAGATACTTGCTGATCTCTTCATTGACCAGATTCTGTTCCTTCTGGGGAATGCCCGGCACGAACATCTTGATGGTGTACGGCTCCAGCTTGGGCTGGGCAGGCGAAGCGGAGGCCGGCGCCGCCGATGCCGATGCCCCTGTTGTGGCGCTTGCCGCAGGCGAGCTTTCGCTCCCGCTGCCGGAACCGCATGCCGCAAGCACCAGGCTGGCGCTCATGGCCACGCCCAATACCGCATGGATTTTTTTGCTGGCGAATTTCATTTTTGCAACCCCTCCATATTGTGTATTCCTTCTATCGTGCTTGACCGGCCCATAGACCGGATGAAGCCTACCCTTTAACCGCCCCAACCGTAAGTCCTTTGACAAAATACTTCTGGAAGAAGGGATACGCCAACACAATGGGACCCATGCCGATCATCGCCATCGCCATCCGGGCCGTCTCGCTGGGCAGCTTGGCCGCCTGATCCCCCACCCCGCCTTCCGCACCGATACTGTTTAGGAATTGCAGATTCCGCATGGCCTTGTACATCAGATACTGAATGCTGATCAGCTTGTCGTTGTTCATGAACACCAGACTGTTGAACCAGTCATTCCAATAGCCCAGGGTATAGAACAGCCCGATGGTCGCCAGCACCGGCAGGGATAAGGGCAGCACGATCTGCGTAAATATCCGGATTTCACCCGCACCGTCAATCTTGGCGGATTCCAGAATGGACGGATGAATGCTTGTGGTGAAGAAGGTCCGCATAATAATCACATAGAAGGCGCTAAGCAGGTGGTTCGGGATAATCAAGGCCCACAGACTGTCCCGGATATCCATGATATACGTATACACCAGATACCAGGGCACAAGGCCGCCCCCGAAGATCATGGTGAAGAAGACGAAGAAGGAGAAGAAGCTGCGGAAGGCAAAATCCTGCCTGGACAGCGGGTACGCAACCAGGGCCGTTGTCATCAGCGCGATGACCGTGCCGACGACAGTTACGAAGATGGAGATCAGATAGGCATCCCGGATGGCTCCCGCATCACGGAGCAGGTATTCATACGCCGTCAGGCTGAACACTCTCGGGAATATATTGTAGCCATACAGATAGATGGCATCCTGATCCGTCAGGGACACGCCCAGCACGACGAGCACCGGGAACAAGCATGCGGCCGAAAATAACAGAAAGAACAGATGAATCAGGTATTCCGTGACAGGCTTGATGGAATTGATCTCCCGCCGGCGCTTCGACAGGAGAGCGGCGCGGGGCGGTGCAGCCGTTTTCCCGGCGGGAGCTGCGGCTCTTGCTTGTTCATTCACAGGGTATCCCTCCTGAAAGTTTTGAGTTCTATAACTTAGCGAAGCGGTCATACGAAGCATAGGCTCTAGAATAAAGCATTTTCCCTGTCGATCTTGCGGACCACGAAGTTGGTAGTCAGCACCAGGATAAAGCCGATGAAGGCTTGGTACAATCCGGCGGCGGACGACATCCCGATATCGCCCAAGGTCAGCAGCGCTCTGTACACATAGGTGTCAATAACCTGCGTTGTGGGGAAGAGGGCTCCTGAATCCAGCGGCACCTGGTAGAACAGACCGAAGTCGGAATTGAATATTTTACCCACCTGCAAAAGCGTCATGACCACCAGCACCGGACGGATGAGCGGAATGGTAATCCTCCTGATCTGCTGCCACTTGCTGGCCCCGTCGATCAGCGCAGCCTCATAATACTCACTGTCAATCCCGATTACCGCAGCCAGATAGACAATGCTGTAATAGCCTACATGCTTCCACAGATTCACCAGCGGCAGGATAAAAGGCCAGAACCGGGACTCGCTGTACCAGGATACTGGTGGAAAGCCCAGAGGCTCCAGAATGGATTTGTTGATAAAACCAAACTCGCTGCTCAGCAGGGAATACCCCAGATAACTGACCACAATCATCGACAGGAAGTGGGGAAGAAACATAACGCTCTGGTAGAACCGTGCCGCCAGACGCGCCCTGAGCTCATTCAAGGCAATGGCGAACGCCACGGCCACCACCAGATTCAGCACAATGAACACCGCATTGTACAGCACCGTATTGCGGGTAATGATCCAGGCATCCTCGGTCCGGAACAGAAATTCGAAGTTCTTGAAGCCTACCCAGTCGCTTCCGATAATCCCCTTGGAATAATCAATGCTCTTGAAGGCAATGACCACGCCGAACATGGGGAGATAATTGTTCAGAATCAGATACAGCACTCCGGGCAGAAGCAGCATGAGAAGCGCCTTGTCCCTTCTCACATTGCGGATAAACCTGACGATAAGGCCTCTTGGCCTGCGTTTTGCCAACTCCAACAGCAGTCACACCTTTCTCTAATTTCCTCCGGTGAATTCAGTATAACCTCCTTCGGTGCAAGGCCTCTATGGGGTAGTGTGACCCGCATCTCGATTTTGTGACCGATCCGGCCCGTCCCCTCTCATAATCGGTGAAAAAGGCCTGTCATCAGCAACCGCCGCCATGACCGGCGCTTCGCATTACGTGCTCCGCTTCTGAAACCGCTTGCGGTACTCCAAGGGGGATATTCCTACCTTCTTCTTGAACGCCTGCCCGAAGTGGGAGTAGTTCTCGTACCCGATCTCCTCACAAATATCCACAATTCTTAAATTGGTTTCGGTCAGCAAAATTTTCGCCCGGTCCATCTTGGCGCCAATGATGAAGTCGATGATGGATTGCCCTGTCTCCCGCTTGAACACGCGGGACAGATAGGCCGAATTCAGATAGATATAATCCGCCGCCTTCTCCCGGGTGACATCCTTCAGGTTGGCTTTGATATATTGCTTGGTTTTCTCGATGAGCAGGGAGCTTTCATTGCGCTGGCTGGCCAGATAGCGGAAAGCAGTGTCGAGCAGCCGCTCCGACCAGGCCTTCAGCTGGGGGATGGAGCGGATAGCCGCAAGCTCTCCGCTGCGGTCCCGCAAGCCGGACCATTCCTTGACGGATAAGCCGTTTTTGTGGGCCACGTGGTAGATCATGTAGATCAAGGCATGATACAAAGCGCTGGCCGACTCCGTATCCGCCTGGGTCTCCTGCATATCGGCGAACAATTGGTCCAGACGCTTCATCAGCTCGGACTTGTTGCCCGTCTCGAACAATGTCACCCAATCCTGCCAAGGGATGGCATGGGGATGCCTGCTTCTGCCGGCCGACTGGCCGGCGGACTGGCCGGCGGGCTGATCCAGCTGTTGGATGGACAGAGGATTGGACAGATTCTCCTGCTCCAGCTCAATCAACCGGTGGTACACCTCCGTCAGACCGTGGAAGGGCACGGCGTGCCCGATATAGCAGGATACGGTGCAATAGAAATAACGGCTGCACGCCTCGGCAAATAGGCGGCAAGCTCCGGCTACGGAGCTGCGGTCATACAAGCCGTCCTGCATCCCGTAGATAAGGGCGAAGAGAATGCCGTTGTCGTCCTTGATAATGTCTCCCGCATAATCGCCCAGCAGCAGCTCGGCAGCCGCATTGCGCAGAGCGTATTCCAGCGTATCCTCATCCCGCAGGCTGAACTCCTTATGCCACTGCTCAATGCTGATGAGAATCGGCAGAATGCAGGCATGGCGGTCAACGGGCAGGTTCACATCCCGCAGATTCTCCTCCGTGGGAACCAGTCTTCCGGCCAGCAGATTCTGCCAATACCGCTCCACAACAACCGCCCGCTGGCGCTCCCATAACGAACGGTACTTCTTGCTCGTCTCGACCATTCCGGCAGCGTCCTTCTTCTCGCGGATTTTCTCAACCGCCTTGTTCACCGTCTGGATCAGCTCCTCCGTCCTGACCGGCTTCAGCAGATACTCGAAGCTGCCCAACTGCACCGCTCTCTGGGCATAGGCAAATTCCGCGTGGCCGGTGAGGAAGATCGTCTCCGTCTCCGGATAGCGGTCATTCACCCACTCGATCAGCTCCAAGCCGCTGGCGCCCGGCATCTCGATGTCGCAGATGATCAGATCAATGGCGTCGTCTTCCAGAATTTCCTTCGCTTCCTTAACGCCCAATGCCTGATGCACCTGATCAAAACCAAGATCAGCAAAGTCAACGGACTTCATCAGAGCCCGTATCACATAAATCTCATCATCGACAATCAACAATTTCAGCATTCTTCCTCCTCCATTTCGTGAAGCGCCCCCCGTGCGGGCATCAGAAGGCGCACAATAGCGCCTTTTGGGAAAGCATTCATGAACGACACTTCCGCCCGTTCCCCGAAAACCATGCGCATCCGTTGAACCACATTCCAGACGCCCAGATGGATGCCGTCCCCGTCGCCAAACTCCTGCCTGTTGAAGCAGGCCAGTGTGGCGGGCGCGAAGCCTCTGCCGTCGTCGCGGACTATGATCTCGAAGCCATCCTCCTTTTCCCCGGATAAGCCCACGGTAATCTCAATATGGAAGGGGATGCCTCCCTCCTCCATGCCGTGAATGACCGAGTTTTCTACAAACGGCTGAATGGTCAGGGGGAGAATGGCCGTTTGGCGCAGTTCCTCCCGGATGTCGATCCGGAAGCTTAATTTCTCCGGGAACCGCAGAGACTGAATTTCCAGATAATTGCGGACATGCTCCAGCTCCTCCTCAATCGTAACCGTATCCCGGTGGGAACGGGTGATAAACCGGAAGTAATCAGCCAGATGCTCGGTCATCTTCTTGATCAGCCCGTTCTCCCCGAGCGTGGAGAGGCTGTTGATCACATTGAGGGAGTTCAGGTAGAAATGGGGATTGATCTGGGCCTGCAGGCGCTTGAATTCCGACTGCTGTACCTTGAGCATTTCCTCGTACACATTGATTTTCAGATGGCTGATCTGGGATACCATGTGATTGAATGTGCCGGTCAGGAAATTCAGCTCCTCGGTCTCCGCCTCCTTCACGCCAATCTCCAGATCCCCCTTGACCACCCTGCGCATTCCCATAATAAGCGCATTCATGGGATCAAACAGCATCTTGCGGAGAAAGTGGGAGTAGAAATACAAAACAATGACAACACCGATAGGGATGAACACAATCACTCTCTGAAAAAAGGGCAGCTGCTGCAGCAGAGACTTCTCGGAGATCATCGCGGCAAGACTGAGAGGCGCTTGTTCGAATGGCGTGCTGACCAGGAGATACTGCTCCCCGTCGGCGGGATTGTCGAATACCTGAAATTCCGAGGGATTGGCCAACAGCCGCCCGTTGACGGCAGCCATGGTTTCCGTAGGCAACGCCGCGCCGGTCAGGGCTTGCCCCGCCGCATCCAGCAGGATCGCTTCCCAGCGCTCCCCGTAATCCAGCGTACGCAGAGGAAGAATCAGATCCTCAAGCAGGATGGCCGCGCCGACATAGACCCCGCTGTTCGCTTGCAGCGCACGGACCAGATAGCTGTTCTTCCCCTGCTTCAGCACGGTCCAGTTGCCGTCCGGGGCCTGTCCGCTGCGCTGCAGGTATTCTCCCAGCATCTGCTTCAGATTGGTCGTATCCGTATAAGAAGAACGTGAAAAAATAAAATCGTTCTTGCCGGAGGAATAGGCGAAAAACGAATGGAGATTCTCGAAGGCGCCGCCTCCGGCAATCAGTTCCGCATGGATTCGGATTTTCGCCAGAGTATAGCCCCCGTTGGTCTCTGGAAGCGATTGCATGGTTAAATAATCCGATTCGGAAGCAGGGTTCACAATCTGGCTCAGCAGATAATGGGTGATATCCTCCAGCGTCCGGTCAATTTGCGCAATGTGAATCGCCAGGGTTTTGCTGGTGGATCTGGACACCTCCTCGCGGACGACTTTGATCGCATAATAATTCTCGTAGTACAAGAACAAAGCCAACGGAGCGATAATGAGCAGGAAGCTGCGGATCAACCGGAATCGGAGTGTGGGTTTTCTCATGGTTTCTCCTGTTCCGCCACTTGGGCTGATGGTCGTATTATCTCAGATTGTAATACATTGTCCGTCAATTGAATAGATGCTCCCGAACGTCCTGCCAACATTTAAGAGGAATCCCGGAAGCTTTTCCTGTATAATCATGGTGAGCCGATAATCCGACTTTTTGTCACGCGAAGGCAGGTGCAAGTTGTCTTGGAGCCGATACAATGGCGCATACACAGCTGCGGTTACTCGATTCATACAAGACCGTATACAAGCAAGCGGCAGATCCCCTTCTATTTGATCCGCTTCCAGACGGAGGGAAGCAGCGTAGTGGCGCTGGACGGGGTCGAGCAGGAATATCACGCAGGGGACCTGATGATTGCAGTTCCCGGCAATGACTATCATCTGAGAACAGGGCTGCTCACGACGGACAAGTCTCCCCGCTGCGCCGACTATTATCTTTCCTGCTCCCTGGATACCGGCGGCGACGGCATGCCGGATGAATATCCCTGCAAGCTGCATATCGGCAAGGATGACCATTTCCTGAATTTATGCAAGAACATCATTTATGAGAAGCGCAAGATCACCGACAGCGACCTGCAAATTCAGGATTATCTGACCCGGCTGCTGTTCCTGTCCATCCGCCGCTTTATTCATAGCGGCACATCCTCCTATCCCAAGGCGTACCTGCCCCACAAGATGAAGGATTATATCGAGCAGCATGCCACGGAGCAGCTCACGCTCAAGCAGGTGGCGTCTAACGTGGGACTGGGCATATCGCGCGCATCGGAGCTGTTTAAGACCACCTTCGGGCGCTCCGTCATTGATTATGTGATTGAGGTGAAATTGAACATTGCCCGGGAGCATATCCTGTATGAAAATAGCTCATTGGAGGAAATCGCATATTCATGCGGATTTGGAAGCTACACCCATTTCAGCCGTATGTTCAGCAGCCGTTTCGGCCAATCACCCAAGGAGTACCGCCAGAACAATACCGCCTATATGCCCAGAAAACTGTGATGTGCTGCCTGCCGTGCCGCGGCAACCTTTTCAGGGCCGACCAGAAAGTATGAGGAGCCGGCAATAAAGGTGCATAGTATAGACGAGTTAACGGAAAAAATTTCCGTTACCAGGCGGTTTTTCGGTTTTTATCAGGAATTAACGGAAAAATTTTCCGTTAATTCCTTCAAAACCGGGTCCTTATGCCCTTTTCGGGGAGTTCAGCAGGAATTAACGGAAAAAATTTCCGCTAAACGAGCGAGTAATGAAGAATATGCAGGGATAGCGGAAAAATTTTCCGTTATGCGTATGAGCAAGCGGACCGGGGACGGGACCGCCATAGGAAAAAGTCGTTACTTCTTTTGGAAGCGTAAAAGAACCTGGCGGTGTCCTTCCGCCAGGTTTTTCTTAAAAGTCCCGGAAACGGGGAAGCAGCTCCACTTCGTGACAAACGCACCGGGTCAACAGGACACCGTCATGCGTTTATCCCCGATTCCGGCATCTATCGCTTTAATTCTTCTGCGGACCCGCCTGTTTGGACGGGCGTCTTTTTCTGAACCAGTGGGGCTTGGCTTGCGGGCCGTCGTCTATAGCCGCCGTCTTCAAATTGGGGCTTGCCTGCTGATTCCCGCCGCCTGCCCCTTGCAACCCGGCTTTACTGGAACTGTTCCCGGCTGCTTGCGCTCCGGCTCTATTGGCGCCGTTGCCCAATGCTTGCGACGCTCCCGCTCTATTGGGGCCGTTGCCTGCTGCTTGCGACGTTCCCGCTCTATTGGAACCGCCGCCTGCTCCAGCCCCCCGCCCCGCATCGGACCTCACGCCCTGCTTGGCATTGGCTCTGGGATTGGACTTTGCCCCCGCTTGCCCGTTCGTCCCTGCCTTAGGACCGGACTTGGCCGTTCCCGGTGCTGCCGGTTGAGGAGCCTGTGATTTCAGTTGAGGCCGGTTTAGCATGGGATAAGGATGGTCCTTCACTTCCGGGATGCTCTTGCCGATCAATTTCTCAATATCCTTCAGATAAGGCAGCTCCTCTTCCTCACAGAAGGAGATAGCGTCTCCGCTGAGACCCGCCCGGCCCGTCCGTCCAATCCGGTGTACATAAGTCTCCGGAATATTCGGCAGGTTGAAATTAATGACATGGGAAAGCTCTTCAATATCAATCCCTCTGGCGGCAATATCCGTTGCAACCAGAACCCGGGTGGCTCCGCTCTTGAAATTGGCAAGGGCTCTTTGCCGCTCATTCTGGGATTTATTCCCATGAATTGCCTGCGCAGAAACCTGCACCTTGGTCAATTCCTTCATCACCCGGTCTGCGCCCCGCTTGGTGCGGGTGAAGACCAGAGCGGACACAATGGTCCAGTCCTGCAAGAGATGGTTCAGGAGCTTCTGCTTGTTGCCCTGCTCCAGCAAATAGACGGATTGATTGATCCTGCTAACCGTAGAGGATACGGGAGCTACCTCCACCTTCACCGGATCGGTCAGCAGGGTCTGCGCCAATTGGGCAATTTCGGGAGGCATGGTCGCCGAGAAGAGCAGCGTTTGCCGCTTGCCGGGAATATGGGAGATAATCCGCTTCACATCATGGATAAAGCCCATATCGAGCATCCGGTCCGCTTCATCCAGCACCAGAATCTCCACATGCCGCAGGTCCGCATGCTTCTGGGCAATCAGATCGAGCAGTCTGCCGGGAGTAGCGATTACAATATCGGCTCCCAGAGCCAAGGCACGCTCCTGCGCTTTTTGGGGTACACCGCCAACAATCGCCGTGCAACGCAACGGGGTGTATTGTCCGTATGCCTTCATATTCTCTTCGATCTGAAGCGCAAGCTCCCTGGTAGGGGTCAAGATCAGGGAGCGTATACGGCGTCCGGACCCCGAGTGGTGCTGTCTCCCGCTTAGCAATTGAATGATCGGTACGGCGAACGCCGCCGTCTTGCCCGTACCGGTCTGGGCGCAGCCCAGTAAATCTCTGCCGGCCAGCACCGGCGGAATAGCCTGCTCCTGAATCGGAGTGGGCTGGGTATAATTTTCTTTGCTCAAGGCCTTCAGAATGGCCGGCGCAATCTTCAACTCTTCGAATTTCATAGGATCTCCTTCGCTATAAGCACTCTCAAGCATTCCTACGCATCATACCAGATAATAGGGGCTGAGTATAGGTATGGAATCCGGAACTGTTCGTGGCTTAATCAATTTCAGGCTTCTCCTCTTGGTTGTCCGACGAAGTCGCTTTGGTGAATCCCTATTCACAACACGGCGCTCTCTCCTTAGAAAGGGTGGCTTGGATGCCCAAACATGTTTTGCCGGCCTTGATGTTATTCCGATCTTTAAGGTTTCAAAGTTGGCAATAAACTCGCCCGCAAGTCTCCCTTTCCCTCCCGTTCCTGCCGCTGAATATGCATTCACCCTTATCTTTTCGTCGGCCATGATAACTAGACCCATAACCGGGCCAAGGCTAAAACGGTCAAATGCAGGGGGTAGAAGCTGCGCCACAGCCATCTGGGAATACGGATGCGGTCAAGATAGCCGAACAGGCAAGGCGCATAGGCAATGGCCAATGTAGAGAAGATGCTGAACAAACCCGTAAACCATCCCTTGAGGATCAGGAAAGCCAGGTTCAGAACAAGATGCAGCCCAGCCATCACCCCATTCCGGGTATAACGGCAGATAAGAACCAGGAAAAGCCCGTACATCCCGTAATCAAAATGCCCCCATTCCAGCATATACGCCGCTGCTGCCACCAGGATAATCCGAAGAGGCATGTTCTTCGCCCGGTCCAGCAGAACCAGAACGCACAGGCTGACAAACAAGGTCCCCACCACATTGATTCCGGCCAGCTTGAGCGCGTACCAATAGGGCAATTGGGAAACCAGCCCGATGAGAACCAGGCGGATCATATAGTTCTTGAGATTCTTGGTATGCCCATACCCCATGACGATACAGTAGGCATACAGCGGAAAGGCCAGCCGGCCAAACAGATGCCACTGAATCTGGTCCGGGAAGAAGACGCGGCCCGCATGATCGGACAGCATGGAGAGCATCGCTAATAATTGCAAGATTAGATCCTCCCTAACAGGTGCTTTACTCCAACATTAACACGATGCCGGGAGAACACGCAAAAAATAATCCGTATAGGGAAAACCGCCCGATAGGGAGGAGTTGGATATTGGATGGGGTCACGGCTGGGCCGAGGGAAGTACAGCTTGTAAATGTACTTTCTTTTGCAGTTTTGCAAATGAGCCTCCCATTTCCCCACAGTTTCTACTTTGCGGGGGTCCCGAAACGGGATAGCACTTTACGACAAAGAAGAGCAGCGAGATTAGCTCTCCTGCTCTTCTTTGTTTTTGCCAAGCCTGCTAGAAAATCTTCTGCGCCTCCCGGTCCGCCTTCAGAATCTCCACGGCCTCCCGGAACCGGAGGGAATGGACGATCTCCCGCTCCCGCAGGAACTTCAGGCTGTCCTGCAGGTCGCAGTCATCCGTCAGATCGATGAGCCACTGATAGGTGGCCCTGGCCTTCTCCTCGGCCGCGATATCCTCATAGAGGTCGGCGATAGGATCGCCCTTGGCCTGGATATAGGCAGCGGTCCACGGCACACCGGAAGCGTTCTGGTAGAACAGCGCCCGGTCATGGCCGACATAGTGATCGCCAAGCCCCGCGGCCTTCAGCTGCTCCGGGGAGCAGTCCTTGGTGAGCTTATAGACCATAGTGGCAATCATCTCGAGGTGGGCGAACTCCTCGGTGCCTATGTCATTTAATAAACCTACTACTTTATCCGGTATGGTATACCGTTGATTTAAGTACCGGAGAGCCGCAGCCAACTCTCCATCCGCACCGCCGTATTGCTCCAGCAGCAGCTTCGCCATAGCGGGATCGCACTTGCTCACCCGCACGGGATATTGCAGCTTCTTCTGATAAATCCACATGCTTTTGCTCCTCCTCTCCTAAACCTGCCAGGGCCAAGGCGTATCAATCCATTGCCACGGACTGCGGCTGAAGCTGTGCCCGAACTGGAGCAGCGGCCCATACTTCATCTCGAATTGCACCGCCATCTGTTGCCGCTTTTGCGCCAATTGGTTAAACTGTGAGATAGCGGCGTTATCCGTGGGATGGGTATCCAGATACAGCGTCAGCTCCACCAGCACAAAGTCCACCTCCTGCAGCTCCTTGAGCATGCAGTAATACTCGTCAGGCAATTGCTTTTGCATGGGAAGTGAAACCTCCTTCATAGACTGTTCATGGATCAGATCACCTTGGGTCCGGGATAGGGCGCCACAAGCGGGGGCCAGAGCGTGCCGTGCTTTAATGCCTCACAGGGACTGAACTGGGGCCAATTCATAGGCTGATATTGTATAAAGAGCTGCGGAGGAGTATTATAGGTCTTTACACAAATGGGCGGGCATGGATCGAACGGACTGACATAAGGCTGATACATTCTAAACTGGGGATGCATGGATCAAACCTCCTTTTGTACAATAAGCCAACGCCGGACAATAGGCATTCGTCTACATTTTAACTTATGACAGAAGTATGGAAAATTTGTTATATTCGTACAAGCCCTGCAGAAAATATATTCCTTTAAGGAAAAGGTGATCCCATGGACAGTATCAGCAAAACCTGCGGCTACTCCCGCTCGGTGCAATCCAGCTATGTCATGACACCGGATACGAACAATTATCAAACGCTTTACGGCGGCAAACTCATGTCCTACATTGACAATGTTGCAGCCAGAGCGGCCATGCGGCACTCCCGCAAGCAGGTGGTGACGGCTTCGACGGATTCCATCGACTTCCTTCATCCCATCAAAGTAGGCAATGAGGTTTGTCTGGAAGCTTTCGTAACCTGGACGCACAAAACTTCCATGGAAGTCTTCGTAAAGGTAATTGGCGAGGATCTATTTACAGGGGAACGGAAGGTCTGTGCCACTTCCTTCCTTACCTTCGTAGCACTTGGGGAAGACGGGCGGCCTGTAGAGGTGGCGAGAATTGTGCCGGAGACAGTCGAGGAAATCCATCTGCATGACACAGCTCCGGCAAGAGCGGAAGCCCGCAGGCAGCGCCGCCAGGAAAGCAAGAAGCTTGCGGAGGTGTTCGGCACCAAACGGCCGTGGGAGAACGTGAACACTCCGAAGGGACAGCCGGACAATTCCTGATTTTGCGTTGCCGGGTTCAAAACCGGCGAACAGCAACAGACCGCCCCTGGGGACGGCCTGTTGCTGTTATCTGCGAGTATGGTTATACCTTAAACTGGTCGATCAGATTCTGGAGTTCTTCTGCCAGGTTGGACAGGTAGTTGGCCGACGCGGTAATCTCCTCCATCGTAGCCAATTGCTCTTCCGAAGCAGCAGAGGCATTGTGTGTGCCTTCGGCAGTGGTATCCGCCAGCGTCAGCAGCAGCTTGATCGAATCCACCACCTTCTCCGTACCCTCGGACAGATGGGTTACGGAGCGGGAAACCTCTTCGATCCGTTCCGCGGTATCCGTAGCGGAGGCTTGAATGGTGCGGAAGGACTCACCGGCTGAATGAACCATCTGCGCCCCTTCGCCCACTTCGCTGGAAGCAGTGCTCACCGTAACCGCCACCTTGCCCATCTGCTCCAGAATTAGCTGAACCAGTTCTGTAATCTGCTGGGCGGAGCGGCTTGATTGCTCTGCCAGCTTGCGGATGGCATCAGCCACCACCGCGAAGCCCCTGCCCTGTTCACCCGCTCTTGCCGCTTCAATGGCCGCATTCAATGCCAGCAGGTTCGTCTGGCTGGCGATATCGGTAATCACTTCCACAATATTGCCGATTTCCTTGGAGTGCTCTCCCAGATTCTCCACAGTTTGCGACAATTCGGACATGCTCCGGTTAATCGCGTTCATCTGCGTCTCGGCTGTCCGGGAAGAATGCAGCCCGCTCTCTGCCTTAGCCGCGGTATCAATAGCTGTACGGGTCACATCGCCGGCATTGGCGGCAATCCGCTGGGCGGCTTCAGACATCCGGCCGATGACCTCCGAGGTATCTTCCAGACTCTTCAACTGCTTGTCCGCACCTGCAGCCAGGTCCTGGGAGACCAGAGCAATCTGCTCGCTGGCCTTTCCCGTCTGCTCGGCGCTTGCAGTCAGTTCCTGGGAGGAGGCGGCAACGAGTACAGAGGTCTGATTGACCTCCTGAATCAGCTTGCGGAGATTGGCCGTCATTACGTTCATATCATCGACCAACACCCCAACCTCATCCGTACTCTTATAGTCTAACGGTTCAACCGTCAGATCTCCCTTGGCTACAATATTCACCCGCTCGGACAGCCGTACAACAGGGCGGACCATCCTGCGGATAACCAGATAAATCAGGACCACGCCTACAAGAAAGGCCGATGTGCCGGTAATCATTGGTGCCGTTACAGTATCCATGGTGCGTTCATCAATAATATCAGCGTCAAAATTAATCGCCATGAGTGCAATGATTTCTTTGGTGGGATCATGATCCTTATAGATAGGACCATAGCCGGTCATCAGACTTTCTCCGCCGAACTTGTAAATATCCGTGTAGAGAGAATGCTTCATCTCCTGAATCATGGCCTTGTCAGCTTCGTTGAGGTAATAAGCATCGCCTGCATTCAGATCATGAGCTTTCATACGCTTGTCAACGGCAAGAAGCTTCCCGTCCAATGTCAGGAGAAAAGCTTCCTTGAAAATATCCTTATGATCCACTGTCCAGTTTAGCTGTTGTTCAATATCGGCCAAGCCGCTGGTATCCCCATTAACCAGCTTCTCCACAGAAGCGGGGTCCACCAAACCTGTAGTAATATTGGCACAGCCCACTAATTCGATGCCGACCGCCTCTTTGACCTGGTCATAGGCAACCTTATACCCGATAAAAGCAATAGACCCCCCTACGAGCAACAATACCGCAACTACCGCAGACGTTAACTTCCCTGCTAAATTCATGCTAGACTTATCCTCCTCTTGCCCAACTCAGGCCACAATTTGAGAAATAATATAAATCGAAAGCCCCAACAAAGCCTGTACGTGAGCCTCATGTGCAAGCTCAGCTTTGTGGGGCTGCATACCTGGATTTCTCCTTCTCTGCAAGAACCAAATCCGATTAATTTATATTATAACTCAAAAAATAGCGAATTCCATCGAAAAATTGTTCAATTATTGTTAAAGTTCTTAACAAATGGTATCTATCGAGGAACTACTACATCATGTTGTAAATTCGTTCCCTACAGGAGAAGAACCCGGACAGGCTAAACACAATGAGCACAAAAGGGAAGCGACTCCTATGGGAGCAGTTTGGCGAAGAAGAGTCACCGCTTTAGGGCGTATCTGAACCTCTAAGGGGAGGAGATAATTCCC
>JAQSYI010000049.1 GCA_029256185.1 Paenibacillaceae bacterium
CTCAACCTGATGATTTCAGGATGCTTAACATTCGTGGAGTTGACACGTTGACGGACTGGTTACCGCCCAACCCCTCTATCCCATCCCTGCTCTTGGCAGACACGTTTGGGAATACTTTGCGCATGATGTTGGCCGCGCCGTTCACATCGGCATGGAGGAATCCATTTGTGCTCCGATACAGTCCGCGATGCACTCGCTTGCCCGAGAACGTCCACGTCCCCTCTTCTCCATAACGCGGCAAGGAGTCGCGATCCGGGAAGCTGGCTTTCGAGGTATAGGCTTCTTCCGTCAGTTGCACCTCGATTCCCTGTTCAGCCGCCTTATACTGGATCATACGGATCAGCATCTGATGGGGGATGTGACAGAACGACTGGTTGTTTCGTCGTCCCATCGACGATGCTTGCTTCCATCCATCGTTATGACCGATGACGATCGTACCCATGTGCTGATCCACGGCCAACTTGACGATGTGATGACTGGCTTTGTGGAACACGTCCATGATCTTCAGATGACGCTTTCGATGCAAGCGTTCCAACCGTTTGGAGGTATGAACCCCTTCTCGCGGCTCCTTGCCTTGCCGAAGAATCCCCATGTAGTGCGCTTTCATCTTGTTATAGTATTGATTGATCGCTTTGACGATCTTGCCCTTCACAATCCACGGTTGTGATCCGGTGGTCGTGACGATGGTTGCAAGATTATCCACGCCCAAATCAATGCCCATGAGGAAATCCGATGGATGGGCGCTCACTCCCCGTTCTTGCCCCGCTTCCTTGTGTTCCATTGGACAAGCGAAGACCAGTTCAACGATGTAGTGCCCATGGCTTGGCACCACGCGCACCTGCTTCAGTTGTCCGTCCGTACAGCCTAGCTTGCCGATGTTCAGCTGCAGCCTGGTCTTCGGAAGTTTGAGAAGCTTCCCCTTTTTGATCACGCACTCCTGATTGGAGAACACTACTTCTTTCACCAAACGACGCGCGTAACCCGGTATATTCGGTTTGCCGGTGTACTTCTCCGGATGGTGGCGATACTCCTTCACGCTTGCGAAGAAGCTGGTCCAATTGTGAAACACCCCCTTCATGATGCTTTGACTGCTCTGCGCAGGAAGGGCGCGATAATCGGGTTGCTCCATCACTCGGAACAACGCATCCAGAAAGGGGTAAGACACAAAGGGCTGCTCCCTCGAAGGCAGCTCAAAGGGACGGGAACGATTTTTCCACCGTCTTTCATTTATCGCGTCGATATGCGTTTCCAGTGTGTCCATCACCTGTTGTTGCAAGGGCTGCAGAGGCTCGTTCCGCCCATAAGCGGTAAACACCTGCCGGATATAAAAGTTGGTCGTATTGTACAGGTTTTTGGCCTTCTGACACGCTTCCTCCAGGTAGGTAAACAACCGATGGCCCGGTTTGATCCACACTTGATGGGTTCTGTACCTCATCGTTGTATCCGACATGACTTCACCTCCTTCCAAACACAGTGCACGAATGCGTGTTCCCATTTCATTATACCGTTCATGCAGGCGGAAGGAAAGAGGTTCTTGTGGGCATGTTCAGGGGGGCTCCGATTCCCCTCACCGCTTGCAGAAGCGGGAGTTCTCTCGGCGCGTGCGGATACAATAGGTCATTTCACATCTCTGGACAAGAGCTTTCCAACTTGAAAATGCTGCTGCCGTGCTGCTTGAACTACATGACCAGTTCTGCGCTGCTCTTGACAACCCAGGTTATAGGATTCATAACCCGATAGATCCGGGGATATTCCAAACGGACCAGCATAACCACTCCCGGGCGCTTCAAGGTGACTTCGTAATCATATAAGGGTTGTTGATACAGATAGGGAAAGGTGTGTTCGGCACCGATCACATCAAGGGAGACAAGCTCGACCGGAGCTTGCAGGAAGCTGCCGGGAAGAGGGACAAGGGAGCTGTCCAGACGTAAATTCTCCTGCAGGTATACAAGAGCGGCAGCGCGGGCCTTCTCCGGGTCCAGATCGGCAATCCCCTCTGCCAGCTTCAGGGCATCCGTTTCTTGGGCAGCCGCATGAGTAGCCCGGTTAAGGGCATGCTTGGCATTGAACAGACTGTGCATGGCCAGTTCTTCATCGGTCTGCAAGGCATGCAAAGACATGAAGAATATGACCAGCAGCGCATACAATAACAGCTTGTTCACCCGGTGTTCCCCCAATCAAGGTACGTATTCGCTCATCTTCATTCCTGCCGCTCCCATCCGCTCCGTATCATCAGGCACGGAAATGCCCAGCAATCGGTCGATTCCGAACAGATTTCCATATGGATAAGTAATCGTCAGGCGAATCCCCACTCCCCGCTGCACTGGCAAATCGGCCCGGTTGCCTGCTGAGCCGGAGGTAGTTGTTACGGTGTAATCCAGTTGGCTTCTATTAAATCCGATTTCGGCCAGCCGATTCCTGGACAGCTCTGTCATAGCGTCATCGACATAGCCGAATGTTCCGCTTGCTCCTACTTCGAGCAGATAGTCCACTTCCTTTTGCAAAGCGGCTTGTCTGAGGATGAGAATATGCTTGTAAACCGGTGTGAACATAAACCAAACCATCATAACTGCAAACAACAGGAAGACCAGAATCTGCTTCATGCCCGTCTATGGGTTCAGCCGCTCAATTGCGGCATGAACCCGGCCTCCCCCGTTCTGGACATTCTCTTCCATCCTGCCTTCTCCTCCTATTGTGGAGATGTAGATAAGCAGGGCTGCGGCAAGCAATAAAATAGTAGCCAATATTTCCTTCATAACGGCATCCCTGACCTTCCTGTCACAGTATTTACGGAGGAGTGAGCAAGCCGCCGATTCCCGTATTAACGGAGCTTCCCTTATTCTCAATCACCGCTTTGGTTCCGGTGCTCGGTGTCATAATAACCGTGCTGAACATAACCACCACCACAATCAGCAGCATGACCGTCATTAGAATATTTCTCATGATTAATTCCTCCTTAAAAGTTTTGAGTTCCATAGCATAAGCGAAGCGGATATGGCGAAAAACTGGCATCGGAAGCTTCTACTTAGTTTTGAGTTGATTTGCCCCGGTGGGGCAATTACGAAAAACTTGCTTTGAAAGCATCCCCTTAGTTTTTGAGTCACCTTGCCTCAGTTCAAACTCTGGAACAGCCGCTGGCCCTCCTGCACCCATGGGTACATGAAGATCTGGAAGGTATACATGATGGGCAGCGCGGCGAGAACAAACAGCACGTAGGAAGCCGATTCCTTCCGGCTGTCCCTGATGATCTCCAGCTTCTCCTTGTAATCCTGGACCCGCTGGCGGAGCAAGCTGTAGTAGGCCTCATCATCATACAGACGCAGATACTGGAGCGTCTCCGCAAATCCATAGGCCTCCTCGGTGCTTAACCGGCTGCGGAAACGGGATATGGCACCCTCTGCATCCTGATACCAGTCGTTCAGCAGCAAATGCCATTCCTGTCTGATCAGCTTCGTATAAGGCAGGCACCTGCCCAGTTTGCCGTGGAGATGAAGGGGGGAACCGGAGAAGTAGAGCAGTTGCCGGGAAACACTGAAAATCTCTTCTACAATCCGGTTGGTCCTGTACCGCTTCATGCTCTCCAGAAAATACCTGTCGCAGCCAATGCACACCATAAGCCCCGCGGTCACGCTTAACCAGACAATGGGATGAGCGGGAATAAGCCCTGCCAGTGCCTCCCGGTATACCCATAACAGCAGACAGGAAACTCCGCAGCCAAGGAGTACAATCCGCTTCAAACAGATATACCACATGGGATCCAGACGGATTCCCGCGGATTGGAGCAATTGCTTCCGTTCAGCCTGCACCTCCCCTTGTGCGGACCGGACTCCGCAGATAGCACACAGCAAGGGTGGCGGCGGAGTTGATGCTGCGGTATGACGGATGCCTGCCAGACGGATTCTCCTCCGTATTCTGGTGAAGGAGCGGAGGAAAAAGCAGAAGGCCACATAAGCTGCGGCAAACAGCAAACCTAAGAGAATCCCCAATATGACCACAACCCACACCCGGTCCATGCCATCGCCTCCTCTATATCTACATTCGCTTCATGGATAAATAAATTCCCATCATAAATGATCCGAATATAAGTAAAATGGCATTGAGCAGCATATTCCGGCCGCTTCCGGTCATGAAATAAAATTGGACGGAGTTTTCATAATTGAGCTTGAAGTTGATCGCCATAAACAATAGAAGAAAAAATACAGGCGAGAAGCTTGCCAAGCGGATTTCCAGCAGCCGGTTGCGGGCTTTCTGATCAAACATCTGGGCCCGGCGCATATCCTCGATCAGCTCCTTCAGATTGGACGTAATATTCACTCCTTCATGAAAGGCCATCTGCAGCATGTTAATGAAATAATCCGCCCATACATGCCCGTGCTCCAGCCCAAAAATGCGCAAGGCGTCACTTATGTCCCGGCCCGCAGATAGATTCCGGTGCAGTTGGTCAAAGCTGGGCTTGACGGGATACAACAACCGCTCGCTTTGGACAACAGCCTGCAGCGTGTTTCTTATGTTAGGCTGGACAGCCAGCAGCATCTGCTGGTAGAACACCTCCATAGCCGGCAAAAATTCCAGCCTGGTGCGCAGCCGCAAGGAGATAAGCCGCAGGCGCAAGAATACATAAGGCAGCAAGCTGCACACAGGCGTGAGAACTGCGACACCCCGGACGCTGCGGAATACAAGCACCCCGCAGACTGCGCCGGACAAGGCCAGCAGCACAGTCAAGGTCAGAAACGCGCCTTCAGTTGGAATGAACCGCGTAACCTCCAGCAGATCCTTCATATGCTGGTAAACGGGCTTCAATCTGTCCGGGAGCAGGACCGATGAGAGATCCCTTCTGTCGAAGGTCAGGCGGCTGTGCGCTGCACGCCTTCTCTGCCCTGACAGGAACAGATGGCGGATGCTGGTAAACAACAGAATAAACAACATGAATGAAAGAGCCGCCTGGCATACAATCAGGAGCATGATCCGTCTGCCTCCTTCCATGATTGAAGAACCCTCAGCCCCTCCGGGTCAAACCGGGCCATCCTCTCCAGAGCCTTGGGTGAGAAGGAGAGGGGATAGTCCCAGCGCTGGCGGATAAAATCGTATCTGACCCAGTCTCTGGCATATACGGCTTCATCGCGGTACTCGAACTCCGCAATTCTCACCAGCTTGCGCTGTCCATTAACCAGAGCCATCTCCAGCCCCACCTGAGTGACATACTGGGCTATCCTGCGCACCAGCCTGGCCGGGTCCATCCCCCGTCCGTCCATCATGCACATATCCGCAATTGCCTCCGGCGCGTCCTCCAATGAACTCACATGAACCGTTGTAATGCTGCCGTCATGTCCTCTGGTACAGGCACGGACGTAGATATTGGCATCCTCATCCCGTATTTCGGCATGACAGATCCGTTTGGGGGATTGGCGCAAGGCCAGCTTGAAGGCCTGTGCTCCGCTATGCCTGGGATCGTCTTCGTTGATTTCATACTCCACACAATTCTTATTGGGAAAATCCCGTTTCACCATAAGCTCATAGCGGGACTCGATGGTGACCAGGCGCTCATGATCGGGCATTTCCCGGATCATCGCTTTGATCAGGCTGGTTTTGCCGGAGTTAGTCGGTCCGGTAATAACCATATTGAAGCAACAGCGGATCAGAATCAGCAGGAGCTTGACCATGGATTGGGACAAGGTGCCGTACTCGGGGTCAGCCAGCCTGTCCAGCTCATACAAAGCCGTCGTATAAAAGCGGATCGTGAGCGTTGGGGCCGAGGTGAACCCCATTCCTGTCATCGTTACACGGGAACCGTCCAGGAGAGTAACCTCGGCCCACTTCTTGCGGATATGCAGAGAATCCTGGTTGAAGAGCACCAGATTCTGCTGGAGCCGGTCCAGATCCTTCAATGACGGCAGACGTATCTTGGATAAGGACGGCTTGCCGCCTCTAACCTCAAACACACTTTCCCCCACCACCTGGATTTCTTCCAATCCTTCCTTTTGCTTAAGAAGACACTCCAGAACATTCCAGCCTACAATCTCTGCGAATACCGCCTCGGGCAGTGTCGGGGAGCCGGAAGCCGCAGGAGGAGGACGGTGAACCCTCTTTTTGGTCAAAAGATCCATCACAATCCCCATAATGGTACGCCTGGCATCCTCATATCCGATTACCGCGCGGTTCAGAGCATCGGTATAAGCTTGCCGCTCTTCCTCCGTCCGGCCCCGGGGCGCGGCAATCTCTGTCCGGATCTCGTCAACCAGATCGCGGTACCATGCATCATGTCCGGTCTCCTGATGCCGGGCCGGCTCACGGGAGACCGCCCTGTCTTTCTCTGCCTGGGACCGGTGCCGATCCGCGAATGACAACACAGAAAAGCGTTCTTGCATCAGTTATTCCCTGCCTCCCTTCCCGGATATTTTCTCATGGCTGAGAAAAAACTTTTCACTCGTTGGGCATAGCTCTGCGGGAGCATCGCCGCCGGGTTGTCTGTCCGCCGCTTCATCCCCAAACGCACAGTCAGCAGTTCCTGCAAAGGGGCAATAGCTTGCACAACCTGCTTGTTATGGGACACATATTCCACCAATCTCCCCCGGTTCAGCCAATCCCGCAGCCTTTCGTCATGGGCAATCACCGCAGCCAGGGTCATGCCTGTTTCCTTGCGGATATCTCCTGTACGGATTCCGCCCGGCTCTGCGGCAAGATGCTGATTGACGGCCAACAGGAAGCTGTCGCTTGAGATTCCGAAGATCGGGGCCAAGGTTTTAAGCCCCTTGTTCAGATCCTCCTGAAAGTGTCCCAGGTCCGGTGTTGTTACCAGCACCCGCTGGTCGGCCTCCATCATGGACGTTATGGTGGAAGCATTATCCCAATAGGCATTGACGTCCACTATGCAGATATCATAGGAGGAACGAGCCGCTTCCAACAAATGAAGGATATCCTCCGGCTGGTAAAACTCCGCCTGCTCCCTCTGTACAGTTCCGTACAGCAAGTGGAGATTGGGCTGCTCCTTGAGCGGCTCCATGCATGTCCCAAGCCGCTGCGGAGTCAGACTGGCGGATCGCATCTCCGCCCGGATACTGTCCAATCCCAGCAAGGGCTTATCCATCCCCACGTAGCGGTACAGCTTGGAGCTTTTCAGATTCAGGCACAGGTACCCGATCCTGCATTCCAGAGTCCTCGCCAGCTGCATCGCCGTGCTGAAAGCTACCAAGGTAGCACCCACATTGGGAGTGGAACCCGCAAAAACCGCCAGCTTCCCTCCCGGTCTGTGCGCTGCGACAGATGGCAACGGCTCCTCTTGATCCGACTGCCCGGCATGAACATTCATTGTGAGCCTGCCTCCCCTTGCAAGATTGAAGATGCCCGGAAAGCAATGACCAGCCGGTTGAGCTTGGAGCTGCAGGCTTGATCGATGACCTGCCATTCCTCTTCCGTCAGATTCAGATTCAACTGCTCCACCGCCCCGTTGGCATCCCGCCGTGATGCATACATCTTTTCCCTGTCATTATTCAGCTTCCCCAGCAGATTGGACTGGTCGGGATTATCCACCTCTGTATTGGCGGAAGACTTAACCGAAGCCACCGCAATCTCCCGGGGAAGAAGCCGGACCGTCCCCAGCTTTCCCGAAGCATAGACCACTATCTTGTCGCCTGCGCGGATTCCCCCGGGAATGGACAGAACATATTCCTTGGGGATGGGAAAAGTGGCCTGATCAGGACCGGGAAGCAGATTGAAGCGGTCCACCTTCCAACCTAGAATAGGCTCGCTGGTACCCAGTGGAATCAGCGACTCCATTCCCACCACCTCCTCCATGGATCTCAGCGTTCCATTGTGGACCGCCCCGTGAACCAGCGTCTTATACTCCAGCATGTCGCTGCTGATCAACGTCCCTGCCGGAATAAAATCCTTGGGGACCACCACCTGCACCGTTTCTTGCAGCTCCACCTGGCGAATCAGCAGCAGATAAACGCCGTATACAAGAAGCAGCGACAGCAACGCGGCCGCAAGGCTGATTATGAGATTTCTTCCTCTGCTCAACCATCCCCCACCTTTCTGCGGATACAAAAATAAAAAAGGACACAAACCAGGCCTAAAGCCCAAGTTTGCGTCCTTCGCATAACTGTTGGAATTGCTATTCAAGTGATGCTAATATACCAGCAGCAGACCGGTTCGTCAAGTTCTTTTTACGTAAATGCCCGATTGTGGCATTTACATTTGGGGGATTGTTTTTGTGCCAAGCCGTATCCCCGATGTTAGTCAGTGAAGCTTCCTCCGTACAAATAACGGTGCTCCCAGGCTTTGCCCGATAGGGTATCGATCCGTACACCGCCGGATTCAGGCGAATAAGTATGAAGCATCTGCCCGCCTCCCAGATAAATGGCCACATGGGTGACCCGTTCCGTCATTCTGTTCACATGGGCATAATCGGAAGCCTTGGAGCCCTCATAGGACATAAAGAACATCAGATCACCGCGCTTGAGCCTGGTCCAATCCAATTGAACAGGACCGCGGTTTCTAACATAATCAGCCTGCCCCCTCGAATCCCCGGGAAGAGCAATTCCGGTCATATTCCAGAAGGCCTGCTGAACAAAATCGGAGCAATCAAACGTGCTTATATCGAACCGCTGTGAACCAAATTCATAAGGGGTGCCCAAATACTTCATTCCTTCGCTAATGAAGCTTTCAATCCGGTCCTCGCGGGACAGCGCCATCTTGTACACATCAGTGTTTACTTCTATGTATTTGGCTCCTGTGCTCACGTAACCGGTAACACCTTTGGAATCTCGGGCTTTATACCAGCCGTCATTTATTTTCTCAAGAATCAGAATTTCCTCGCCCTTGCCCAGCATCCGGATGACGGCTCCGGTGGTGCCCGGTGATGTTCTGAAATTCACTCCGTACAGAATCTGCGCGTTGCTGCTGAATTCTATGTATTTTTCATTGCTGGACACATAGCCTGTTGTCCCGTTTTGATCCCCGACCTTGTACCAATAAGGGTTAACTTGTTGCAATAGAGTGACCGTTTCATTCGTCTTCAGATAGCGGATCAGGTTACCGGAGGTGCTTGGCTCATCCCGGAAGCTTACGCCGGCGGCAATCTTGGCCTTGGTGGATACGGACTCTCCGGCAAGGGCGGCGGGCGGAACAGCCGCAAGTACAATGAGGGCGGCGAGAAGAAGCGTCATGAGTCGTTTGGTCATGTTGTAGCCTCCAGTATTATGATGTCGAAGTCCAAGAAAAGCCACTCTGTCTTCAGCCGAAGAAAGAGCATCCTTTACGGACCCCTTCGCTTTCGGCAGCTGGCTGGCATGGCGCACAATCCGCGCTGTAGCCCCTCTAGCTTTGCGTCGCTGGCTTTAGCCAGGTTTGCCTTTATCGAGGATTGAGATCATGGCACTGGCTTCGTAGATCCATTATAATTTGTGGGGGTTGTTGTCGAAAATAGAGCAACAGACTCGTTTTGCGTCGAACTTTTACCGACTCTATGACTATTGACACACTGTATTATTTTGTAAAATTTATGAGACTAAAGGATTGGCAACCTTCTGTTACAGAAGAATTGGCCGATTTCCCACGTCATACAGCATTTTTTTGCGAAATTCATTGGGGGAGCAATCCTTGAATTTGCGGAACATTTTGTAGAAGTGAGCCATATTGGCCATTCCCACTTCCTCCCCGATCTGGGCAATGCTCATATCCTTGGTCAAGAGCAGGCGCTCCGCCCGCTTGATTTTCTTCATGGTGATATAGTCTACAAACGAGATGCCCATGGTCTTCTTGAAATATTTAACAAAATAATGGTAGCTCATATTAGCCAGCCTGCAAGCCTCCTCCACCTGAAACTTATCCCCCAGATGGTTCTCAATATAATCCAAGACAGGACGCAGGCGCAGAATATCCGCATTTTCCCGCGTGGGAATAAGGTTCTGGACATCGGAGCGCAGCAAGGCGAGAATGATCCGCTTGATCTGGATGCTGATGGCAATCTCATACCCATCCTTCTTGTTCCGGGATTCCTTGAATATATCCTGGATGCTCTCCGCTACAGCGTCCCTAACCTCCGGCTGCTCCCGGAAAATGTAATTCAACCGGCTCAAGGGCACTCCCGATTCGGCAAAATACCGGTAATAGGGAAGTCCGCTATGCTCCAGATGCTCCTGGATATCAAACTGGAACACCAAAAAGCTGGCATCGTCACAAGGATAGTCGGTATGAAGCTCGTTGGCGCCGATCAGAAACACATCTCCCGCCTGAAGAATGACGGGAGTTTCGTTAATATAAAAGCCATACCGCCCCTTGATCATCACAATAATTTCAATTTCCTTATGATAATGCCATCTGACAGGGGAAGATGCCGACAAGGGTCTGGCGGTTCGGTCAGCATCAAATATTCTAATGGCGAGAAACGGATGCTGGTATTGGACATTCTCACGGGTCGACTCCATAGGGCCTCCAAATAATACGGCTGTTGTGCAAATTGTATCACATTCTGCGGGAGGGAGGAATCCTGTACGCTTGGTCATTCTAATTAAGGTCAAATCCTGATATAATGAGTAAAACTCCTATGGGGGCATTTTCGAAAAAAAGCGCTCCCCTTGAAGCAGAAGTTTGTATCTCCAATCTGAGACGAAAATACGGCAAGTGAAGTCGGAGGACCTTGGTATGCAGCGGAGATTTATAGTTGAAGCGGTTTTGATGGCCATTTACGGACAACTGGCAGTGCCAACCCGGCCTGTGGAATATATTATGCCTTACTCCAGCCTCATGGAGCTGTATGAGCTTTCGGAGAGCACGGAGCCGATTATGAACCAGGAAGAAGAGGAGCCTTACATCCGCCTTAACATCAAGCGGCTGATTCACTTTTTTGAGGACGCCTTGAACAAGAAGAAGATTGAACGGGCGCTTTCCTCCCCGTGGCGCAAGAGCCCGGCTCTGCTGGTCAATGACAAGGTTTCCATTACGGTGGTCTATGCGCTGGAAAATGCGGAATACGGAGAGAAATTCGACCCCATCGAGACGGATCTGATCTTGCTTGCAATCCGGGAGAAGGCGTCTATCCTGACTGACCAATATGAATTTGTAGAGAAGCTGATTCAAGGATCGGTGCCGGTCCACGTGTTTGATATAGAGGATTTTGAATATGCGGTGGAAGATGATATCCGTATGGAGCAGTGAATTTTGAATATGCGGTGGAAGATGGCCATACAGCCCCAAAATTTCTGCAATATGCAGCTTCGGGGCTTTTTTCTATGACGCAAGATGAAGACACCCAGGGACGTTCCCTCGATTGTCACCAAATAAGGGCGCTCATGTCCGCTATGTACACCGTACCATCAATGGTCGCCAGATGATGGTTGTTCCTTCTGCCATCGTTGTTGTTTGCCTTCACGGCCGGAATTGCCTGTATTCTGCAGACCTGACAGCCCGGCTGATAGATGGGGAAGGCTAGCCCCTCTGTCCGCTTACCGCTCTTTCATACCATTCCCAGCCGAAGCCCACATGCTCCGGCTTATGGGAATCCGATCCGTACACACAAGGGATGCCCCGGGCTGTGCATTCCCGGATCATCCACTCCGGCACATACGTCTTGCCGCAGGTCGGTACACGCAGCCCGGCTGTGTTCACATCCACTCCCATGCCTGCCGCGGCAAGCATGGGGATGATTCCCGCGAGTCTGCGCCGGATGAGATCCTCATCCATCTGCGGCAGGGCGGTGCGGAACTTCTCGATCAGGTTGATATGACCGAGCCGCACCCGCCCAGGCAGCCGCGAGGCCCAGGCAATCGCCTTTTCCACATGATTATAGTATTCGCTTACTACCGCATCCACACTTCCATACGCAGCGAGCAGCCCTTCTGTGAAATCCCCGGGAGTAAAGTCGATGCATCTCATCCCGCCTGTTCCCGGCAGATAATGAACGGATACCACAATATCCTCCAGCACGCCGGCCCACGGCTGCAGCATTGCCTCGGAGAATGCTTCCGCACCGGCCAGATAGTCTACCTCCAGCCCCGCAGTAATCTCAATGATCCCCTCATATTTGCGCTTCACGCTCTCCACATATTCGAAATATGCAGGAAGCTCATCCATGGACATGGCAAGCTCGGCCATAAGGTTCTCATCCTCCACCCAGCGCTCAGGCAAGGGCGGATGCTCCGACAGGGTATACCGCGTGAAGCCCTGCGCCAGAGCTGCTTCGATATACAGCTCTTGTGCTGCGGGGCTGCCGTGCTTGCAGAACCTTGTATGGGTATGCCCGTCCCACTTGAGCATTACTTGCTCTCCGTCAGAGGCAGCCACTTCAGCACCTGCTGGATCTTGGCATCCCAATATCCCCAATCATGGGTACCCGGCTCCTCCTCATATGTAAGCTCAAGCCCCAGCTCCCGGCAGTGGTCCCGGAACCGGATATTGGCATTGTATAAGAAATCTTCCGTTCCGCAGCATTGATACAGCTTGGGCTGACGGACCTTGGAGGAGGCCAACTCCCCGGCCAGATGGAACAGATCTAGCCCGGTTCCCTCAAGTGAGGTCTTTCCATTCAAGAGCCATTGGAATTCTCCGCTGGGATGGCCGTTAACCGCCCAGGCCGCATCCATGACACCTGACAGACTGGCCGCGGCGGCAAACCGCTCATGGCAGGTCAAGCCCAGCTTCATCGCCCCATATCCGCCCATGGATAAGCCGGCCACGAAATTATCCTCCCGTTTATCGGAGAGAGGGAAGAAGGACTGCGCCAGCCTGGGCAGCTCCTCACTGATGAATTGCCAGTATTTTTGCCCGTTGGGCATGTCGGCATAGAAGCTCCGGTTCACGGCAGGCATGACCACGGCCAGCCCCAGCGCCGAGGCATACCGTTCGATGGAGGTGCGGCGCAGCCAGATCGTATGGTCATCGGACAGACCGTGCAGCAGATAAAGCGTAGGATGCTTGCCGCCTCTCTCGGCAGCATGCATGCCGATCTGGGAGCGTGCCACCTGAGGAAGAATCACATACATGGAAGAAGAAACACCCAATGAATCCGAAAAGAAATGACAGTCGATGAAGGCCATGTAAATTGCTCCTTTGTGGGTGAAGTGCGGCTACAACGCCGCTGTAAAAAACAATCCCCAAAAAGTGACGAGATGCTTCGAAGCAAAATCCGGGTACTTTTTGGGGGGCCCCCGAATGAAAATGCGGCACAGCCTGGATTTACGTAAAAAATGAAGCAGCAGCTCCTTGAGACTCAACCCCGCTTGACTAACGGAAAAAATTTCCGTTATTTCTACAAATCCGCACTTTCTCTCTCTTTTAGCGGAAATTTTTTCCGTTATCGTCCCGTCATTCTCAGGAAAAGGGCATATTTGCCCTATCTGACGATGAATAACGGAAATTTTTTCCGTTACTTTTTCTGTTTTCCGAGAAAATCGTCCTGTAACGGAAATTTTTTCCGTTATCCCGCTATCCGGAAGCAGGTTCCAAAGGAAGCTTTATGCCCATAGGACTTTTCTGCCCACTAGACCTCATGGTGTAAGAAAGCCCTTTTGCCCATTAGACCTCCTGGTGGAAGAAAACCCAGCCCTTTTGCCCCCCATTGAAGACCGGCCGGGGTCCGGGTACTCAGGGCAGCACATATAACAGAATGGCAAAGAAATGAACCACGGAGCCGGCCAGCACGAACAGATGCCAGACCGCATGATGGTAAGGAAAGCTGCGCCATACATAGAACACCGTACCCAGCGTGTACAGAATGCCGCCCACGACCAGCAGGATCAGGCCGCCTCCGGCAAAATTTTCTACCAGACGGTTCCAGGCAAATACGATCATCCAACCCATGGCAATATAAAATATAGTGGAGGTAAACAGGAAGCGCTTGGTGAAGAACGCCTTGAATGCGATCCCGGAAACGGCTATCCCCCATACGATGCCGAACAGGGTCCAGCCAAGCGCCCCTTGTATGACATTGAACAGAAGCGGCGTATAGGTGCCGGCAATGAACAAATAAATCGAGGAATGGTCAAAAATCTCGAACAGATCCTTCACCTTGCCCTCCGGAAAGCTGTGCACCAGCGTGGAGCAAGTATAGAGCAGCAGCATCGTCACCCCGTATACGGTGAAGCTGACCACATGCCAGGCCGTTCCCTCCAGGCTGGCAAAGACGATCAGCAGAACCAGTGCGGCTACACTCAGCAGCGCGCCGATTCCGTGGGTAACCGCATTCGCGACTTCTTCTCTGGAAGAGTAGGTATGTGTGTTGGCCATTGGAATCCTTCCTTTCCCGAAAACATTATCTGTTTCATTATACTCTTATCTTGGGCTCATTGCGACCTCCCACGGAATATTACGACCTCCGCAGGAACTGCTCCTCCCGCAGGAGGAGCCATCATATGACCAATCACCCCTTCACATTATGACTGAGGTCATCAGAAGTTTATGACGTATTCCACGTGTGCAGGCAGGGTCTCCAAGGCTATAATGAAGCCACCAAAATATAGTAAAAGAGTGGAAGGGAGATTAACCGGAGATGAGTCTGTTTACAAAATGGTCTTTCAAAAACAAATCCGCCGTCGGCCTGCTGGTCGTGATGGCACTGGTAATCGGAATAATGAGCTACTTCCGTCTGCCTATGGAATTTCTGCCCTCGGCGGACAACCCGCAGGTGACGATCACCGCTATCGGCCCCGGGTATGATTCAAGATCCATGGAATCCCAGGTAACGGGACCTCTGGAGGATGTATTGGCAACAGTCAAGGGCAAATCGAGCATGTTCTCCACTTCCGGGGACGGCTACAGCAAGATCGATATCAACTTCGAGTCGAAAACCGATATGAAAGAGGCCAAGGCCGAAGTTCAGGAAGCCGTGGATACCATTACGCTCCCTCAGGGCGTCATGAAGCCCTTCGTGCTGCTGCTCAATACCAGCATGATCCCCGTATCGGAATTCTCCATCGCCTTTAAGGAAGGGCTGACAGCCAAGGAGAAAGAGACGGAGCAAAAGCGCGTCATGAACGAGCTGCAGGAGCTTGACGGTGTGGGCAATGTGATGCTGAACGGGCAGAGCGCGCCAACGGTAGCCGTCAAGGTGGATATGCAGAAGCTGGCAACATCCGGCGTGCCTGTGCAGAGCCTGATGGGCATTCTGCAGGGGCGCAGCCTTTCCGCTTCCATCGGCCAGAAAACAATCGACGGCACAACCGGCAATATCAAGGTGCTGTCCTCCATCGACAGCCTGGATGCGCTGAAGCGGCTGCCGGTAGCACCGGGGGTGCAGTTGGCCGACATCACAACCATTGAACTAAAGGATTCCCAAGTCAGTGTGAGCCGGCTGAACGGCAAGGAGGTGCTGTTCGCATCTGTAAGCAAGGAACAGAGCGCCAATGCGGTTGCCGTAGGCAAGAGCGTGCAGGAGGCGGTCGACCGCATTAATGAAGAGAACAAGAATGTGGAGCTTAATGTGTTCTTCAGCACCTCGGACATGGTGGTCAGTTCCGTAAACAGCATGATGCAGGAAGTGCTTATGGGCGCTTTGTTCGCCACCATCGTCATCCTGCTGTTCCTCCGCAACATCCGGGCCACCTTGATAACGATTGTATCCATCCCTCTGTCCCTGGCCATTACGCTGTATCTGCTGAGCGTATCCGGAGTCACCCTGAATATCATCACCCTGGGCGGTGTAGCCGTAGCGGTGGGCAGGCTGGTGGATGACTCGATTGTAGTCATCGAGAATATTTACCGGCGGCTGCAGCATGAGAAATTCTCCGTGGATATGATTATCGGCGCTACAAAGGAAGTGGCGACGGCCATTACCGCTTCCACGATCACAACAGTAGCCGTCTTCCTGCCCATGGGTCTTCTGGAAGGCGCTCTGCAAGCGTTCCTGCTGCCCTTCGCCTTAACCGTAGCCTACTCGCTGCTGGCTTCTCTGCTCGTTGCTCTCACCGTGGTGCCCCTGCTCAGCTCAGTTCTGCTGCGCAACACCCGCATGAAAGAGCATGAAGGCTCCAAAACCTTCACCAGATTCCTTGACTGGAACCTGCGCCACAAGTATGTGTCGGTTGGTCTGGCAGTCGTTCTGTTCTTCGGCTCCATCTATACCTATTACGTCATGCCCAAGGGAGCGATTGACTCCTCTGATAATTCCCTGGTGTCCATCTCGCTTCAGTATCCCGGAGATACTCCGGTGGCGAAGGTCATCGAGGAGGGCAAGAAGCTGGAGACCACTCTGATCAGCCGCAAGGATGAGGTAAAATATGTGCTGATGCAAAATGGAAACAGTGCAGACGCCGCAAAATGGGGCAATGTGGTATCCCCCACACTGGTTAGTCTGTCCGTGGTGATGAAGGAAGGTGCGGATGGCAAGGCCTTAATTGAGGACATAAAGAAGCAGCAAGAACAATTCCCGGGCGGACAACTGACCGTAAGGGCAATGGAGCTCATGGGCAGCACTTCCACGAATGTGACAGTGGATATCGTGGGTGACAATGATGCGGACAACGGGCAGGTTGCCTCCCAGCTGATGGAGAAAATGAAGACTGTTGAAGGTGTCGTGAAGGTATCGAGCAATCAGCAGGAAACCAAGCCGGTCTACAATGTGAAGGTGGACCCCGCCCGGGCTAACGGCCAGGAGGTCGCCATGCAGCTGCAAGGAATGCTCAATGCCGTACCAATTGGTACAATCAGCTTGAATGAGAAGCAGTCCAATGTGATGCTGGAGCCCCTGGTCAACCCGACTCAGTTCGCCGATCTGAACAATATTCCGGTTGGGACTGCTGCGGGAACCGTGCCTTTAGGCCAGATTGCCTCCATTGAGAAGAACAACGAGCCGAGCAATCTGTTTCACAAGGACGGAAGCACCTATATCCGCATTACCGCCCAAGCCGACGCCAAGATGCTGTCCAAGGTGGGCCAGGATGTCCAGAAAGCAGCGGACAGTCTCACTCCGCCCGAGGGAGTAAAGATTCTGGTGGGAGGAGCATCAGCCGACCAGATGGAGGATATGGGAAGTCTGTACATGATCATGATCATCTCGATTTTCCTGGTCTATCTGATCATGGTGCTGACCTTCCGGACGCTGCGCGCACCGCTCGCCATCATAATGTCTCTGCCGCTGGCCGCAATCGGCGCGGTGCTGGCGCTGATTATTTCCGGGGTGACGCCGGATTACACCGCCTTGTTCGGGGCGCTGATGCTCGTAGGCATTGTCGTAACCAATGCGATCGTGCTGATCGACCGGGTGAAGCACAACGAGGCGCATATGACCATCCGGGAGGCCATTCTGGAAGCTGCCACCATCCGCATGCGGCCGATACTGATGACGGCTATCGCTACGATCTGCGCGATGCTGCCCCTCTTGTTCGGTCACTCCGAAACCGGCAGCATCGTCTCCCAAAGCCTGGCCATTGTGGTAATCGGCGGTCTGTCTGTCGCCACTGCGCTGACGCTGGTTGTGGTTCCCGTCATCTATGAGCTCTTGTACTTCCGCCAATCGGCCAGACAGCGCAAGGCGCAGGCCAAGACGGAGGCCTTGGCGAAAAACCTTGCCTTATAAGGCATATCCATCATTCTCTTCATGATTCATGCAAAAGCGCCGCGGCAGCTTCTTACAGCCGCGGTGTTTTTTTCTATTCCGGCAAAATTGGGCTAACCCGGCAAAGCAGCATTGTCTATTCATCCATAAACAGCTACTATAAGGGAGGGATGGGGCTGCTGCTGGCCCGATCAAGCAAAAATATGGCCGGGGTGATGAAGAAGATGTGGATAGGGGCCGGTATTGCCGTAATTGTCTTGCTGTTAGCCGCCCTGTTAGCGGCGTTGTGGCATTTCTCCGACAAAGTCATTCATATTAAGGTATGGGGCCAGGAACGGATTGAACAATTTGAGGTGAATAGCGGGGTTCTGAAGCTTGAGTATCTGGCCGCGCTGCCCAAGGAAGAAGTCAGTATCCCTTCCCCTTACGGCTATGAGCTGAAGGGATGGTTTATCCCCCGGCAGGAGCCCTCCTCCAAAACCGTGATTCTGGTGCATGGCGTTACCCGCTCCAGATTGACCTCCATCAAATATGTGGAGCTATTCCGCAAGCGGGGCTTCCATGTGCTGGTGTACGATCAGAGGCGGCACGGACAAAGCGGCGGCGGCACCACCACTTACGGCTATTATGAAAAGTATGATCTGAAGGCCTGCGTGGATTGGGTTCTGGAAAGGACAGGAGCGGGATCCGCCGTCGGCATCCACGGGGAATCCATGGGCGCCGCAACCGCTCTGCAGCACGCCGCGATCGACAACCGGGCCAGCTTCTATATTGCGGATTGCCCCTACTCTAATATCACAGAGCAGCTGATCTACCGGCTGAAGGTGGAATACGGGCTGCCAGCCTATCCCTTGATCCCGCTGGTGGCTCTGATCTGCAGGCTGCGGGCGCGCTTCCGGCTCCATGACGCCGCCTCTCTCTTAAGCCTTCAGTCTGTGGAGACCCCCATTCTGTTCGTGCACGGGGAGAACGACACTTACATCGAGAAGCAAATGACCGAAGCCATGTACAGCATCAAGTCAGGCAGGAAGCAGCTTTATCTGGCTCCCAATGCCGATCATGCCGAGGCATACATGAAGAACCCCGACGAGTATGATCGGGTCGTCGGGGATTTTTTACAGGAAATTGGAATCGCTATAGACGACGCACAGAGCATCCCCACAGAAGGATGAAATATCGAAGCCGGCCTTTGGTTGACCTGCCAATTTCGAGACTTCCCTGACAAGATCCGGCGACATGCCGGATCTTGTCATTTTCACGGGCAGCATAAGGATCGGAGCCGGCTCAGGAAGAGCTTCCCGGGCTTTCTTCGGCTATCGGCACATACCGCCCCGGCCAGAACGCCCTGCGGCCAAGCAGCACCGTAAGTGCCGGCACCAGGAACGGGCGGACCACGAAGGTATCGAGCAGCACGCCAATGGCGGTGATAATGCCGAAGTGCACCAGAATCTGCATCGGCAGGGTACCCAATACGGCGAAGGTTCCCGCCAGAATAAGCCCCGCGGAGGTGATAACCGAGCCGCTCTCCGCCACTCCCTCCTTAATGGCCCGCTTCAAGGGCATGCTGCGGCTTTTTTGCCAGATGCCCGAGACCATGAAGATGTTGTAATCCTCGCCCAGGGCTACCAGGAATACGAAAGCATACAAGGGCATGAAGCCTTGGATGGCCTCTGCTCCCATCACATAATGAATAATCAGCCAACCAAGCCCCAACGCGGAAAAGTAAGACAGCAGCACGGTTCCCATCAGATACAGCATCGCTGTGATGGAGCGGAGATACACGAGCAGCAGGACGGCAATCAGCACGATGACTACGGGAATAATAACTCTGGCATCACGTGCGCCTGTTTCCCTGGTATCGAATTGGGTTGCTGTCTGGCCGGACAGCCAGACCTTCCCGTCAGGCCCGGCAATACCCGAGGAGGCTAGCAACTCCTCCATGCTGCTGCGCAAATCCGGGATATGATCCATGGCTTCATTGGAATATGGATTAACGGACAGTTCCACCTCGTAGGCCACGATGGCGGGATTCTGTACTCCCTGAGCCGGCTCCGACACGCGGCTTACATAAGGCAGAGCCTCGAGCACGGCAGCCGCGTCCACCTGCTTGCCTTCCGTATCCAGCATCACCTTCACGGGAGCCAATTCACCGGGTGTAAACTGGTCGGCAATAATCGTGAAGCCTTCCCGGGAAGCCATATCCTCCGGAAAGGAAGACAGGGTATCGAAGGTATAGACAATCCTGGGCGCAAAGGAAGCCAGGCCTCCCAGGAGCAGCAATGTGACTGCAGTAATGGTCCATGGCTTGCGGACAATCAGGCTGCCGAATCCTCCGCTGAACCGGCGCGGCCGTTCCGGGTGGACAACGGGCTTGCCCTTGCGCTTGGCTCGTTCCTCCTGCTGCTCAGGCGTCCGTGGTATGAACGGGTAGAAGGAGGCTCTTCCCAGAACGGCCAGCAGGGCGGGCACCAGTGTCAGGCTGGCCAGGCCCATCACAAGAATAGACAGGCTGAAGGGAACGGCAAAGCGCTCATAGGCCCCGTACTCCGCAAGCAAGAGAGCAAACAGGGAGAGAACCACCGTAAAGCCGCTCATGGCAATGGCTCCTGATGAACCGCTGATTGCTCCGAGCAGCGCTTTGGTCTTGTCGTTCTCCACCTTAAGATTATGCCGGAAGCGGGCAATCAGGAACAAGCAGTAGTCCGTGCCTGCTCCAAACAGCAGCACAGTCATGATGGACAATGCCTGGGAATCCAGAGCAATAAAGCCTTGGCTTGCCATCCAGCCCAGCAGGGGATTGACCGTTATGTAAGCGAATCCTACCGCAACCAGGGGGATCAGCGCCAGAATCGGCGAACGGTAGATGAGCAGCAGGCACACCAGCACAAGCACCACAGTGCCCAGCAGCAAGGACACGTCCGCATTCTTGAACAGACCTACTGCATCGACGGAGATTCCCACCGGTCCCGTGACCCGTGCACTCAGAAGCGCGCCGGAGTCTGCAGGTTCTTCAAACGGATTATGTCCCAGCACAGCAGCGGTCCGCTCCTGCAGGAGAGCAAGACTTTCCTTGAAGGCTTCCGTCCCCGCTTCCTTATGGAACATTACCGGGAATACCAGCGTACTGCCGTCGGCGGATAGCTGGGATTTCAATGCCGGCAGCGGCACATTATGAAGCGGCGCCGCCATCTGCTGCTCCGGCAGAGGCTGCTCTTCCAACTGCTTGGTCAGTTGCTGGATTCCGGCTAATTCCGGTTCGGAGATGCCTCCGGTTTTGTGCCATACCAGCAAGGCAGGTATTCCGGAGCCATTAGGGAATTCCCGGGCAGCCAGGAGTTCTGCCTGAACGGAAGCGGTTTTACTGCTTAAGTTAGCGGCATTATTGTTCTCCTGACTCTTGGCCGACGGTAATACGGCACTTAATAGGACTGCTGCCGCCAGCCACAGGATAATGGTGATCCACTTGGTGCGCGGCCCTGCTACCCACTTTCCGTAACGTTGCAGTCGGTACTCGCTGGACATTGCGCTTCACTCCTCATCTTCGATTTCCGGGAAGCTCTAGCTTTTTTTGGTAGAGTATGTATATTCGCGGGTAAAAGCGGTCATCCTATTGCTAATGCATATTCTCATAGATTCATAGAGCCGCAAAAGACAGTCCGTGACTGCCTGGGCTCAAAACTATTAGGAGGATGATCCCCCATGATTCACCGGATTCGCTTATTATTGACATTAACCCTTTTGCTGGGATTGCTCAGCCCCCTCGGTCATGCATCTGCTTACCATGCCGTTGCCAATGAAGAAGCCAGCCGTTCCGCCGCCAACGATACGGAACAATATTACAGGTACAGAGGCATTACCACTATAAAAGTTCCACAATCGGCTGATGTACCCTATGTCGTCAACGCGGGAGATACCCTGTATGAAATCGCCAACAGCTTCGATACCACAATTGCAGCTATTCAAGCGTACAATCATATCAGCAACCCGAATCTGCTGCACATCGGTCAGGAGCTGAAGATTCCGGTTGTCCAAGAAGAAGTGTCCCTGCCCTTGACCCTGCCCCTGCTGGAAGGAAAGGAACCCATCATCGAGAAGGTGCTGACCTCAACGCTGACCGCCTATACCGCAGGAGTGGAATCAACGGGCAAGACTCCGTCCCATCCCCAATACGGCATCACCTACAGCGGGGTCAGAGCGGAGGAGGGCCGCACAGTAGCGGTTGATCCCAAGGTAATCCCCCTCGGCTCTATCGTGTATATCGAAGGGGTGGGCATCCGCAAGGCTGAAGATACGGGTTCCGCAATCAAGGGCTCCAAGATCGACGTGTATATGGAAGATGTGAGTGAAGCCCGGACGTTTGGGCGCAAGCATAATGTCAAAGTGTTTGTTTTGGCCACTGCCTAACGGTTTGGCCGGCAGCCCTGCCTGTTAGCGGAGCGCAGCTTGAACACAGCGGTAACAGGATAATGATCCGAAGGAAACTGGCCTCCGTATTTGGAGCGGATTACATCCCCGTGCTCGGGCATCAGTCCGAAGCCGCCGAATAGAAAATCAATCGGCTCTCCCTTCTTCCCCCCCAGGAAGCCGTGAAAGGTACTGCCCGCATGGCGGGGATCGGCAAAAGCATTGCAGAGAGGAGCCTGAGGTCCATCGTGCTCCTCTTCATCGCCTGATAAGAACCGGATGGCGGGGTGGCCGGGACCGGCGTTGAAATCGCCGGACAACAGTACGGGACTCGGGCCAAACTGCTCCTGATGCTGCTGAATAATCTGCCAGATGAGCTGGACGCCACGGATTCTGGCCTCCTGGCCCACATGGTCCAGATGGGTATTGTAGACCATGATGGCCGTGCCCTGCTCCTGCAGAAGGCTCATTCTGGCCCAAGTGCATATCCGCGGAAACCGGGCGTCCCAGCCGATGCTGCCCGGCTGCTCCGGTGTCTCCGAGAGCCACAGCTGTCCCCAATCAATAAGCTTCAGCTTTTTGGAATGAAAGTAGATGGCGTTATGCTCGCCTTTGCCGCCTGGCCCACGCCCTGTGCCTACCCGCCCGTACTCCGGCAGCAGGCGGTCCAGATCGCGGAGCATGCAGGCGGTTCCCTCCTGCGTCCCCACCAGCCAGGGTTTCTGGAGCGAGATAGTCAAAGCGGCGCTCTCTCTGCGGAAGATCCAGGACCGATGCAGGTCCATGAGCCTGGATACCCTCAAATTAAAGCTCATTGCAGTTATGTTCACGGGGCTGCCTACGTCCTTTCATCTCCGTTCCCTTTATCCTGAAATAACAGATCCTGGAATATGGCAAGATGATGTCATTCCTATTATGAACCTCCTGCCTGACTTTACGCAACTTATTCCCGCTACAAATGATGAACCGTAATCTCGCTGCGCACGAACAGCCTGGCATTGATTCCCGCCTGGCCAATCCCCTTGGAGATGTAGAACGGACCTTGGGGGCAGCGGTGGAAGCCTTTGTATATCCCCTTAGACGGCAGCTCGCCCTTGGACTTCAATTTGAAGAAGAAGGGAATGTTGAACTGCTTGCCGTGCAGATGCCCCGACATCAGATAATCGAAACGGCGGCGGATGTGAGGCACTACATTGGGATCATGAGTGAGCACAACAATCCGCTCCTCTGCGCGCACGGACGGAAGCGCACGCTGCGCCTTGCTGTGCCCGGTGCCGAAATCATCGATGCCTGCCAGCCAGAATGTGTCCAGCCGGACCGCTTCATTGCGGAGAACCCGGACGCCGTAGCTGCGCAGCAAATCAAGGAGAAGTCCTATGGCCGCCTTCAGCTTATAGTCGTGGTTGCCCAACACCGCATAGACGGGCACGCCGATGGACGTAAGGGACTTCAGATACGGATTTAGCCGGGGCAAGTACCGGACATTCCTCGTAAAATCCCCCGATATGAAAATATAATCCGGCCGCGCCTCACGCACGGTCCGTTCCAACCGCTCCGGACTTATCCTCAGCTTCTCCACATGAAGATCACTGATCTGAACGATCCGCTTATGCAAGCCCAGAGAATGATTCACCTGCTCCACCTTCAGCCATTGGGTCGGGACAATCAATAACCCGTAACCTGCAGCTGCCAGACCGATTAGCATTTCCCAAGGAAACATCCTTTGTCCCTCCCCTCCTTTTCCCTCTAGGGTAACATGAATGGCACGAACGGTGCGAATGAACGGAATCAGAATCTATATTTATGAGCGCAGATAAACGCTTATACTTTTGTCAGCATTTTTTATTCGCGGTATACTTGGTAAATAATGAAATCATCCCATATGGAGGAAACCATCTATGAATTATCAACCGGAGAAGAAAACGGTGGTGTTTCTGGGTTCATACGCCAATGCGGAGGAGCTTGGGATACATGCCTGCTTCTTCGATGAGGCAACCGGGAAATTAACCGTTGCAGCGCAAATCGGCGGGGTCAAAAATCCCACATTCCTGGACGTGGATGCCGATAACCGGATCCTGTACTCTCTTGCCGAGGAAACGGACCAGGAAGGCAACCGCACCGGGGCCGCTGTATCTTACAGGATCCACCCGGAAACTCTGCAACTGGAGCCCATCAGCCGGGAGCGGACCACAAGGGGCCCTGCCTGTCATCTGAAGCTGGACGCAACCAGGCAAAACCTGCTTACCTCAAGCTATCAGGGAGGCATGGCGGGAATCTCTCCCGTTCATGAGGACGGCCGGATCGGCCCCATTGCCCAGGAGCATCAGCACTCGGGGGCAAGTCTGCTGCCTGTCCAGAGCCAGGCCCGTGTCCACTCCGTCACACTGGACCGCCGCAATCAATTCGCCGTGGTCTGCGACCTGGGTCTGGACAAGATCGTGGTATACCGTCTGGATGCGGACCGCCATACACTTACTCTCCATGGAGAAGCCAAGGTCCGGCCGGGTTCGGGGCCGCGCCACTTTGCGTTTCATCCCCATGGGCCTTACGGGTACGTGATCAATGAACTCAGTTCAACCATCACCGCATTTGCCTATCAGGAAAACGAAGGGACGCTGGCCGAGATCCAGACCGTCTCCACCCTGCCGGAGCATTTCCGGGGAGAGAATGCCTGCGCCGAAATCCAGGTTTCACCCGATGGCCGTTTCCTGTACGGCTCCAACCGCGGTCATGACAGCATTGCTGTCTTTGCGGTCAAGGATGAGGATGGAACCATTTCCCCGGTGGATCATGTATCCACATTGGGAGGACATCCCCGGCACTTTGCCCTCTCTCCGGACGGCAGATTTCTGCTGGCGGCCAACCGGGACGGCAATAATGTGGTAACCTTCGTCCGCAATCCGGAGACGGGAGGTCTCGCCTTCAACGGACAGCAGCTGGAGCTCTCCCAGCCGGTCTGCGTAAAATTTGCCCAATGGTAGCACGCCGGGAATTGCAAACGGACATGAGGCTGTTATTGCTCATGTCCGTTCCCGTTTATGGTTGCCGCCGCGGCCTCCTATCGGCCTTCCAGCTTCCCTTCAGCCTTCCATGGTCCATGACAGGTTGGGGCAATTCCGGTGCACATCGTCCCAGGAGGTGTACAGCTCCACGATCCGGTTGGGCTCGCGCCTGAAGCCGCTTTGCACCACAATGATCTCCAGCTCCTGCACCGCGCGGATGCTGTGCAAGGTTTTCACCGGAATATGAAGCACATTCCCCGCCCGCACCTTCATGAAGTTGCCGTTGTGCACAAACTCGCCCTCGCCCTTCACAACCGTCCATACCTCTTCCCGGCCTACGTGCATGCGGTAGCTCAGATTGCTGCCTGCGTGAATGCAGACCCGCTTGGTGGAAGCACAGCGGCCGTCCTCGTAAGTCTGATCATCCAGAACCCGCAGCCACCCCCACTTTCGCTCTTCATACATGGGCTTTTGGTCATAATCCATGTAATCCTTGATCCGCTGGCTCTCGCTTTTGTCCGATACCAGGATACCGTCAGGACTGGCTGCCACCACCACGTTGGACAGACCGATGACGGAGACGGGGATTTCCGTCTCATTAATCAAGTGGGTGTTGCGGCAATCCTCGCTGATGGTCCCCCGGCCAATCTGCGGATTCCTCATTTCCTCGGTCAAGGTATTCCAGGTGCCAAGGTCCTTCCAATAGCCGTCATAAGGAAGCACGGCAATCCGCTCCGCCTGCTCCACTACCTCGTAGTCGAAACTGATCTTGGGAAGCGAATGGTACTGGAGCAGCAGCTCTTCATATTGGACCGGCAGCCCTCTCTGCTCCAGAATCCGAATCAGATAACCCAGCTTAAAAGCGAATACGCCGCAGTTCCATAAGGCATTGTGCTCCATCAGCCTGGCAGCCTGCTCCGCTGTAGGCTTCTCCCGGAAATGACTGACTCTCTGCACGTCCGCATAGGGGTCTTCCCCCTCTTGAGGAATGATATAGCCGTACTTGGAGGAGGGATATGCGGGCTTGACGCCAATCAGGGCCATGTGGGCCTCATCCCGGGCGATGACTCCTTCCATTTCCTTCACCTTGTCAAAAAAATGGTTCTCCGCATACAGATCCACCGGAAGAATCGCTGCGACTTCCTCCAGACCGGCTCCTGCTACTGAATAGAGATATACGGCAGCCAGCGCAATCGCCGGGAAGGTGTCTCTGCGCTCAGGCTCGATAATCAGCGCCACATGGGAGCCGACCTGGCTCTGCATCATCTCAATCTGGCCTGTGCCCGTTGCAATATAACTGCCCTTGCTGAGTCCGCTCTGCTCGAGCTGTCCCCAAACACGCTGCACCATGGAGACAAGCTGTCCGTCATCATTCTCCAGCACCTTGAGAAACTGCTTGGAGCGGGCGTCGTTGGACAGCGGCCATAGTCTCTTGCCGGAACCTCCGGATAACAGTACAAGCCTCACCTTCATCCCTCCGCATCTTTATGCGCCGCTCATGGACAATAACAGCTTCCGGTACTTCTCCAAGGATATATCCCGCCTGAGATACTGCTCCAGATACATGCGGCCGCTCAACCCGTAAGCGGCCAGCCGGGCTTGGTCCATCCCGTATAACGTCCGGAGATTGCTTGCAACTTCCCCGTATTGCTGCGGCTCCACCACCACTCCGCATCCGCTCTCCCGGATGAGACGGTATGCCTCGCTCCCTTCCTCCAGCACGCCCAGAACAGTCCTGCCGGCTGCCATTACGCCGTAAATCTTGCTCGGAACAGATACTCCCTTGATTCCCTTCTGGTTGACAACCAGATGCACATCCGCGGCATTCAGGGAGTACACCAGCTCCTCCTTGGGCTGGAAGGGCAGGAAGTGGACACCGGACAAACCCTTGTCCTCCACATAAGCCTGCATCCGTTTTTTGACAGCGCCGTCCCCGATGAAGACAAAAGCGATATCCGGATATTGCGAGAAGGACTCGGTAACCTTGATCAGATTCTCCAGATCGTAGTACAGTCCCATGTTGCCGGAATACATCACAACAAACTTACCGGTCAGGCCGTGCTGCTCCAGGAACCGGGCCACCTTGGGATGAGCCTTGTCCAGAGGTACAATGGCCTGCTCATCGGTCCAGTTGTTGATCACGGTATTGGCGGGAAGGCTGTGTGCGGCCAGCCGCTTGAACAGAGTTTGCTGCATATCAAGGCCCACCGTTATAATATGGTCCGCCTGCTTGCAATTGAAGGTGTCCACCCATCTGGCGATGCTGTACAGCTTCTTGCTTTTCATGAAGCTGACCGCCTCCGCCTGCTCGGGATTGAAATCCTGGATGTTGTAGATATGCTTGGCGCGCAAGAGCCGCTTGCCGATGGTGCCGATCAACCCGCCCAGGATAGGAGGAGAAGAGATGGTGTAGATGAAATCCACCTTCTTCTGCCTGAGCATAGCCAGGCTGGCATACAAGAAGTAGGAGGCAATATATCTTAGCCTGCTCCATTTGTTTGATTTATCCACTTTAGGTAATTTAACCCTGATAATTGTGATATCTTCAAGCTGTTCCTTGGCGAATCTGCTTTTGCTGTCTGCCGCCGGTCCTTGTTCCCCATTCTCCGCCATAGCAGCAATCACCGTAATCCGGAAGTCCTTCTGAATATGCAGGCATAATTCGGTCAGCAGCTGTCCTGTGGAAGCATAATCGGGATAAAAGTAATTGATCACAAACACGATGTGGGGCTTCATACCAGCATCTCCTCTCCATAGCTCTCCTCAACCATCCGGAAACGGGGCTTGATCAGCACGGCCGGCGAGCCGCCGAAAATCAGGTTGGCGGGCACATTGCGGGTTACCGTGCTGCGGGCTGCTACAACTGCCATCTCTCCAATGGCCACGCCCGGATACAGAAACACGTCGCTTGCTATCCAAGCTCCATCCCCGACTGTGACCGGCTTGGTGATCAAGCCGAAGTTCTCGTCATAGATGTCATGGGAACCCGTGCATAGATAGCTGTTCTGTGAAATCACGCAGTGGGATCCGATGTGAATCTGATCCAGGCTGTACAATTCAACATGATCCCCGATCCATGAATACTCCCCAATGGACACCTTCCAAGGATAGGTGAATTTTGCGGTGGCCCTGACTTGTACGCCCCTTCCGATTTGCGCACCGAACAACCGGAGCAGAAAGTTTCTCCAGGCATACATGGGATGCAGGGAGAAGCGGAAGATTGTGCCCTGAATGAACCACCACAGCAAAACAATAAACCCGCTGCGGCCCCTGGAGTACCAATCCTGGTTATACCGGTCAAGACGAATCCTGTTTTTCATGTGCAGGCACCTGTTTCCCCAATTAATAGGCCGTTTCTTTTATTTCCAGCGAAGCGGTGTTGACCGCATTGTTCTTGTACTTTTGATACTCATATATTTTGGCGTCCACCAGGAAGCGGTACCAGTACCCCTGCAGGAAATGGAAGACTAACCCCTCTTTCCCGTCAAGAAAGCCCAGTTGAAAGAAATACCGGTACAGAAAATACCACCTTGGCCGTTTAAACAGCGGAATTTTATAATAAATGCGGGTTTTGAACCAACGCTTTCTCGCCGCCTGCCCGCGGAATAGATTCGGTTGTATTTCATCGTGGACATGAATGTTATTTTTTTCAGACAGAAACTCCGTGGCTTCCTTATTGGAATACCAGTTGTGCTTTTGCGTCCACCATTCCAGGCTTTTCGTGTTGTTGTCGTTCATATCGTGTGTAAATGTGACGGATTGCCCCTGCAGCAGCACCATATGCTCATCCATCCGCTTTTGCTCGCATACCGCAGTCCCGGTACGGAAGATGCGCAGCAGGCATTGGGGATACATCCCGCCATGCTTAATCCATCTGCCCATGAAGTACACTCTTCTCTTCAGAATGATTCCGTTCACCGGTTCCGGCAGGCTGGCCAGTTTGCTGCTGATTTCCTGACATAACTCCGGAGTGAGCTCTTCGTCCGCGTCCATCCTCATGGTCCAGCCGGTAGTGATGGCCGTATTGGTCAAGGCCCAGTTCAACTGTGCCGCATGATCTGTGAAGGCATGCTCGTAGAAATCCAGTCCCAGCCCCAGGCAGATTTCCTTGGTCCTGTCTGTGCTGAAGCTGTCTACAACGACTATCCGCTTGGCCAATCCCCGGAAGGAGCTGATGCACTTGGCAATATTGGCTTCTTCATTCTTGGTAAGAATTACTACCGTCAGATCCGTCATCTTTATCACCGCTTCTTTCATTCATTCGATGGTCTATGTAGGAACCGCGTTATGATGTCACTACAGCTTCCGGACGAACCGTCTCCCGCCTGCCGCCGATGATCCGGCTATACTCATCCTCCAGCACTTTTCCCACATGGCTCCATTGATAATAATCCCGCACCAGCTGAACTCCATTTTCCCCCAACTGTTTGGCGGCTGGCTGATCGGACAGCAGCTCGCCGATTTGCCTGGAGAATGCATCGGGATCACAGGGTGCTACCCGGCCTGCCGGATACTCCGCCACCTCACGCCAGATATTCACCTTGTCGGAAATAACCACCGGTACGCCGCATGCCAGAGCCTCGATGACAGCAATCCCGAAGTTTTCCGAATAGGACGGCAGCACGAACAGATCGGCATCGTTCAGCACCGCCAGCTTATCCTCTCCTGTCAGCATGCCGGTAAACAGCACATCGTCTTGAAGCCCCTCTTCGCCAATCCATTGTTTTACCTGCACACCGTAGTTTTCATTATCGGGCCCCGTAATAACCAGCATGGTATCGGGATGCTCCTTCTTCACAGCGCTGAAGGCCTTGACCAGAATATCCAGTCCTTTCTTGAAATTCAGACGGCTGAAGAACAACAGCATCCTCTTGCCTTCCAGCTGCGGATACTGCCCGCGGAACTGCCCCTTGGGCGGCAGGCGGTCATATTCGGCCAGGTCCAATCCATTGGGTACCACAAAACCCTGTGCCTCGAAAGTAACCGGCTTCGCCAGGCGCATCTCTTCTTGGGTGGTAAAATGCATGGCGGCCGCATGTTTGATATTCCGGTTCTCGAATAACCATTCCATAAAAGCTTTCCTGAAGCGGTGTCTGCCATACAGGAAGGGGTCCAGTGAACCATGGGGACAAATCACATAAGGGACGCCGAACTTGCGGCAATAATACCCTGCCATCAAACCGTGAAAAAGATAAAGGGAATGAATATGGACCAGATCATATTGGGGGATATCCCGCTTCAGCGCCTTGGCCAACTGCCGCGAGGTGCCCCAGAATCTGGGACGCTGGACAGAAAAGTAACGAATCTCCACTCCGTCCTGAATAACCGGAGCATCCAGCGGAACCTGCAAATGGCCGTCTCCATCCTGATTGGTGGTGTACATGCTAACCTGATGTCCTCTATCGGCTAATGCCCGCGCCATTTCCATGCTTGCTTTGGAGGGACCTCCATAACGCGGAGCCAGATTGGCGATCACATGCAGTATTTTCATCCCCTGTTCCTCCTGAATAACGTTTTGTGCCGATCATCTGAAGCCCTATGGAGCACCATAAGAAAATGCTTAATATATTCCCCAGTGTGAACAGCAGGCTTTCCGTAAACGAATAGAAGGCGAGCACAAACAGCATAATCATCAAAAAAAATGTCTGTTTCTCTCTCGATGCCGCATAGGTTCTAATGAGAAAGCTTAAAGAGTAGAGCAGCAGGATCAGGAATATTCCCAAGCCGGCCAGCCCCGTGTCCATCAGCACGGAGATGTAGTAATTGTCCCGGGCCACATCGGTATTGAGCAGCCCTTGCCCTATCCAATACTCTATAGCCGTGTTCTCTTTCATCAAATCCGTCCATATGGCAATTCTTCCGCTCAGCATCTCATTCAGACTGTTCAGCATATCACTGGAATTCAGCATTCTGACCAGATAGAGGGTAACCGCAGCTACCGTAATAATGATCATGGGTACATTATTCAGCAGTCTGGCTATGCGGAATGTGTGATTCTTGAAGATAAACAGGACAATAAGAGCTAATGCGCAATAGGCAGCTGTCCGGCTTCCGCTCATGTGAATCAGACCATAATACAAGGGAAGGAACAGCAGATAATGCCTCTTGCGGGGGAACATATAGGATATGAGCAAGGAAGTGCAGATCCCCAGGAAACAAATGATTCCCAACACATTAGGGCTAAGGAAGAACGCATAATACCGGTTTCTCAAACTGTGCGGGTCCAGAAAAAAGGATTCCGGCTTGCCCATGCCCAACAATATGGATACCAAAAGCGTAGTTAAAACCACATAATGGACAGCCGCAACAAAGGAACCAAAGGAAATGTTGTTTTGGTGCAAATAATTGGGAAGCAGCAGGATAGAGTATACAAACAACAATAAAAAACTTGCGATTGTCATACTCATATCCAGCAGCTGCCCCATGCCTTCCACCTTCGTAAAACCGAACAGCATGATGATCAGCCACAGGTAGAACAACACGGACACATGTTTGGCAGGCCGTTGTATGATTATTCCTTTGTTCATAACACTGATTAACAACAGAAAAAAATGAAGGCAAAACAATCCGAATTTCGCAAAGTAGAGCAGCCCGGAAGGGCCGAAGCGCATTTGGGATATGACATTAACCGAATAAACTACAAAAATGCTGCAGAAAAAAAATTTGTGCTTCAATTCGCCACCTCATTTTCACCTCTTCTTCATCTCTATTGGCAGCTGTAGGACTCCCGGGCTTCCCTTCTCCGGCCGGACAACATGTACAGATAAGTAAAAATAATGATTCCGCCGAGCAGCCGGACCAGCATTCCGATGCAGATGGAGACGGCTGCGCCAACCAAGGCATACCGGGGCAATAACAAATACAAGGAAATGCATGTAGAAGCAACAACACAGATCAAAATCGGAGTCTGCACCTTAAAATTCCTGATGGCATAGATCCCGCATTCCAGAAAGGAGGCCACATACCACAAGGCTCCTCCCAGCATGGACCATTGAAACACCCGGTTATAGCCGGAGTATTCGGGCGTATATATGACCGCCAGCAGCTCGCTTCCGAAAAACAAGGGTATAAGTACGGAAACCAGGCTGATCCCGGCGCCCAATAGCATCACCTTTCTAAACAGTACCCCAAAGGCGTGTCTGTCCCTTGAGAAATATTTGGCCAGACGCGGTGTAACGGATTGTCCGATGGCGCTGACAACCATTGCACCTGCAATCATGATGTATACAATGGCAGAGAAATAGCCCAGCTCCGTTACGCCCACATGCTGCTCCACGAAATATCTGGGCAGATTGGCATTAAACGTATCCAGAAAGCCCGCAGCGCCCAAGGGAAGCGCCATGACCAGCATCCTCTTGATTGCCGCTGCTTCAATAATTCTGCCTTCCCTTATGTTCTTCCCTGTTTCATCGCCTACTTGCCGAGCCTTGGGAAGATCATAGAACAGGAGCAGCAGAAGCCAGACCATGGTATAAGCCGCAATCGTCCATAGCAGATTATGAGTCAGATACAGGCAACACACTGTAACCGCAACCGATCCAAGCCCTTTCAGAATGGTTGACTTGGCCACGATATCGAGTCTTTCCATGCGCTGCAGCCTGCCGTACAGGATATCGCTGATGGATTCAATCACCTTGGCCATTCCGATTAACAGGATAATCACTGCCCTGTCTGGGGGATACTGCATGACGATTGTAAGGGTAACGATGATCAGCATGGCGATGCATGAACAAAACAATCTAAGCTCTACATAGCTGCGGAACCGGAACTGCTGCTCCACATCGGTGGATAAGATATTTCTCAGCTGAAGGTTTGTAAAAATAACGACCGGGGCGCAGATCGCCAGCGCCAGAGTGAAGGAGCCTACCATGGCCGGACTGCCTAATTTGGCCAAAAAAATCAGCATGGCCCATTGGGAGGCTCCATACACGATATTCCCCATGAGAGACCATGCGAAGTTGGTTCCCATCCTCATCGTTTCATACCACGATTAATCTCTCAGCTCTTCTCACCCGCTCCAGATCTGCGTCCACCATCATTCGGATCAGCTGCCCGAAGTTCACGTCCAGCTTCCAGCCCAGCTTCTCCTTGGCCTTGGAGCAATCGCCGAGCAGCAGATCTACCTCGGCCGGCCTGACGTATTCGGGATCGATAATCACGTAATTCCGGTAATCGAGGCCCGCATATGAGAAGGCAATCTCCAGGAGCTCTCTCACGGTATGCATTTCTCCGGTTGCGATGACGAAGTCATCGGGCTCATCCTGCTGAAGCATCAGCCACATGGCCTTCACATAATCACCAGCGAAGCCCCAATCCCGAAGAGCGTCCAAATTGCCCATGCGAAGCTCATCCTGCATCCCCAGCTTGATACGCGCCACCGCATCGGTTACCTTGCGGGTAACAAATTCCAGTCCCCTCCGGGGAGACTCATGATTGAACAGAATACCGGAACAAGCGAACATGCCGAAGCTTTCCCGGTAATTCACCGTAATCCAGTGTCCGTATACTTTGGCTACCCCATACGGGCTGCGGGGATAGAACGGCGTCGTCTCTTTCTGCGGCGTCTCCTGCACCTTCCCGAACATCTCACTGCTGGATGCCTGGTAGAACTTCGCCTCCGGCTTGACAATCCGCACAGCCTCCAGCATATTGGTCACACTGAGCGCAGTTATTTGTCCGGTTGTCAGCGGCTGCGGCCAGGAGGCGGCTACGAAGGATTGTGCGGCCAGATTGTAGACTTCATCGGGATCGGAGATTCTGACAGCTTCTATCAGAGAGGACAAATCCGTTAAATCTCCGGAGATCCAGTTGATCCGGTCTCTAATATGTTGAACATTCTCATAATTGGGTGTACTGGTCCGTCTTCTCATCCCGTATACGGCATAACCTTTCTCAAGCAGCAATTCCGCCAAGTAAGATCCATCCTGGCCGGTTACACCCGTAATCAACGCTTTTTTCATCGCTGCTCTCCTCCATTATTTACAATGAGTTGCTTGCCGCATACTCTCTCTGAAACTGCTTGTAAACCGATTGGAGCCCTTCCTCCAAGGAAATCTTGGCTTGCCACCCCAACCCGTTGATCTTGGTTACATCCACTATCTTTCTGGGCGTGCCGTCGGGAACAGCGGGGTTAAAGGTGATCTCTCCCTCATAATTCACACACTGCTTAATTAATGCGGCCAATTCGCCAATGGTAATATCCACGCCAACTCCTATGTTGATGACCTCGCTGGCTTCATAGTGATCCATGAGATACAGGCACGCATCGGCCAAATCATCGGAATGAAGGAATTCCCGCCTGGGTGTGCCGCTGCCCCATACCTCCACGCTGGGCGAGCGGTTGATCTTGGCCTCATGGAACTTGCGGAGCAAGGCCGGCAAGACATGGGAGGTCTTCAGGTCCAGGTTGTCATTGGGACCGTAGATATTGGTGGGCATAGCCGATATGAACCGGGTGCCGTATTGGCGGTTATACGATTGGCACATGGTAATCCCTGCTATCTTGGCTACCGCATAGGGGGCATTGGTCGGCTCCAGTGTTCCGGTCAGAAGATACTCTTCTTTGATAGGCTGGGGGCAAAGCTTAGGATAAATGCAGGTAGAGCCCAAGAACAGCAGCTTCTTGACGTGAAACCGGCAGGAACAGTCAATTACATTGGTCTGGATCATCAGATTATCCCGGATGAAATCGGCGGGATATTCCTGGTTGGCCACAATACCGCCTACCTTGGCGGCAGCGAGAAACACATATTCGATGTCATTCTCCTGAAAGAAGCGGCTTACCTGACCATAGTCCCGCAGATCCAATTCAGAGCTTGTGCGGTAGATCAGGTTGGTGTATCCTCTCTGTTCCAGAGCCCGAAGGATGGCTGATCCTACCAAGCCCTTGTGGCCCGCTACATATATGACTGAATGTTTGTTCATAGTGCACCTCCGAATGGAAAATTAATAGGCGTCTTTAGCACCCAGCAGAACCTTGAAGGTCTTCAGGATAATAAGCAGATCATAGAAGAAGCCCCGTTTTTCAATGTAAGTCAGATCCAGCTCCACCATCTCCCGGAATCCCACTTCATTGCGCCCGTTTACTTGCCACAAGCCCGAGCACCCTGGCACCACAGACAGGCGAAGCTTGTCGTATTCCGTATATTTCTCCACTTCATGGGGAAGCGGAGGCCGGGGGCCGACTAATGACATATTGCCCTTCAGCACATTCAGGAGCTGGGGCAGCTCATCCATACTGGTCTTCCGGATGAATCTCCCGATATGGGTAATGCGCGGGTCCTCCCTGATCTTGAACATGGCCCCTTCAATCTCGTTGCGGCTGAGCAGACCCTGCAGCAATTCTTCCGCGTTGGCTACCATGGAGCGGAATTTGTACATGCGGAAGGGCCGTTCATCCTTGCCGATCCGCAGCTGGCTGAAGAAGATGCTTCCTTTGGGGTCTTCCAGCTTAATCAGGATAGCGATCACCAGAAAAAGGGGGGATAATAAAAGAAGCCCAATCAGAGATACGGCAATATCCGTCATCCGCTTTGAAACCAGGTACATCCTTTTGCTTCCGGAAATCTTCCTTCTGGCCGGACTACGGTAATACACACTGGAACGTACTGCCATGCCGCCGCTTTCACTCTGATTATGAGATGTCATACCTCTCCATCCTTCCTTCTCCCTGGAATCTTCAGGCCGGGTTATTGGGTGTCGCTCTCTGTATGGCCATAGTACGAGTAGGCAGTGAAATTAGTCTCCTTGCGGTTTCTGTTATTTAACACGACACCCAGCATCCTGGCCTTGACATGCTCGAAGCTGGCCTTGACCTTAAGCGCCTGCTCCCGTCTTACCTTGCCGGAATCAATCACCATCAGCACGCCGTCGCACTTGGAACTGAGAACCAGCGCATCGCTTACCGCCCCGGCAGGCGGGGCATCTATGATCAATACATCGTATCTTAGCTTCAACTCATTCATCACGGCCGACAGTTTTCTCGATGCCAGCAGCTCGGACGGATTGGGAGGGATAGGACCCGATGTGAGGATTTGCAGATTTTCCACATAACATTCAAGCAGCGCCTCTGAGATATGACTATGTCCGGTCAGCAAGCTGGTCAGCCCAATCCGGTTGTTCAGATTGAAGATGTTGTGCATGCTCGCTTTCCTCAGATCAGCGTCAATAAGGAGCACTCTCTTGTTGGTCTGGGCGAATGCAATCGCCAGATTGGCCGCTATCGTCGATTTTCCTTCTCCCGCCTGGACGGAAGTTACCATAATGGACTTCACGTCTTCATCTATATTGGAGAATTCAATATTGGTGCGGAGCGTCCGGTAAGCCTCGGCAATAACAGACTTGGGATTGAGCTCCATCACCAGGGCATAATTATTTGTTGACCGCGACATAGACCGACTCACCCAGCTTTCTATTAGTGGCTTCCTCCGTGATAATCCTGCTGCTCAGGTCTTCCTTCTTCATTTTCACCATAACCGCCAATGTAGTCAGTCCCAGCAGCTCTTCCACATCCTCTTCGGTCTTGATGGTGTCATCCATATAATCAAGCAGGAATACAAGACCGATTGCGGCCAACAAAGAAACCATGAATCCGGCTATGATATTCATAAGCGGATGAGGACTGACGGGATCTGCAAGGTCTGACGGAATGGCTTCATTCAGAATCGTTACATTATCCACCGCCATAATCACCGGAATCTCCTGTTTGGCAACCTTTGCAACGGCATTAACCACGTTCACGGCTTTCTCATAGGAAGTGTGCTGTGCGGTCAGAGTCATAATGAGGGTATCCTTCACGTTGCTGACACGAATCATTTCATTTAACTCCCGCTCCGTCATATTCAAGTCGGGATAAAGCTCTACCACTTTGTTCAGAATGGCGGGGGTCTGGATAATTAACTTATACGTTTCGATCAGCTTGACATCCAGTTGAATGGAATCCAACGTAAGATTGGGATTTAGTTGATCATAGCTTTTGGAGTAATTCACGATAATTTTGGATGTAGCTTGATACACCGGCTTGGTAAACCAATAACTGATCACTCCGGCTGCAGAGGTAGCAAGAAGAACACATGTGATAATCAGCCATAATTTTTTCTTGAGAACCCTCCAATACCGTTTAAGCTCCATATGTACCTCCAATATTAAAATTGAAAGAGTCTCTTACTTCACCCTCTTGGCTCTCGATAATACTTGTAGCTTATGTTTAGTAAAAGTAATTCATGATACATTTCATTCCCTATGAAAAATGTTTTTGCAAAAAGACGAATGAAGCGTTTTCCCGGTGAAACGGCGCCATTTCTCTTCCATAAGCTTTGTCCACTCTGGCAAATGGCATAGCAAAAAGCCCATGCCTATTTATCCAGGCAAGGGCGTTTCTTCATTATTAGGCATGATTATAGAAAGAAAAGAATGCAAGGGCTTACTTCTTCAATAGGCTGGGAAACTGTTCACTGCAGCTGCGGCAAATACTGATAGGCATCTTGTAGAAAAAACCCGTCTTGAATACCCGCTTCGCTTGCCCTTCGGAAATCGTTGTTTTACAGCAGATACAATAGCAATCGGTATGCATTCAGCTCCACTCCGTTTCCCGGTATTCTGACTCCATAGTATGATACATATCGTATCTTGTCAATGGTTATTTAGAATAATTTTCACCTTTGTATCATTTCCTCCAATCACTCTAATATGATTATGTTATCGGCATAATCGAAGACCGGGATGAATGTTCAAGCAGGAGGCTCATACATATTGTACAAGAGGAGGAATACCCCGTGAAGCGAAAATATATCATGCTGTCCATAGTCTCCGTTGTCCTTATTGCTGCAGCAACAGGGCTCTATTTACACTTATCGCCTGCCCGCCGCTTCGCTCCAAACTCACTTCCAATAGTGGCTTCCCCTCTCTATGAGCTGCCGGCTGCTTTGGATTCCGGCCCTTCAACAGTTGACGGTCCGGCAGCGGATACGCAGGTGAGCACTGCCGTTACCCTTATTCATGAAGCGGATCAGACAGGAGCCCGGGGCTTTAACCTGCTGCTGCTGGGTACGGACCGGAGGGAGAATGAACCCTCCAGAACAGATTCGATTATTCTGGCCCATGTCGATCCTGTGGAAAAGCAGCTGGTGGTGATTTCATTGCCCCGGGACCTGAGGATTAACATCCCGGGAGTGGGAGCAAGCAAACTCAATCATGTTCACTTTCTCGAGGAAGCGGTGAACGGCAATGAAGCTGCTACCCAGTCCGTAATACAAGCGGTGAGCAACTTTTTTGGTGTTCCCATTCATTATTACGCCAAAACCGATTTCTGGGGATTTACTGCTATTATTGATACCATCGGCGGAGTGGAAGTCGATCTTCCCGCTGCCATTCATACCAATGAGTTAAATCTGGAAGCAGGAAGGCAGTTGGTAGACGGTGCAACAGCCCTCGCCCTGGCGAGAGAGCGCTATTCTCTGGCGAACGGTGATTTTGGCAGGCAGATTGACCAGATTCTGATTCTGAAGGCGGCAGCCGAGCGGGTACTGTCTCCCGAACAACTGTCCAAACTTCCCCGGATAGTAGAGCAAATCAATGATTCTATCATCGATACCAATCTGACAAGTTCCGATCTTATAAGCCTGGGCCTTGTCTTCAAAGGCTTCTCCGGAGAAACCATGAAGCATGTCCAGCTAAAAGGCACGTCCATGTGGGCGATGGACCCTCTTGTGGGAAAACGCCTCTGGTACTGGGTTCCTGAACAGGGAGAAGCGGAATATATCTCCAAAACCTACCTGCAATGATAGTCTTAAGCCGGAACCGCAATTGCTTGGCCGTGCAGCGGCTGCTCTACAACCCTCTTAAGCCTTTTCTCTGAATGGAGTCACTTTGAGGACGGATAAGCATATATATATTCTATTGGGGACTCTTTGAATTTGACCCAAAATAAAAGAACAGAAAGGAAGTGCCCTGATGGATGAGCTAGACAAGTATCAATTCATTCTAAAAGCTGGACAAGATATGGTAATTAATGTTAAAGATTACGGAGCAAAAGGGAATGGAACCGCCGATGATACGGCGGCCATCAAAGCGGCCATTGCTGTAGCCGCAAATACCGGCGGCGGATTGATTTTTTTACCCTATGGCACCTTCAACATCAGCGAAGAGATTCATCTTCCCCACAAGGAAATCGGATTGGTGGGAGTCGGCCAAGGGTCCACCTTAAAGGCGGTAGCCCCCATTAAGGGAGCCATGGTCAAGCTGACAGGCGCTACCGAGTACGGGAACCGCGGCGCTCCGCTCAAGGACTTCTTCCTGGATTGCAACAACCAGGCGGACACGGGGCTGCTTGTAGGTGCTTCCACCGGCACCGGCTATACCACAGTGGAGCGCTATTTCCACAATATCAAGATTCAGGGGGCCAAGGTATGGGGCATGATTGTTGATGCGGCCCAGAACTGTTACTTTTCCCTCATGAACATGGAGTACAACGCCGGGCATCTGTATATCGTAAACGGCGCAGGCAATCACGTGTTCATGAAGTCGGAATTCAACGACGTGTCCTCCACCCACCATCTGCGCATCGATAAAAGCAAATCCCTGGCCGGATTTGGCAAAAACGGATTTGCCGATACCCCTCAGATGAACAAGTTCATCAATTGCCTGTTTGAACGCGGCGCCAAATACCAATCCAATATTCATATCGAATACGGGAATGCCAACAGCTTCCTGTACTGCGAATTCGAATGTCAGGGCGCACAGGCGGCCTCGGTCTATATTGGTCCCAATTGCAGCATGAATTCATTCACCGAATGCCGCTGGGCCGCATACGGGCAGAATAAGCCGATTATCCAAACCTCCGGGTACCAGACCAGCTTGGAGAAGCTCTACTTCGAGAATGCCGGCGGAACGCATATTGAAGTGAAGAATGCCACTTATCTGGGCCAGTATATCGCCGCCAACAACAATCTTAAAATCGTCAACGCGGCGGGGGATATCGGCGGGAACCTCCGGATGAATACAGCTCCCCGGTATATTTATGACAATCCTGTCAGCTCGGCGGGTGATACCTTTCCGGGAGAATTCCTGTTTAATGCCGATACCCTTTACTTTCGCTCCAAAAATGACATCAAAGAGCTTTTCGCCGCACGAAGCATTAAAGGCTCTGCCGAATCCCCCTTAAATGCCAAGGCGCCTTCTGCAGTTGTCACTCTCGACCAGCCGGGTACATGGATTATAGAAATGAATGCGCGCTCTCTTGATTGGAATCACTCCAGGAGCAATATCTTCACCGTCCGTTACAAGAAATCGGCAGCCAACATTCTTCAGACTGTAAGCCCAATGAACGCTGCGGATGCAGTCTCGGGAACGTTGATTACAGCATTGAGCGCTGTCATCACCTCCGTTAGCGACAATGGAAGCACCGCCGCCGTAACCTTTATCACCAAAAGTACTGCCGACAGAGTGCGCTTCAGCTGGCGGGCCATGCTGTGGATGGCTGCAGACTGACCTCTGCATGGCCTGACCCGCCTCAACAGGCGGACTCCCGCCAGAATTTTTCGAAATTAGCTCCGGAGGTGTCAAAATGAAACAAGTAGCCAGAATCATTCTCCTATTCACAGCCGGATTGGTTGTTACAGCCGTTATTGCCTCTGGTGTATATTTCGGAAACAAGAAGATGGCAGCAGAAGCCTCCGAGCAGGGCAAGCTGGCGCAAGCCGGCTACCAAAGGTTCAAAGAACAGGAAGCGGCTAGAATAGCGGCAGAAATTGAAAAGTGGAAGCCCAATGGCAATCCCCGCTCCTATCTGGATGACCTGAGATATATAAAGGCAAGGAAGCAAAGCTCCAGCGTCACCATATCAACGCTTGGCAGCAGTGTAACTCAAGGTACGGGAGCAAGTGACCCTTCCAAGAACTGGAGTTCCTTATTGGCCAATTATCTGAGCCAAGCGGATGGATATACGATCATCAATGTGAACAATAACGGATTTGGCGGACGCACTGCGGGGGGATTGCTGAAGGAGAGCAAGGTAGAGCTGGTTATTGAGCAGAGCCCGGACATTGTCATATTCGAAAATTGTCTGTTGAACGATCACGGGCAGTCCGTTCCTCTCGTTCAGTCCGTCAAAGATATTACGGCGATTGTGGATGATCTGAAGGCCGCTCTGCCAGAGGCCGTTATCTACGTCATCTCCCCCAATCCCAAGGCGGAGGATGTGGCGAATTCGCTTGGCCTGACGATGAAGGACTATGCCGCCAACGCCAGGAGCCTGGCCGAAAAAGCAGGCTGGGCTTATATGGATGTGTATGAGGGCTTCACTACCCAGGGAGCGGATATGTACAAATTAACCGTAGACGGCACCCATCCCAATGACAGTGGATACAAGCGGTGGTTTGAAATCATGAAGGCGGAATTCGAAAAAATAAAATAAAAGTTTTTTTTCTGAGCCAAGTCACCATTTCCCCTGCGGGCGCATATATATGTTCTGTTTGGAACTATGTGTAAACGAGGTGGATTGACGTGTTGGTATTAATGGAGAAAAAGGACAGAGCCCACGCCATTGCCGTATTGGATCAAATGGGACTGAACCAGATCGCCGATTGGATCAAGGCTTTGCCAGATCACAAGTGGGAGCGGATGTTCCTGTCCCGCTGGCCCACCCTTGCCAAAAAATGCGGAATTTCCGAAACAGAGTAGCTTCCGCCCCCAAACCGGTCATCCTTTGGCCAATCAGGCATTAATGCCGCTTCCCGGTAGAGGAGAAGCGGCATTTTTTCTGTGCGCGGTCAGGCGATTACATACAGGAGCGCTTCACCGGCAGCTATTTCCACAGACAGCCGTCCTTCCTGCAACGGCACAGCTTGGGCGGTGGCCAGAACATAGGCCGAAGAGGCTCCGGGAAGCGCGAACACCGCGGAAGAAGACTGCTCACCGAAGTTGGCTACCAGCACATAGCGTCTTCCGTCTGCGCCATTTGCAACCATTGCTCTGACGCCCGGTCCCGCCTGATCCGCCTTAAGCTCGGAGCATGACCCGCCTGCAGCGAAGTCTGCCGTTGTCTTGGCATCCACACCTGCCTGCACAACAAATCCCGTATCCAGCACAACCGTATCCGGAGGAACATCCTTTAATCCCTTGTAAAAGGTGCAGCATATTTCGTCGGCATACAGCATGCCCATGGTATCGGATTGGTGACGGTGCTTGATGCCGATCTGCCGCTTGCCTGGGCGGTACAGGGTCAGAGGATCGGAACCGTAAGCTTTCACCACACTCATGCGGTCATCGATATTCACCCAGGATGAGGGAATGTCCCGGCGCTCTTCCCCGCTGCCGACTCCCTGCAGAGTCTCTTGCTCCTCTCCCCAGCAATACGTCCGCTGATTGCCGTTGAACAGATCGTTCGGCACATGCAGCAGCAGCCCTTCGAGCGAGGTGATATAGCTGCGGTTGAGGGTGCGGATATATTGCATGGCCATAACGGTGCAATCATCAGGCAGGGCGGCGAAGGCAACCTGCTGTACGGCCACCACATCCTTGTTCTGTTGTTCGGCCAGCAATTCCTCCGAGCAGGCGTGCACCGTTCCGGAGGTGATGAATCCCCCAGGGAAGGAATGCTCCTGATGGGCAATCACTTCATTATAATTGTAGGAACCCGTTCCCTTCACTCTGCCCGCAAGGTTATAGCGCCATTCGGCCAGATCGCTTCCGTCTGCCGGCAAGTTCAACCCCTGGGGACCTTCCGCGGCCCGCCAGGTCCAGGAGGCCACCCGTTTCTCCCCCCGTTCAAAGCAGGAGCCGTGATACTCATCGCTCCAGGAATAGGGTTCGGCTGCCCCTTCCCTGTTCCGGGCGCGCGCCGCAATCTCCGGATAGAGTCTTCTCCAATAGGCGCCGTAGGATAAGGTAACGGCCCGGTCCGATTCAAGCCGTGTATAATAAATCGGCGAGACGGCCTTCAAGTCCCCGCAGCGGTCCGACAGGTAAGTCCCATCGCCGTTATGCTCCATCTCCTTCTCAATCTGGGTAAGCCAGCCCGCCTCCAGAGCGGCGCAATCACTGTCCTGGTCCATATCGGCCATCAGGATGAGCGAAGGAATCAGATAATCCTGGCAATAGCAGTATCTCACCCGGGTATCTCCGCCGATACGGATCAGCCGTCCGTCCGGGAAGATGAACGGCTTGACCACCGCCCACAGGTCCTTCACATGATGGTACAGCGTCTCAGGCGGAGTGAGTCCCCTTTTCTTGTACGTGAAATGCAGCATGGCTGCATTGGAGAGACAGATCACCATGTAGCCCACATTCATATATCCGTGATGGTTCAACCCATAGGACTCGAAGAAATTATCCCCCACATACCATTCGGAAACCGGCTTGCCGTCCAAAACCGCCGCCGACTCCTTATCCGAAGCAACGGAGATGGAATTGGCCAGAAAACGGGATCCCTTCTCCCGGTATTCCTCCGCCCGGGGAGTGCCGGGATACATGGCGGCAGTCCGGTGCAGGACGCATCCGTTCCACAGATTGGATTCCGGCTTGTTGGCCACACCCGTAGTAGCTCCGACAATATCGTAGCAATCCAGCAGCCAGTCGCTTTCGGAGACCAGCACCTTCTCCAGAAGTCTGCGGTCGGCTTCCGTCAGATGCTCCTCAATCGCCTCCACTCCGTGCATCATCCGCTCCACTCCCAGCACACTGATCCAGGTATGGCCCCAGGAGGTGCCGTCCTCACATTGGCTTGTGCCTTCAATATGACTCTCCAATGTATAGCGGAGCAGCTTCAGTGCAGTACCGAGAATCTCATCTCTGCCCATTCCTGTCCGCTGCTCGTCCACATCCGGCTCCGCCGCCAATACAGCCCAGGCGGCGAATGCCTTCTGGTGCGTCTGCATCCCCCATCCGTTATAGCCGGTGCCATAGCATACCAGGTCCTCTCTCCCGGGAGGCACATACAAATATGGCGCGGATGCCTTGCACCAAGGCTCCAGCAGACGCAGATAATCCCTATGCGAAATCTGACTCATCCCAACACCCCATCTTGTAAAAAGTGATTGTTCCTGCTCTCATTATATCTGCACCCCATCGCAATGTAATTGAGTATAGCAAATAACAATTTGTAAAAAATAAACCTCCTGCATAAAATAAATCATCATGCAGGAGATTGTGTTTGATATAATATAAGCAGCCGGTGAGAGAGCGAAAACAGCCTGGGGAGGGATTCCTGTGTCCGGTTTACAGACAGTGACTCTGTCATTTAACGAAATAACACCCCATGTCCGATACGTTCAGCATATTACCCTGAGTCCTTCCGTTTCTCCCGATTCCAAGAAGCTGTACGATCACCGCGTCACTTATATCTGCGGGGGAACCGGATTGATCCGCATGGAGGACATGGATTATCCCTGTAAAAAAGGAGACCTGTTCTACTGGGGGCCGTCAGTCCGTTACGCCGTCCACCGCAACGCGGAAGATCCTTTGACCATGCTGAATGTACACTTCGATTTCACTCTGACCCATAGGGACAAGCGCTTTATTCCGCCTGCCGTATTCATACAGAGCTTCGATGCCGCCAAGGTTACGGAGCTGGTAGAGTTCACCGATCTGAAGATGTTTAACCAGCCCTTCCTGGTGCCGAATTATCTGCAGGGCGAGGGCCCCTTGCTGATGCTGGAGGAAGAATACAGACTCCAAAAGAATTTCAGCGGCCAATGGATCAACGGAATGTTCCTTTCCTTCCTGGCCCAATTGGCCCGGCATTTGACTTACCGCAAGGAATCAGACTCCTATCATCACCAGCTTGCGGACCGGATCATTGACTATATTCATCAAAATATGGACAAGCCCTTGACCAACAAGGAGATTGCGGAAATCTTCAGCTTTCATCCCAACTACTTGAACCGGTTGTTCATCAGCTATACCGGCACGTCCCTGCATCAGTACATTCTCAATATGAAGGCCAATAAAGCAGTGGAATTGCTTCACCAGACCAACATGCCCGTTGCCGGCGTCGCAGCAGCGCTGGGATTTTGCGATATCAGCCACTTCTCCAGATTCTTCAAGCAGAAGATCGGCTGCAGCCCCTCCAAACTGCGCTGAAGATGTAATCAATGCTCATATTTGATCCAGCTTCGGCCATATAAGATTCAACCAGTTAAATAATACCAATAATCTGCAACAAACAACAGGCTCATGCGTTAGCATGAGCCCGTTCGCTTATCCCTTAACAGAACCTACCAGTGCGCCTTTGGCAAAATACTTTTGCAGGAATGGATAGACCAGCAGAATCGGCAGCGTGGAGACCACGATTACCGCCATCTTGACGGATTGTTCAGGCGGCTTGGCATAATCACTGCCGAAGTCGGAGGTATCTCCGCTGAAGCCGCTGGCCAGAATAACAATCTGGCGGAGAATGACCTGGATCGGCCATTTGGAGTCATTGTTAATATACAGCACCGCATTGAAATAGGTGTTCCAGTAGTTGACCGCATAGAACAGCGATATAGTGGCGATTGCCGGCAGGGACAACGGAATCACGATCCGAAACAGGATGCCGAAATCGTTGCAGCCGTCAATCTTGGCGGACTCCTCCAGCCCGTCGGGCAGGTTCTGGAAGAAGCTGCGCATAATGATGAGATTAAACGCCGAGACCGCCACCGGCAGGATCAGGGAGAAATAAGAATCCACCAGATGAAGCTGCTTGACCACGAAGAAGGTGGGGATCATCCCCCCTTGGAACAGCATCGTGAACACGATCATGAAGTTGAACACTTTTCGCCCGTCCAGATCACGCCGGGTCAAGCCGTAGGCCATCAGACAGGTCAGGAACATGCTGATCAACGTCCCCATCAGAGTGACGCCAATGGAAACCCCCATTGCCCGGAACAACGTATCAGTTGTGAAGATGTAGTCATAGGCATTCAAGGAGAACTCAGTGGGAATCAGCACGAACGGCTTGCGCGCCATCTCCTCCGCAGTAGTGAAGGAACCCATGAATACATGCATCAACGGAATGATGGTAACCAATGTAACCAAAAGCAGCAGCACAATATTAGCTGTATCGAAAACCCGGCTTCCCAAGGATTTGTCTTTCATCAGTAGATCCCCTCCTCGCCGAATTTTTGGGCCAATTTGTTGGAGAGCATGACCAATGCCAGACCCACGAAGGATTTGAAGAAGCCCACCGCGGTACTGAAGCTGTATTGGCCTTGCTTGATCCCGAGTGTATATACATAAGTGTCAAAAATTTCGGCAACCTGACGGTTCATGGAATTCAAGAGCAGATAAACATGCTCGAAGCTCAGGTCCATGACGTTGCCTACCCGGAGAATCAGCAGAACGATGATTACATTGCGGATACCGGGAAGGGTGACATTCCAGATCTGCCGGAAGCGTCCTGCGCCATCCATACGCGCCGCTTCATACAATTGGGGATCAATGGAGGCAATAGCCGCGAGATAAACAATCGTTCCCCAGCCTGCTTCCCTCCAGATAACCTGTACCACATATATAGGGTGAAACCAGCTGGAGCTCATCAGGAAATTGACTCTTTCGAATCCCAGCGACACCAGCATCTGATTGATAATCCCGCCGTCCATGGTCAGCATGACATACGTGATGGACACCACGATAACCCACGACAGGAAGTGGGGAATGTACACGATCGTTTGGATGAACTTTTTGACATAGGCGTTGGCCACTTCATTGAGCATGACCGCCAGAAGGATGGGTACTGGGAAATAGAAGCAGAGATTATAAAGAAACAAGACTATGGTATTCCTGAAGATCGTCCAAAACTCCGGGTCCGTAAACAGATTATTGAAATGCTTAAAGCCTACCCATTCGCTTCCCATGATCCCCTTGTACGGCAGGTAGTCCTGAAAGGACATGATCAACCCCCACATAGGGAAATACTTGAATACGATAAAATAAATGAGTCCCGGCAGCACCATGATATACATATACCGGTTTCTGACGATGCGCCTCATCGTTGTTCCTTTGCGAATGGAAGGGGCTCCCGCTGGGGAGACAGTTGCTTCCTGATTAATTGTATTGGCCATAACGGCTCACTTCCTTCCTTCAACTGACCAATGATATACATTCCGGATTTTTATAAAGAATAGGACTGCTGAACGGATTCAACAGCCCTATCCCGTTTCATTGCCGGCAATTATTTTTTAACAGCTGCATAAGCCGCATTGTATTCTTCGATGATCTTGGCGCCGCCGTCATCCTGCCACTTCTTCAGGGCCGTTTGGTAGCCGTTCTCATCAATGTCTCCCAGCATGAACTTGTAAGTGGCATCCTTGATAATTTCCGCCAGTCTTGCGCCCTTCTCATTATAAGTCTTGGAATCCAGCGCCAGCGTCGGGTCAATCAAGGCGTAAGGAACAGCATCCAGAGAAATTTTTTCCGCTTTTTCGCGGACAGGAATCGGATAGGAGGCTTCCTTCACCACGGTTTGATCGGCCAGTGCAAGAGCCAGATAAGCTTGATATTCCTTATCCAGAATCTTTTGGTCGGTAGTCATAACCACCTTGCCGTCCTTGATGGTGTGATGCTCGTTCTCCACGCCGTACTTCAGCAGGTTGGCAAGCTCCGGGCTCCACAGCTTATCGAAGAAGCCCAGTACCTGTTTCAGCTCTGTTTCGTTCTTGATGGCGGATTTGGGGAACATCACCAGCGTCCGGTATCCGGGAAGACCCCATGTGGCAGGCTTGCCGCTGGGAGACAGCAGGTTATTTGCTACATCGTATTGCGCTTCCTTCACATTCTTGCCGGTTTTGTCCTGCATGGTTTGCACGTCCGGCATGGAGCCGATGTACATTCCCGCGCGGCCGGTATACATCATGTTTTGCTGGTCGGTTTTACTGGTAACCGGGAAGTCCTTGTTGATCAGATCCTCATCCCGCAGCTTCTTCATGAATTTCATGGTATCCATGTAGCCCTTGGTCATGAACTCAGGTACAAGCTTGCCGTTCTCCACTCCCCAGTTGTTCGGAGTGCCGAAGTAGGAGCTCAAGGTCTTGAAGGCGCCGTATACCAGGTCGTTGCGGTCAGCCAGACCCAGTGTGTTCTTGTTGCCGGCCAGGTCCGCTTCCTTGAATTTCTTCAACATATTATAGATGTCATCCGTTGTTTTGGGAGCCGCCAGTCCCAGCTTGTCAGCCCAGTCCTTACGGTAGATAACGCCTTGCCGCGCAATCGGCCCTTCTTGATACAGGGAATAAATCTTGCCTTCAACCTTTGTATTGTCCAAAATTTCCGGGCTCAAATTTTTCAGGTTCGGGAAGTCCTTCAGAAGCGGCCCGATTTCCCAGAACTGGTTGTTCTTGATGGAGTCGCGCAAGAGCAGGAAGGATGCCTGATTCTTGATATAGGAAGCTTGCGGGAGAGTTCCTGTGGCGAAGGACGCCTGGAATTTCTCATCATAAGAACCGTCAGGTACCCATTGGAACTCAATTTGTGTGCCCGTCTTCTCTTCCAGAATCTTCTCAACCTTGTCGGCTGGAGTTTCCGGAGTCTTAAGAGGAAGCATAATGGTTATTTTCTTCAGCGGTTCAACCGTTGCCGCAGGTGTTGCAGAAGCGTCTGCTGCTTTAGTCGGACTGGTGGTGGCACCCGCCTCTTCTTCCTTGTCACCTCCGCAACCTGCTGTTACGCCAACCAACATAGATGCAGCGCACAGAAGACTGACCCACTTTGCTCTTTGTTTAAAGCTGCTCATCCCATTGACCTCCCTGATATACTTTTGGATACTTGCTTGTGTGTTGCCGCCTTGACACCTTGACTATAAGACGGCCGCGGCCGTTACGTAAATAATCCCTCGCTCACATGAGCGCAATACGGGCAGAATCAGGCCTGTTCCACCGTTGTGGGACACTGATCTGAGCTAATGATTATCTTGTTATAACCTTAAGACGGCTAAAATATGCCCAGGACGTGTCTTCAAACCCGTTTGAGGGCAGTTTTGGACGACAAAAAAACGCCGGCGGCTGCGCGGCGTTCGACTTATTTACGGGATTCCCTGTCAATGATATAGGCATTATTCAATTCCTGGATAATCGCGGTCCCGCCCTTATTCTCCCATTCTCTGATTTCCCGGTAAAAACCCTCCATCTGGGTGACACCCGTAATGTACCGGTAGGTAGCGTCTGTTATCATCTGCTGCAGATCCGCCCACTTGGCATCATATGTGGCAGACGAAAGATTGCGCGTGGGATCATGGATCAGGAATCCGGAATTGTCCTTGATCAACCGCTCAGCCAATAGAGTGAAGGGCTCCTGCTCATCTAGTTTTAGCTGCAGCAGATTGGGATTGCTCAGATTGGCGATCATCATCGTCCATAACGGCAGGATGTCCCGGTTGCGCTCTTGCTCCTTGTCCGGCAGATAGACGACCTGGCCGTCCTTGAGCGTGTAATGCTCCCCTTCCAAGCCATACTGCATCAAATTGCAGACATCCGCATCCATGGTCCGGTCATAATAAGCCAGGATATCCTTGAGCTCCTGCTCGGTGACAATGGCCTTCTTGGAGAACATGAACACGCCGCTGAATCCGGGCATGGACCATGTTCCATACCCCTTGGGCCCCTGAATGCGGTTGACCAGCGCAAGCTCCGCCTCCGGATTAAGCTTGTGCAGTTCCTCGCGGATCCGCGGGGCGTCGGCCAGATTGCCCACATACACGCCCGCTTTGCCGCTGATGAGCATATACCGTTGAACCTGCTTGCTGGTGATGGTGAAATCGCGGTTTATCAGCTTTTCCTGGTACAGCCTTCGCATATAGTCCATGGTGGAGGCATACTCCGCAGTCATAAACTCCGGCACCAGCTTCCCATCCGCCACTCCCCAGTTGTTGGGAGTTCCGAAGTAAGAGCTTAAGGTCTTGAAGGCCCCGAACATCAGGTCATTGCGGTCGGTGAGGCCGATTGTATCGTCCTTGCCGTTGCCGTCAGGATCATCATAGGTGAAGCCCTTCAACACCTGGTACAGATCCTCAGGAGTTTGGGGCAGGGCAATGCCCAGACGGTCCAGCCAATCCTTGCGTATTAATATGCCCTGCCGGGAAGGCTCCCGCTCGGCGAACAGCCCGTATATTTTCTCCTCAACGGCAATTTCCTCGAATATTCCTTTGTCCAGCTTTCTCAGGTTAGGATATTGCTCCAGATAAGGGCCAATCTCCCAAAACATGCCCGAGCGGATGCCGCTCTTGACAACCGCATAATCCTGCTGGCTGACATAAGTCACCTTGGATAGGGTGTTGGTTTCCAGAGAGTTGACCACCTTGTCCCGGTATATCTCATTGGGAATCCAGTCAATATAGAGCTTCGAGCCCGTTGCCTGCTCCAGTGCCTGCACCATGGAATCATGCGGGGCCTGAGTCTGATGCATGGGCATCATCATCGTGATGGTGGTCCGCTTCTGATGAGCGGTGTCCGGCGTCTCCGGAACACCTGAGCGATCCTGGCATCCTGCCGTGAACAAGGCCGCGGCAATCATCACAGCAATGGTGAGCAGCAGTGAAACGGTGCGGATTCTCTGTGGCAGCATAATGGCGAACCTCCCTTTCTTAGAGCAAGCACCACTTCCATTATACACAAATTCAGGAAATTTTGATATCATTGCTTGTAGTGGTTATGTGCTGATACAATAGAATCTGCAGAAACAGTGCCCCAAAATAGTCCGAAGCAATATCCAGGTACTTTTGGGGGAGCCCCGTATGAAAATGTGCATCCATATTTTTTTCATATAAAAACATTGGCAAGGGAGGTGTTTGATTGCACCGGCATAGCTATTTAACCAAAATGATCCTGTTCGGCTGCGTGCTTTGTACGCTTCCTGTTATTTTTATCGGCCTTATTTCCTACTGGCAATCCTCCCGTGAGATTCAGAAGCAGGTTAACCGGGGCCAGATGCAGCTGCTTAACCAGATCAACTCCAATGTGGAGCAAACCTTGCAGATTGTCAATCACTCTTTTAACCAACTGGTGAACTCTACCGTAATGAACAAGGTGATGAGCGAGCCGTTCAACGCTAACGATTTCGTGCTGTACCGCGAGCTTCGCCGGGAAATCAGCAATGTCCAGTCGTCCTACACCAAGGTTGATGATATCGTCATCGTGAATATGACCAATAATTGGCTGATCAAAAATTCGGGCTATTATCCTTTCGACCAGTACCTGCACCGCAACCAGATCGCCAATCAGCTGCTGCTCGGCAACAATACGTCCTGGGTGCTGAACCCCAGTCTGTGGTTCTACAGCGAGGAGAAGGCCAATTCCGCGGAATGCCCCTATACCATCAGTCTGGTCAAGAAGATGTCCGATCCGAGTCTTGGCAAGTCCGGGCTGGCCTTCGCCAATATTCCCACCTGCCGGGTCTCCGAGATGTTGAACTTCAATCTGCGCGACTCGGAAACCGTATTCATCCTGGATGACCAGGACCGGATTCTGTACCACTCCGATCCCGATATGATCGGCAAATATCTGGTGGATACCGGCTTCTCCCAGAGCTCGGCCAGTCTGGTCCAGAACTCGGGGCAATTCCAGACGGAAGCGGGAGGACAGGAATACACCGCTTCTTATTACCGCTCTCCCTTTAACGGATGGGTGTATATGTCTGTCATCTCCATTGACAGCTTGACCCGCGAAGCCAAGAATATCGGTATTTATACCACCTATGTCTGCCTTGGTTTGCTTGCCTTGTTCATAGGCGTAGCCTGGATTGGCTCCCGGAGAATGTATACCCCCATCCAGGGACTGCTGAAGCAGATCGCCGACAAGCTCCCGCGGCGCGAGGAGAAGAATGTCAACGAGTTCCAGTTCATCAGCGAGCAGGTCCAGGAACTGTTCGAGAGCCGCACGGAGCTGCAGCAGGAGGTCTTCCAGCACCTCCAGCAATCCCGGAGCTTCTTCCTGATCAAGATGTACCAGAGCATCATGCCCCGCCAGGAGGTACTGGAGCGCCTTGAACAGTTCGGCTACGGAGAGAGGTTCGGGGAATGGAAGCAAATGTCCGTGCTGACCCTGCAGATCGACGGCTTGGAGGAAACCCGTTACAGCAGAGAGGACATCGGGCTGCTGCTGTTTGCAGTGGGCAATATGGTGGAGGAGCTGATCGCACCGGAGTGGAGACTGCCCCCGGTCTTTATCGACGAGACGCAGGTTATTCTGGTCGGCGGAGCACAGGATGCCACAGAAGAATACCATAATATGCTGTATGCTCTGACCGAATCCATCCAGCAGACCATCCGTCAAGTGCTGGACCTTCAGATTAGCATCGGCATCAGCCTGCCCTTCAGCGATATCCGCAAGGCTTCGGCCGCTTACCGTCAGGGCCTGGAGGCCTTGAAGCACCGCATTGTGCTGGGGGAAGGCGTTATTATCCAGTATTCCAGCCTTCACGAAGGCAAGTCCCAGCTCCAAACCGACTATCCCACACTTACAGAGTCGGAGCTGATTGATGCCATAGCTTTGACCGATGAGGACAAGGCGCGTGAGGTGTTGCGCACCTTCATGAAGAACATCTTCAAGCATGAGCTGACGCATCATGAATACCAGATTCCCATGAACCGCTTTTTGAACCGTCTGCTTGGAGTGATGCAGGAATCGGGCATTCCGCTGCGGCAGCTTCAGGGAGGCGATCTGTCCCTGTTTGAGGAGTTGAACCGCTTGCAGATCGCCGGAGAAATTGAGGAATGGTTCTGGAAACGGATTATTCTGCCCATGATCACCGTCATGAAGGACCGCCATAACTCCCAGTATCAGAACATCTCGGAGAAGATCATTGACATGATTCACAGGCTCTACGATACGGATCTGACCATGGAGGCCTGCGCCGCTGAGCTTCATTATAATGCCAATTACTTAAGCGGCGTATTCCGCAAGGAAACGGACATGACCTTCAGCGAATACTTGTCCGGGTACCGCCTTACCATGGCCAAGAAATGGCTGTGCACCACCAATATGACCATCAAGGAAATATCCGAGCGCCTCCAGTTCCTGAACTCCCAGAACTTCATCCGCTCCTTCCGCAAGCAGGAGGGGGTCACCCCGGGACAATACCGGGAGAGCTGCAGAAAGTAGGCTTAGTACAAAAAGAACGTTCCTTTAGAACGGAGCGTTCTTTTTGCGTTTTTTTCGGTTATTGCGCCAAGGGCTCGAAGTAAAAGCTGTCTACATCTGCGAATCCGCCAATGGACGCCCCGGGGGCTTGACGGGCGAATAACCCTAGCTTCGCTCCCACCCATCCGCCGGGTGATGCCGCAAAGCCTTGACCGAAGGGATGATAGGTCAGGCCGTCCAGGCTGTAACCGAAGCGGAAGACCGCCTCCAACCTGCATTCGGCGCGAATATAGAGGGTGACGCAATCAGCCGGAAGCGCAACCGACATCAGCTCATTCTCGGAGGAAGCTTCTGTCTTGCTGCCGCGGCCTTCCCCGTAGACCAGACGGCGGCCCCCAGCCTGGGACTCCACCGCCACATAGGCATAGGAATGCCCGAAGACGATGAGTCCTGCCCTCTCCGCCGCTTCCGCCGGCTGGAATTCCAGCTTGGCAATTGCCGCAAATTGGGGGGCGGGCAGCTTCTGTCCTATGATGCCGGGCAAGTGATAGAGGGTGCTGCCTCCCTCGGGCAGCTTCTGCGAGTATAAGCGCAGAAAGCCGGGGCGGGCCGACAAGGAATACCAGTCCTGCCTGTAGTTCCCCTGCCACTGCCATTGCAAGCCCAACGAGGCTTCATTGAAATCATCGGTGGTATCCGGTTCCGCTGCAGGCCACTCGCCACCAACATCAGGCTTCTTCCAGACGCTGACCGGCTCGCCCATCCCTTCGTCGTTCTGATTGATGCCCATAACCGGCCAATCCTGCTCCCAACGCATGGGCTGGAGGTGCACGATCCGTCCGTAGGCCTCCCGGTCCTGGAAGTGAAGGAACCACGACTCTCCCGATTCCAGCTCAACATACCCGCCCTGATGGGGACCGTTAATATCCGTGCTCCCCTGATGCAGAACGATCCTGTCCTCATAAGGGCCGAGGATGGAACGGGAACGCAGGACAGTCTGCCAGCCTTGGGAAACTCCGCCCGCCGGAGCGAAGATATAATACCAGCCGTTGCGCTTGTACAGCTTGGGTCCCTCCATCGTAGGATGGTCGGCTTCACAGTTGAATACCAGCACCCCTTCATCCAGAAGCTCCGTGCCGTCTGCCTTCATCCGGCATATATCCAGCCTGTGCTTGATGCCGCAACGGCTGTTGGCAAAGGCATGCACCAGATAAGCCTGTCCGTCATCATCCCAGAAGGGGCAGGTATCAATCCAGCCTTTGACCTCCTTTACCAGGTGCAGGGGCGTCCACGGACCAGCTGGATCAACAGCCGTGGTCATAAAGACGCCTTCATCCGGCATGCCGAAGAAAATCCAGAACTTCCCGGCGTGATAGCGCAGGCTGGGCGCCCATACACCGTCTCCATGGCGGGGACAGCCTTCATAGCTTTCGGCCGGAAGCCGGTCAACCGCATAGCCGGTCAGCGTCCAGTTCACCAAGTCCTTGGAATGCAGAATAGGCAAACCGGGTGTGTGGACAAAACTGGAGGCTGTCATGTAAAAGTCTTCACCGACACGGATGATATCCGGGTCGGAATAATCCGCATACAGCACCGGATTCTGATAGCGGCCGTCTCCCAGATCTGCCTGCCAGACAGAATTGCGCTTCGTGTGAATGGACACTAGGCATTATCTCCTTCCACATATCTGATCTTCTTGGCAATCTCCGCATCGGCTGCAATCCTGCGCTGCGCAGGCTGGGTCTGCGGTTCCTTAATCGTTATGCCGGTTGTCCGGTCACCGGTAGCCATGAGCAACCGGTCATCTTGTCCGCTAATAGTACCTCCCACACGGACAAGCTGGGCATCCTCGCATTGATGAAGCTTCAGAAGAGGCCCTTGCTTGACTTGCAGGACAACATCGCTGAAGTTCAGCCCTCGGGCATTGGCGCACATGACTCCCTCTATGGCGGTGGCCTTGTAGCCGTGGATGGAAATTCCCTCAACAGGCATCTCCGCAAGGCCCTTGATTACCAAAGCAGCATCCGCTCCTGTGCAGACGATATTCTCCAACGTAATATTGCGGAACACCGGCGTTTCCTCCGTGACAGGCCGGGTGTCCTCCGACAGCGTGCCCGAGCCCTCAAGGCCTTCGTAGAACATGGAGAAGGAAATGGCTTCACCCTCAATATCAATCATACGGATATCCTTCATAAGGATATGCTCCACAATCCCGCCTCTGCCACGGGCCGTCTTGAACCGGATGCCAATATCCGTCCCCATGAAGGTGCAATCCGACACCTCCACATAGCGCACTCCCCCGGACATCTCGCTTCCCACTACAAAACCGCCATGCCCATGGTAAACGGTGCAGCCGCGGATGGTAATGTATTCGGACGGAATGCCAAGATCGCGCCCCGCTTTGTCCTTCCCGGACTTCATGCAGATGGCGTCATCCCCTACATCGAACATGCAGTTTTCCACTATGGCATAGCGGCATGAATCCAGATCCAGACCGTCGCCGTTTTGGGCGAACCACGGGTTGCGCACAGTCAGATTGCGGAGGGTCACATGCTCCGATGCCCAGGGATGAAGATTCCAGGCAGGGGAGTTCTGGAAGGTGGGACCATCCAGCAGAATTCTTTTGCAGCGGCGGAGACTGAGCAGATTGGGACGCAGAAAGTCCCGGACCTCCTCAAAATCAGCAGGCTCCCGCTTGCCTGCCTGAAGAAGCTCCTCCAACCTTTTCGCCCCATTCATCGCTCCCTCTGAAGGCCACCACGTGCCGGTTGAATCCACCGCACCCCCTTTCTCCAGCAGCTGGTTCCATTGGAGCTGGGTCATCTTCCAGTTCTTTACGGGCCGCCAGGCTTCCCCGCCGCCGTCTACCACTCCGGCCCCGGTAATCGCCACATCCTCCAGCCCTTCTCCATCCAACGGGGATTGGCAGCGCACTGCCGGAAGTCCTTCGAAGGTAGAATGAATGAGAGGGTAATCATCAAAATTTTTACTGAAGAGCAGGGTTGCCCCCGCCTCCAGATGAAGCTCCAGCTTGCTCTCCAGCTTCAGAGAGCCTGTCAGCCACAAGCCCGCCGGAATAATGAGCTTGCCTCCTCCCGCTTGGGCGCATACCCGTATAGCTTCATGGAAAGCAGCAGTGTTATCTGTAATCCCGTCTCCTACCGCTCCATAATGCCCAATTTGGAATACCTGCTGGGGAATTTCCGGGAGAAGCACCTCCGGAGTTGCCCAGCCTGCCGTTTGTCCGTCTATTATTTGCTGTGTCATTAGCAAAATCACCTCATCTCTCATTTTAATTGAAGCTTTATTGTATTTTCTACATTTTCTATTGACTTTATCGCAAAAAATTAAATATATTTGTCATTGATATAGTGATCTGTGAGGGGGGAACCTGGTGAACGTTTTTGCCGATGAAAAATATTATCTTGACCATTCGTCCTTCTCCATCCAACGGCTGCGCAGAACCGGGTATAACACCATGCCCCGGCCTCACACCCATACCTTCTACGAACTGTACTATTTGCTGCAGGGCGAACGGATTTATTTTATGAACGGCAAGGTCTATACGGCGCAAAAGGGAGATCTGGTGCTGGTCCGGCCCGGAGACCTTCACTCCACCTCCAGCTCCCAGGTGAAGGTGGTCGAACGGGTGCTTGTTCATTTTTCCCCGGATTTCCTGCGGGAGGCGGACCGTTCCCTGTTGGAGCTGCCGGCCTTCGGGGAGTCTGCCCTGCTCCATTTTCCCATCAAGGAGCAATCGGAGCTGGAGCGGCTGCTGCTTTCGATGCTGGCCGAATGCAAGGAACAGCCTCCGCTCTATAAGAGCTTCGTCAGACAGCTGCTGGTTGAGCTGCTTATCCGCATTCACCGCTCTGCTCCCAGCGCTTCCAACAGGGGGCAGTTCAGGCATCCCATGCATGAGAAAGTTTCAGAGATTGCCTCTTTCATCCATACCCATTATAAAGAAACTCTCACTCTGGAGCAGTTATCCAGACTCTACTATATCAGTCCCGCTTATCTGAGCCGGGTCTTCTTGAAACTGACCGGCTTCCATCTCAGTGAATATATTCGCGTGGTGAGGGTCCGGGAAGCACAGTCCTTGCTGCGTCTGACAAACAGCAAGGTTCAGATGATCGCCGAGCAAGTGGGATTTGAGCATGTCACTCATTTCAACAAAACCTTCAAGACTATCGCGGGCTGCGAAATAAAACCGGGAGATGGAGGCGAACAGCCTCCCACATCTCCTGCTAAAAGCCGTTCGGCTTCAGCTAAAAGCCGTTGAGCTTCAGCCATGAGGCGCAGGCCGCCGTCCAGCCGCTGACATGTGGAGTCGAAGCGGCTGTGCCGAGACCGTGTTTCCCGGTAGGGTACAGATGCAGATCAAACGGCACATTGCTCTTGCGAAGCGCAGCCGCGAACATCATGCTGTTCTCCACCGCTACCGTGGCATCCTCCAACGTATGCCACACAAAAGCGGGAGGCGTATCCGCCGTCACCTGTTCCTCGCTGCTCATAAGCGCGGTCATGGCCTCGTCTGGCTCAGGACCAAGCAGCCTCAGGCGGGAACCGGCGTGGCCGTACGGAGCGCGCATGGTAATGACCGGGTAGCTAAGAATCATCAGGTCGGGGCGGCAGGATTGCCGCTCGACGGGGTCCTCCGCATCCGGCCGTCCCCGGTCATAATGCGTACCGGCGGCAGATGCCAGATGGCCGCCGGCGGAGAAGCCGATTATACCGACGCGGGCCGGATCAATCCCGAATTGGTCCGCTTCGTGCCGGAGCGTTCGGATCGCACGCTGCGCGTCCAGCAGGGCGCAGGGATAAGCATACGGAGCAACCCGGTAGCGCAGAATGAATGCGGAAACGCCGATGGAATTCAGCCATTCCGCGATGGGCTCACTCTCCAGCGCTACCCGGGCAACATATCCCCCACCGGGACAAATAATAATCGCGGGACGGTTGTCCCCTTCCACCAAGTAAGGGATAAGCGCAGGACGGTCCTCGTCCGTCGTTCCTCCGGCCAAAGGCGCACCGTTTTGCCATAGTAATTTTTCCATTTTCACTGCATCCTTTTTACATGATAACTGCATTCTCAGAAGCATTCATCCAAACCGCATATACCGTCCATGCTTCCTTACCATAAATAATACGATTAAATGGATCATCAATAAATATGCAATTCATATTAGTCCTCCGGTTGCCGTTGTTTAGTACATCATGTTGTAAATTCGTTCCCTACAGGAGAACAACCCGGACGGGCTAAACACAGTGGGCACAAAAGGGAAGCGACTCCTATGGGAGTAGTTTGGCGAAGAAGAGTCACCGCTTTAGGGCGTATCTGAACCTCTAAGGGGATGAGATAATTCCCAGATAATCGTTTCTGGCCAGGCCCTTTCGGGCAGGCGTACCGGGGTGTTAAGCGAAGGTAACGATAGCTCGGGGTGAAAGGGCGGTGAAAGGATGCCCTCAAGCGGGTGTTCAGACACGCCCCAGGTTGTAACGGACCTGAGCGCCCTTATTCGGTCCAAAACCGGGGGTTTGGAATTGTAACGGACTTG
>JAQSYI010000050.1 GCA_029256185.1 Paenibacillaceae bacterium
AAGAAAGGAGGAAAATCAGCAGAATAACGTCGCAGAGTTCCGTTAGCCTGGCAACATCTCCGTTTTAGCTGTTTTAGCGTCGCTCCGTTCCGTTACACCTTTCCCTCATCGAGCTCCAGGCCTTGATCAAGACGGAAGCTGGACACACGGACCCCCTCCCCTTTGGAAAAATTGCCCAAACCTTGCATTCATTTCGGTCAAGCTACTAGGGCGTGTCTGAAAACTCGCTTGAGGGCATCTTTCCCCGCCTTTTCGCCCCTAGCTTCGTTGCTTTCGCTTGGCCCGGGGTCCCCGGTACGCCTGCGCAAAAGCGTCTTGCCAGAAACGAAAATTCGACTAAATCTGCTCCCCGCAGAGTTTTCATACACACCTAGACGTATATATCAAAAATCCGAAGATGCGCCAGGACCTGAATGACCTCGCTCATTTTTTTTCGGCCGAACTTTTTCAGTATCCGGTTCACCTGGGTCCGGATCGTAACCTCCTCCACCTGCCGTTCCTCTGCGATTATCCGGTATTTTTTCCCATGATAAATATCCTTCAAAATCTCGTATTCGCTTGGCGTGAGCTTGGACATAATGTTCAGCGTGTAGATGAGACTGCTTTGCGCATTTTGCAGCCGGGTCAGCTCGGTCAATATTTTGCGGGATACCTCCGGCCTCATCTGCAGTGTATTGCTGTACGCGTTTCTGATGGAGTTGAGCTTCTCAACAATGGAGCTTTTCTTCACTATATAATCTACGGCCCCGGCCCCAAAGGCCTTTAACAGCACCTCGTCGTCCTCCGATATGGTCAACACGATGATTTTCGTTTCCGGGAAGTCCGCCTTAATCCTCCTGATGGCCTCAATTCCGGCATATTCGGTTTCCATCTGAATGTCCATCAACACAATATCCGGCAGCAGCTTCGCCACCACCTCATAGGCCTCCACGCCGCTTGCAGCCGTCCCCGCAATGCTCATGTCCTGCTCTTTTTCCAATACCATAGCAAAATAATCGCGGATTTCGGGAATATCATCCACAATCACAATACGGATAGCCATATGCTTTACCCCTTCTTGTTCCGTAGTAGTAGAATCTGAAATACGGTTCCTTCCTGCTCTTTGCTGTCCACAACAATACAGCCAAAATGGGCCTTGATCACCTGAAAGGCATAGGAGAGACCCACTCCCCAATTGGTGCTGCGGGATTTGGTGGTATAAAAGGACTGAAATATTTTGTACTGATCCGCCTTTTTAATACCGACGCCGTTATCCTTAATCCGGAGAATCGCCCACTCATGCTCTGCGCTGACTTCAATCTCAATCTTGCCTTCAGCAATCCCGGCCATGAGAATGGAATCCACCGCATTCTGCACAATATTCTGGATGACCTGGGTGATATGATGCATATCAAAGGTGGACATCACATCTGCTACCCGGTACCTCTTCTCCATACGGACCGATTCCGGAATATCCATCATGGCCAAAGCCTCTTCTACCGCATCCACCAGATAGCAGGAGGCGGTCTCCAGGTTGGGGTTTTTCAAGCTGTCCAGCATACGGGTAATACTGTCGAAGGAGTGGTCCGTCACCGTTTGGATCTTTCTTAGCAATTCCTCCCTGCCCGCGGCATCTCCCGTCTCCTGGGCCTGTTCCGCCAATATATTCACAGTAAACAGCGTATTCTTAAAAGAATGAAACACGCTGCGCATATTATCGCTTAGCTCAAATTTTTGGCGCCGCAGCAAGACATTCCTGAACAGATCGACCGTATCAAAACCTTTGTACCGGATAACGGCGGCCATCGTCACAATGATCATCAGCACCATAGCAAAAGGCACAACCGTGAAGAAATAAGAGGGCATCGTGGATAAATCAGGCAGATCAATCAAGCTTCTCCCGGAAGAGAAGGAATAGATGCTGCGGAATGGCCCAAAGATGAAAAGCAGCAAGCAGCATACATTTAATACAAAGAAGCTGCATACCAAAGCCAGAATTTGTTTGCGCTTGAGCTGCAGGGTGGTTTGGCGGTAAAAGTCAACCAGCATGCCCATGGGAAGAAACAGATAAGCGGTAATCCATATGGCATTGACTGCATCCACTATGCGCAGAAGCGTTCCCAGCCCGGACTGGTTCGAATCAAGGCGCAAGTACAGGTCCAGCCTGACAAGGGGATCATTGTACCAGATATAGAAGACCGGCAAGGCTGCCAGCAGCAAAACCATGGCCGCTTCACGAAGATTAAAGCGCTTACGATAAGGAAAGACAAACTGCCGGGCAAACAGGACCATGAAGAACAGGAACAGCGCAACTCCAATGTTGATCAAACGGAGAATGGTATCCATCCTGATTTTCATCCTGCTGATGGACAGGAACATCTCGTAATCCAGTTGGAACAGAATGTTGGCCGGATACGGATACTTCCCCATACGCGCCACATACATCATCGAGAAGAAAATGGCGGCCTCCAGGAAGAACACAGAAAACAGCAAATACCACGTATACCGGCAAGTCGATTTTCGAATGAGAATGGTAAAAACAAATACAGACAGCGCCAATATGATGTAATTCACCATGTCCCTCCCGCCACCCTTAATGCCTACATTCTAACATATCAATTCCCGCATGTATCTCAAAAAATAATAGGCAAGCCCCTGCTGCTTCATGAGCACAGGGGCTTGTAAACGGTCTGCAGTTGATCAACCATGAACGGACCATTGCTGGAACAGCGCCATCTTAACCCGGCAGGAGAGCATCCCTGCCGCCTACCCTTTGACAGAGCCGATCATGATCCCTTTGACAAAATACTTTTGGATAAAGGGATAGATCAACAGGATCGGTGCGGTTGCCACAACGATCAACGAGTATTTCAGCAAATCGGCCATGCCCTGCATGATCGAGGCGGTTTCGGGATCGGTGAAATCGGAGGCGTTCATTTGGTTCATGACCAGGATTTCACGCAGAAACACCTGCAGCGGATAAAGGTTCTTGTCCGTCAAATAAATAAAGGCCGAGAAATAAGAATTCCAGTGCCCTACGGCGTATTGCAGCGTCATGACCGCAATAACGGCTTTGGAGAGCGGCAGCACAAACTGGAAAAAATATCGCGCATCGCTGCAGCCGTCCACCTTTGCCGCTTCCAGCATCTCATGGGGAATCGTGCTCTGGATAAACGTCCGGGCAATAATCATCTGATAGACACTGAAGGCGCCGGGAATCAACAAGGCCCACACCGTATTAAGCATGTGGAGATCGCGTACGAGCAGATATCCCGGAATCATCCCGCCGCTGAAGTACATGGTAAATACGAAAATGCCCATAAAGGTGTTGCGCCCGGGCAGTTCTCTGCGCGAAAGCGGGTAAGCGCAGAGAAGCGTCATGGACACGTTGATCAAGGTGCCGGCCACAGTGTAAAAAATCGTATTCCGGTAGCCGATAAACACGCGTGAGTTATCGAACACCCGCTTGTAGCCCTCCAGTGAAAATTCCACCGGCCAGAATATAACCTTGCCGGCGGACACGGCCTGGCCGGAGGATAAGGATGAGGACAGAATATAGATCAGCGGGTACAAAACCGTCAGAGTCAACAAAATAACGACAATATAAATGGCTGCATACAGCATCCGGTCTTCACGCGGCATCCTGATCTTACGGGGTGAATGGCTGGCGGACATGGTTCCGGTTGCGGCCTTGGACATTGCTGTTCTCCTCCTTTACCATAAGCTGGTCTCGCTGACCTTGCGCGCAATCCTGTTGACGCTTACCAGCAGGATCAAATTGATGATGCTGTTGAATAAGCCTACTGCGGTGGAAAAGGCATAGTCCGAGTTCCCGCCTCCGCCCAAGCTGCGCTTGTACACAAAAGTGGAGATGACCTCGCTTACCCGCAAATTCATATCGTTTTGCATGAGAAAGATTTTCTCAAAGCCCACACCAAGCAGATTGCCGACCGACAGAATCAGCATGATAATAATGGTCGGCATGATGGCGGGAATATCCACATGGATAATCCGCCCCAACCGTGACGCCCCGTCAATCTGTGCAGACTCATGCAAATCGGAGCTTACCGAAGAGAGGGCCGCCAGGTAAAGAATGGACCCCCAACCGAAGCCCTGCCAGACACCGGAGATGATATACATGGGCATGAAAGCGTTGGGGTCGGCAAACAAATCGGGAGGCACCGCTCCTGTAAACAGGCTGGACAGATAGCCATACAGGCCCACGCGGGGGTGGAATATTTGCTTGAGCATCCCTACCAGCACAACCATGGAAATAAAATGCGGCATGTAGGTGATCGTCTGAATGGTTTTTTTGAAGCCCGTTTTGTTGATGCAATTCAGCATCAGAGCAAAGATGATGGGGACCGGGAAGCCCACCACTGTGCTGACAATCGATATCCAGATGGTATTGACCATGACCCGTTCAAACATGTAGCTTGAGAAGAATCTTCTAAAGTTTTCCAGACCGATCCAGGGACTTCCCCAGATGCCCAGGGAGTAATTAAACTTCTTGAAGGCCAACTGCACGCCGGCCATGGGATAGTAAGCGAATACGGCAATATAAATGAGCGGCAGCAGCAAAAACAAGTACAATTGCCAATGTTTTCGCAAAGCGGATGAAACGGATGCCCCCGGCACCCTGCGGCGCTTTACGGCCGTCTGATTTGCGCCAGTCATGTGGTCACCTCTTTCTCATAAGACTCTCCCGTCGGGGACACAAAAGACAGGGCGGGCCGCAGCCCGCCCGCTTTTTGGTGAAAGCCGGTTTGACGCTTACTTGAACATGCGGTCATAGCTGGATTGCACGGCATTCAGCACTTCTTTAAGCCCCATGCTGTTCATGGTCTGGACGTAGGCATCCCATTCGGTGTCGAGATTCATGTCACTCATTACAAAGCGGGTAAAGCTCTCGTTCACATACGTTTCGATCGGCGCCCAAATATCCTGCATGATTTCATTTTCCTTCTCGTTGTACACCAATTTTGAAATTGTGGTGCCGCGTACAGCAAGAGGCTCAGCCTCCTTAACAAGGTTGGCGACGATTTCATTGATGATGTAATCGGCGTTTGCGGGATCATTGGGCATAGTGGCTGTCCGTTCGGCAAAGGAAGCATTGTTCGTATACGCCCCTACGCCTCCCCAATACGTATTTTGCAAGCTGCCCCACTTATTGACGGTCTGCATGACGGGATCTTTGGCGTTATACAGATTGACTTCTTTGGCGGGATCCATGGCGCGCCAGTCCTGCCCCTCGAATCCGTAACGGTTGATGAAGGAAACCTCCGAAGATGCCAGGTAGTCAGCGAACAGGAAGGCGGCTTCCGGATATTTGCAATTTTTTGTAATCAGGAAAGTAGGAAACGGCGTAGGCGGCCAATAGGTTTGATGGCGTTTTCCATCAGGGCCGGCCAAGGCGACGGCATAAACGCCATAGGTTGGCCACAATTCCCGCGGCAGATTGGAATAGCTCGAACGCCCATAGGCTCCTACAAGATGCGGTGAGGAGGTAATCATCGCCGTCATCTGCGCCTGGTCTTGCGTAAAGAAGCTGGGATCAAGCAGCTTGTCGTCAACCAGTCCTTTGATATAACGGATTCCTTGGCGATATTCCTCTTTGTTGTAAGTAAATTCGATCTTCCCCTCGCGGTTGATCCAGGGATCTGTTCCGTTGCTGCCCAAAAAAGGTGTGAGGAACGCTCCTTTTATCTGATACAATTGGCCGATAAAGCCGGTCAGCGGAATTTCGTCCTTGGAATTGCCGTTGCCGTTCATATCGTTATCGCGAACTGCCTCCAGATAAGCGCGCATCCCCTCAAGGGTTGTCGGCTTCTTCATGTTCAGTTTATCCAGCCATTCCTTATAGATCAGCATCCGGCCGCCCCCCACCTGATTGCCAACCTCCTCGCCATAAGAGGGAACGGCATAAATGTTTCCGTCTGTTGATGCGGAAAGAGTCAGCATGGTGGAGTAGTCCATATACCGGGCTTCTTCATAGGCACTCCGAAGATGATAAGCCAGCTTGTCGAAATACTTGTTAAGCGGCACAATCATGCCCGCCTGACCCCAATTGGAAACGGCAGTGGATGAAAAGTTGCCGGCCGGTCCACCCAGCATCAGAATGTCCGGCAGATCTGCGCCGCCGGCGGCTCCCATCAGGTCAACCTTGGTGACATACTCGTCTAACGGGTATTCCTCGAATACGAGCTCAATATTGGTCTTTTTCTCCAAAAAACGGGTTACTTCATTGGTCTTATAGTCCTTGATAACCGGAACGGTAGGCACACCCACGCGCAGGGTGATCTTTTCTTTTACAATGGGAAAGGTTCCCGGGTCATTATAATAGTTGGCCGAAGACTCCGGCCTGGCAGATGCCTGCGATTCCGCAGGCGGGACGGTGTTGTTCCCATTTTGCTCGCAGCCCGTTAATACGGCGGCCAGCAGCACTGATGCAACTAATGAAACCGAAAGAAGACGTTTGCCCATAAATTGGTAAGGTATATTCATTCTGGCTCCCCCTTTAATATAGAGTCCTTTCGTTTGCCGTCTATCTCCATTGTGGCCGTGCCGGGTTATCTTGCTATATAACATTCCCCCCGTCAAATAATGGACCGGATGAACCAGTCCGGCCGAGCTTGGACTTCCCCGCCTTCCGCCCACACCAAATGCTAAGGTATAACCCGGAGAGAGGCAATTATACAAAATCCTTTGCCGTGTTGCGTATTGCTGACAAGCCACAACGAATGATGCATTCTCGTTTAACCGTGTTGCATTTTCCGGGAAGGCGTTTATTACGCCACCTGATCCTGTTATAATAGCAAACGTTCTGAGGCGTTTTTATAGAGAAAAGGGGGGCCGCAAGCCATGACTATCTTAAAACGACGCGTATTATTCGGCAAGTGCATCTCCGCCGCATGGCAGCAATTTTTTGTCCTCTACATCTCCTTGCTGGTTATATTTCTGCTGCTGTTCGCAGGCTTTGTAAACTTGACGGGGAGCATCCTGACCAATCAAGCTGCCCAAACGGCTAAGGAAATGCTGCAAAAGGGCATGCTTAGGCTGGACATCACGCTCTCTTCTTACAAAACAGCCGGTCTTTCGTTATCTGATCATATTTTGTTGGGCGGCATTCCGGCCGATCAACTCCAAAGCATGGACTTCAAATATTACCGGGCCATCGAATCCCAGAAGATATTTGCAAACGCTACCATCAATCTGCCCGATAAAACAACCGCCGGCATGATATTCAAAAATGGCGCCGCACTGGTAGGGACCCGTTTTTTCACCAATACGGGCATGCTGTACGAGAAGTTTTTGACAGTCGAAGGTTTGGTCTCGTTCAAAAGCTGGGAGGATTTTCTCCATGAAGGCCGGGGGGGACGCCTGCTGCCGACGCACAATTATTATTATGACGGGCGTGACTATCGCGCCCTGACTTATGCGCTGCCGCTGCCGCTCAATAGCGCTCGTGCAAACAGTGTCTTCTTCATCACCGTTCAAGAACGGGATCTGCTCAATATGCTGCTGCCCTCTGATTGCCCGGCTTACCGGCAAATCGCCTTGTATGACCAGAACGGCCGGCTATTATTCTCTCAAGGGGAGGCCGTCACCGCAAGCGACGATATATGGTTGACGATTAAAGGTACAGGCGGCCTGCGCGCAGAGATTGCACTTGATCATCAAGCCTTCACCGCTCAATTGGCGCCTTTTCGCTACTTTGTGATCCTGTTCATGGGCATTTATCTGTTGGTCGGGATTCTGGCCGCCTGGTGGACCGCTCACCGCAGCAGCGGGCCCATCATCCGGCTCATGCAGATGGCGGCCGGCGAGCCGCCTCCCGTCAAGGACTCAACCAAGGGCATGACCTGCGAGTACCGTTACATCCACGATGTACTGCAGCAGCACGGCATGGCGCTGGAGGTCTACAAGGACGAGCTGGCGGTGCAGACCGGGCAGATGCGCCATTACATTATGGTTTCCTTACTGGAGGGCATGGTGGATGCATCGGAGAGCGAAAAGCTGGCCAAGGAGCATTTCCGCGATTTCTGGCCGACTGGCCAGGAGCCGTTCTTTATGCTGCTGATCCATATGGAGCGGCGGGAAGAGGCGGACGGTCTATCGACTGCCACGTTTGTTCAGTCACTGCTGCGCGACTGTCTTCCTGCCAATAGCCTGCTTTACAACCTCCACACACATGAAGCTATCGCACTTGTCAAAGGGGAGGCGGATCGCGCCGCTGTTGCCGCCGGGACTGAAGCAGCGCTGAGCAAGCTGCCGGGAGGCGGATTTCGCATCGCCGCAAGTGGGATCTGTGAAGGATTGCGCGATATCCGTGATACCTATATGCTCCTGCAGCACCGGCTGCGGCTTTCGAACCGCGGGGAAACGGTTATTTTCCGGGACGAGGACGGGGAGAAAGACGGGCAGGCCTGTGCCGGACAGCCGCTTCGGCATGAGGAGAAGCATCGGGGGAGTCTGCCGCCAATCAGCAGCAATTCGGTGTACCGCCTGATGATGAACGGCCAGGGCGACGCACTGGCTGCCCTGCTGGGGGAATGCGAGCTCTACATTACCCGTGTGCGGCCGGAGGCGGAGAATACGCTGTGCTATGTATATTATGCCTGCACCGGAGCCGTCGATGAATTGGCGGCCAAGCTGCCCGGCCTGAGGAGCCTGCGCATGCCGGCCTACAGCATCCGGTCCGACATTGCCATCTTGTTTGCCGAGCTGCGGGAGATGCTGCTGGAAGGATGCCGTTATGTAAATGAATATTATAGCCAATTCCAGTCGGCGCCCGCTCAACAGGTCATGAAGTTTATTGACGATAATATCGGCAACCATGAGCTATACGCCAAAATGGTGACCCATCAGTTCAGTATTAGCGAGAACGCTCTGCAGCAAATTGCGCGTGAAGTCAGCGGACAAAGCTTCTTTGGCTACGTGGAGCAGGCACGCATGCAAAAAGCGCTGGCTCTTGTTCGTGAAACCGCTATGCCCATCAGCCAGATTTATCAGGAATGCGGGTACATCACAAGGACAACGTTCTTTCGGGCGTTTCAACGCAACTTCGGTATGAGTCCCAGAAAGATGCGGGAAGGCGGAGAAGACGGGGAGCGGAAGGGGGGTGAGGGCGTATAAAGCTAAACCTGAGCAATGCTTGGGAGGAATAGAACATGAGGAGGCTGAAGGAATGAAGCAAAAACAAAAAATGTTCAGGAAAGCCATTGTCTGGTGTGCAGCTGTCGCCCTTCTTGTCAGCGGCGGTGTTCTGCCCGCCCCGGTCCCGGCGTCCGCAGAGAGCGGCACCGTTACCATTGAAGCGGATGCCGCCAAAGCGGTGCGGCAGATCAAGCACGATCTTGCCGGTGTCTCCATGGGAGGAGGAGCCTACAGCTTTACCAAAGACAATATCAGGCAAGCGGTGCAGGGCATCGTCCCATTTGCCCGCCTTGAGGGTGTAGGGGGGCCGGATTACGGCATTTACGATCCCGCAACAGAGCAGTACAATTACTCCAAGCTGTTTGACGAGATCGACCGGATGCACGCGGACGGTGTAAGCCTGATGGCCAATATCTTCTACATGCCGTATTGGCTCTCTGCCGATCCGCAAGGGACGAAAGGGCAGCCGTGGGCTGCTATTCCTTCGGATTATGACAGATGGGAGGAATATATTTACCAGATTGTCTATAACGTGAACATTGCCAATGGGGGGCAAAGAAGGATCGACTACTGGGAGATATGGAATGAGCCCTCCGGGAACCACTTTTTCTCCTACTGGCATGATGGCAAGTTCAACGAATTGTACAACAGAACGGCAAAGGCGATCAAACGGGCTGATCCTACAGCCAAGGTAGGCGGCTTCGCCGACAATCCCTATTACCAGGACTACCGGGAATGGGCGGCGTACCAGCTCGAGCATGGTACGGCTCCTGATTTTGTCTCTCTGCATTACTATGGAGACTGGTTGGCAGACGGATATATGCATCCCAAGCGTTACGAGGATTTTGCGGCGGAGAACGCCCGTAACATGGAAGAGATTCTCGGACGCAAGCTGCCCATTATCTACAGCGAATGGAACCTGAATGCCGAAAGCGGCAAAGCTCCCAACGATACGACCGCCTCCTATATGGGCCAAGCGCTGTACTGGATGCAAAATAATGAGAATATTGAAAAAGCCGCATTCTTCCGCATCGAAAACTACGGCAACGGCCGGGCCGCCTCCCTGCTCGACAAATATGCCCGGCGCCAGACACCTGCCCGCGTCCTGGAAATGTTCCAGAATTTGGCACCCAGGCAGGTAGCCGCTGTGACAGACGACCCGCTTGTCACCTCCATTGTATCCACGAATGATGATGCGAGTCGAATAACTATGCTGGCCGCACGTCATGATACGGGTGCATTCGCGCACAAGCCGGCCAGGCTGGTGATTCGCAATCATGGCATCAACGGGAATTATGCGCTCAAGTTATACGTTGAAGATTTGGCTACCCGCGATAACCTGGGAGCCATGTACCCGCAGCAGGTATTGAAGCGGTCTGTGCAAGCCGGGGAAGAGATCGTGATTGATCTTGGCGAGTTGAGAAACTTCAGTGTGGTCTATGCCGATATCACTGCGCTTCAGCCTGGAGAAGAGCCTGCGACCGGGGAACCGCCCGTCATCATCCATCCGCCGAACCCCTTGAATACGGTCTTATACAGCTTTGATGATATGAATCAGGAGGGTGCTGCGATCAACGGCATTCATGAGGGAATTGATTTCGGAGAAGGAGCATGGGCATTTTCATCTGAGAACGGACATTTGAACAAGGGCGCCTATCTCGCCTCTCCCGCTTCCACAGAGGCCCAGATCAGGCTGGGTGCAGGGAATGTGCTCAAGCAAATGCTGATCAGCGGAACGCCGGAATTGGCCAATTCGACAGTCACTGTTTCTTCTTACAGCCATGAGGATGTGACCATGACGTTGACCCGTTTTCCCAAGTTGCTGCAAACCAATTGGACCGGTGAAAGTAAAGTGATCACCATTTCCTTCGAGCAGGGGCAGCTTGGCGGGATTGATCAAATATACTATGAGCCTCTGTTCGACCCTCAGCCCGGGGATAACCTGATCCGGGACCCCGGCTTCGAGACCGGTACGAGAGGGAACTGGACATTGGGTACGGTCATCAGCGGCAGCAAGGCCCGTACGGGCCTGTCCGCTCTGCAGATCAAGCCCAGCAACTGGACATTTAACAAGATTGAAGGCTTGAAGCCGAACACCGAATACGTCTACAGCGGCTGGCTCAAAAATGACGCGCTTGCCGATAAGGCCTATCTGGGGGTCAAGGATTTCGGCGGCAGCGAAACCATGCGCACCTTGAGCGGCACAACCGATTATGTCCGTTTGGCCGTTTCCTTCAAGACCGGAGCAACGGCTACGAGTGCCAATATTTATTTTGGTAAAAATACTGGGGCAGGCCTGACCTATGGCGACGATTTCGAGCTGAGGGAAATCATTCCGCAGCCTCTGTCGGAGGAGCCGCAATAAGCCGGCAGCCGGAGACTAACATCCCAATAAACCATCCCTAATAGCTGATAAGCCCGTTAATGCTTCGAATCGAGCAGGCCCATGCCAATGCGCATGGGCTGCCGCTCCTCCATTGACAAATCCGGCGGACAATATTAGCATAAATATTCTATGAGCTTTGCGCCGGGAGTCGGAGGGCTGGATATGAACGATAAGGACATGGATAAGGACAAGGAACGGATCATCGCCGCCGCGCTGGAGATGATGAGAACAGAGGGCATCAAATCGGTAAGCGTATCTAATATAGCCGCCAGATGCCATATCAGCAAAAGCACCTTTTACAAGCATTTTTCCTCCAAGGAGGATTTAATCGGGGCCATGCGCCGGCAATCGGATAATCTCGATGGCTTTCATTCCGTCCGGGAGCATATTGTGCTTAAGGCTCACGAGCATTTCGCCAGCCAAACCTTCGACGCCATTGATATGGACAGCATTGCCCGCTCGGCAGGTCTGAAGAGAACAGCGATCTACGGCTATTTCTCCGGCAAGGAGGAGCTGTTGGAGTTAAGCCTGCAGCGGGAATTGAACAACCGTATGCAATTACGAACGGCTCTGGAGGAGATTCCCTTCGACCGGGCAGCGCATATGGAGAGGATGATTGAATACGCCGTTCATTTTTCTTCCAAGGCAGATAATAATATGATGTTTCACAATGCTCTTTACCTCGCCCAGGACAATATCCGGATCAAGGCGCTGCTCCATGAGCTGTGGGGCTATTCCCAGACGTTGCTGGAGCTGTACTTTGAACGGGGGATCGCTGAGGGAATATTCCGCAGGGAGACAGATGCGCGGCAGCTGTCCCAGATGGTCTTCTCCTATTGTGTGGGTGTCGGTGTGGTGTATCCCGGCCGGTACATGGAATTGGGGAAACGCTTCATGGAAACCCTGTTTGGCGAGATATGCCAAGCCTAGCCTCCTCGCCGGCAAAGGTATTGACAGAGGTTTTCTTTGGTAGTACCATGATAGTACCGATAATGACATATAGTCAAATTAAGTACATTCCATGACCTGCTTTGAATATAGCCGCAGCCTCTTCGGGTTGCGGCAGCTTCGGAGGATATATCCGAGTAAACAGGTGTGTGAAATTGTATTTACAGCGAGGAGATGAAGCATATGGCCAAACTTGAAGGAGGAATGACTGCCATGAGCGGAATTAAAGACAGGCTGTATCAGGAGCTGGCGCTGAAGGTACAACTGGTGGTAGACGGAATAGCCGTTGATCCGTCGCTGTTCAAGCGGTTGGACCTGGGGGGAGCCCACTCGGAGCAGGTGCATAACTGCTTTGAATTTGATGCGGATGTGCACGAGGATTTCGAGCTTCCCGCCGGCTTCTATCTGGAGAACGGGCTGCCGGTTATGCTGCGGGCGGATAAGCGCTCCCCTTATTCTCTGGGCTTCGACAACGGAGCATTCCATGTGCTGCACAAAGGCCATCCGGTGAGCAGAATCCAATGGCCCGAACGCTCACCCTATTATGCACTAACTACCAGTGATGGAACGCCGATGAGCACTGTGGCCACCGACTCCGGCGATCATGCCATCGTGGTTGCCTACAGCAATGAATGCATGCTGGGAGACAAAGGCAAGGATTGCCTCTTCTGCAATATTAACGCGACCAAGGCGATCTATGGGGACCGGAGGGGTGTAGGCTGGAAATATCCAAAGCAGATTGGGGAAACGGTGGCGGCCGCATATGAGGGCGGAGCCAGGCATGTGACCATTACAGGGGGCTTTGTTCCCGAACGGCGGGAGGTGGATTACTATCTGGATGTGGCGGAGAGCATTCAGGAGCATACCGGCCTGGAGGATTTCAACGGCACGGCCTGCATTGGCGCCCCTCTGGACTTGGAGGTCATCCATAAATACCGGGAGGCGGGGTATCGCACCTTCGCGATTAATATTGAGGTGTGGAACAAGCATTTCTTCAAGGCGTACTGCCCCGGAAAGGAAGAATATTGCGGCGGCTACGAGCATTGGATCAAGGCGTTGGAATATGCTGCCGGAGTATTCGGCAGAGGCAGTGTCCGCAGCTACATGGTAGGCGGCCTCGAGCCTATGCGGGATTCGCTGGAAGGGATCGCTTATCTGGCGGACAAAGGAATCATCGCTGTGGCCCAGCCCTGGCTGCCCAATCCCGGCTCCATTCTGGAGCGCCACCGCTCTCCCGATCCGGAATGGCATCTGGAGCTGTCCTACAAGAATGCGGCCATTCTGCGCAACGAAGGGTACACTTACGAACAGCTGTACAACTGCACCCCTGTTCAGTTCACCGCTGTTCATGACATCTACAAGATCGAAAACGGGCTGTTCCCCATATTCCAGACCCATGATGTCCCGGCTTCCTCCCGGTAACAGCCACGCGGGCAACGGCAACAATACAAGCAATAACCCGGCTAAGTATCATTAGCCGGGTTATTGCCCGTTGATGCATAACTCAGGGACTGCCCCCATAAGGAGGCAGTCCCCGGATTATAGATCCGAAGTCAGTCTGCGGATTGCTTCACGTATACCGTGCGGCCGCTGATAATGGTCTGCAGCACCGGAATAAGATGGAGCTCGCGCGGTTGGGCGCTGAGGGGGTTATCCGCCAGCACAACCAAATCCGCCAGCTTGCTGGCTTCAATGGAGCCCTTGTCCTGCTCCTCGAAGGCCTGCCAGGCTGCATCGATCGTCACCGCCCGCAGAGCCTGATAAGGGGTGATCCGGTATTCCGGCCCCAACTCCTTGCCGCTTGAGGTCAGGCGGTTTACCGCCACGGATACCAGATGCAGGGGATCTGCCGGGGTAACGGGAGTATCATTATGCAGGGAGAAGCGTATTCCCCGCTCCACCGCCGATCGAAGCGGGCTAATCCTGCGGGCCCGGTCTTCTCCGAGGAATATATCCCGGTGATCATCTCCGAAGTAGAATACATGGTCATTGAAGAAGGAAGGGGTTATCCCCAGCTCCTTGATCCGGTCCAACTGATCCTCACGAACGGTCTGGGCATGCTCAATCCGGTGACGGGCATCTTCCCTTGGATAAAGAGCCTGGGCTTGTTCGATGGCATACAGCACATCATCAATGGCTGCATCGCCGTTGGCGTGAATAACAGCCTGTTTTCCCGCCTTGTGGACAACAGCCACTGCCCGGGCCAGTTCCTCGCGGCTCAGCATGGGGAAGCCCCGGAACAGAGGCTCCGCCTCGGAGTACGGCACGTGATACGGATTGGACAGCCAGCCCGTGTATCCCTGGATGGAGCCATCCTGAAACAGCTTGACTCCTTGGGTCCTGACGGGGCCGTGATGGTACTCCAGGTCGTCCGGCGCCTTGTCCTGACGGTACAACGGAATCGAGAGCAACCGCAAATCCAGCACCCCCCGCTCCTGGGCATCCGCAAGAGGCCCAGGCTCCGCGTCCAGGGCAATAATGGCTGTGGTGATGCCCTTGGAGATATAATGTCTGTTGGCCAGCCTGACGCCCTCTCTGTACTGTTCGGGTGACAAGGGAGGGACGAAAGAGGCGATCAGCTTGGAATTCTCCTGAATAAGTCCTGTCAGCTCTCCGTTCTGATCCCGTTCGATCACGCCTTCGGCAGGAGGCGGCGTATCCTTGTCAATACCCGCCAGCTCCAGCGCCCGGCTGTTGACAACAGCCATATGCGCGGAGATATGAGTGATGGCTACGGGATGGCCGGGAACCGCCTCATCCAGCTCCCAACGGGTGGGATGGCGCTTCTCCTCCAGCTTGAACGGATCATAGCCGAAGCCGTTGATCCATTGCCCCGGGGGTGTATGCTTGGCCTTTTCCCGCAGACGGTCAAGCAGCTGGGGAATGTTGGCCACTGTACCTCTTGGAGGACTCCATAGCAGCAGATTATGCACCTCCAGAAGGGCATTGAAGTTGAAATGCCCATGTGCCTCATAGAACCCCGGCAGCACCGTTTTCCCCTGCAGATCGGTGACAACCGTAGCGGGGCCGGCCAACTTCAGAAGCTCCTCCGTGGTTCCCACGGCAATAATCCGTTCTCCCCGGATAGCGACTGCCTCTCCCTCTGTCTTGCTGTCGTCCATCGTCACAATAATACCGTTGACATAAATCTGATCGGGATAAGCCATATTATCTCTTCCTCTCTGTTGATTCTGTCGGACGCGCTGTGCCTCCTTATGGGCCATACCTCTTCACTGGCTGTCGGCCCGGGGACGGTTTAGCCAGCTATCCCTTATAAGCCTCTTTCCAGCGCAGCATCCGACTCTCCAGCAGCCGCACCAGGGAGTCGGAGAGCTTGCCCACAGCGGCAAAAATTCCGATTCCGACAAAAACGACGGCTGTTTGGGAATAGGTTCTGGCATCCTGTATCATGTAGCCGATGCCGGAGTCCGCCCCCATCAGCTCCGCCACCACCAGGCACAGCCAGGCAATGCCCAGGGACAACCGGATGCCGAGCAGCACATTGGGCAGAGCAGCGGGCAATATCAGGCGGAATGCCTGCTGCAGGCGGGAATACTGAAGCACCCGGGTTACTTCATACAGCTTCCGGTCTACACTGCGCACCCCCGCAAAGGTGTTCACGTATAAAGGGAAAAATGAGCCCAACGCAATCAGCAGCACCTGTGACAGCTGGCCCACGCCGAACCAGAGAATAAACAGGGGAATAACCGATAAAAGCGGAACCGTGCGAAGCATCTGCAGGGAAGGATCCAGCAGTTCCTCGGCGATTTTGTTAAATCCTGCAACCAGTCCTATCAGGAGCCCCAGAGAACCGCCAAGAGCAAAGCCCATGGTCGCTCTGATGACGCTGGCCTCCAGATGGACCCATAGCTTGCCGTTTAAAGCCAGCTCCACACATTTTGCCCCAATATCCCACGGGGTGGGAAGCAAGGTAGGCGACAGAACGCCAACAGACCCAAGGGTCTGCCATAACACCAGGACAGCAAGGGGAAAAATCCAGGCTTGCAGCCAATCCGGAAGCTTGCTCAGCATTGTAACCCCTCCCTGCACCATCTAATGTTGCCACTGAACGCAGGTGTCATTGGTTTTCCCCCTGATAGCTGTCCCGCCAGCGGAGCAGCCGCCTCTCCAGCAGCCTGACAAGAGAATCCGTCAGCTTCCCGACCACAGCAAAGATGATGATGCCTGCGAAGACAAGAGAGGTAATGGAAAAATAGCGGGCATCCATGATCAGATAACCTACACCGGCGCTGGAGCCCATCATCTCCGCCACCACCAGCCCCAGCCAGGCCGCTCCCAGTCCCAAGCGGATCCCAAGCAATATATTGGGCATGGCTGCGGGAAGGATAAGCCGGGTAATCTGGCTCCGGCGGTCAAATTCCAGCACCCTGGCCACCTCGAACAGCTTGGCGTCAACGGATCGGATGCCGAGAAAAGTGTTCACATATACAGAAAAGAATGCGCCCAAGGCAATGAGCAGTATCTTGGACAGCTCGCCAAAGCCGAACCAAAGGATAAACAGCGGCGTAATCGCCAGATGGGGAACCGTCCGCAGCATCTGGATGGAAGGGTCGAGCCGTTTCTCGGCAAGCCGGGAGAAGCCCGACCACAATCCGAGAGCCAGCCCGGCACTGCCGCCCAGTACAAAGCCCACAGCCGCCCGCCACAAGGAAATCCGCAGATGAAGCAGCAGCTCTCCCGAACGGGCCAGATTGTAAAATTCAACAGCGATCACATGCGGAGTGGGCAGAATGGTAGGACTGATCTGTCCTGCCGTGCCTGCAATCTCCCATACGGCCAGAATCAGAACGGGCAAAAGAAATCCGATGGCAATGGGTCTCCTTCTGCTTGGACGACGGCGGGAGGGTGCCTTATGATTTTGGTTCTTTGGCCGCATCCTTGATCGCCTGTTCGATAAATGTATTGTCTACAACTTTGGAAACATCAATTTTTTTACGGATAGTTTTCTGGTCGAATTGAAAATCAGCTGTCTTCTGCTGTTGCTCAATCACTTCCTTGGAGATGGGAAGATTGATCGGCTGGGCCCGCTTCCTCAGTTCCTGAATAACCGCAGCATTGACCTGAAATTGCTCCGCATACAGCTTGTTGGCTTCCTCCAGATGAGTGCCCTCCCAAACCCGCGCCTGCTCATATACCTTCAGGAAAGCGGTCACCAGATCGGGATGCTCCTGAGCCAGCTTGGTCCGGGCGATCAGGAAGGAGGGGGACAGCACACCCAGGGTCTGGCCGTCTGTCAGCACCGTACCCTTGCCGGATATCACATTGGTGGTAATATACGGATCCCAAGTGGCCCAAGCGTCCACGCCTCCGGTTTCAAAGGCGGGCTGGGCTTCATTGGGCTGCAGCTGGATGATCTCCAGATCCGTAGGCTTCAGACCGGCTTTGTCCAGACCGAGATACAGGAAGTTAAAGGCGTTGCTGCCTTTGGCCACCGCTACCTTCTTGCCCTTCAGCTCCTCAATCTTGGTAATCTTGCTGCCCTTGGGCACGATGATCGCCACATTGGTCTTGCCGTCGATGATCTGGGAAATCTCGGTGAAGCCGATATCCGCCGCCTGAGCAGTGACAACAGGCAGATTGCCGAGACCGGCGAAATCAAGACGGTTGGCGGCGATCGCCTCGGTCATAGGCGGGCCGCTCTGGAATTCCGCCCACTCCACCTTCACCCCCACCTTGGCGTATTCCTCCTCGAACCAGCCCTTCTTGCGGGCCAGGGAATAAGGACCGGGACCAGGCTGAATGCCAAGGGTAACCGTCAGGCCTTCATGGCTGCTTTTGGCTGCGGCAGAGGCTTGGGCGCTGGGGGATGCCGCCGGCGCCGATGAGGCGGGAGCGGCGGAGGGGCTGCCGGATGGAGAAGCGGAGCTCCCGCTGCCGTTGCTGCCGCATCCGGCCGCAAGGAAGGCCAAGGCTGTTAAAAGGGTGACCACACTGTTTTTTCTGAAACGTTGCATAACTACAAATCCTCCTTTTGGATTGATCCAATTTGAATGAGCGTTTTATGATAGATAATCTGGATGACATGAATCAGGGAAAGCCGTCTTATATCCCGGCGCTGTCCGCAAGCTCCAGCTCTTCCACCTTTTCGAACTCGCTTAGCACCTTATGCCGAAGCTGCTGGAAGGCATTGCTCGCTTTCCTGCGGGGATGGGCCAGCTCAATATGCTGGATGCTCTGGATTTGGCCGGGCCGGGCGTTCATAACCACCACTCTTTCCGCCAGAAAAACCGCCTCGTCCAGATCATGGGTAACAAACAGCATGGTCGTTTTATTGGACTGCCATATATCCAGCAGCACCTCCTGCATATGGGACCGGGTAAAGGCATCCAATGCTCCGAAGGGTTCATCCAGCAACAGCACCTTGGGATTGCGGAGGAGAGCCCGGGCAATAGCGACCCGCTGGGCCATTCCGCCGGAGAGCTCCCGGGGATAGGACTTGGCGAATCCCTTCAGGCGGACAAGCTCGATAAGCTCCTCCACCCTGGAGCGGATTTCCGGTTTCTTCAAGGAAAGATTGCCGGCGATATTCTTCTCTACACTAAGCCAGGGAAACAGCCGGGGCTCTTGAAAAATAACTCCTCTCTCGATACTGGGCCCTTTGACAGGGGTGCCGTTCAAGAGCACCTGTCCCTCGTAATCATCATCCAACCCGGCAATGATCTTTAGCAGCGTACTTTTTCCGCAGCCGCTGGGACCGATGATGGTGATGAATTCCCCTTGGCCTACCTCCAGTTGGATATGATGCAAGGCTTTGACCTGTCCTTGTGGAGTAATGAAGGTTTTGTTGAGACCGGCGATTTGCAGGATTGGGACTCCCATTGACTTTAGGCTCCTTTGGCTATATTAACAAATTATCGCATAGGTTTACTTGGTTTTTAACATCACAGAACTCCTCGTTTACTGCACACAACAAAGGTGCTGATGGGTATCACTATAATTCTCCCCAATCCGCTATGTCAAGCAAAAATGTATGAAATCTTTTGAAACATTGACGCCTGCCCCTCTTAAGAATAGAATTGCCCGACAGCACAATCTGCTGGACAGCCTGCAGGACGATGGCGGACTTAACCGGGAAAAGGATTGACAACCCATTAGGCGAAGCCTAAAATAATGAGTAATATATAAGACAAGGTGTCCATATCGGTACTTATCATAATTTAATACACACTATTCGTATTGGTTTTATATATATTCCTGAGCCGGATAGCTGCAGGCGGCATGACTGCCAAGGCTTAATGCTCCGCTGGCGCGAGCGATTGCACAGACGCGGGGAGAGGCAAGTGCAGGACAGCCGCAGCTATCCATCTTGCCTCTCCCCGGTCACTACCCCGCCCACTCCGGTTCCTGCCGCTGCAGCTGGAACAATCGCCAATAATCGCCGCGGCGGGCCAATAGCTCCTCATGGGTGCCCCGCTCTGAGATCCGCCCCTGGCGGAGAACGAGAATCTCGTCCATCTGCTCCAAGCCGCTTAGCTTGTGGGTGATCCACAACACTGTTTTACCCTGCAACACTGGCTCCAGCTGCTGTATAAAAGCCCGCTCCGTCACCGGATCCAGCCCGGTTGTCGGCTCATCGAACAACAGCACCGGCGCATCCCGCAGCAGGGCCCGGGCCAGCGCCAGCCGCTGCCGCTCCCCGCCCGAGAGCATGGCTCCCCATTCTCCGATCAGCGTATCGTAACCCTGGGGCAGACTGATAATCGTGTCATGGATCAAAGCCAGCTTCGCCGCCTGCTCTACCTGCTCATCAGCCGCATCATGCCTGCCCAATAGGAGATTATCCCGCACTGTTTCGTTGAACAGCTGAATGCTTTGGGAGACAACGGCAAACCGGGCCCGCACCTCTTCACCCGGCAAGCTGTTCAGATCATAACCGCCAAGCGTAATGGAACCCGACTGATAAGGCCGGAGCTTCAAGAGGAGCTGGAGAATGGAGCTTTTGCCTGCGCCGCTTTCTCCCACCACCGCAATCCTCGCGCCCCGGGGCAGCTCCAGACTGAAGTCCGACAATGCAGCAGGCTCGCGCTCCCCGTAATGGAAGGACACAGCCTCCATCCGAATAGGGAAGCCGTCTGCCGGAAGACGGGAACTCTCCTCTTCACAGGAGGCGCCATAGCCGCCCGCGGGAGAAGCATTCGCCGGAGAGTCCCCATCACCGTCTGCCAACCGAAACAGCCGCGCCGCGGCTGCCATGGTTGTGCCGAACTGCTGGAAGGTCTGGGGCAGGGGCGCCACTGCTTCGAAGGTGGCCAGCGCTACCATAGCCAGGACCGGCAGATACATGCCGTTCAGCGCCTCTGCAGCCACCAGAGGAACGGCAGCGAGCATAATCAGCCACATGGCCAAGTGGGTGCACGCCACCATAAGGCCCGAAGTGACGGCAGCGGTGCGGTTCTGCCCGCTCTGAATGGCGCTGATCCCGCGCTGCGTCTCCTCCATTCTGGCAGCGGCCGTGTCAGCCTGACCGTAGATGATCAGCTCCGGCAGACCCATGATCAGATCTGCAGCATCCGCGTACAGTTCTGCCCGCTGCTTCACCATCTCCTGTCCCCGCTTGAGGCCGGAGAGGTGAGCGGCCAAGGGCACGCCCACTCCCGCCAGCACAAGCATGACGGCAAGTATTGCGCCAAAACGCAGATCATAAGCCGCCGCTATGCCGATGCCCAGCATGCTGCACAGGACAGCCACAGCAGGCGGCGCGAGCACCCGCAGATACAGATTCTGCAGCTCGTTCACATCGCTCACCACCGAGCTTAGCACATCGCCGCTTCTGCGGTTTTCCAGCAATTCGGTGCCCCGCGGCTCAATGCGGCCGTACAGCCACGTGCGCATGGAGGAGAGGATGCGGAAGGTCACATCATGGGACACCAGCCGCTCCACATAGCGGAATACTCCCCGGGACAGACCGAAGAAGCGCACGCCCACGATGGGAACCCAGAGCAACAGAACCGTCTCCGGCCGCAGGGCCGCTTTGGCAATCAGATACCCGGAGGTGCCCATCAGCCCGATGTTGGCCCCAATGGTGAGAAAACCGATAAAAATAGCCAGCAGGGTTCTACCCTTATATCGGCTGACAAACGTTAGACTGCGGCGGAATGTGTTCATCCTGCCACCTCCTTGTCCGGCCCGGGCGACACGAAGGAGACGGCCTGAACCGGCTTGGCAGGCATAAATCCTGTTGCCGCCCCAAGGCTGTCAGCTGCGGCTGCTCCCGAATGAACCGCTGCCGCCACCATGGCCGCATACTTGCCGCCCTGCCGCAGCAGCTCATCGGGCTTGCCCGCTTCGGTGATCTCCCCCTCCTGCAGCACAACAAGCCAATCCGCAGCGCGGACTGTATCCAGCCGGTGCGCGGCCATGATCACGGTGCGTCCGCCGAACAGCTCACTCCAGGCCGATTGCACCAGCGCTTCATTATGCAGGTCAAGCTGCGCCGTGGGCTCGTCCAGCAGCAGCACCGGCGCATCCTTCAGGAGCGACCGGGCAATGGCCAGCCGCTGCATCTGCCCGCCGCTCAGCCGGACCGCTTCCCCAATCCGCGTATCATAACCCCGGGGCAGTACGCGAATGAACTCGTCTGCCTGGGCCCGCCGGCTGGCTTCCAGCACTTCCTCCATGGTTGCATCCGGCCGTCCCAGACGGATATTATCGGCAATCGTTCCCTGGAACAGATGGGTGCGCTGGGCGACCACCGCCAGCTGCTTGCGCCACCAGCCGATGGATAGCTCGGCCATATCCACGCCGTTGATAAGAATCGCACCTTCCACCGGACGGATAAAGCCCTGCACCAGCTCAAGCAGCGTGCTTTTGCCGGCCCCGGTGGGTCCGATGAGCGCCACCTTTTGTCCTGCCCGAATGGTCAGATTGATGCCGGAGAGTGCAGCCGGACGGACCGGGGACGGCTTCGCTTCCCGGGCTTCCCCGGCAGACTCCTGGGCTGCAGGAGACGAAGCGTTCTCCGGGACCGTCATACTCTCCTCGGGATACCGGAAGCTCACGCCCTCCAGCCGGATCTCATATCCACCGGATTTACCGCGGGCACCGCTCACATTCCCCCGGCCACTCCCGCCGCGAACAGCTGCAGGCTCTGCTCGGCCTGCACCAGCTCCCGCATCTGCTCCGTCTACAGCTCCTACATCTGCTGCACCAGCTCCTGAATCTACTGCTTCAGCTCCCGCATCTGCTCCGCCTTCAACAGGCTTCCCGCTTCCCGCTTCCGCCTCAAGCGTCCGCGCCCCCTCCCGCTCGGTCCATCCCGGCGGCTCCTGCTCCAGCAGGTCGAGAATCCGCTCCGCCGCGACTCTGCCGTTAGCGCCCGTATGAAACTGAGTGCCCAACGCCCGCACCGGTCCATAGAACTCGGGAGCCAGCAGCAGCACACAATAGGCGTTGTAGAAGGCAATCCCGCCGTCGATGAGCCGCAGTCCCAGGAATACCGCCACAATGGCCGTGCACAGCGTTGCGAACAGCTCCATGACGAAGGCGGACATAAACGCCAGCCGCAGCGTCCCCATGGTCGCCTTGCGGTGCTCCTCACCGATCCGGGCGATAATCTCCAGCTGGGACCGGCTCCGGTTGAAGATCCTAAGCGTAGGCAGCCCCCGCACCACATCATGGAAATGCGCGCTCAGGACGCCCAGCTTCTTGTATTGCAGCTTTGTCTTCGCTTTGGTGGTCATGCCGATGAGAATCATGAAGAAAATCAATAAGGGCAAGGTAACAGCCAGGATCAGCGCCGTGGTCCAATCCAGCCGCAATACAGCGCATAACACCGCCACCGGAATGAGGGCAGCCAGCGCCGCCTGGGGAATATACCGGGCCAGGAACGTCTCCAGCTGCTCCACCCCTTCGTACAGGGCGGCAATCAGCTCCCCGCTGCGTTCCTTCTTGGCGGCTTGCGGTCCCAGCTCAATCAGCTTGCGCACCATACGGTTGCGCAGCTCCTCTTTTACCCTGGCGGCCATAGCTGTAGAGATCCACTCTCCGGCAATATGCACAAGCGCCCGCAGGATAATCCAGCCAAGCAGAACCATAAGAGCAGGGAGGAGCTGCTTAAGCCCCTCCCCGTCCAGAAAAGCGCGGTCCGTAATTCCGGCGAGCCAGACCGCTTCCAATATGATGAAGATTCCTCCGGCCAGTCCCAGACCTATGCTGGCAACAAGCAGTTTCCGGGCCGCCGGAGCGGTCATGAACAGTTTCTTCATCATATCAGTAGTCCAGATGATCGTTGATGCTGACCCGCTTGCGGAAGGCCCAGTACGTCCAGCCCTGATAGAGAATCACCAGCGGCACCGTGCACAATGCGATCACCGTCATCACCTTCAGCGTGTATTCGTTGGAGGCGGCGTTGTGGATCGTGAGGTTCCAGTCCGGATTAAGCGAGCTGATCATCACCCGGGGGAACAGACAGTTGAATACCGTAACCGTAGACAATACAATCGTAACTCCGGTCATCACAAAGGCCCAGCCCTCCCGTCTGGCCTTCAGGAAAAAGCGCACGGACACCAGCGCAATCCCCGCCAGAATCGGCACTGTCCCCGGGTTAATCCCTTCCTGCGTGAACATATCCGTCTCGAAGTAGCTCAGAATAACGAACAGCAGCACCATTACCGTAGTCGCTGCCCCGATTTTCATGGCCACCTGGCGGGCTTTCTCCCGCAGCGGCTCCTCCGTCTTGAGCGACAGGAACAAGGCTCCGTGCAGCAGGAACAGAAGCACCACGCTCACCCCGGCGGTAACGGAATACACACTGATCAGATCCCAGAAGGAACCCACATAATTCATATTCTCATCAATGGGCACACCCCGCATCAGATTGGCCAGCGCCACGCCCCACAGCAGGGGAGGAAGCAGACTCCCGGTGAAAATCACCCAATCCCAGGTGCTGCGCCAACGGGGATTATCCAGCTTGCTGCGGAACTCGAAGGATACGCCGCGGCCGATCAGGGCCAGCAGCATCAGGAACAGCGCCATATAGAACCCGCTGAACAAGGTGGCGTACCAATGGGGGAAAGCCGCGAACATGGCTCCGCCCGCCGTAATCAGCCAGACCTCGTTACCGTCCCAGAAAGGTCCGATCGTATTAATAATGACCCGGCGCTCCACATCCTTCTTGCCCAGAAAGGGCATCAGCATGCCTACGCCAAAGTCGAAGCCCTCCAGAAAGAAGAAGCCGACGAACAGCACGGTAATCAGAACAAACCATAGGGTTTCATACATAAGAAGTTGCCGCCTCGCTTTCTTAATGTTCTGCAAAACAAGCCGTTATGCAGGTACGGTCGAATGCCCCGTCTCCCCTCAATGCCCGTGCAGGCCGCCGCCGGCCGCTGCGCCCTTGCGGATAAAATGCACAAACAAATACACAAGCGCAGCAGCCAGAATGCCGTAAATCACCGTAAACCCGATCAGCGAGGTCAGCACCATGCCTGCGGAAACGGTGGGAGAGACCCCGTCTGCCGTCTTCTGCAAGCCAAAGACTACCCACGGCTGCCTGCCCACCTCCGTCATGATCCAACCGAAGGTATTGGCGATAAAAGGAAGGGCAATGGCCCAGACCATGATCTTCAGATAGCGGATATTGCGCTCCACCCGGTTGCGCGCCACAGCGATGATCCCGTACAAGGCCAGCAAAATCATCAGCGTGCCTGCGCCAACCATAATGCGGAAGCTCCAGAATGTGGTTCTGACCGGCGGTATGTAATCTCCCGGGCCGTACTTGGCCTGGTATTCCTCATTCAGCTGGTTCATGCCCTTCACGCTGCCGTGCAGCTTATTGTAGGCCAGAATGCTGAGCGCAGTGGGAATCTGCACCTCTGCGGAGTTTTCCTTGAGCTTAGGGTCGATGATGGCGAACAGCGTGAACGGCGCTTTGTCTCCCGTTGTGTTCCACAGCCCTTCGGATGCGGCCATCTTCATGGGCTGGGAGACAATCAGATGCTGGGCCTGGCTATGGCCTACAGTCGCCACCATGATGCTTGCCACCATCGCCACCACAATCGCAATGTTAAAAGAAGGCCGGAACACCTCCGCCTCCTGCTTGCGGACCAGCTTGAAGGCGCTTATGCCCGCCATGAAGAACGCCCCCGTGGCAAGCGCCCCGAAGATAACGTGGGGGAACTCCAGCCACAGCTGCTTGCTGGTCAGCAAGGCAAAGAAGTCGGTCATCTCCGCCCGGCCGTTACGGATTTCCATGCCCACCGGCTCCTGCATGAAGGAGTTGGCCGTCAGAATCCATAACGCCGACAGCGTTGTGCCCAGAGCCACCAGCCAGATGGAGGCCAGATGCACCTTCTTGTTCAGCTTATCCCAGCCGAAGATCCATACCCCCAGGAAGGTGGACTCCATGAAGAAGGACACCAATGCCTCCACCGCAAGCGGTCCGCCGAATACGGCACCCACATAGCGGGAATAATCGGACCAGTTCATCCCGAACTGGAACTCCTGCATAATGCCCGTTACTACGCCCACGGCAAAATTGAGCAGAAACAGCTTCCCCCAGAATTGCGCCATTCTCTTGTAATTCTCGTCATTCTTGAATACGTATACCGTGTTCATCACCGCAATCAGAAACACCAAGCCGATTGACAGCGGTACGAACAGAAAATGGTACACGGTAGTAATCCCAAACTGCCACCTTGAGAGATCCAGTTGATCCAACGCTCTTCGTCTCCTCTCTATCATAGAGCATCCAAAAAAATCCATTCTAAAATGATTATAAAAAGATTTTTTCTATAAAATAGTGACAGTAATCACAGAGCACCCTTCGCCAACCGAAAGTTCGATTTTTTGACACATTTAATCTCTCCGGGTCGAATTCCCCGCAGCTTGCTGCGAGGAGCTTGATTTATTGGTGGGAATTCATCTCTCTATACTTTCCCGGAGTGATCCCTTCTTTATTGCGGAAGTAGCGGATGAAATTGGTGGTGCTGTTATAATCGAGCTTCTCGGCGATTTCACTTATGGTCATGCTGCTCTCCAAGAGCCATCTCTTGGCGAGAATCAGCCGGTAATCGGACAGATAGTCACTGAAGCTGGACCCTGTCTCCAGCTTGAACAACCGCTTCAAATAATCCGGATGGTAATTAAGCGCTTTGGCGCAAGCTTCCAAGGTCAGATTGGCGTTATTCCTCTCAATCAGACGAATCATCTCATTGGATACGGACCGGCTGCCCTCCTGCTGCTCCCGGAAATAGACCGCTATGGGTACAAGGAGAGCTTCTTTGATCCTGGCGCAAGCTTCATCGGTGGTCTTCAGCATCTGGAGCTCGGCTGCCAGCAGCATGCCATTCTCTACACTCTGGTTGTGGAAGCCCGGCTCATGCTGGAGCAGCCTCAGCAGACTCATAATCAGCCTCTGGATAAAATAGCGGTACATGCTCTGGGACAGCTTCGCCTGCTGAAGCTCCCGCATAAACAAGTCAAGCTGCTGCTCCGCAATAGCCCCATCCCCAAGCCGGACAGCATCCAGCAGGTCCAGCTCCGGCTGGACCGGATACCGTTCTTCGGTCAGCGGGTCCTTGCGGATTTCTTCAATATGCGAAATGGTGGTTTCGTTGAGCCTCATGCCGTAGGTCAGCGCGTCAAGGCTTTCCCGGTAGGCCACGGGAGCATGGGGAAGATACCCGAATCTCCGGCTGACTCCCATATGCAAGGTCAGGGTGAGATAGCGCTGGACTGCCTCCTGCATGCTCAGGCATAGTCTGTCAACAGTTAGGGCAAACCCGTCGTCCACGCTTGCGGAAGTGCGCAGCAAGACGAGCAATGTATTATTCAGCACAATGGTATCGAACAGATACTCAGGGGCAATAAGCTCAGAGACAATATTATTGACGGCGAACAGCAGCAGATCCTTGTCGGATTCATTATACCGGGTATCCTTCAGATTATGGATCTGAATGGCGGTGACAACGCAATCCTGCCATTTTGCCGGATCTTCTCCGTGTTTCAGAAGCTGCTCCTCAATCTCACGGGAGCTCATCTCCCCCTGGAACAGCTTGAACAGGAAAAATTGCTGCAGCTGCCTCACCTGATCATTCACCTGGTCGGAGAGGGAATGAAATTTATGACTAAGCAGATGCCACTCGTCTGCCCCGGCCACTGTGCTGGGGGTTTTCAGATTGCTGGCGAACTGAGTAAGCGTTCTTAAGGGAGTATACAGCTTTTTGGAGCTGATGTACGAGATGGAGACGGCGAACAGGATCATGATGAAGCAAGTGAACAGAGTTACATACGCAATAGACTTGGAATCCTTGGTTATATCCCGGATGGAGGTTACGGCAATATAATACCAGCCGTTGTAAGCGGATCTGCTGTAAGTGACCCATACGTCCGTCTCTTCCGCTTCGGACTGGAAGTAGCCGGAGGTCTGCTGCTGCAGCTCCAGCGCTTCTATATAACCCTCATCGGACTGGTCGGCGCCGATTCTCTCCGGGTTGCCGTGAGCCAGAGCCACATGATGCTCATCAAGCAGCAGCATGGTCTGCGCGCCGGTGGCAGGCAATAAATTATTGATCTCGAAGAAGGGAATTTCCATGACCAGCAATCCGGTAGGAATGGACGAGTGAACGGGAATTTTCTTGACAAAATAGAGAGTGGGGGAAGACTCTCCTCCAGGGCCGCTTCCCACTGCCGCCGATGTGGTCCAAAAGGAGCTTTTCTTGTTGCCCATAAAGGCGAGAAAGCGTTCCTTGTCCTGAGCCTGGTCAAAGGGAACTACCCCGCGGCTGTTCATAATCCAGTTGCTCTGGTTGCTCACCAGATAAACATTATGGACGCCCAGGGCAAAGGATTGGAGATTATTGATTCCGGAGAAAAGGTCGGCCGCCAGCTTGAAGTCCTTGGGCTGGATCTCCTGGCCCAAAGCCGAATAAACCATGGGGGAGCTGATGAACTGGATGGCCAATTGATCCACCGTCTTAAGAACCTGCTCCACCCTCGTCTGCACCTGGTGCAGGTTCTGCAGATTCGCTTCATTGACCTTCGCCTGGATCGCCCCGGAGGCCTGATAATAGGAAAAAAAGCCAATAACCAATACTGGTATAAGCCCCATGGAAAGTCCGTATAAAATCAATTTTGTCAGAAAGCTCGGCTTGTGATATCTCATAGAACCTCCGCATGTTGTGCGAATTCCGTTACGACGGAAGAGAGAGAATCCCCCGGCATGCGCTTCAGGCATACCGAGGGTGATAGATTCTCTCCCTGCCGCTTATTTGGCTATTTTAGCATATTCCTTGGCCAATTCCTCCATCACTTTGCTGCCGCCGTTTGCTTTCCATTGCTCCACTGCCTTATCCCAGCCTTTATCGTCAATCTCGCCCATAATATATTTTATGGAGGCGTCATTTAAGATGCTGGTCAGATCCTTGCCCCGCTCCGTGAAGGTGGCGGAAATCAGCGGCTCGGCGGGATTGAATACCGCCAGAGCGGTGTTCTCCTTGAGCATTTTGTTCACCTTGGCATTCAGCTCCGGAGCATTGCCTGCTTCAAGGGCATTATTGTTGAACCAGTCATCCGTGCGGAATTGACCGAAGGGAACGATCTCTGATGAATACGTCTTCTCATCCGTGCGGATGGCCTTGCCGTTCTCCAGCTTATAGTGCTTCCCTTCGATTCCCCACACCTGCAGATTCACCATTTTTTGATCGGCCATTTTGTCGAAGAAGTCCAGCGCCTTCCTCAGATCCGCTTCGGTTTTCACGCTGGACTTGGGAAACAGGAACTCTCCCGCATGACCTGCCGCGGCAATGATCCGCTCGCCCTTCGGTCCCTGAAACCGGCTCAGCACATCCAGCTTGGCCTGGGGAAATTTCTTGTACAGGTCGTTATGCTTGCTGGTGGTATTGTCCACAACCTGAAAGATCATGCCCGCTTTGCCAGCATTTATGTTATCAATAGGAGTTTTGACAATGGCAAAATCGTTGTTCATCAGCTTCTCGTCATACAGACGTTTCATAAACTGCAAGGCCTGCTTGTATTCCTGGGTAAACTGGGCGGGGGTAAACTGGCCGTCCTTCATATCCCAGGTGTTGGGTGCGCCCAGGAAACCGGCAATTTGCGCCACGGTTACGGTTGCGACCGTATCACCCTCCGTAAGCCCGTAGGTATCGGCGTTCCCGTTTTTATCAGGATCATTTAAGGTGAAGGCCTTGATTACATTATAAAGCTCATCCAGTGTTTTGGGCTCCTGCAGCCCCAAATTGTCCAGCCAATCCTTGCGGAAGGTGATTCCGTTGCGGGCGATGGGCCGGAAGCGGTACACACCGTATATTTTCCCGTCCACGGATACGTTGTTCAGCACATTGGCATTGAGCTTGCTGAGATTGGGGTAATCCTTCAGATAAGGCCCCACCTCCCAGAACATTCCTGACCGCATGGCGTTGATGATTGCCGAATCCTTCACGTTCAGCGCCGTAACGACCATGGGCAGGTCTCCTGAAGCCAGGGTTACATTGAGCTTGTCATTGTACGCGCTGCCCGGCACCCAGGTGATATTGAGATCCGTATTCGTATATTCCTCAATGACCTTCAGGGCCTCGCTGTCTGCCTTGGGCGGCTCCGCATCATAGAATACATTCATGACACTGAGCTTGAACGGTTCTTTGGCCGCCGTCTGTGTGGCCTGAGGCGATCCGGTCTGGCTGCCCGTTGCCGGCGTTCCATTGGCGCCTGTTTCTTTGTCTGCGCATCCGGCCAGCAGCGTCATGCCTACGGCGACGGTCAGGGCGGGAGCGATTACCGATTTTTTGTAATTCATTGTTGAAACCTCCTTTTTATTTGTACATATGATGAGGCAATAACCTGGAGGGGAATTGCGTCATTCCTTGACGGAGCCCAGAAGCACGCCTTTGGCAAAGTGCTTCTGCAAGAAGGGATACACCATCAGGATCGGCACGGTGGCAATGACAATCGTGGCCATCTTGACGGTTTGGGCGGGCGGGACGAAGGTTTCCCCGAATTGGCTGGAATCGCCGATGCCCCCCGAGGCCAGGATCACAATCTGTCTCAGCCAGATCTGAATCGGCCATTTGTTGGAATCATTGATATACAAGAGCGCGCTGAAAAACTGGTTCCAATGCCCCACGGCGTAGAACAGGGCGAAGGTTGCAATGGCCGGCAGGGAGAGGGGAATGACGATCCGGAACATGATTTGCAGGTAATTGCAGCCGTCTATTTCCGCCGCCTCCTCCAGTCCGTCGGGCAGCTGCTGGAAGAAATTTTTCAGGATGATCAGATTGAAGGCGCTGATCGCCCCCGGTATAATAAGCGCTCCGAACGTATTGATCAGCCCGAAGGACTTGACGATGAGATAGGTGGGGATAATGCCTCCGCTGAACAGCAGCGTGAACACCACGAGAAACATGATCACCTTGCGTCCTGCCAGATCCTTGTGAGCCAGACCGAATGCCATGAGGCAGGTGAACAGCAGATTGGTCAGAGTGCCCGCCACTGTAATGAATACCGTAACAGCGAGACTTTGTCCAATCACACTGGAGGAGAAGATATACCGGTAGCCGTCAAGGGAATATTTCGTTGGAAAAAGCACGAGCCGGTTGCCGAGCAATTCCTCCGATGCGGTAAAGGAACCGGCCAGCACATAGACAAACGGCAGTACGGCACACAGTGAAATGATAAACAGCAGTGCATAGTTGATGGAATCCCCAATCCGGTCTGTCCAGGTTCTGTTTTGCATCAGTAGATTCCCTCCTCTCCAAACATTTTGGCCAAATAATTGGCCGAGAGCACAAGGATCAGCCCGATGACCGACTTGAACAGGCCTACGGCGGTACTGTAGCTGAACTGTCCTTGGGTAATGCCGACGGTATATACATAGGTATCGAACACCTCGCCCACATTCCGGTTCAGGGCGTTCAGCATCAGATAGATTTGCTCGAAGCCGGTATCCAGAAAGTTCCCCAACCGCAGGATCAGCATAATGACTATGGTGCTGCGGATAGCCGGGAGGGTGATATGCCACAGCTGGCGCCATCTGCCTGCTCCATCCATGCGGGCTGCCTCGTAGAGCTGCTGGTCCACGCCCGCGAGGGCTGCCAGGAAGATAATCGTGCCCCAGCCCGTTTCCTTCCAGACGATCTCTCCGATAATCAGCGGCCGGAACCACTGGGTGCTCCCCAGAAAATTGATCTGCTCCATTCCCAGGGACGCCAGTATATTGTTGACCATGCCATCCTCCGTGGTGAAGAATACGTAGGCCAGCCCCACCACCACCACCCAGGATACAAAGTGCGGAATATATACCATGGTCTGTACGAAGCGCTTGAACACTCCCGAACGGACCTCATTCAACATTAATGCCAGCATAATAGGGATGGGAAAATAGAAGAACAAGTTATAGAAGGCCAGGGCAAATGTGTTGCGGAACAGCGTCCAAAACAAGGGATCCCCAAACAGGCGCTCGAAATGATAGAAGCCGGTCCAGTCGCTTCCAAAGACACCCAGGTAAGGCTGATAGTTCATAAAGGCGATCACCAGGCCCCACATGGGCGCATACTTGAAGGCCAGGAAATAAAGCAGGCCGGGGAGAATCATGATATACAGCCATTGGTGGCGCTTTAGCCGCTTGTAATAAGCCCGTCTGCGGGAGACAGCCGGATGGGGCAGAACCCGTTCGTTGATCATTTTTATTCCCTCCTGTCTCATGAAATATGCCAATGCTCCAAGTCCCCGCTCCAAGCCAGTCCAAGGGCGGCTCCATGGGGACCTTCCGTGTCTCCGTGGAAGGCCATCAGCCATTTGCCGCAAGCCTCCCGGCGGTCCAGCACCATGGCCGCGGTAGGTCCTCCCGGTGCCCAGGCCAGTTCGGGGAAATCCAAATACCGGACCTCAGACCAATCCAGCAGATTGCGGGAGCGAGCTGTTCCGATGCCGCGGCCCTGGCGGCAGGGAGAGAAGAACAGGACGAACTCCTCTCCATCCCGTACTATGCAGGGATTCTCAACCGTGCTTCCGTCCGGTGTCTCCGTGCTTGATAATACGGGTCTGTCCGGTGAGGCTTCCTGCCAGTCGCGCAAATTATCCGACACCAGCGCCCCCAGCTGCCCGGCGGCCTTGTAGAAGCACCAGTACCGGCTCTGATATTCAACCAGATACGGGTCAATCTGTCGGGGAGAGGAGGACCAGACTGCCTGACAGCCACTCTCCTGAATCATCCACGGCTCGCTCCAATTGGTCAGATCAGCGCTCTCCATCAGCCATAGCCGGGAACTGGCGTTTCCGTATATTTCTCCCGGCTCCATAGGGTAGCTCTGCACGCACAGCAGCCACTTGCCGCCTGCCCGGACAATATTGCCGGGACTGGAGAAATTAAGCGGGGAGTCGGCCACCCGGACAGCAGGCTCCCAATGGGCCAGATCTGTGCTGCGGCTGTGCTCCATATACAGGCGGTAGCGGTCCTGCTCCTGTTCCTGCTCCACAACGGTATAGAAGATATGATAGATTCCCTCGTGATGAAACAAAACCGGATCTCGGTATGCTAGCCGAATGTCTTGCCGGATCGGGTTGGTGACGGCTTCCCATTTGATGCTCATGTACGTGTATGGCCTCCCTGAGTCTGATGGACATGTTGGTGTGTGCTGCTTGTGAGAAGAGCATAACGGGAAGATGCCATATCAGGCTATATTCATTTGGGGACTATTCGCGGCGGCCGCGCGGCAATTGGCGGGGAAATGCGCCTGATAATCTTCGCAGAACCTGTGATATTCATTGGAGGAAGGAGTGGGACTGGTTGGAGCAACCGCGATATTCATTGGAGAAACTGTGATGTTCATCGGAGAAGCTGCCGGTAAACCCGGCAAAATCTCACCTGTGCTACCCCTGTCTCTTCACTACACCCTGATTTAGCGGAAATTTTTGACCTTATCTCTGCGAATTCTTCCCTTTCTCGCCGATTTAGCGGAAAAAATTTCCGCTAAATCCTCCTGAATGCCCCGAAACAGGCATTTGGACCAGGTTTGGAGAAGGTTAACGGAAAATTTTTCCGTTAATTCTGCGTAATTACCGAGAAACCTCCTGATAACGGAAATTTTTTCCGTTAGTTAGGCCGTCCCGTTGACCTTTATTGCCAACTCCTTCAGCACTTGATCTACTGCGGGAGGGCTCCTCCTCCTCCTCGGAATGATACTTTGTGGTCTACAAAAAAGGAAGGACAGCTATAATCCCAGCCGTCCTTCCTTTATATGGTGCTCTCTCACCCTCTACCCTGTCCCGCTAAGCTCCGCTCCGCCCCGATCCCAAGCCCCCAGCCAGTACCAACCGGAATACTATGCCGTGTGCCGCTTGAACTGGCTGGTATATAGCCTGAAGTAGAAGCCCTCTGCGGCCAACAGTTCTTCATGAGTGCCCCGTTCAATAATCCGGCCCCCGTCAATAACCAGAATCTGATCTGCCTCGCGGATGGTGCTCAATCGGTGGGCGATCACGAAGCTGGTACGTCCCTGCATCAGCGTAAGCAGCGCCTGCTGGATATGCATCTCCGTCCGGGTATCGATGCTGCTCGTAGCTTCGTCAAGAATCAGAATCTTCGGATCAGCCAGAATGGCCCGGGCGATGGTAATCAGCTGCCGCTGGCCATGGCTCAGATTGCTGCCTTCCGCGGCAAGCACCGTATCGAAGCCCTTGGGAAGCTTGCGGATGAAGCCTTCGGCATTGGCCAGCCTCGCCGCTTCCTCCACCTCCCCGTCCGTCGCATCCAATCGACCGTACCGGATATTATTGCGGATAGAGTCCGAGAACAGGCAGGCGTCCTGCAGCACAATCCCCAGTTGGCTTCTCAGATTATCCTTGCTGATAGCACTGATGCTCTCTCCGTCGATGCTGACCGTGCCCCCCTCTATCTCGTAGAAGCGGGTCAACAGATTGACGATCGTGGTTTTGCCCGCCCCCGTAGGCCCTACCAGCGCTATCGTCTCCCCTGGCTTAGCATGAAGACTCACTTGGCGGAGCACAGGAACTCCCGGAAGATAGCCGAAGGTCACATCCTCGAACACAACCTCGCCTCTCCCCTCTGTCCATTCCTTCTCCAACGCTTGTTCCTCATACTCCGATGGAGTGTCCATAACCTCGAATACCCGCTCCGCCCCGGCAATCGCCGCCTGGATCAGATTGAACTGATTGGCCAGCTCATTGATCGGCCGTCCGAACTGGCGGGAATAATTCAGGAAGCTCACCACCGTGCCGATGCTGGTCAACTCCCGCAGCACCATCCAACCGCCCGAGAAGGCAATCAGCGCGAAGCTCAGGTTATTGAGCACGTTCATGACCGGCCCCATCAACCCGGAGAAAATCTGGGCGTGGATTGCCGACCCGGTAAGCTTGCGGTTAATTTCCTCGAATTCTTCCATCGCCTTGTCTTCACGGCAGAAGGAAGCCACCACCTTTTGTCCCGAGACAGTCTCTTCAATAAAGCCGTTCAGCTGTCCCAGGTTCTGCTGCTGCCCCTTGAAATGCTTGCGGGTAAACCCGGCAATCCGGCGCGTCACGAACATAGTGGCGGGAATCATCAGCAAATTCAACAACGCAAGCCAGACATTCAGGGTAAGCATGATCACAAACGCTCCGGTCAGCGTGATAACGCTGGAGATCAGCTGAGTCACGCTCTGGTTCATCGTAGATGTAATATTATCCACATCATTGGTGGTCCGGCTCATCAGTTCCCCATGAGTCTTGCTGTCAAAGAAACGCAGCGGCAGCTTCTGCAGCTTTTCAATCAGATCATTGCGCAGCTGCCATACCGCCCGCTGGGATACCTTGTTCATCATATAAACCTGGAACCAGTTGAGAACGGCACCAATCAGGTAAACCCCCAGCAGAAACGAGCACAGAGTCAAGAGCCCGTTATAATTCCGCGGCAGAATATAATCGTCAATCGCCATCCCAATCAGGTAAGGACCGACTAAGCCGAGAATAGAGCTTGCGGCTGTCAGCACGAACACGGCGGCAAGCGCTGCCCGTTGTCTGCGCAAATAAGTCCATAACCTTGCAACGGTTCCCTTCGTATTCTTGGCGCGCACCTTGGGGATCATGCCTCTTGCCCCGTTTTGACCCAGGCCAGGGCCTCCGCCAAGCACAGGTCCTCCTGGTCCCGGCCTCATTCCCATATCAGGGGATCTGGTACCGTCTGCCGTACCTCCGGCACGTCCCCGTTGATTCTCAGGCATAGATGACATCCTCCTCTCCCAGCTGCGAGCGGTAGATTTCCCGGTAAACCTCGCTGCTGCCCATAAGCTCCAGATGAGTACCCGATGACACAATCCGGCCATCCTCCAGAACCAGGATACGATCCGCATCGAGGACAGAGGAAATTCGCTGGGCAATAATCAGGCTTGTGCTCTGTTTCATCAGTTCTTTCAACGCTTTCTGTATGCGGGATTCCGTACCCAGATCCACCGCGCTTGTACTGTCGTCGAAGATCAGCACGGCAGGCTTCACCAGCAAAGCGCGGGCGATGGAGATCCGCTGCTTTTGGCCGCCTGACAGGTTGACGCCCTTCTGACCCAGCTCCGTGTCATACCCCTGGGGCATGCTTATGATGAAGTCATGGGCTTGCGCGGCTCTGGCCGCCTGCTCCACCTCCTCCATGCTTGCATCCGGCTTGCCGAAGCAGATATTGTCGCGGATCGTGCCGCTGAACAGCACCGCTTCCTGGAGCACCATGCCGATCCCCTTCCTCAGTCCCTTAAGCTCGTAATCCTTCACGTTGACTCCATCCAACAGCACCTGTCCCCGCTGCGCCTCATATAATCGGGGAATCAGATTGACCAGACTGGATTTGCCTGAGCCTGTCGCGCCCAGCAGCGCCACCGTCTCGCCGGGCCGGGCCGTGAAGCTGACATCCTTCAGCACCCATTCCTCTCCGTCATAAGCGAAATAGACCTGCTCGAACCCGATTTGGCCCTCCGTGATGCAATCCGCTTCCGGGACTTGCTTGCTGCGGATCTCCGGCTCCATATCCAATACCTCGTGAATGCGGTCGGAGGAGGCTTTGGCCCGGGAAACGTTCATCAGCATCATGCCTACCATCAGCAGAGAGGACAGCACTTGGGTGACATAGTTGATGAAGGCAACCAAATCGCCGATCTGCAGAGAATTCTCCCAGAAAAGATTGCCGCCTAACCACAGTACCGTCACAATGCTGCCGTTCAACAGCAGGAACATCACCGGCGTCATGGTCGCCATCACAATATTCGCCTTCAGAGAGACACCCATATACTCATCGTTGGCCTTGGTGAAGCGCTTCGTTTCATGCCCGGAGCGGACAAAAGCCTTGACCACCCGGATTCCCGACAGGTTTTCCTGAAGGACGGTATTTATGCGGTCCAGCTTCTGCTGTACCTGGGAGAACAGGGGAAAGCCTTTTTTCATAATCAGATAAACAACAGTGAACAGCACGGGAATGACCACCACCAGAATCAGCGCCAGCCTCGCATTGATCACAAACGCCAGAATCAGACTGCCGACAGCCAGAAACGGCGCCCGGACCATTACCCGCAGCAGCATCTGGACGAACATCTGCACCTGGGACACATCGTTGGTCAGCCGGATGATCAGAGAACCGGGATGGATCTCCTCCAGATTGCGGAAGGAGAAGGTCTGCACCTTGCGGAACAGCGCCTGCCTCACGTCCGCACCAAACCGTTGGGCGGCAATGGTGGAAAAAACACTGCAGCCCACTCCTCCCACCAGCCCGATCAGCGAGGTCAGAAGCATCCAGCCTCCCACCCGTCTAATATGTCCGAAATCACCAGCCATCACGCCGTGGTCCACAATATCGGCCATCAGCTTGGGCTGAAGCAAATCCATGGAAACCTCAAGCAGCATCAGGAGCGGGCCCAACAGCGCTGCCGCCCAGTAGGGCTTAAGAAATATAGCTAATCTCCGCACATCCATCCACCTCGTCAATTAAATAATTAGTCAACTAATCATAACCCCGCGGCCATCCTTCCCAACCGCGCCCGGTACTGTCTGCTGTAAGCCGCGAACTGATTCACAGGATCTTCAGATTCTCGTACATCTTCAGCAGCAGCCGGCGGAAATCCGCTTTCTCCTCCACTGTGAAATCCTGAAAGCAGGTAGCGTCCATCAGATAAATCACCTCTCTGGTTTCCTCATGGGCTCTCCGTCCCATCTCCGTCAGATAAACCCGTGATATCCGCTGATCCACAGCATCAGGTCTGCGCTCCACAAAGCCGGCCTTCTCCATCCGCCCGATCATCACATTCAGCGTGGCGGCCGTAATCCCCATCTTCTCCGCGATCTCCTTCTGACTCTGTCCATCCTGCTTCACCAAAGCACGGAGCAAGGGCGGCTGTCCCGGGTACACCCCTTTGCCGGACAGATGGGCCAAAACTGTCTGGTGATGCAGCCTCGCTACATGCTTGAACACAACATCCAGATGCTCCGCTTGATAGATGTCCATCCTGTACTCTCCCTTCATGCGGCCTTCACTTCGAGAAGCTTGCGGCAGTGGATCTATGGCTAAGGCTGTTTTCGTTATGCCATTATATTTAGTCGGCTAATTATCATTGTAAAAGTATATAAGAAAAGCGTCAAGCAAGTTTTTCCGCAAGCCGGATTTGGATAACCGGAAATAGGCGCCTTAAGCAGGGGGGGGGACAGAGGTGCCCCATACAACAGGAAAACCCTGAAAGGCAAGGGCCTCTCAGAGTTTTCCACATTCACAGCTAATCCTTGAAAGGCAAGGAGCCTCCCGGAGTTTTGCAGTTTCAGATCTAACCCCTGAAGGTGGGGAAGCCCAGAGTTTGCAGTTTCACATCTAATCCCTGAAGGCGGGGAAGCCCCCGGAGTCTTTGTGATGCACAGCTATTCCACCGCCGCAGCCGCGTCATACGCCCGCTTGATCAATACGATGGCTTCCTCGCGGGTGGTGGAGCCGAGCGGATCGAACCGGCCCTCTCCCTTGCCCTGCAGCATTCCGATGGAGGAGATGTAATCCACCGCATCCGCAGCCCAGGAATCCGTCTGCTCCCGGTCCGCGAATGCAATGGCTGCACCTGCAGGCAATTGTCCATAAAGTCCGGTCAGATGGAAGATCCGCCACAGCATCACACTGATCTCCTGACGGCTCACATCCGAATAAGGATCGAAGGTATCCGTTGACTTCCCCTGGATCACACTAAACTGGTACGCCTTGAGGATTTCCGGATCATCCGTATCACGGAAGGGATTATCTGGAGGCACCTCGCCCGGCGTCCCGGTCAGCTTCTCCATCAGCTTCACGACAATTCCGGCAAAATGCTGCCGGCTGATGGGCTTCTGATAGTCCGCCAGAACATCTCCTGTTGTCAATCCCAGCAAAGTGGCCGATTTAATGTCCTCCCTGGCCCAACCGCTTGCCTGGGAAGCGGTGATATTCAATAATTGCTCCAGCTCGGCAATCTCCTGCTCCACGGCCGCTTCTTCCGCTTCCTGCTCTGCAGCCGCCTCCTGCTGTTCTTGCCCACCCTGTCCACCGGTTCCCCCGCCATTTCCTGAAGGGAGCTTGAACTCGAATGGAATAATAATCTTGAACCCGCCCGTCTCCTCTTCCTCCTGTACAGCAACATCCTTGAGACGGTCCGAAAATTTGGCAGGGCTCTTCAGCGTATCCGCCACACTGCTGAGCTTAAGATGCCCCAGCAAAGAAGGCGTGGTCTCCGCAAGCACGCTGGTGCCGGAAGGCTGCAGATCCAAGGGCAAGGGGATGCTGTCGAAAACAGGCTCGATCTGGTACAGATACTTGGTGCTCTTCAGGGAGTTGACGGTGCTGTCCGTGAAGGTGACCGTCCCCCGGGAGGCCATGCTGCTCTCCACCGTGAATCTTTTCTCCTGCCCGTCCCCGTAACGGATAATCTGGTAACGGTCCTCCATCGTAGAGTTGTCCTGGAAGGTAACCCTCACCTTGCCGTCGTCGCCTGCCGTATAAGCCGCCTGGGTGGGTCCATAGGCATGATAAACCTTGTAGGGGCCGAAGACCTTGGTATCCCTGCTGTCCGCTCCGATGACAGGGTCGAACTTGGCGCTGAATCTCAGATGGATGGAGGTCATATTATAGTCGTTGGGCAGCACGATGACATCGTATTCATGTACCCCATAGTCCTTCAGGTGCTGCCAGTTCACTCCGCCATCCGTGGAATATTCCACCTTCAGCTCAACCGACGTGGAGACAGCCGCCGTATCAACCAGATCAAAGGAAGTGGGCCGCCCCATAATAAAATAATTGACGGACGGATAAGGAACCTGCTCCTGCATGCGGTACAAATCCAGACTGCGGATTTCAGCCTCGGCGTCCGCTTGCAGGGGGAATGCCAATACCGCCAGCAACATGAAAACCAACAAGACAGGAATGCTTCCGACAGCCTTCAACCTGTTCTTCATTCGTTCAGCTCCTTCTGGATGGAAGTGCCGCTCCAGCTTTTCCGTCTGTCCCCGCTGTCGGCCTGCAACTGGAATGGTTTAATTTATAATGAATATCATTTTATCATAAAAATAAATAGTGGTGTTGATTTTTTCCATACAAACTCCATCTTCACAAATCGGCAGCATGCTGCAGCGACTCCTACAGTTTAGAGGGACGAAACAGATCGCTAAGAGCGAAGAACCTGCCCTGCCCCCGCTTACCCATAACGGAAATTTTTTCTGCTCATTCTATGTAATTATCGAAAACCCTCCTGGTAACGGAAGTCTTTTCCGTTACGCCGCTGTCCCAGGCGCTTTTATTTCCAACTCCTTCAGCACTTCACTACACGCAGTCAAAAAGTCGAACACGCATGAACGTCAAAGACGCGGCAAAAAAACCTTGAAGGGCAGCAGCGCCGATCAAGGTTCTTCCTGGGTCTTGCCGTTCTCCCGGTAGGAGCTGGGCGTCATGCCTTCATACTTTTTGAAGATGCGGATAAAGGTGCTGATGCTGTAGAAGCCCACCTCATCGCTGATGTCCTTGATCAGGATATCGTTTTGCGCCAGCAGCGGCTTGGCCTGCTCCACCCGGTACCGGTTGATATAATCCGTCAGGGTATCGCCTGTCTGCTCCTTAAAGTAGCGGGAGAGATAGGAGGGATGGACGCCAAGATGCTCGGAGATGCCTCCCACATTCAGCGTCTGGTCCCGGAAGTTGGCGGCAATGAAAGCCAGGGCTCCATCCTTCAGCCGGTACTTGTTGTTCTTCCTCCGCTCCTGGACATGGCCGCACACCTTGCCGAGAAACACGGTCATCCGCTCCTGCATGCCGGACACAGTCATGCCGTTCATCAATTCCTGAAGCGCTTGCAGATTGTCCTTGTACAGCTCGGAGCGCTCCAGATTGGCCTCAATGGCCGCCTTCATCATGGTGCTGCACATATCGAACATGAGACAGCGGATCATGTCCACGGATATGCAGGGCTGGGACAGATTGCTGCCGATAATCTCATCCAGCGTCTCCTTGGCCTTATGGTAATCGCCGGTGCTGATATAATTGATCAGCAGCTGCTCCTTCTCCATGGAGTATGCATAGGAGAGCTCCTGATGCTTGATGCTGTCGTACCAGATAATCGTCTGAACCCCGAGCACCAGCCGGTACTCAATCGCCTCCAGCGCCTCCTGATAAGCGGCGGCCAGCTCTCCCGGAGTGTTATGAACAGAGCTGACTGAAATGGTGAAGTGAATATGAAAGCGGTTGCCAATAAACCGCCGCGCTTCTTCCGCCAGATGCTTCAGACTGTCCAGGGCATCCTCATGGGAGGTTCCTTCCTTGAAGTTGACCACGCAGGCCAGCAGCTCATCGATTTCTGTCATCCAGCCTTGATGCTCCTGTCCGGCCAGCTCTTCCACGATATTGGTCACGATCAGGTGAACGAAGTCCCGCTTCTTCCCCTCATCCTGCTCATCCTGGCGGAAAAATCCGCTGTAATCCTCCAGATAGAACAGCATCACCGCCGCCCCCCCGGGCCAAAAGCGGATGCCATGCCCCGGCAGCACCTCCTCCAGCGGGAAGCCGCTCTCGAATCTCCCCTTCATTAGCCGGACAAGGCTGCTGGAACGGATGGTCTTCTTCTGATTTTCCAGCAGCTGATTCATCTTGGTGTTGTCGTCCAGCGCCTGGTCAATGGCCTCCTCCAAATACCGGTATTCATTGGTCAGGGCAGAGCCCTGGGGACTCAGCTTGCTGCGCTCCACCACCTCCCTGACCAGCCGCTGCAGAGGATGGTAGTTGCGGCGGGCCATGTAGACCGATAAGGCGGAGCCGGCTGCAATGGCGAGCGCCAGGGTCAGCACCGTCATATTGCGCACATACTCGGCCTTCTCGCTGTACAGGCGGGCGGGAAGAGCATAGATGTACGTAAAGCCCGTGCGCTCCGACTGCACATAGGACAGCATCATCTCCTCCTTGCCCCACTGTGCCGCAATGGTTCCGGCTGTGTTCTTGATGCCTGCGGCCGTTTCCATGATCCGGTCCCGCGCCCCGGCATTGGCGGATGCCGCAAGCAGCTGTCCGCCGGAGCTGAGAATATAGATAGCACCCTCGTTATAGGTCTGGATGTTGCCCATCGAGGTCTGCAGTTGTTCCTCATTAAGCTCTATCGCAAGTGTGGCGCCGGAAGCGGCATTCTGATGAATGGGCAGGGCCTGGGAATAGACCACCTTGCCGGCTGCCCCGCCGCCGTTGCCGTACAGATTGGAGAAGCCTCCCCATTGCGCCTGAATCAAGCGGGCCTTCCATTCCTCCGGCGACAGACCCGTAGAGCGGATGTACAAGTCATAATAAGTGTCGGTTTCATAAATAGAGTTATCGCCCAGGACGAAATTTCCCTGATGGAAATAAAGATAGAAATGATCCACGTACCGTTTGGCAATATTATAGGCCTTGAAATCGGCCAGAGCCTTCACCATGGAGAGCCGCTCCGGAATGCCCAACTCCCCCTGGTTCCGGATGAGCGCGGCTACATTGTCGTTCAAGGACACCACTTCCGTCAGACGGCCGACAAAATCAATATAGTTATCCAGTTCCTGCTGCAATTGAAGAAGCAGGGCGGAATTGGCTTTATCAATCTCCTCCCGGATGACCTGGCGGCTCTGGAAATAAGTCGCCGACATCATCACGATAGGAATCAGCAGCACAATCGCATAGGACTTCAGCCATCTGCTACGAACCTCACTCATTTTCCGCCCGCGCATGCGTCCACTCTCCCGGTTCAAGTTTTATCCTGAAGACCCTGCCGTATGGGCAAGAGCCAGCAGCGCCACCATCTGCCAACGGACTTATCATAGCATTAGCGGCTGCTTCCCGTGAAATCCTATCACCGAAAGCACCGGGAGACGGCAATCCCTGCAGGAATACAGCACGTAAGCATACTACAGCCCGGCGCTATGGAAGCTCCGGGCATTCATTCCTCAGCCCTTGACGGAGCCTACCATGACGCCTTTGACAAAATACTTCTGGAGGAAAGGGTAGACCACGAGAATGGGCAGCGTGCTTACGATAATCGTTGCATACTTGATGCTCTCGCTGACGGCTTCAATATCCTCGGTGGCCGCATTGCCCGACATGTACGTGGTGCTGTTCTGGATCAGAATCTCCCGCAGGATGAGCTGGAGCGGGAAGAGGCTTCTCTCCCTGAGATAGATCATCGCTCCGAACCAGGCATTCCAATGGCCCACGGCATAGAACAATACCATAACCGCCATAACGGGAAGGGACAAGGGGAGCACCACCCGGAACAGAATGGTGAAGTCCTCTGCCCCGTCGATCCGGGCCGACTCAATCAGACCGTCGGGAATGGAAGCGAAGGAGGTCCGCAGAATGATCAGATTCCAGGTGGAGATCATCCCCGGGATAATGACCGCCAGCAGGGTATTGCCCAGATGCAGCCAGTTGTTGACCAGCAGGTAGGAGGGAATCAGCCCCCCGGAGAAAAACATGGTGAAGATAATCATCAGCATCACCGGACGGGTCCACGGAACTCCCTTGCGCGACAGCACATACGCTCCCAGACTGGTCATGAGCAGGTTGACCGTGGTGCCTATGCTTACAATAAGGAGGGTATTCACATAGCCGCTGATGATATTCGGATTCTTGAATACCATCGAGTAGGCGGACCAGGTGAATCCCTTCGGGCCCACAAGGAGGCCGGAATGGGACATCAGCTGCCGGGATTCGCTGACCGACGAGAAGGCGACATACAAGAAGGGGTACAGGGTGGCCGCGACCATCGCCAGCATGAACAGCGTGTTGAATGCCCGGAAGACGCTCTCGCCCTTGCTTCTGCGGATGCGGCCCGCCTCTGCGCCTATACTCCTGCCTGCCTTTGCCGTTGTGGTTACCATAGGCTGTTCTCACTCACTTTCCCGCTGATCCGGTTGGCGGACACCAGCAGAATAAAATTAATCACCGACTGGAACAGTCCCACTGCGGTGGTATAGCTGAAGTCGCTGGATTCTCCAAGACCCTTGCGGTAGACGAAGGTGCTGATCACATCGGCAGTGGAGTAGGTGTTGGGATTGTACAGCAGAATGATCTTGTCGAAGCCCACATCCAGCATATGGCCGATCTTCAGAATGAACAGAATGACAATGATGGGCAAAATGCCGGGGATGGTAATGTGGAGCGTCTGCTTCCACTTGGATGCGCCATCGATCCGGGCTGCCTCGTACAGCTCGGGGTTAATGCCGGTAATCGCCGCCAGATAGATGATGGAGCCCCAGCCCACGCTCTGCCAGATATCGGAGACCACATAGACGGTCCGGAAGTATTGCGGCTGGCCCAAGAGTGCGGTCCGCTCCATGCCCAGCCCTACCAGCAGATCGGTAATAAAGCCGTCCCGGGCCACAAATTGGGTAATCATGCCGCATACGACAATCACCGAGATAAAATGGGGCAGGTAGGTGATGGTCTGAACCGTCCGCTTGAACAGACGGCCGCTGATCTCGTTAATCAGGAGCGCGAAGATAATAGGCGCCGGAAAGGAGAAGACCAGCATATATACATTGAGCAGAAGTGTGTTCTTAAGCAGACGGCCAAAATAGTAGCTGTTGAAAAATTCAGTAAAATGATGGAAGCCGACCCACGAGCTCTCCAGAATTCCCTGGCCAATGCGGTAATCCTTAAAAGCAATAACCGCCCCGTACATAGGCACATAATGAAAGATGATATAATACGCCACGACAGGCAGGATCATGAGATACAGATATTTATGCTTGCGGTAATCCTTGATTGCTGCGTTCATAAATGGTCCTCCAATCTGAGAGGGACGGACATCCGCCCGAGAGGTGCGGGATACCATCCGGGAACTGGCAAGCTCCCGAGCCCCGCACGCCTGATAAGCCCGGCAGCGTCCGGTACGCCCGGCAACTCCGCGAGGCCCGGCACTTCCGCGAGGCCCGGCACTTCCGCCGAGAAGCCCGGCAGCCTCCTGGAGGCCCGGAAGGAATGTCCGTCCGCCGCTCCATGCTTTATTTCCGTTTATAATAACGCTCCAGGGAAGACTGCTTGATGGCGACAGCCCGTTCGATTTTCATGCTCTTCATCTGATCCCTGTACTTATCGAAATTGGCCAGCGGCTCGGCGCCCATCACGAACTTCAGGAACATCTCGCTGCGGTAGGTATCAATCTCCGACATGATGGAGGAAAGCTCCTGCCCTTCCTCCGTGCTCTCCGTCACCCGCGGCAGGCGGGTCTTCTCCAGGTTCTTGAAGTAGACATTAAAGGTTGTGCTGGCTTCCTTCTGCTGCGCGAAGGAGTTGTATTGCTCCGCGTAACGCGAATCGCCGACAAAGCCGGGCGAAGGGCTGGAAACCCGCAGATATTTGGACATGGCCTCGGCCACAGACAGATTGTCCGGGTTCTTCATAATCAGATCCGTGTATGTGGGATAGCCGTTGATCATGTTATAGGTGACTCCCACGATGCCGAAGGACTTCAGCATATGACCTTCCTCGGAGTACAAGTAATCCAGCCACTTGGCGGTTTCCTCCGGATGCTTGTTGGAGGTAGTGATGCCGGCGCTTCCCTGCCCCCGGTACGTATAGGCAGCGTTGAAGATGACGGGCGCATCCCCTTTTTTCAATACGGGATGCTGGGTGGCGACGAAATCCACCTTGGGATTGGCGGACTGCATGGCCAGCAGATACTTGCCGATGGGGCCGATATAGCTGGGGAAGGCCCCGGCGGTGCCGTTGGTGATCTTCGACTCCTTGGCCTTGGTATCCTGGGCGGCAAAGTCGGGGTCGATCAGCCCTTCCTTGTACCACGCGTTCAGCTGCGCCAGATAGTCCCTGTAGCCCGGCTCATACGGACCGTACTTGACCTTGCCGTTGTCCAGATAGAAGGCCGCACCGATTCCGTACGCCCCGTTCAGACGGTCCACATTCAGCTCACTCAACGTGAAGGTCATGGGAGTCTTTATGCCCTTCTTCTCCTTGAATTGGCGCAGGACATGGGTCCATTCCTCCACCGTCTCCGGGACGGACAGCCCCAATTCGTCCAGCCAGTCCTTGCGGACCACGAAGCCCGTTGTGGACTGGGTATTGCCGATGCCGATGGTGGGGAAAGCGTAGATGGTACCGTTGTCGGTCACCACCTCCTTCCTCACCTCGGGATTCTCATCCAGATACTTCTTCAGATTGGGCGCATGCTTCTCGATAACCTCATTCAAGGGAATGATGATTTTATCCTGAATCGCCTTCTCCGGTCCGCCCGGGTAAGTGGTGAAATCGGATTCGATGACATCGGGCAGCTTGCCCGAAGCAATCATCAGATTGAACTGCTCCTTCTCGCTGCCCGTTGCCGGATGCTGGAAGCTCACCTTCACGCCCGTTCTCTTCTCCAATTCCTGATAGAACATGGAATCGCTGAAGCTCTTCAGCGAACGGGCTGCATCCCCCGACATCGCCGTCCAGTACGATAATGCCAATGCGCCTGGAGACGCTGCGGAGGAAGGCTCCGCGGAAGGGCTATCTGTTGTCTTATTCCCTGAACTGCAACCTGCGGCAGCCGTAGCGGCGATGGCAGCAGCGGCTGCCAGCTTTGCCCATTTCATATTCATTGTTTGACCTCCCCGTTCTTATGGATCAAGCCCGTTGCACCGGCCGGATGCATTGCTTAATGCCCCTTCAGTATAGCCAGCAGTTTTGCGGATTGACAATTTGCATCTAATGACCGGATGAGCACCCCATGACATGGTGGTGAAATGGAAAGAAGGTTACCGGATGACAAGGGGTCAACGGGACAGAGGAATCGCCTCCTGTTGAGACAACCGGGGTTGTTCCGTCTCTCAGATGCCGGCCGCGGATTGATGGATCGTTATAGCTCAATGTACCATGCAAGCTTTCTGATCTTTTGGTGAAGGAGCAGCTTTCATGCCGGGTTGCGGCAATAAGCCTTGGACAGCTTCTATTGAAGAAACGACGAAAACACCCCCATCCGTTATGAATGGGGGCGTCCTCGCCATAAACCGCCTTTACCGCTTCCGGTGCATCTTGAATTCCAGGAACAGCTCGTTTAGGTGGGCCAGCTTTCTTTTGCCCAGATTCTCGTATACCTCCAGCTTCTCCAGCACCTCATCCCCCGGATAGAAGCGCTCATCTCCCGCAATGTCCTCGGGCAGGAAGCGGAGCGCCTCCTTGTTGGGCGTGGAGTAGCCTACATATTCTGTATTAGTGGCCGCATTCTCGGGGTCCAGCATGAAATTGATGAATTGGTGCGCTCCCTCCAGATTGCGGGCCGTCTTCGGGATCACCATATTGTCCGACCAGATGTTGGAGCCCTCCTGCGGAATCACGTAATCCAGCTTATCGTTCTCATCCATGATCTCCGAAGCGTCTCCGGACCAGACAAGCCCCACTGCCGCTTCCTCGTTGGCCAGGAGCAGCTTGATCTCATCGCCGAGAATCGCCTTCACATTGGGCGTCAGCTCATTTAACTTGCGCTTGGCCTCCTGCAGATGGTCCTCATCCGTATCGTTCAGGGAATAGCCCAGACTGTTCAAGCCCATCCCCATCACTTCCCGGGCGCCGTCCAGCAGGAAGATGTTGTTCTTCAGCGACGGGTCCCACAGGTCCTCCCAGCTCTCGAAGGTCAAGCCCTCCACCATCTCCGGGTTATATACGATGCCGACCGTTCCCCAGAAGTAGGGGACCGAATAGACATTGCCCGGGTCGAAGGGCAGGTCCAGATACTTGGTGTCAATGTTCCGGAAATTGGGAAGCTTCGCCTTGTCCAGAGGCAGCAGCAGCTTCTCTTCCATCATCTTGTTAATGGCATAGTCCGAGGGCACGGCCACATCGAAGGTGGTTCCTCCCTGGGCGATCTTGGTGAGCATGGCCTCGTTGGAATCGAAGGTCTGGTAGATCACGGTAATCCCCGTCTCTTCCTCAAACTTGTCCAGAAGATCGGGATCGATATAATCCCCCCAGTTATAGACGGTGAGCGTATTGTCGCCGCTGTAGCCCTCGCTTGCATTCAGATAAGAAGCCAGATACATCAGGGCGAAGGCGACGGCGAATATGGCCAGGAAAGCCCGGTTCAGCTGCTTCATTCCGACACCCCCGCCCGGACGGACCTGACACGCTGATTGTTGCGGAGGTTAAGAAAGTAATAGCCGATCACCATCAGGATGGTGAACAGGAAGATCATGGTGGACAGAGCATTGATCGACAGGGAGATGCCTTGTCTGGCCCGGGAATAAATTTCCACGGACAAGGTGCTGTAGCCGCTGCCGGTCACGAAGAACGTCACGGCGAAGTCATCCAGCGAATAAGTCAGCGCCATGAAGAAGCCGGCGAATATCCCCTGCTTCGCATAAGGCAGAATAACCTTGGTCAGCACGTCGCGGCGGCTTGCCCCCAGGTCCCGGGCGGCGTCAACCAGCGTGGGACTCATCTCCTGCAGCTTGGGCAGGATCATCAGCACGGCGATGGGAATGCTGAAGGCAATATGGGACAGCAGCACGGACACGAAGCCCAGCTTGATTCCCACCAGTGTGAACAACACCAGGAAGGAGGCCCCGATGATGACGTCAGGGCTGACGATCAACACATTATTAAGAGACAGCAGCGCGTTCTTGGTTCTGTTCTTCTTCAGGGAACTGATTGCCAACGCTCCGCTGAAGCCCAGAATCGTGGCGATGGCCGAGGACAAGAGAGCCAGCACTACCGTATTGATTACAATGATGATAAGCCGGGTATCCTGGAAAACCTCCTTGTACCACTCCAGGGTGAAGCCCTCGAACTCCCGCATATGCCCTCCGCTGTTGAAGGAATAGTACATCATGTAAAAGATGGGCGCATATAAAATCACGAGTACAATAGTGAGATATAATCTTCCGAAAGCGCGTCCGCTCTTCATGTCCGGCTCCTCCTGTTCCGGTCGCCTGATAGAAACATGATGGCCACCATGACAATGACCAGGAATACGGCGATGGTCGAGCCCATACCCCAATCCTGGGTGACGAGGAAATGCTGCTCAATGGCCGTTCCCAGAGTAATGACCCGGTTGCCGGTAATCAGGCGGGTGATCATAAACAGGGAGAGGGCGGGAATGAACACCGCCTGACAGCCGGACTTAACCCCTGACAGCGTAAGGGGAAATACCACCCGCCGGAAGGTAGTCCAGGCGGAAGCTCCCAGATCCCGGGCGGCATCAGTCAGAGTAGGATTGAGTTCCTCCAAGGAATTGAAAATCGGCAGAATCATGAACGGAATGAAGATGTAGACCGCCACGAAGATAAAGCTGAAGTCGGTGAACAGTATCTGCCTGGTTCCGATTCCCAGCCATTCCAGGAAGGTATTGACCGGCCCGGCGCTGCCGAATATGCCCAGGAAGGCATACGCCTTCAACAGCAGATTGATCCACGTCGGCAGAATAATCAGCAGCAGCAGCAGTTGCTTATGCTTGGAGCGGGTCAGCAGGTAAGCCGTGGGATAGGCCACCAACAGTGAGAACAGGGTAATCAGGAAGGCGTAGAAAAAAGAATTCAAGGCCATCATCAGATAAACCGGGTTAAACGCCTTCTTGTAGTTGGCTAGCGTGAACCCGCCGTCCACATTCTGAAAAGAATAATAGCCGATCAGCACGATCGGGATGATAACGAACAGCACAATCCATAACAGATAAGGGGCGAGATACAAGTTGCGGTTGCCCGCCTGGCTGCGGGTATCAGTGGACATGGACGGCCTCTTCATAGGCTTCCAGACGTTTGTCGAACTCTTCCTCTGTCTCGTTGAAGCGCATGACATGAATGGCCTCCGGTTCAAAGAACAGGCCGATCTGCTCGCCGACAGAAGCTTTCTTGGTGGAATGGACCAGCCACTCATGGCCTTCCCCGTCATAACAGACAATCTCATAGTGGACGCCCCGGAACAACTGGGTATCCACCCGCACCTTCAGCTTGCCTTGTTCCACCGAAGTAATCTCCAGATCCTCCGGCCGGATCACGATCTCCACAGGCTCGTTGGGCGCGAAGCCTTTATCCACACACTGAAACCGCCTTCCATTGACCTCGAGCAGATAATCCTCAATCATCACACCCGGGACAATGTTGGACTCTCCAATAAAGTCAGCCACGAACCGGTTGATCGGTTCATCGTAAATGTCTGTAGGGGTCCCGCTTTGTTGGATCGTTCCCTCATTCAACACGAAGATTTCGTCTGACATCGCCAGCGCTTCCTCCTGGTCGTGGGTAACGAAGATGAAGGTGATCCCCAGCCGGCGCTGCAGCTCCCGAAGCTCATATTGCATCTCCGTACGCAGCTTCAGGTCCAGAGCGGACAACGGTTCATCCAGGAGCAGCACCTCCGGCTCATTGACAATCGCCCTTGCAATCGCCACCCGCTGGCGCTGGCCTCCGGACATCTCGCGGATTTCCCGTTTCTCGTATCCGGCCAGATTGACGAACTTCAGCGCTTCCTTCACCTTCGCTTCTATAACCGAAGCTTTGTGCTTTTTGATCCGCAGGCCGAAGGCCACGTTCTCAAAGACATTCAGATGCGGAAACAGCGCGTAGTCCTGAAACACAGTATTGACCTGCCGCTCATTGGCAGGCACGCGGTTGATGATTTTGTCATTGAGATAGATATTTCCCTTGGATGGTTCCGCGAACCCGGCGATCAGCCTGAGTATCGTCGTCTTGCCGCAGCCCGACGGCCCCAGCAGCGTATAGAACTTGCCCCGTTCAATGGTAAAGCTTACATCATTTAAAACGACGGCTTCGTCGTCATATTCCTTGGATACATGCTCAAACCGAATAATGGCGCGATTGTCCAATTTCCCAGCCCCTTCTATTCTCCGAAGAGCAAATTTTGAGATCATTATACATGATCTTCGCCAAATCGACATGGATTTTTTGCACAAATAGTCATGTTTTTATTATTAATACCCCCGGTTAATATATTCGACGCACTGCAAACGTTTTTATGTTATATCTATGTCATATAATATAACATAAAAAACGAATATTCTGGGAACTCAGCCGTTTTTTCATTCGTCATTTATTGTCCGGCTTTCAATTCGATGTTATAATTCATGACATTACTCTTTACTAGCCTATACATAGTTTGTCCCGGTGAACGGCAGTTGCGATTTTCACTATAGATACTCAGATGAGGAAGGGTGACTTGGTATGGGGATGATTATGATCCAGGCGATTGTTAGACCAGAGAAGGCTGACGCCGTATTGGCCGAGCTGATGAAGGCAGGCTTTCCTTCCGTCAGTAAGATGGACATTGTTGGCCGGGGCAAGCAGAAGGGCATCCAGATCGGTGAGACCCATTATGACCAGTTGTCGAAAAAGATGCTGTTCATGGTCGTCAACGAGGACGAGAAGGACGACGTAATCAAGATCGTTATGCGCGTGGCACGGACGGGAGACAAGGGAGCTTTTGGGGATGGCAAGATCTTTGTGCTGCCTGTCGCCGAAGCATATACGATCAGCTCGGGCAAGAACCAGCTGTAGCCTTGCCGCGGGACGCCCGGGTAAAAAGTTTCGCAGCAGCTGCTACCCGCAAAAAAAGCCTCAAGACCGGACCTTACCAGCCGGGCTTGGGGCTTTGGCTATATTAGGAGGCGATAAAGGTCTTGCTTCCTGCCCGTCCTGGCAATATGATAGACAGGAATTCTATAAATATGGAAACCCCGGCAGATGACAGGTCTGCAGGTCTGTTGATGCGCCGGAGCAGAAATTTCGTCAGAAAGGAGTTTTTTAGATGAGTGTGTGGCTGATATACGCCCTGCTGTCGGCGTTGATGGCAGCCCTCGTGGCCTTGTTCGGCAAGATCGGTCTGGCCAATGTGGATGCCAACACCGCAACCGCCTTGCGTGCCGTTATCATGGCGGCTTTTCTGGTAGCGGTGGTCTTGTTTGAGGGCAAGCTGAGCCAACTTCCTGCCATCTTCGCCAACAAGAAGGCCATTGCCTTCATTGCATTCAGCGGCGTTGCGGGGGCTCTGTCCTGGTTATTCTACTTCATCGCCTTGAAGCATGGAAGCGTCTCACAGGTTGGCCCCGTGGACAAGCTTAGCGTGGTGATAGCCGTTGTGCTGGCCTTCATGTTCCTGGGCGAGAAGCTTTCCCTGCTGAACACCCTGGGGGTGGTGCTTATCGCCGCGGGAGCGATTATGGTTGCAGTGAAGTAGTCAGGCAGCCGCCTCATGTCCGGGAGCCGGGAACCGCAGGCTTGATGCTCCCGCTCTTCCGCGACTGCCGCGGGTTGTCCTGCACCGCTTGCTGGGATTTATCCTTCTGCACCACGTACATAGCCGCCAATACGCCAACGCCTCCTATTACCTGAAACAGGCTGACGGATTCGTCAAGCAGGAAGTAACCGGCAAAGGCCGCAGTCACCGGCAGCGCGTACCCGTAGAAGGAGGATTTGAACGCCCCCAGCCGGGCCAGGCACCAGTTATGAAGGGTAAATCCCACCAGACTGGCCAGCAAGGCGGTATACAGCAGGCTGATCCATCCCGATTGGCTGATTTCCGCAAAATAAGCCATGCTTCCTCTCAGCAGCACATAAGGGAACATGGACAGGGCGCCGGCGGTCATCTCCCATGTAATCAACAGCAGAACGGAATATTTGGCGGTCAGCCTGCTTATTCCGATCAGGTAGAACGCTCCGAACAGGCTGCGGAGCAGCAGAAGCACATCTCCCCGCAGGGTATTGGGACCGAAATGCAGACCCTGCTCTCCACCCGCCACAATAATAATTACGCTGATGAAGGCAAGAGGCAAACCGAACATTATCTTGGGAGTCAGGCGAATTTGTCTCATCGCCAGGGCAATGATCACAGTCAGCACCGGCATGAAACCTCTACCCAGCACGGCCCCGTTGGCCGCATTGGAATATTGCAGCGCGTAAGAAAGCAGGGCTTCCATCCCCACTGACGACAGGATGCCCAGGAACATAATCCACCCCCAATCCCGCTTCGCCATCCGCAGGCTGCTTCCGCTTTTGCGGAAGGCCAGAATAACCCACACCCATAATATTGGGGCGATCATGGCGTAACGAAGCCCGTTGAACATCAGCGGATTCCACTCCTGCCCCCCTATTTTCATGGAGCTCATATTGATGCCCCAGAGCAGATAAACCACTGCAAATCCCAAGTGAGGATACAAGCTCTTGATTGAACCGCTTTTCATTATCCCATCCCCCATTGTCCTAACAACTTCTTACAAGCAATGCCCCGCAGCTGCCTGCGGGGCATAAATGGCCTATATCGCCTCTTGCACAATTATAATACCTTGGATAAAAACTCCTGGGTACGCTCCTGCCTGGGACTGGTGAAAATGTCTCCGGGGGAGCCCTCCTCCACGATTCTGCCCTGCTCCATGAACAACACCCGGTCACCGACCTCGCGGGCAAAGCCCATCTCATGGGTAACCACCACCATGGTCATGCCTTCCTTGGCCAAATTCTTCATAACGGCCAGCACCTCTCCCACCATCTCCGGATCAAGCGCGGAGGTGGGTTCGTCGAACAGCATCACCTTGGGCTCCATGGCAAGCGCCCGGGCTATGGCGACACGCTGGGACTGACCACCTGACAAGGAGGCGGGATAAGCATCTGCCTTATCCGCAAGCCCCACCTTTACCAGCAGCTCCATTGCCTTGGCTCTGGCCCGTTCTTCCGTCCACTTGCGGATGCGGATGGGGGCCAGCATAATATTCTTCAGAACCGTCATATGCGGGAACAGATTGAACTGCTGGAAGACCATCCCTACCTCCTGGCGGATCTCCGTAATCTTGGTGTTCTTGTCCATCAGGGAGGCGCCCTCAATGCGGATTTCTCCTCCATTTGGCTGCTCCAATAAATTCAGGCAGCGCAGAAAGGTGGATTTGCCCGATCCCGAAGGACCGATCACCACGACGACCTCCTGCGTTTTAATGTTGACATTAATGTCCTCCAGCACCTTGTTGGACCCGAAGGACTTGGACAACTGACGGACCTGGATAATGGCCTCACCCATATCCGTTACACCTTCCTTTCAATATAGAGAAGCAGCTTGTTCAAGCTGTAAGTCAGTATGAAGTAAATAACCGCCACGGTCAGATAAGGCTCCCAGACCCGCAGGTACTGGCCGCGCATGGCGTTGGCCCAATACATGACTTCCTGCGCGGCGATGATAGCCACCAGGGAGGAATCCTTCACCAATACGATAAACTCGTTTCCGAAGGCGGGAATCATCCGCTTGATCGCCTGGGGCAGAATAACGTGGCGCATGGTTTCGGAATAGTTCATACCCAGAGAGAAGGCTGCCTCCGTCTGTCCCTTGTCAACCGATTGAATGCCTGCCCGGTATATTTCGGCGCAATAGGCCGCTGAGTTCAGAGATAAGGCCACAATGGCGGCAATCCAGGCATTGGTGCTGCCATAGATGGCTGGTACTACGCCAAAATGTACAATGAGAACCTGTACGTACAGGGGAGTTCCCCGAAAAAAATTGATATAGGCCTGAGCCGGCCAGGATATGAACCAGCGCTTCGCCATTTTGCAAAATGCAATGGCCAGTCCGAATATTGCGCCGAGCAAAATCGAAACCAGTGAAATCCCGATGGTGTACATGGTGCCTTTGAAAAGCAAAGAACCGTATTCATAAATAATATCAAATCGAAAATCCATCCCACTCTTCCCTTCCGGAGGTTGAAGACGCTTTAGAAATGAGGTGCACCGGGGAGTTATTCCACAGAACAGACCCATGTGCAAGCCAGATTGTTGCACATGGGTCCGGGTATTACTTGGCCTTCAGAATAACATCAACATTCGGTTTCGCGCCGAACCACTTCTCATATACCTTGGCATAGGTCCCGTTCTCCAGCACAGCCTTGATGGCCGGATCAAGCTTCGCCTTCAGATCGCTGCCTTTAGGATAGGCAATGCCGTAGAATTCAGCGCCGAAGTTGGCATTGTCGGGGATGGTTACGAACTTCTTGTTAGGATTGTTCTTCGCGTATTCGTTCACAATTGCAATATCCGCTACGGCTGCGTCGACCCCGCCCTTCTCCAGTTCCATGAAGGCCAGGACATTGCTGTCGAATTTCTTCAGGTTGCTGTTGGTGCTGCCCATAATCCCCATCATCAGGTCATCAGCGGTGGTAGCGCCCTGCACAGCCACTTTCTTGTCCTTCAGATCCAGCGCGTTCTTAATGGTGCTGCCTTCCTTGACCAGAATCATATTGGTGGATTCAAAGTAAGGAATGGAAAAATCATAAGTGCCCTTGCGCTCGTCGGTAATGGAAATGGAGGAAATCCCCGCCTGATATTCAGTACCTTGCTTGACACTCTCCAGCATGGTGTCCCAGCCGATATTCTTCACTTCGTATTCCAGCTTGGCTTCCTTCATGACCTCGGCAAGGAAATCAATGTCAAAGCCCACAATCTTGTCTTTATCCATACTCTCCATTGGAGCATAGGATGCGTCCGTGGCGAACATAATTTTCTTCTGGGCAGCCGCCCCGTTGGTTGCTTCTTCTTTTTTCTCTCCGCATGCTGACAGAGATACTGCCATAATCATCGTCAAAGCTAACATGGATACTTTCTTCATTCTAGTATTCCTCCCGTTTTCTTTCATTTGACCATTGTTTTTATGATGAGATTTTATCAGTTTAACGGGAAAAAGACAATGAAATTTTTCAGTCTATGTTAGCATATGTGACATTTATTCGTCATCTACGAGATAAGAGAGGATGAATATTCCAACTGCCACTTGGCGGCATGCTCCCGCGCCAGGCGAATCAGCTCCTGCAAGGCCGGGGAGAGGGCTTTCTTCCGGTGATAAGCCATCTGGGTCACCAGCCGCTGCGGCACATCATCCCAATCCAGCTGCACCAGCTCCCCCTGTTCGATCTCGCTGCGTACGGTGATCAGGGGCAGGAACGACAAGCCCAGTCCTGACATAACACAATTCTTGATCGCCTCAATACTCCAGAACTCCAGACGTTGGCTGGGATACACCCCGTTGTTATTGAGACTGTGCTCGAACAGCCGCTGATAGGTGCAGCCGGGCTCGGTTTGCAGGATGACCTCATCTTTAAGCAAGCAAGGATCGACGGGGCCTTTGTCTGCAAGAGGATGGCCCTTGGGGGCAATTAAGGCCATGCGCTCTTCTACCAAGGTCTCCTTGTGCATATCCTTCTCTTCGTTCTCATTGCCCACCTCCAGCATAAAAGCCAGATCCTGCTCCCCTGTGCGCAGACGATCCGGCATTTCCCAGCACTGGCCGGGCTTCAGGATAATATGCACCTGGGGATACAGACTCTTGTATTCGCGGATGATCTGCGGCAGCCGAAACGCGGCGAGAGATTCGGGAGCGCCGATAACGATGGTTCCCGCAATCTCCGCGTTATAGCGGATGGCATCCTTGGCCTGGGCGTGGAGTTTGGTGATTTCCTGGGCATAAGGCAAGAACCGCTGCCCTGCGGAGGTCAATACGATTTTCTTGCCCAACCGGTCAAACAACGGGGTTTCCAGTTCTGCTTCCAGGGACTGAATCTGCGCCGTAATGCTGGATTGGGCATAGCCCAGATGGCCGGCCGCCTTGGTAAAGCTGCCGGACTCCACCACAGCGATGAACGTAAACAGATGCCGCAGTTCCATCCTCATTCCCCTTTTCAAATATATCTTCATCGAAAATTCCGATAGATAAAATCGAAACATTCCGTTTTTATGATGGGTCCATTATCTGATAAGATACATAAAAATACAAGAGCTATTTACTCTGAAGCAGAGGAGCGTGCAAGTTATGAACGCCACTATCACTATTTTGCTTATGGCTGGGGCACTGGCGGCAGTGCGGCATAGACGCAGGTTATGGGGCAGGCTGCCGTTCGTTGTCCTGACGCCGCAGATGGAACGAGGCTTGGGCGTGCTGCCGCTCGGAATCTATTCCTTGCTGTTTGCCCTCCTTCTGCCGCTGCACAGAGAGGGGATGCTGGGACCCGTTCCGGTTGTTGAACCGGCGGTATATGCCGGATTGCCCGCCGCGGCTATCTTTTACTGCATTCTCCTGGTCGCCACCAGAAACATCCTGGCGAGCCTCGCCCTCAGCTTGGCTGTCCTGGCGATGGTGCACATGCCTGCGCCGCTGCTCTGAGATGCCGGAGAGAAGCAACACAGCGCGGTTGCGCCCGTCCAAGCCGGTATTTGCTGAAGCCGCCTGTCCGGCATCCCTTGCTCACTGCTTCTTGTTGGTGATCCCGAACGGCACATGCACCGAGGGAAAGAAGCTGGCTACTCCCTCAATATGACTAAGCTGATCGTCAAAGAAAATATGAGGGCGGAATACCTTCATGATCCGCCCCTTATCGATCCCGCCCAGAAAGAAGGCTTCATCCATCCGAATGTCCTCATTGCGCAAGGAAAGCACCACCCGCTCATGGGCCGGGGCATTCCGGGCCGTCACAATCGCCAGTTTGATCCGCGGCTGGTAACCGGGATTATCCTTCTTCTTCTCCCATTCCCGCCGCTGCAGACGGGCCACTCCGCTGAAAAATTTGTAGAGCGGTCCCTCGGGCAGCCGTTCCTCCGCCTTTTGCCGCTCATTGTCGTGAAAACCCTTCATGCCCAGCTGCTGGAACACCGACTCGGCCGAATCGTCCGCAATAATGCCGTCAAAGTCAAAGGCTATCCGCAGTTCCTGCCCGTCTTCGTCATCGATGAAGCGGGTGGGGAACACCCGGCCGGCGGGGAAGCCCATGTCCAGGGCCGCATTGACATCTTCAAGGTTAGCCGACAAGAACAGGGATGCATTGAAGGCTTCCATATAGCGGAACGGATTGGAGCCAGCCACAAAAGCGGCCCGGGTAATGGGCAATCCGTAGTATTCGATGGACTTGAACATTCGTAATCCGGTGTCCGGATCATTGCGGGACAGGACCACCACTTCCACAGGCTGATCGTCTTTATCCTCCCCGTTGATGGATAACAGGCGCTTAATCAGAGGGAAGGCCACTCCCTGCTCCAGAGTCTCCCGTTCATGCTCCCGCTGATAACGCCGGTATTCCTCCTCCCCCTTTTCCCGGAACACCCGGTCGGACTCCTCCAGGTTAAACAATGCGCTTGAAGCGACTGCCACCACAAATTTCTGCTCGATGGGATATGCCATTCCTGTGCCCCCTGCTAGGGCGTGTCTGAAAACTCGCTTGAGGGCATCTTTCACCGCCTTTTCGCCCCTGGCTGCGTTACTTTCGCTTGACGTACCCCCGGTACGCCTGCACAAAAGTGCCTTGCCAGATCTGCTTGTCCACATCCTGGGCGGCGGAGGCGAAGGGAGAGTGAAACTTTACCAGCCCTGGACCGGCTATGTAGAAGAGATAGTGAAACTTTACCAGTCCTGGACCGACTATGTAGAAGAGATAGTGAAACTTTACCAGTCCTGGACCGACTATGTATAATGAAGAGGAAGGAGGCGCATGTGCATGAAGAAAATCATCGTAAGCTCCTGTCTCTTGGGCCACCGTGTCCGTTATGACAATAAAGTGATCCCCGCTCTTGATCCGCACTTGCTGCGCTGGAATGAAGAGGGGCGTCTCATCCATATATGTCCGGAGGTGGCCGGCGGTCTGCCCACACCCCGTCCTCCCGCCCAGATTAGAGAAGGCCGGGTGGTGACGGAGGAGCAGACCGATGTAACCGCAGCTTTCGAGTTGGGGGCGCAGGCAGCGTTGGCATTGGCGCTGGAGCATGGCGCAGAGTTGGCGATTCTTAAGCAGAGCAGCCCCTCCTGCGGCAGTCTGATGATCTATGACGGCACCTTCACCGGCCGCAAAATTCCCGGCGAAGGCTGGACAGCAGCCCTGCTGCGCAAACACGGGATCAAGGTATTCGGAGAGGACCAATTGGATGAGGTGGTACGGGAACTGCTGCATGACCTTGGGCCAGCCTGACGGAGCGGGAGGCGCGCTACAAGGTTAGGGTGACCTGGTGGGTGTGGCAGGAGCTACGACTAGGGTGACCTGGTGGGTGCGGGAGGAGGCTACGACTAGGGTGACCTGGTGGGTGCGGGAGGAGGCTACGACTAGGGTGACCTGGTGGGTGCGGGAGGCGCGGTACGACTAGGATGGGGCTGCCTCAGAATCAATCTGGTCCAAGTAACAGAAGTGGATGAAGACCAAGGCAGAGGCGAAGGGAGTATAAGGAACCGTGAAAAAAGCATTGCTCTGGCTATCGCTCTTATTCATTCTCTGCTCATGCCAACGCACGTTCAGCTCAGAGGACTGGGTGAATAACCGTGAGGAAAGAAACGACATGTACAATAGCTTGTTACGCGACCATAAGTTCAAAGGGATGACAGAGGAAGAAGTCACAAATCTGCTGGGGAAGCCTGAACAGAAGGTAGAGGAGCCGACTCTCCAGTATGTATATTATCTGGGCAGGGCGGGGTTGGGTGTGAAAGACACTCTGTTGGTCCTGGAATTCAACTCCTCGGGGACTGTGGAGAGCCACCGAATTAGATACAGCTAACAGAACACAGGAGCAGCAAAAAAAACAGTAAAATTTGCTTTAGGATAGCGGAAAAAATTTCCGCTATTTCAGCTATTAGGCCGTTTTCTGCTCTTTTAACGGAAAAAATTTCCGTTAATGGGTCAAATATCTCGTATTAGGGCCTAAAAATCCATATTCCCGTACTTTAACGGAAATTTTTTCCGTTAATTCCGACAAAAAAGGGGAATTGGCAACATTAGCGGAAATTTTTTCCGTTAAATATGATGATGTTGCCAATTTAAGCTTGTATGGAGTTCGATGGTCGGGGAGCCCGGTGGTCTGGCAGTTTCGGCGGACTGGCAGTCCGAGAATCCGGGTCCGCAAGTCCCGGTGCCACAGCCCGGCAAAAAAACCTCATGAAACCGGCAGTAATCAGCCGCCGGTATCCATGAGGTGTTCTTGTTTATGATCCTATTCCAAATCCTGTAATGGATAGAGGATGATGTCCACCGGCAGATTGGAACCGCCGGGAGGAGAGAATTCCAGATCCAAACTGGCTTCCTTGCCGGTGGTCCGGCCCAGCAGGATCACTCCATCAAAGGCGGTCAGGACGCCGGATTGAGGCACCAGCACGATCTCTTCGTTCACCTTAACCGGGCCCTTGAAATATCCGCCCTTCGCCATGAACATTATCGCCATCTTGGGTGGGTTCTTCAGATGGATGTCGTATACGACGCCCCAATTGCCGAAGTTCTCACTGGGCTGCTTGGTGAGCGCATCGATGCCTGTAAGGAAAGTATCACTCGCTACGTTGCCGATGGACAGCTTGACCGGCTTCTCCAGACTGCGCCCCAGGTCCGCATTCCAGGAGACGTCGGCGGAAGGGAAGGTTCCGCGGATAAAGTCCGTAGACATGATGGGCTTAAGCTTGGACGGAGGAACCATGGCATTAGTCAACTGGGCGGCAAATGTGAAGCGGATCGGTCCGTCCGTCTCCACGTCATAGATGACATTGGCTCCCTGACCGGGCAGGAAGGTAGGCATCTGCACGTAAGTATAGGTTTTGCCGGGCGGAATCACCATCTCCTTCTTCATATCCTTCTTCACCAGGAAGTCGACAGTTGCCTCGCTGCCGATGAGATTGGCGTAGATGGAAGGCCATACCTCCCCCTCATTGGTGGTGGTGATCGTAACCGGCTGAGTCGAGGGATTGGTGGCATAAACCATGAAGGTTACACTTTGGCCGGACATGTTGATATGATGGGCGTACAGCCGGGACTTGCCATTGACCATATCCTGATACAGAATGCCCGGTTCCCGGATCTCCTCCGGGCAGTCGCTTACAAGCAAGGTGCGTTCCTTGTCGTAGGTGGCCGTCTTGTCCAACTGCGGGATGCTGTCAAAATGGGTATAATATCCGCTCCAGCCCCCGGTTTTGATGAAGCTGCCGACTGGCTTGTTGTAGATAGGGAATTCAAACTCAGACAGATAAGGCGTGCCCGCCACCGTCACATATTCAGTGAAGACGCTGCTCTGATTGCCATGGCCGTCCGTTACTTGCAGCTTCACCGGGTATTTGCCGGCGCGGAAGAAGGCTTCCTTGTTCCCGGTCCACTTGAATTCCACCAAGCCTTCCGCATCGGGATCATAGCTTAAGTCAATATACTTGACAGGCTCGCCCGGACGGTAAACCTTCTTCGAAGTGGCAAATTTGGCTACAGGCTTGGAGTTCTGCTGGTCGGTGATATAAATCCCGTCGGGTGTCTTCAATACCAGCATCTCCACCCGGTTCAACTCTTCATTATATGCGTAGGAAGTGCCCGTCATATCGGCGAGCCAGGTGAGCTTCACCACTAAGCTCCCATCTATGATGGCAGCTACCGAGTCGAAGGGAACTATGGCGTCATCCTGCTGAATCGTCAACTGATCCACATTCATCACAATCCGGTGATTCTGCGGAGCAAGCGTTATGCTCCTGGTCTCCTCGCTCCAGTCCACCGGAAAGCCCAGCGTCTCTCCCAGGAATCGGGCTGGGACATAAGTACTCCCGTCGATAATCGTTGGAGCCACAGCCAGCTCCACCTCTTCATTGCCGACAACGGCCTGCTTCTGGTCAATGTACAGCAATACATAATAAGAGGCTGTGGATACCGCCCGGGCACTTCCGGAAGCTCCGTATCCAGCTGCAATCACTAAAGCCATCATCACCAGCAGCGCTCTCGTTGCCATTCTCTTCATCCGCATGACTCTCTCTCTCCTTGTTGATCTTAATATGCAATTCCATCCCTAACATATACGCCCGCCGTTTGGCATTTGTTGCACTTCGGATTGAAATATAACCAAGATTCTCCACCCTTGTTCAATCAATGTTCGCAAGCATCCGACATAATCTGTGGTATGATAGATTGTGTTTATCCAGCCGCATGCATGATTTTCCTAGGAGGGCCCTGACTTGGTATTCTCAAGCATACTCTTTTTGTACCTTTTTTTTCCGTCTCTGTTGATTATCTATTTCGTCATCAAACACCAAACCTATAGAAATTGGGTCCTGATCCTCTTCTCTTTCGCTTTCTACGCCTGGGGGGAGCCGGTCTGGATTATTCTGCTGCTCTGCGCTTCCTTTGCCGGTTATCTGTTTGCATTAGCCATCGAAAAGTACCGGGGCACTCCCACGGCCAAACGGATCTTCATTCTGTCCATCTGTCTGAACATCGGGCTGCTGGGATTCTTCAAGTATTCTCCGTTTTTGGTTGAGAATCTGAACTTTCTGACGGGGCTGCATTTTCCCATTCCCCAGGTGGGGCTGCCCATCGGGATATCCTTCTTTACCTTCGAGATCATCTGCTATCTGACCGATACTTATAAAGGCGCCATCAAGGCCCCCCGGTCGCCCATGCAAATGTTCCTGTATGTCTCCTTCTTTCCCCACCTGATTGCCGGTCCTATCATCCGCTTCACGGATATTGAGCAGCAGATCAAGGACCGCCGCATTACGGCGGAGGGCTTCAGCCAGGGCATCAACCGCTTCATTATCGGCCTGGGCAAGAAGGTGATCATCGCCAACCTTCTCGGAGAGTCCGTGCCGCTTATTCTGGGGGAAGCCGGGGGAGTGGACTCCTTCCTGGGAGCCTGGTTCGGCATCTGTCTGTACGCGCTGCAAATCTATTTCGACTTCTCCGGGTATTCCGATATGGCCATCGGCCTCGGCCTGATGTTCGGCTTTACACTCAAGGAGAACTTCAATTATCCTTACATATCCCGGTCGGCGGGCGAATTTTGGCGCCGCTGGAATATGTCCTTAGGCGGCTTCTTCCGGGATTATGTGTATATTCCCTTGGGGGGCAACCGCAAGCACTATACCCGCAATCTGTTTGTTGTCTGGTTCCTGACAGGCTTCTGGCATGGCGCCAGCTGGAACTTTGTGATCTGGGGATTGTATTTCGGCTTCCTGATCATGGTGGAGCGTTATTTCCTGCAAAACCTGCTGGACAAGCTCCCCCGGCTGGTCTCTCATCTGTATCTGACATTGGCTATGCTGTTCGGATGGGTCTGGTTCTATTTTCCCGATCTTCATCAGGCGCTGTCCACCTTCAAAACTATGCTGGGCCTCTCCGGCAAGCCGCTTTATACACCGGAGCTTACCATCTATTTCAGAGAAAACATGGTATTATTCTTAATCGCGATTGTGGCTTCCACACCGTTTTTTGCTTCCTTGTTCGGCATATTCAAGAAGCGCAGCAGACCCGCTTTGGGCAGCGCGGTGTCCTGGATGCACCCGGTCTATAACGTGGTTATTCTCAGCGTAGCCACCAGCTTGCTGATTGGCAGCACCTACAATCCCTTCTTATATTTCAGATTCTAAAAAAGGTTGTTCAAAAAGCCCCCTTTGATGACGAAGCTGATCAAGAAGCAGAATTCACATCGAATCTTGCGTTCAGGCTCGAAGTCCGGTGCTCATGTAGGTTTTGCCTACACTCCGCTCCTCCTTAAAGTTTTTGCTTTAGCAAAAACTTGCTTCGTAAGCATAGGCTGCTTCCCCTTCACGCAACCTTCTCGGTCCTAAAACGGGACTTTTTGAACTCTCACTAAAAGAAGAAAGGTATGACTATGAAGAAACCACTATTGAATATTGTGCTTTTCCTCGGGCCCGTCTTTCTGTTCTTTGGACTGAATCTGTTGTTTCACGGGGATCAGAAGGTATCCGCGCTGGAGCAGAGGGCCATTCAGCAGATGCCGGACTTCACCCTGCAGTCCATTGTGGAGAATACATTCACCAAGGACTTCGATAAATATTTCTCCGACAACTTCGTGTTCCGTACTTCCTTCCTGGAGGCGGGCGGCTGGCTGAAGGGACTTAAAGGTGCTGTCGGCAATGAGGTCACACTGGTGGAGCGCAGCGGCGGCAATAATATGAGCCAGAATCTGGGCGGCAATACGCCGGATGGCGCTGCGGTCGACCCTAACGCTGCTTCTGCAGACGGGAACGAGACGAAGGTGGATGTGCAGCAGACGGCTTCGGAGACTTATCTGATTGTGAAGGACCAGGCTATGTCGTTATACCAGTTCTATCCCGAGTCCGCCGCGGTCTACGCCGATGCGATTAACCGGCTTCAAGCCGCAGTAGACTCCAGAATCCATGTCTACAGCATGCTGGCGCCCTCATCTGTGGAATTCCTTAACGCCGACAAGTATAAGGAAATGTCCAGCTCCCAGAAAGAAGCGTTCGACTATGTAGCCGAACGCTATAACGGGCATATCAAGCCGGTGCCCGTATATAACAAGCTGAACCAGCACAAGACGGAGTATATTTTCTACCGGACGGATCACCACTGGACCTCTCTGGGCGCCTATTATGCCTACCAGGCGCTTATGGAAACCATGGGACTGGAGCCGGTAACCCTCAACAAATACGAGAGTGTCCGGATCGAATCCTTCCTCGGCTCTGCCTACGGGGCCACATTGAACAACGCGTTGAAGAAAAATCCGGATACCATCACGGTCTACAAGCCGCTCGTGGCTTACGAGAACCAGGTTTACTGGAACGATTCAACTCCGGTGGAGCGGGACTTGGTGGAACTGGAGCTGCCTGCGGACGGAAGAAGCGGCTACGCCGTATTCATGGGCGGGGACTATCCTCTTGACATCATCAAGACGAAGAACAGCAGCGGCAAGCGGCTGCTTGTAATCAAGGACTCTTACGGCAATGCGTTGATTCCGTTCCTGCTGCCCCACTTTGAGGAAATTGTGGTAGTCGATCCCCGTTACTACAAGGAAAGTCTGGTCAAGCTGACCCAAACGGAGAAGATCACCGACATCCTGACCATAAACAGCTCTATTGTTACCACTTATACAGGCATTGCGGACCTGATTGTGTCTTTGCTGAAATAACGCTCTTCCCGAAGCCCCCGGAATGCAATGCGCTTGCAACTCAATCATAAAGGACCTCAAGCTCCACCGTTAAAGGGGAGATGAGGTCCTTCTCTTTTTATACATAAATGGAGGCTGTGCCGCATTTTCATTCGGGGGCTCCCCCAAAAGTACCCGGATTTTGCTTCGAAGCATCCCGTCACTTTTGGGGGATTGTTTTTTACGGGTAAGCCGGCCGGTTATTCTCCTGCCATTCTCAGACTGCCCCCGGCCTCCTCCACATGAAGGAAAACGGGCCGTTCATGAGGCGTTTTATTGGGCGCATGGATGGTAAGCATCAATTGCCCGTTGTCCAACCGGCGGAAGAGCATGCCATGCCCGCCATCCTGTTGAAACAGGGCTTTCTCGTCATGTACCCAGGGACCGCTTATATCCCCTCCGGTGGAACGGGCCACCCCCAGCGCATAGCGGTTGTCCACGAAGCTGGCCCACAGCATGAGCAGCTGGCCGTCACGGGTCCGGTGCAGGAAGGCGCCGTCTGTTACGTAGACGTCCCCCGCAGCCGACGATTTGGAATCCAACCGGGTAGTCCAGGGTGCTTCGGACGCCCGGAACAGCAGCTGCGGCTCTCCTGCCGCCTGCTTCAGATCCTCTGTCAGACGCACGGCGCATATCTCCCCGTCCAACACCTGCGTCCACTCGTGGCAGAATACCATCCACGGAACACCGCCTGCATCTACGTACAGCGTGCCGTCCAGACACGGCCACTCCTCCGGAGTGACAGGTCCGTCACTGTGGGGCAGGAAGGGTCCGCGGAGGCTGTCGGAGACCAGAACGGCCGTCCCCAACAGCTTGTTGTCCCTGCGGCGAAAGGTGGCGAACATATAGTACCGTCCCCGGTATTCATGAACCTCGGGAGCCCAGAAGTTCTCATCGGAGAAGAAATCTCCGGGAGGGCGGAATACAGTATACGGCCCCTGCCATTGCTCCAGATCGCTTCCCACGTACACGTCGAAGCCCGTACCCTTGCCCCAGATATTCTTGTCGGTGCTGCCAAAGAGATAATACCGCCCTTCACCGGGCACCGGGACCACAAAAGGATCGCGGATTTGAACCTCATCGTTTCTCATGCGTTGCGCACCTGCTTTCATACCATTCACGATAGCCCGGGCTCAAGAGCAGCCAGCAGCAACGGGGCTACTCCCTTGGGATCATCCTCCACAACCGGCTCCCCGGTGTAATATTCGTAGGAACCGTCCCGGTACGGTGTCCCGCCAAGACCGGCCACCCGGTTGATCCTGCCCAAGTGAAAGACCGCTTCATCATCATAATGCGCCGCGTGATCCAACAGTCCGGTAAATCCGGCAGCGGCAATCTCTGCACAGGAGGAGGACAGATACTTCATCCGCACTCCCTTGGCGATGGCATAGACGAACATGGCAGTTCCGGAGGCCTCCAAATAATTGCCCGGTTCACGGCCACGGTCCGTCACTTGATACCATAGCCCCGTTGCTTGATCCTGATACCGTGCCAGGGACAGCACAAGCCGGTGCATGATCCCGATCAATTGCCCTCTGCTTGCATGATCCTCCGGGAGAATCTCCAGCACATCCACCAAGGCCATCAGATACCAGCCCATGGATCTGCTCCAGAAGTTGGGCGAGCAGCCGCTTGCCGGGGAGGACCAGCGTTCCTCCCGCGACTCATCCCAGCCGTGGTACAGCAGGCCGCTTGCCTTGTCCCGGGCGCACTTCTCAATCTGGAGCAACTGGAAGCATACATCGTCGAAAATACCGCTTTGTCCCGACCACACTGCATAGTCGCAGCGGAAGGGCATGGCCATATACAGGCCATCCAGCCACACCTGGAACGGATACACCTTCTTATGCCAAAAGCTTCCGTCCTCCGTCCTGGGCTGGCCCTTGAGCTGCCGGGCCAATCTCTCAATCGCCAGCTTATACTTCTCAAGCCCGGTCGCGTCGTACAGGGGAAACAGCACCCGGCCCATCTGAATCTGGTCCAGATTGTAATCTTCCAGCACGTAGGTGCGGATGCTGCCGTCTTCTTCCACCAGCTGATCCACCTGCTTGCGGATACAGTCCAGCCAAGCCGGGTCTCCGGTTTCCCGGAAGATGCGGTACAGGGCGTACAAGAAGATGCCGTTCTCATAATTCCAGCTGTAGGAAAAGCCGGGCCGGCTTTCCGATTGATAGTAACGCTCCATGTAGGAGCCGGCCCATTGTGCTGCAGGATGCTTCAGGAGATGCTCCACTTGTCAGCCTCCCTTATTTTTTCAGCTTGTCATAAGAGGCTTGGTACTCCTCGATCACCTTCTGGCCGCCAGTCTTCAGCCAGTTATCTACTTCCTTCTGCCAGCCTGCATCATCGATTACACCCATGATGTACTTGGTCATGGCGTCATTGACCAGCAGATCCAGCTCCGAGCCCCGTTCCCGGGAAGTGGCGGAAGTTAGGGTAAGGGCTACGTTGGGGATGGCGTATTGGGCATTCTCGGACGCCATTTTGGTTCCTTTTTCACCCAGCGGAGTGTCCTTAAGCGTCTTTACATTGTAGCCTTCCACATTCAGCAGGTTGTCGCGGTACGGCTTGACTTCCCGTTGGAAGGCGGTAAAGTCCTTGAACTCGGTTTTGCCGTCGGCGGTATTGGTGTAATGGACATTCTCGACTCCGCGCATCAGGAGGGTGGCAATGGGCTCATCCATCAAGCCGTCCAGGAATTTAAGCAACTGCTTCACTTCCGCTTCGGTCTTCACAGAAGCCTTGGGAAGCGCCAGGAAGCCGTTATGGCCCGGTTCACCGGCGATCCGGATGCCATTGGGGCCTGTGAAGGCAGAGTTGTCCACTACCCCGTCCGGGACATTGGGCAGCAGCCGGTCCTGCTGGCTCTTCACGCCTGCTGCAACAGAGTTGGCAATGCCGGCTTTGCCTGTGTCGAAGAATTTACCCATCTCCGAGCTGTCCAATACGGCAAAGTCCTGGTTAATCAGCTTCTCGGCGTACATGCGGCGGAACAGCTTCAGCACATCGGTATACTCCTGGGTCATAATCTCGGGAGTAATCTTGCCGTTCACCAATCCCCAACGGTTCACTCCGCCGATGCTGACGGCAATCCGGGTGAGCAAGGCGGAATGGCCGCTATTATATTGCTTCTCCAGCACAACACCATAGGAATCCTGCTTGCCGTTCTTATCCGGGTCCTGAGTCACCATGGCCTTCTGCACATTGTACCAGTCATCCAGCGTAACCGGCAGCTTCAGTCCCAGCTGGTCCATCCAGTCCTTGCGGTAATTGTAGGCGGCCCGGCCGATATCCCGGAACAGGGGAACACCGTATATTTTGCCGTCAACGGAGATGTTGTTGAAGTGTTGTTCGTTCTGCGCCGCAAGATTGGGATAATCCTTGAGATAAGGCCCTACTTCCCAAAACATGCCGGATTCGATGGAGCTGATGATCAGCGGCACATAGTTCACCTTCATGATCTTGGGCATTTCATTCGAGGCGATCATGACGCTGACCTTCTCATCATAGGTGGACTGGGGAATCCATTGGATATCCAGCTTCGTGTTGGTATGCTGCATGATAGCCTGCTCCACCGCATTGCCTTTGGCCGGAATATCTCCCGCCTGGTTCAGGGCCATCGTTACTGCAAACGGCTCATTGCTTGCGCCTGCGCTTTGCTCCGGGGCTGCGCCGCCCTCCTCCGAATCGCTGCCACAACCGGCCAGGACACTTGCGGCTACCATAACCGAGCAGACACCGAGAGACCATTGCTTCATTTTCATAGGAATACCTCCTGAGAGTTTTGAGTTGGAATTTCATCATATGAAATTCTCGAAAAACTGGCTTCGTAAGCGTGGACTAAGTTTTGAGTTGGAATTTCATCATATGAAATTCTCG